>CAYYMH010000043.1:0-24623 GCA_964472785.1 uncultured Cytophagia bacterium | reverse complement strand
TTGTAAGGGATGCACATGTGCATCCCCTACAGTGGAAATATAAAAAACAATAATCCAATGGTGTAGTTAAGATTTAATATATTTCAACCGGAATTGAAAATCAATTGCCACCAAGAAACTTGAAGACCCTTGCGAAGGTTACTTTTTTCTGGATTGACTTGTTGAAATTTTGACTCTGAAAAAAAATAAAATAGATCCAAATATCTGCTATTTTTTATCCCATGAGATCGTCGGTTTTTTCTTCTGATGCGCACATTCTCTCAAAAACAAATTAATCAATTTTTGATAAGGAATATCCGTCTCTGCTGCCAAATGCTTAAAATATTCTATCGTCTCATTCTCAAGCCGAATGGTGATTTGTTTTTTGAGTTTTTTAGTGTATGGATTTTTGGCAGCGTTTGAAAAATCGTATGCTTTTTTCATGTTACCTTGCCCATCTAAAATTGAATGTATTTGATTAATTAAAAATAAATATTTCAGCAATACAAAGCAAGAATTATTTTAAATTTTTATATTGCCTGGTTATAATCGATTACTCATAAAAGTTGTGCTTTAGAATAAAATTATTTCCGATCTTTACCTGCTTCCTCCAAAAAAAATCCATTGACCCTAAAATTTTTAATCCGTATCTTTAGTTTCGATAATTTGAAAATCAATTGCCACCAAGACACTTGAAGACCCTTGCGAAGGTTACTTTTTTCACCATCATTTATAAATTGAGACAACTCCTAAATTATTTTCAATATACTGTATTTACAAAAACCTTCGCAAGGGTAAATAGAATAAAATAAATTTTCCAGATTGTAAAGGATGCACATGTGCATCCCCTACGGTGGAAATATTAAAAACAATAATCCAATTGCGTTGTTAAGATTTAATATATTTCAACCGGAATTGTAAACATACGCGGAGGAACTTACGCTTGAACATGCACTGGATTGACTGGCTGATTGTGGTTTTTATTTTTGGATTAATGCTGGTTGGTGTATTTATCAGCAAAAGGCACATGAAAAGCATCGCTGATTTTCTGTCCGCCGGACGGACAGCAGGCAGATACATGGTGAGTGTGGCGCAGGGAATCGCTGGTCTGGGCGCGATCACGGTCATTGCCAATTTTGAAATGAACTTCCAGGCAGGTTTTGCCATGAGCTGGTGGGGCTTCACCATGGGCGTGTTCGTGTTAATCATTACCGTATCGGGCTGGGTAATTTACCGGTTTCGTGAAACGCGGGCATTAACCATGGCGCAGTTCTTCGAGATCCGTTACAGTCGAAATTTCCGTATTTTTACTGGTTTGCTGGCATTCATCGCAGGAGTGATCAATTTCGGCATCTTTCCATCGGTCGGTGCCCGGTTTTTTATCTATTTCTGCGGATTGCCACATGTCATTCCCTTTTTTGGATTAGACATTTCAACCTATGCGGTAACCATGTTGATTTTGCTTTCCGTTTCGATTTACTTTGTTTTTTCCGGTGGGCAGATTGCCGTTATCATTACCGATTTTCTGCAGGGACTTTTTGTGAGTATCGTGTTCGTGATTATCATCATCTTTTTTTTCAGACTTTTTTCTTACGAACAAATTTTCGAGGCAATGCAGACCGCGCCAGAAAACGCTTCGATGATCAATCCTTTTAAAACCAGTCAAGCCCGGGATTTTAACTTTTGGTTCTTTCTCATCGGGGTCATCGGCGTATTTTATTCCACGCTTTCCTGGCAGGGAACACAGGGTTATAACAGTTCTGCAAAGACTGCCCATGAGGCAAAAATGGGCGCGGTTTTGACCAATTGGCGCGGTATCCCCCAGATTTTATTTCTGCTGTTCATTCCAATCGTGGCATTCACAGTGATACACCATCGCGATTTTCTTGTCCAATCATTGCGTGTGAACACTGTTTTGAGCGGACTGGAAACAGACGCACTGAAAAGCCAGTTGACCGTTCCGCTGGTGCTCACTCATTTTTTACCCCGCGGATTGATGGGCGCGCTGGCAGCCGTGATGTTTGCTGCATTTGTGAGCACACACGACACCTACCTTCATTCCTGGGGCAGCATTTTTGTGCAGGATGTTTTGATGCCGATTCGTAAGAGACCATTTTCCAAAAAACAACATTTGAGAATTCTCCGCCTTTCGATCATTGGTGTGGCGCTGTTCATTTTTATTTTCAGTCTCTATCTCCGGCAAACCCAGTTCATCATGCTTTTTTGGGCGGTCACCGGTGCAATCTTTGCCGGCGGATCGGGCGCTGTGATTATCGGCGGTCTTTACTGGAAAAAAGGCACAACCGCCGCTGCCTGGTGCGCCATGATAACCGGTGCTACCATTTCTGTGGCTGGGTTTGTGTTGAATCAAATTTATGAAGACTTTCTAATTAACGGACAGTGGTTTTGGGGCATTGCTATGGTTACCTCGATGTTGATCTATGTGGTGGTATCATTGTTAGGCAAAAAAGAAGATTTTAATCTGGAAAAATTATTGCATCGGGGAAAATACGAAGTCAAAGGCGACCACCGGGTTGTTGACAAGAAGCCAGTCAAGGGGCTGAAAGTTTTAGGCATGGGTAAAGAGTTTACGCCTGGTGATAAAATTATCTACATTTTGACTTATATTTGGATTATCTCCTGGGCGGCTGTATTTGTAGCCGGGACGATATTTTACTATTTCCATGGAATTTCCGACAGGGCTTGGATGGACTTTTGGTTTCTGTATCTGAAAATCAATTTAGTGATGGCAATCATCGTCGCGATCTGGTTTTCGATTGGCGGGTTCAGGGATATGGGCAGAATGTTGAAAGATTTGAAAGTACTGCAGCGGGATGATCGTGACGACGGATTTGTCAGCGGGGAATAATAATGTGGATTAAATCCCTTCGCCCCGGATAATCACTGCAAATGTTTTTATCATAATGGATAAATCGAGCAGAACGACATGCAGGCAGTTCGTCCCGCTTAGTTTTTCGTGATATTTTTTATCCAATTCAATTCCCTCGAACATAAACCGCTGATAATCTTCAATGGCGCGATAGTCTTTGTTCAATTGATAAAAACCGGTTAATCCGGCAGGGAGATCGTCCTTAAATTGGTAATAGGTTTTTTTGCCGTACAAGTACACATGTCCAATTTCATCGTATAAATTACGCGGGTCGTAAAGTGCGAACGGCCGCGGTCCGACAAAAGTCATATCACCTTTAACAATATTGACAATCTGCGGCAATTCATCCAAATAGAATTTTTTGAGTAACCCGCCGAAAAACGTCTTTTCTTTTCCCCTGTCCTCAAACCAGTAACGCTGATTTTCCCGAAACCGCTTTTTATCGGTTTCAGTTAACGAATTTTCAATTTTCAGAAGTGTCGTTTTGTGGAGATTTTTGTTTTTTGACTCATCGATACGATAAACCCGGAATTTGTAAATGAGAAAAAGCCGTCCTTTTGTTCTCCGAAAAACTTTGTGGATGATGGGGCCACGATCTTTGGGCAAAAAAACCATGCTGATCGCATATTTCAAAATCAGAATCAAAAAAATTGGTAATGCGACAATGAAGATTGGAAAAATAATGATGAGATCAAAAATGCGTTTGCAGCGCATGGTTGATTTTTTGATGGGATTTTCTTTGTTTGTATTCATCGATAATTTTAATCTCAAAATATTTTCTTAAAACCACAAAGTCCGCAAAGCTCACGAAGTGTTTAAAATTTAATAGTTTGTTTGTGAATATTCAGATAACAAAAAATACCACAGAGAAACAGAGAGCACAGAAGTACTTCAATGATTATTTTGTAGATTTTATTCTAATGATGTGGTTTTAAAATTTAATCCGAAACCCTTATTCACAAAAATGAGAAAAATATGTGCTCTAAATGTTATTGATTTTTTCTCCGATTTCTCTTTGTCTCTATGGCTGAATAGCTACGTTTGTTTTTGTGACGATTTTGTTGTCTATTTGGTTAAAAAAAGATTTTGATACAGCCCTTTACTCTCCAAGTCAATCTTCTTCCCCTTCTTCCGGTTCTCCCATGCCTTCCAAAGATTCACCCTCCAGCCGGGCGACGAGCACGGAGCCGCAGGAATCGCTCAGTACATTTACGGTGGTTCGAAACATATCCAGAATTCGATCCACCGCTAAAATGATCAGATATCCTTCCAGCGGCAAGCCCACTGCATTCAAAATGATGTACATCATAACCAAACCCGCCATTGGGACACTGGCAGCACCAATCGATGCCAGCAGCGCTGTCAGCACCACCATCGCCTGCTGGGCGATGCTCAATTCGATGCCATACACTTGCGCGATAAAAATAGTTGCCACGCATTCGTAAAGTGCGGTACCGTCCATGTTGACCGTGGCGCCAATGGGGAGCAAGAAGTTGGCTACCTTTTTTGATACACGAGAGTTACCGATTGTTGCTTTTATGGTGAGCGGGAGTGTGACCATTGACGAGCAGGTTGAAAATGCCATCATCAAGGCGGGCGGCATGCCTTTGTAATGTTTGAACGGATTGACACGCGCAATGAAACGCAAAAGCAGGGGAAGATTGATGAACGCGTGAATAAAAAGTCCCAGCAAAACCACCATAAAATAGAATCCCAGTGAACGAAATGCATCAAATCCGGTGGTAGCGACAATCCTGGCGTTGATCCCGAATACACCCAATGGCGCTGCCCAAACCACGAACAGCGTTAACTTCAGCATCGCTTGAAATGCACCCTGAAAGAATGTTGAAATGTGAGATCGGTAAGGGTCTTTGAGCCGGTTTACAAATACGCCAAAAAGGATGCAAAAGAAAATAACCGGCAATACATCCCCGGTGGCGATTGCCTCGAACGGATTTTCAGGAATAATCCGAAACAGTAATTCACCGATACCCTGCTCTGCCGCCGCTAATTCGTCAGGTGATTTTTGCAACTCGATATTGGCGCCGACGCCGGGACGAAAAATATTCACCAAAAGCAAGCCAGTCATAATGGCAAAAAAACTGCTCATGATGTAATAAAAAAAAGTTTTAATGCCCAGGCTTCCCAGTCCTTTTCCGCTGCCAACACTCAAAACACCGGTGATAATTGAGGTGATAATCAACGGCATGATTGCCATTTTTAACAGCCGGAGAAAAATATTGGCTAACGGATCAGCAATCGGTAAAATGCTTTCACCAAAGATTCTTCCGGCGATGATCCCCAGAATGATTCCGATGAAAATATAGTGTGTTAACGTCAGCTTTTTCAACTTCATAAAATAACCGCCTCTGATTCGTTTACAATTTGCAATTCATAATCAACCTAAGTTTCTAAAGAAAATATTTCTATTATGGTTACTGTTTGATTATCTATGTGTAAGTTACGATTTTATTTTTGGAGTGAAGTAACTATGTTACTTCATGCAGCAACACAGTTGCTGCACTCCACAATTCTCGCGCGGTGCGTTAAATCATTCTCAAAATTATTAATATGAATGCCCAGTTGGATTAATCGTTATTTTGTTTTTTTACTGATTAGACAGACCGCAAAGGCTGTAATAAAAGTCTTTGATAATTCCAATTCAATTCGATAATTATTAACAGCCTCTACAATCGAAAAATCCCTTTATTTAACGCTGATATTTTCTACTGGTCATCCATATTATAAGTTAAAACACACCATGCGAATATTGGTCATTTCTTCAACCGCATATTTTAATCCTTCCCGGCCGATGCCGCTCTCTTTGTTCCCGCCATAGGGCATTTGGTCCACCCGGAAAGTGGGCACATCATTGATAATCATGCCACCGACGTTAATTTCCTTGATCGCCTTGAACGCCCGGTCGATTTTTCCGGTGTAAATTCCGGCTTGCAATCCGTATTTACTGTTATCCACTGCTGCCAGCACTTCATCAAAATTGCTGTAGGGAATGATTGACACAACTGGTGCGAAAACTTCATCTTTGATGACTTTCATGTCTTCGCTGATCTGAGTCAGCACGGTGGGTTCAAACATGGTACCGTTTCGTTTACCGCCGTGAAGGATTTTCGCGCCCTGCTCGACTGCCTCAGTGACCCACTGTTTAGCGCGTTCTGCCTCCAGCTCATCAATCATGGGCCCAACATCTGTGTCTTTTTTGAGTTGATCACCCACGATTTGCTTTTTTGTTTCTGCAATAAATAATTCGGTGAATTTATCCAGAATATCCTGATGCACGTAGATGCGCTGAACCGAAATACAAATTTGACCGGAGTTAGCAAAGCTTCCGACTACACACCTCGGCACTGCTTTGTCCAAATTGGCATCCTCACAAATGATAACAGCGGAATTTGATCCCAATTCCATCGTGTACTTTTTCAATCCGCCTCGGGACATAATATATTTTCCGACCGGCGGACTCCCGGTGAATGAAATTTTGGAAATCCGGGGATCCTTAACCACCCAGTCACCGACTTTTGAGCCGCTGCCCATGACGATATTCAAAACGCCATCAGGCAGTCCGGCTTCCATCATTAGTTCAGCCATTCGCAAAGCAGTCAACGGTGTTGAAGTTGCAGGTTTGAGAACCACGGTATTCCCGGCAGCAATGGCGGGAGCCACCTTGTGTGCCACCAAATTTAACGGAAAATTAAACGGAGAGATCGCGCCGACAACGCCGATGGGCGTCCGAATATAAAATCCCATTCGCGATTCTCCGCTGGCACTGGCATCCATGGGAACGGTTTCGCCGTGAATATTCTTTGCTGCTTCAGCCGCGAATTTGAAGGTTTCCGCACCGCGACCGACTTCGCCGTTGGCAAATTTCCAGGCTTTGCCCGATTCGGCAGCAATGAGATTGGCGATTTCTTCGCGGTGTTTCAGAATTAGCTTCGAGGTGTTTTCCAAAATAAGACTGCGTTTGTGCGCCGGCATTTCAGAAAAAGCCGGAAACGCTTCTTGCGCTGCACGGATCGCCGCATCCACATCCTGTTGTGAGGCTCTGGGAATAGTCGCTATCAGATTTTGATTAAAGGGATTGGTGACGTCGATTGTTTCGGAACCAGCAACCCATTTGCCATTGATCAGCATTTTGTATTTTCCTGGCATGATTCCTCCCTGTTATTAAAATTAAAAATTGCAGATTTTTTGAATGCAGAAGAAAAGACATAAAATTTTATTGAGCTCATAGCATTAACGTAAATTCATCAGACTTAACACGACAATTTTGACAAAACGCCAGGTGTCAATCAAGCGGTGAATATGACTCGGTTGATTGTTGTAAATTGTTTGTATGGGAACATGAGTGATTTTAAAATTCCTTTTCAGCGCTTTCACCAGTAGTTCGGATTCGGTTTGATATTTGTTGGTGGTCAAATTAATCTTTTGGATCACTTCAGTCTTAATAAGCCGGTAACCGGATTGACTGTCACGAATGCGTTGACCGGTTAATACAGAAATAATCAGTGAAGTCAACTGGTTGCTCAACCGCCGATCCCAGGGCATGGTCGATAAATCTGAAATTCGGTTTCCCAAAATGAGGTCTGCTTCCGAATTTTTGTAACAAGTCAAAAAAAGCCCCAAGTCATGCGGATGATGCTGCATGTCACCGTCCAGACAGATCACTGCCTGATAATTATTTTCCAGAGCATATCGGAACCCCAATTTCAGCGCAGCGCCTTTTCCCTGATTTGTCTGATTGCTCAAAACCTGAGCCCCGGCTTTTTTGGCAGCGTCGGCAGTTGAGTCACTTGAGCCGTCATCGATGACGACAATATCTTTTTGGGGAATAAATTGACTCACACCGGAAACCACCTGTCCAATCGTATGTTGAACATGATAAGCAGGTATTATCGCACAAATTGAAGTCATCGCCAAGTAGTTATTCCATTATTTCCAAAACGCATTTAGCAATTTTTTCGGCAGCGTTTTCATGGTAGAATTGCTGAGTATTCTTTTTCATTCGGGTTAATTCACCATCGTCGAATATCAAGTTCTCGATTCGATTTTTCAGCAATTCCGCGGTTAAATTTTGCTGCAAGATCATCTCGGCAGCACCCGCTTTAGCTAATACACTGGCATTCTTTTTCTGATGCGCTTCGGCGGCATGCGGCAACGGAACCAAAATCGAAGGGATGCCCATTTGCACCAATTCGGCAATGGTAATTGCGCCAGCCCGGCAGAATGCCAAATCCGCTGCGCTGTAAGCTTCCGCCATGTTGTAAATGAATGGCCGAATATATTTTTGATGCGGAAGAGAAGCCGTTTTGTCTTTGATCATTTGATAATCCGGTTCGCCGGTTTGCCAAATGATCTGTATGTTTTCTGATAAATTCGGAAGCGTTTCGAGTAACGCCACATTTAACGCTGACGCACCCTGACTGCCACCAAACAGAAATAGTGTCTTTCGTTTGGGATTCAGTTTGAATTTTGCTAATGCTGTTTCTCGATCATCTTTTTGATCTGACAGTCGTACCGGATTACCGGTGAATTTAAACTTGCTTTTGTCTTTCACTTTGTCCAGATATCTTGCTGCTTCTTCAAAGGCTAAATGAATCTCCGTCACTTTGGGCGCCAGCAAGCGTGTGGTTATTCCGGGATAACTGTTTTGTTCTTGAATCAGCATGGGAATTTTGAGCAAATTAGCGGCATAAACCACAGGCCCACTCACATAGCCGCCGGTTCCGACAACGGCATTGGGGCGGTAATTCTTCAAAAACGACAATGATTGTACGATTCCGGTTATCAGCGAAAAGAAGAAGGTCACGGTTTTGATGCTTAACTTCCGGCTCAAATATTCCACATGAATCGTTTTAAGTGGGTAACCTTCGCGCGGAACAATTTTAGACTCAATGCGATTTTTGACACCGACAAAGGTAATCTCTATCCCGGGATCAAGTTTTTTGAGTTCATTGGCAATAGCGATTCCCGGATAAACATGTCCACCAGTTCCGCCGCCAGTGATAATTATGCGTTTTACATCATTCATAGACGGTATCATTTGTTTGTAAAATGAATTGTGCAAATATAATATTAAAATAATCACTTAAAAGCAAGTTAAAATTTGTAATAACGTCAATTCGTGGAATCCATTTGCATCCAAGTCTCAAAAACTCCAAAAAAAACAATAAATATATTTAGAATATTTTGATCAATTTTAGTCCCTCTTTGGCGGAATTGATTGATAAAATAAAAGACTTAATGGAAGGATACGGCTTTTGATTGTTAACTTCGCGTCTTCGTGCCTTGAAGGCAAGGAAAACATTCTCATGATTAAATTTTGTTCTAATGATGAAAAATTATAAAAGAGCTTGATTTTATCATCATGGCTTTGTAACTTTTAATCGATACAAGGTTATATCAGGAAAATGAAACTTCACCGCGTTCAACGAGTTTCATTTGTAAATCAATTTTTCAGAATAATAAATACAAATCAATCGAGGAAGGAGTTACCAGTTGAAAGTAAGAACAGCGGTTATGACGCTATTGAATGTTACTGCCCTGGCAGACGGAAAAATAACAGATGAGGAAAAGAAATTAATTTTTGATACGTTGAAGAAACAATTTGTTTGCACCGACGAAGAGCTGGAAAAAGGTTTTGCGGAAAATATGGCACATTTGAAGGAAGATACCACAGGTATGATTAAAGACGCCGTTTTGGTCATGCGCGAAGTGTGCTCAGGACCAGAGATCAAAAATGTATTAACATTGATGAAAAAATTAGCTGGTGTCGATGCGGACGTTGATCGCCGGGAAATGATGATCATTGAACTTTTAGAACAATTGACAGAAGAGAAATCATAAATAAGGTTAAGTCAAATTTATGGAAATATCATCAGAACTCAAAAAACAAATACGCATCTTTCAACGCAATGAAATCACTGAGCATCAGATTTATCTCAAATTAGCCAACAAAATAAAGTCTGACGAAAACAGGAAAATTCTGGAAAAAATCGCTGATGAAGAACTGAAGCACTACCAGGATTGGAAAGAATACACAGGGGAGGAAATAAAGTCGAATCGCTGGAAAGTCTGGTTCTATTATGGAATCAGCCGACTATTTGGCTTTACGTTTGGTATAAAGCTGATGGAAAGAGGCGAAGAAGATGCTCAGGAAAATTATTCCCTTTTAAAAGGTCAGCTCAAAGAAGTCGACTCCATGGTGAAAGATGAGAGTGACCATGAAGAGCAATTGCTAAAAATGTTGGACGAAGAACGGCTACGCTATGCCGGTTCTATGGTATTGGGTTTAAATGATGCGTTAGTTGAGCTAACTGGAGCGCTGGCTGGTTTGACTTTGGCGCTGCAAAACACGCGATTGATTGCCTTAACCGGATTGATCACCGGAATTTCAGCAGCATTGTCTATGGCTGCCTCTGAGTATTTGTCCACCAAATCTGAAGACAACGAGAAACATCCGGTACGCGCATCGCTTTACACGGGATCCGCTTATATCATCACGGTTATTTTCTTAATTTTACCGTATTTGATTTTTTCGAACTATTTTTTGTGTTTAGCATTGACATTGACAGTGGCAGTTTTGATCGTGGCTGTTTTTAATTTTTACATCTCTGTTGCAAAAGATCAGGTGTTTCATAAACGATTTATCGAAATGGCAGGAATTAGTCTTGGCGTGGCGCTATTAAGTTTCTTTATCGGCTATGGAGTGAGAGCTGTGCTCGGCGTTGATGTCTGATTTTTGTGAAATACACCGATGCCTGCCTTGATAAAAGACAGGGCATCGGTTGAAAACATCATGAATTCCACTTTATTTTTCTTTTAATAACTTCATTATACGATTTTTATACTTTATCAGCCGCGGGTTTCTTTCCGATATTTTTCCGAGCAGGTATTCATCCAAATTTACTTTTGTTAACTTATTAGTTTCTGTACGAAGTTCTTTCAATCTGGATTTTGTTAGATCAGGGACATCCGAAAAGTACAGGTCATTCGCCGATTCCCGACTGGAGTAATAGTAACCATTAAATTTTTGCATATTTGGATTAAGGCTGTGTATCGGGCTGGAACCATTTACCGCGATTACGTAAATTTGACCCGATTCAACATTCTCCGGTATTTCCGTAAAAGTGAAAAAATTGTCTGTTGTTGAATACATAATGTTCTCACTCAAATCACTATTTTCGATATACCAGTTAGCATTCACCAGGAAAAAATGCGCATTGTTCGGATTCCTCCATGTGATTGTGAATGGTGGTTGTGGGATTTGATTTTCAGGCGGAGAACTCGTAATCGAAAATGTGTCCGGATTCATTACGGTTGCCGAATCCAGTTGATTCATGATGTCAAGTTTAAAGGTAAATGGTTGGTACCGGTTATAATCTTCATAAACCGTACCCCATTTTCTTAGCGCGTAATAAAAAGCACCCCAGTCGCTAAACTCAAGCTCTTCACCGTCAAGGTATCCGTGAAAATCAGTTAAAGAATTGAGAGGTTCAAATAAGGTGACGCTGTTAAAATAATTATAGCCGGATTGATCATAATACGCATTTGAGATTCGCGCATAAGTAAAAGTAAAATATAACTTTGCAGTACCTGTCTGAATTAAAGGATTGGATTTCGAGTTCACCATTGACAGGACAAACTTATCTATGTTGGGTGGATTTTGCTTGGGTTTTGGTTTCCTGAAACTAAGATTAGGATAGTTAAACTCAACATCATCACGTGTGTAACCAAAAAGATAGCCATAGCACCCTGATACGTTACCGTTGGCGGATGTAAAAGGGTTGAAACCTTTAAATCCAGCAACAGAAATATCAATCCATCCGGAAAAATTGTAGCTAATTAAACTGTCCAGGTGAATTGAAAAGCTCGTTCCATCCACTTGATAGTGTTTTTCAAAATCTCCGTAATTATAAAATTCAACATCATAAAAATCAGCGCCGACATTGCTCCACTCAAGCATTAGTGTATTGGCAACAACCGTGTCTTGCAGAATCTCGACCCTGGGCAAAGTTGTTATCGTACCGCCGTAAGATTTTGGTCCATCCTGTAATTGGAAAATATAATCACCGCCAAGGTTAAACATGAAACCTTCACCCGCATCCGTAAAAAACTTTTCAGAATCCCGATAGCGTTCTTGCAGTGGTATCATATTTTCGCCATACATAAGTTGAGCTGATAGATTTCTGTGATCGGAATGGTTAAACACTCTGGCATAAGCCCAATAATAGTTTGAGTCAGGAACCGAATAATGTTCACTGACGCCAAGCAGCCCGTACATATAGAAATCTGCCTTGGATGGTCCAGTAGTTTTATCATCCTTATCACAGTTCGTGATAGTACTAACAAGAATTAGTAGTATCACAGCAATTTTGGTTTTCATCATAAATACCTCCTTCATTGGTAATAATTGATTGTAATTAGTTTAAGTCACTTATGAAAAATATGTGTAGCTGCAATAACGTTGGAAAGATGATTTTTCCGGTCATGAAAAGTAGCGATTAATTATTCCGGCTTAATCCCCTTCTCGCTGATGCCCTTAACATAATAGCTCGGATTGTTTAAAAAACTTAAGAAAATGACAATAAAAGATATTGCCGTTTGGATCATTAATGGTTTATCGGCATACAAATCGGCTAACTTTTTGTTCCTGATTTTTTTCTTTGGCTCATCAAAGGTGGACATGAAAAGTCCGTCTAATTTTTGATTCGGAATTGGAGGGGTGATCGAATCGATTCCGCCTTTTTGGACATATTCCATTGTTTCGATGAGTAACTGGCGTCCGTTTTCTATTAAGGTTTTGTGATAGCCAAAAATATGCAGGGCAATCCGCTGGGCTTCCCGCTCACTCGCTTTGGCGAGGTAAGTCATCAAATTTTGTACCGTTAGGTCATTCTCTGCCGTTCCCTTTTGTCTCACTAAAGACATTAAAACTATATTTTTGAACAATTGATATAATCGTTGGGCGCCATTGAGCGCAGCAGGTGGGGGATGTGGTGTACTCGGCGTGTATCCTGCAAAGGTCTTACTAAACATCATTTGGAAAATAACTTCAAAAAAATCGGTCTTTTGTAAAGGATCTTCAAATTCGATTCGCATGTCCAGTGTATTATCCAGACGATCCGCTAATTTTGTACGAACAACTTCCGGCGCGTTTTTCGATTGGTCCAATAGCCGCCCGATATATCGGTAATATGTTTCCTCATTATTCTTTGTTAACCATTCAAGTTTTTTGATTAAAGTAGCACGATCATCTTCTGGAACTTTCTCAAGGATATTCCGAAAACCGGAATCGAACTTTATGAACTTGGCGATTTCCAGATTCTTTGGTTTGATATCTTCAAAATTGTCATGAAGAATCGTAGTAATTAAATCTAACAAAGTGCTTCTTTTGCTAACACGAACTAAAAGTGCCGTTGCTCTCAGCGGATGCAAAATTGATAACGGACCTAACCGCCGTTTTTTCTTACCATAAATTTTGTGCATATATTGAAACACCTGATTCAACAATTCCCTGTCCTGCTCTGATAGGTATTTATTGCCCAAAATGATATTAGTGATATTGTGCCAATCAATATTTTTAGCACTGAGTTGATAATTTAACACGGCGGATAGCCGGAGAAATTCATTTAAATCGTAAAAAATCATAAGGGATTGTCTTCGATAATTAGTTCAGTAATCCATTTCATGGAAAATATAATATTTATTTTCAAAATGCAACATAAAAAATCGAAATTTTCCAAAAAATGCGAAAAAATTATTCAGAGTGAATGGGATTACTTCAAAAAAAGTGGATCCGTTCATAACAAACAAGTGGGGCTGTATCAAAAGTTAACTTGTAGTGACGAATTTATTCGTCAAATACCATATATTGTGTAAAGCAAATAAATTCGCTACTACAAATTGGGCTAAACATCGTGCATCGGGACTTTTGATACACCCCCCCACTTAAGATAAAAGGTTAGTAAGAGTCAATCCAGGTGAATAAAAAAGTGGCAGTGATTAATTTGCGATAACAATCAATTACAACTTGATCAACCCCCAAATCTCGGATTCACGATATTGTTGTAAATTGAACCGAACGCATATTCGAATCCGATTGATCCCCAGTAATCATAACTGGTTGCCAAAGAATAGCGTCGCAGCAACACGTCTTCCTTGCTCAATCCCTGTCCTCTTAAATGAAGTTGATCGTGTATTCTGGAAAATCTTCCATGGAAATTAATTGAAAAACCTTTAAATAATCGCAGTGACATATCCCCGAAGATGCTGATGTGATTTTTCGCCGTGTCATGTAAATAGTGAGAAGCAGCAATTCTTGTTTCAGCAGTTCCCCACGGCTGTTTAAACTCCAAACTAACCTGAATGCTTTGCTGATAAAGATTTTCATCAGTTTTAAAATAAATGGTTTCTTCATCATAGGAAACATATCCCCCACCAATCCGATACAAAATACGTAATTCACGCCGCGTCGATTCCGAATACGGGAAAATGTTGTACTCAATCGCTGGCGAAATTTCATAGGCTTGACGAATGTTCATATAGCTTGAGGAGTTTGCATTTAAATGTCCACCAAATGACCAATGGTCGCTCAGACTTTTTACAATAGTTCCGGAAAAGTTTTTCCTGCGCTGGATGTCTGTTATCCATTCTTCATCATATTCGTATCGGCTTTCGTCATAATCGGAACTGACCGACAGGCGGATTTTCCAATCATCTGTTATTCGATCAGCTGATATTCGCCCGTTGATATCTGCGCTCCGCGATGATTGTTGCCCGTTAAACCAGCCTCGCATCCTTATCCGAAACACCCAGTTATTCCATTTATCTTGTCTGACCAGGTCTTGAGTGGTTTTCAAATAAGTAATATCAAGGTCATTAACAACTGCTGTTTGGGCAATGTAGGGTAACAGTCCAATTTTGAGGTGTTTCACCAATTTTTCGCGAACAATATCTTCTGTGTCATCCTGTCGAATTGAAAATACCAGCGTGTCATTTTGACTGTCAAACTGATTTGAGCCGATAAAAGTGAGCGTATATTCGCGACCGCCGCCACCGTTTCTTTGAGTTGTAACCATGATATGGAGATCCGCATTTTTCCGATCATACACATAATTCACAAAATTGATCTGCTCACGAATGTAATCCATGTCACACCAACGGCAATCAATAAATATTTTCGGCGCAATATCCTCCAAATTCGTTTCATTTTCCTGAGCTAATATTACGCAAGGAAAAATAAATAATGTCAATAACATCAAATTAAATAGTTTCTTAATATTCATTAACTTCTCCTTTAATATCCTATCTGTATTGAAAACGACAACTTATCTTTTAATTATAAAACAGCATTCATCTTTTAAAAATGCTTTTGTTGATAATTCGATCCTTGAAAAATATGATTCTGTTGTAAATAGTTCTGTATAAAACGGAGCGAATTCGTTTTGTTCGCGCTCCACAATGGCGCAACCAGCCCCGATTCAACCCGGGAATCCGCCATTAACCGATGGATAATTTGATCTGGTCTTAAATGGGATAGAAATTCGCCGACCAGTTCCGCGTACTGCTCCAATGTTAGTGGATTCAACTTTCCGGTTAAATAATAATCTTTTTCCAGTCTTGTGTTTTTAATAACCATTAATTGATGGATTTTAACACCGCTTATCGGCAACGCTGCGATTTTTTTTGCAGTCTCCATCATCATCTCCCGGGATTCGCCAGGCAATCCGAGCATGATGTGGACAACTGTCTCAATCTCCCACTCTGACAATCGTTTTATCGCATCAACGCTATCTTCAAAAGAATGTTGACGGTTTATCAATTTTAGTGTTGAATTGTGGCATGTCTGCAAACCAATTTCCACACTCAAATATGTCCTGCGGTTGATGTCCGCGAGGTAGTCGAAAATTTCCTGATCAAAACAATCAGATCGTGTCCCGATGGCAATTCCGACCACATTTGGAAAACTGATCACTGGCTCATAAGCGTTTTTGAGTTGATCAACCGGCGCATAGGTGTTTGAAAATGCCTGAAAATAACCAATATACCGTTTAAACCGCTTCGCTCTGGCAATTCCCTTTTTTAGCTGAACCATCACAGGAGCAGTGGATTGTGCGACCGGACTGAACGCCACATTATCACAGTAAATACATCCCCCCGAAGATTTTGTCCCGTTAATATTGGGACAGGAAAAACCGGCAAACAGCGGGATTTTTAATACGGGTTCACCAAAACGTTTTTTGAGATAATTATTATATGTTTGGTAATGTTTCATTGAAGCGTTGGTTTTAACTGCAAAACGACCTTTATTTCCGCTTTGAGGTTATATGCTTTTTAAGTAAAAAAGGTTCAATTTGAAAAAAATTAATAATTTTGAAGCATCATTTTAATAATATTGGGTGATGGAATTTAGAAGTTAATAAAGAGGTGTTTCTGAAAAAGTAATTATTAAAAATAATGAGACATTATTTCTAAAAATGTTCAATGCAGAGATCCATTGGATGGAACTCTGCATTTTGGTTCAATATCTTATTCAAACAGTTTTGAACAGCGGTTCGACACCTTCAGAAATTTTTCTCAAGTGCCCAGTTTCAGCTTCTGTTAAAGGTGAACTATTTTTTGCAATTTCCAGCGCCTGCCAGAAATATTTCGCCTCACCCGGGGGAATTGCTGCCGTTGTTCCCTGTGAAAGGGTGAAACGAACCGCCAGATCTGCGACTTCTTTGTCTTCAATCGGGTGGTACCAGAGCTTTTCGTATGGCTTTTCCTCACCTTGTTTAATCGTGGTAAACGCCAGTGCTTTGAGCGCCAGAATCCCCATCTTTTTCTCTTGTGCTTTTACCACAACCCGCGGTCCAAAATTCCCTTGATACCAGCAGACAAAATTGATCGGAAACAGGACTGTATCAAAATCAAATTTTTCCATTGCCAAGAGTGCTGCTTGCTCGGAATGGGCGGAAAAACCGATGAAACGAATTTTTCCTTCCTGACGTGCCTTAAGGATTGTTTCCATCGCGCCGTCGGGACCGAATGCTTTTTCGACATCTTCAACTTCGGTCAGAGCATGCAACTGATATAAATCAAAATGATCGGTTTTCAGTTTATTCAGTGATGCGTGTAATTCTTTTTCTGCGCCCTCTCTGTCTCTTTCCATTGTTTTACAGGCTAAAAACGATTTATCCCGATATGGCTGCAAAGCCGGTCCCAGTTTCTCCTCGGCGTTGCCGTATGTTGGTGCAACATCAAAGTAGTTCACACCTTTGTCAAACGCCAACGCAACCATATCGTTTGCCCTAATTTGCTCCTCGTCTCTCACTAAAACACCACCAAATCCGATGCAGGAAATCATCTCACCAGTACTGCCTAATTTTCTTTTCGCTAACTGGGATTCCGCTTGCGGTTTTTTTCCTTTACATGAAATAAATGGAGCAACTGTCATTGCCGTTCCCCCGATTACGCTCAATTGAATAAATTCTCTTCGTTTCATTTTGGTCATCCAATTTTATTTTGAAAGAAAACGAATGAATTAAAACAACAGTCTAAAATTCAACCGATGTTTTCAAACGGCTCTCCCTTTCGAAGCGCTCTAATGCCAATTGAATCAACCGATCGATCAAATCAGTGTAAGATATTCCGCTGGCTTCCCAGAGTTTTGGGTACATGCTGATTTTGGTAAATCCCGGAATAGTGTTGATTTCATTGACGAAAACTTGATCATCATCCGTGAGAAAAAAATCAACCCGCGCCATACCTTCGCAGCACAGCCCCCGGCACGAGTCAATGGCTAATTGCTGAATGCGTTCTGTCAACTCCAGCGAAACCTGAGCCGGAATTTCGAGTGCGGCGCCTGTCTCGTCGATATATTTTGCCTCGTACGAATAAAACTGATGGTGCGCTTTGTTGGTCACCACTTCGCCGGGAACGGAGGCGATTCGATCATCATTTCCCAAAACCGAGCATTCGATCTCCCGCCCTTCGATTGCCTGTTCGACTAATATTTTTGTGTCGTATTGAAACGCATCTTCGATGGCAGCGCTGAATTCTGCTTCATTAGTTACACGATGAATACCAACCGAAGAACCGAGATTCGCCGGTTTGACATAGCACGGTGAACGTAATTTTTTGCTAACCTCGTCAAAACTTAATTGATTTTTCTGTGATTCGTTTATCGTCAAAAAATTGGCAATCGGAATGCCGGCATCGCGCAGCAAGCGTTTCATCACATCTTTATCCATGCCGATGGCGGAACCCAGAACGCTGGCGCCAACAAATGGGATATTTACCAGTTTGAGCAGCCCCTGAACCGTGCCATCTTCCCCATACGGGCCATGCAGAATAGGGAAAATGACGTCTACCGGACCGATAGAACGGATGTCTTCGGTTTTAACCAGTTGGTCTATTTCTTCGCCTGGCACCAGCGCCAGATTCTCCGCCATATTGTGCATTTTGATCAATTTAGGGTTGTCCGCATTTAATAAAAATTCCTTTGCATCGGTGAGATGCCAGCGTCCATTTTTATCGATGCCGATTAGCGCGACATTGTATTTGTCTTTATTAATGGCGTCGTAAACATTTTTCGCCGATTGCAGTGAAACTTCATGTTCAGCCGATTTTCCACCAAACAAAATACCCACGTTTATTTTTTTTGCCATGTCCGAATCCGTTTACTAATTTAAAATGAAAATTATCTTCTGTTTAATAGTACAAAAATTATTGGTAATATGCAAATAAAAAGAAAAATTGTATTATGTCAACCGTTGCGAACCTTTTTCTGAAAACACTCGTCTTAAAAACCAGAAACAGGGAGAAAGTAAGTATTGAAAGAAGAACAGGGACTTGTTCAGCGCGCGCAAAAAGGCGATTTGTCGGCTTTCCGGGAGCTGGTGGAGCGCTATAAGAAAAAAATGTATTATCTGGCCTTTGATCTGACTGGCAGCCATCATGATGCAGAGGATCTGTCGCAGGATGTTTTTATCAAAGCCTATCACGGCATCCATCAATTTCGCGGTGAAGCAAAATTTGAATCCTGGCTTTACCGCATCATGGTCAATACCTGCATCAGTCAGAAGCGCAAAAAATCACTTGCGTCCATGCATCTGGATGACGAACTGGATCAGAAAGAAAAAGACAGTCAATTTCATTCTGATCACTTTTCCACGAATCCGGAACAGAGCACCTGTGTCAATGCCTACGGCTTTATCAAAAGTTAACTTGTAGTGACGAATTTATTCGTCAAATACCATATATTGTGTGGAGCGAACAAATTCGCTACTACAAATTGGGCTAAACATCTTGCATCGGGACTTTTGATACAGCCCCACTCCATAATTAATCAAAACTTAAATGAAAAATCAAATATTTCATTTTTGAATTTTAGGTAACATGGTAAATAGTTTTTGATCACCCATGACCCCAAATGTTTTATTTGATATTATTAATTCTTTATGGACAAAATAATCTGTGAAAATCCGTGTTAATCCGCGACGAAAAAGATAAGAATTAATTTTAATGGAGAGGTGGGGTAGTATTATCCGCAATTATGAATTTTGCTTGTGTTAAGTGTAAAAAATTTGTATATTTTGTCATAAAATTGATAGTAAACCAAAGGAGTTATTTTTATGGAATTCTTTGATCTCATTAAAAAAAGGTACAGTGTCCGCGCTTACGAATCAAAAGAAGTGGAACAGGAAAAACTGGAAAAGGTGCTGGAAGCGGCAAAGTTAGCACCGACTGCTGCCAACCGTCAGCCGTTTCAAATTTTAGTCATCAAAACAAAAGGACGGGAGCAGGAATTAAAACAGATTTACGGACGGGACTGGTTTGTCGAAGCGCCATTAGTGATCTGCATCTGCGCGCAACCGCCGGCTGCCTGGTCACGAATGGATGGAAAAAACTACGCCGATGTTGACGCAACCATTGCCATGGATCATCTGATTCTGGCAGCAGCGGATTTGGGTCTCGGAACGTGCTGGATCGCAGCGTTTAATCCAAAGGCATCCCGGGAGATTCTCGGTCTGCCATTAGATGTCGAGCCGATTGCTTTCACGCCATTGGGTTATCCGGCAGACGAGCCAAAAAAGAAAAAGCGTAAAGACCTGAGTGATTTAGTTCGATTTGAAAAATGGTAATTCAATTTTAATTCAATCACTGATATAATTAACACAAAAAGAGGAGGAAGGATGCTAACTCCAAAGCGGGTGATCGTTGCAACAGTCTGTGGTTTTATCTTTGGTATCATTTGTATGTTATTGGCTAGCAGTAATCCGAATCCACAAGCGCCGATAACATCGATGGTAAAATGGTCGATTATCGTCGGCAGAACCATGTTGGGATTCATGATCGGTATCAGCGTACTGCGTTTGAATTGGTGGCTGCATGGAATCGTTTTAGGCGCGATTGGGAGTATTCCGATGGCAATCCCGGTTTTAGACCGACCTGAAATCGCAGTCGGCACATTCGTGATGGGCATCATTTATGGATTTTTGATTGAGCTTATTACATCCAAAATGTTCAAAGCAAAAGCGGCGGGTGTTGCATAATTTCATTTTATGCATTGTTAGCTTTCTTATTTTATTGCCATAGAGAGCCACTGAGGTTTTCTAATTTGCTTATATCAGTGGCTATTATTTTTATTTACAATATATATGATGTCATATATATTAGCGTTGTTGTGTGATTAAACATAATCTAATTGAAAAAATGGAGTTGCTATGAAAACATTGATTGTGTATATGACAAAGCACGGTTGCACGGAAAAATGTGCAGAAAAAATAAAAGACGGATTGGATAGCAGCGTTGATTTAATGAATTTAAAGAAACAGAAACCGGAGAATCTGAAGCCGTATGACCGGATTATCGTTGGTGGCTCCATTCACGCCAGTCAGGTGCAGAAAAAGGTTAGCGATTTTTGTGAGAACCACAAAGAGGAGTTGTTAGGCAAAAAGCTGGGATTGTATCTTTGCTGTATGGAAGAAGGAGAAAAGGCGCAGCAACAATTTGAGGAGGCGTTCCCTCAAGAGCTGATTGATCATGCTGCAGCCGCCGAAATTTTGGGCGGAGAGTTTAATTTCGAAAGAATGAATATTTTTGAAAAAGCGGTCGTTCGAAAAATAGCCAATGTAGGTAAGTCCGTCTCGAAAATATCAGATGAAAAGATTCGGGAATTCGTCCAAAAAATGAATGCATGATTGTAAGAATCCACTAAAAGATAGTTTTGAATATTAGAAAAACCGTATGCCGCTGAGCGTTTTAAATATCATTATGCTGCTGAGCGCAGCCCAGGGAATTCTGCTTGCGCTGCTGATTCTCCAAAAACATCGTCAGTTTTTCGCCAACCGGTTTTTGAGTCTGATGATGTTTTTATATTCACTCATACTTTTTTCCATGATTTTGACAGATTTGGGGTATAATTCAAAGTATCCGAATACCATGCTACTTCCGCTCGGCGTTCCTTTTTTAATTGTTCCACTCCATTACCTTTACGCAAAGTCGTTGATTCGGTTCGCTAACAAAATGAAAACAGCGGACTGGTTTCATTTCATCCCATTTGCAATCGTCGAATCCATTATTATCATTAATTAATTTTTCTCAAATGGCTCTTCCTTTTTTTCGGAAAACGCGAGCGAATTGTCACCCGAATTTATCCTTTACAATTGGCTGATTATATTCCAGAAGATGATTTATTTGATAGAGACGATTGTGCTGATCAACCAATATTCTAAAGCCATTAAGAATGTTTACGCTTCAATTGACAGAGGTAAACCGGGAACCCATGCTAACCGCTGTCGAGAAGATGCATTACAAGAAATACGAAAAGTCAGGTTTGAGTCAGGAGAAAGCAGAAAGGTGTCTTGAAGAACTGCCAAAATTGATGAAAAAAGAAAGGCCGTATCGCGATCCCGAACTGACGCTTTCCGATCTGGCAACAAGATTGGACATTTCATCCCGCAATCTATCCGAGGTAATCAACACGCGGCTGAATCAAAACTTTTTTGATTTTATCAATCAATACCGTGTTGAAGATGTGAAAAAGGATTTGTTAGATCCGAAAAAATCCCACTTGAAAATTTTGTCCCTTGCCTTTGATGCCGGCTTCAATTCGAAAACTGGATTTAATACTATTTTTAAAAAGCATAATGGCATGACACCTTCGGAGTTTCGGGGAGGGCAGAAATGAAATGATAATGCAATTTATATTGAATGAAATAAATAATCGCTTTACTCTATTTTTAAATTTTTAGCTCCGTGTTTTGTTGAACCATCGCTCCGATTCATCGGGGTGGTAAATGAAATGTAAGAATTAAACAGAAGCCGCTTCAGCGGTTTCTAAAAATCTTGCTTTTTTGGTCTGTCCACCCAATCATCGAATGAGAAAAAACCAGAACAAATCCAATTGCTTACTTTTCGTTCTCTCCCTCACGCGCCTCTTCAAAAGTTTCCCAACCCTGCCATAAGATCACAGGTAGCATGGCAAGAGCTCCGACAGCATCAGCCCACCACCATCCAAAAGCCACGTATAAACCCACGCCCAATAACAGGGCAAGCGAAAGATAAGCACACACCCATGTTTCCACCGCATCTGCCTGTAAGGCTTTGCTGCCAAGTTCGCGTCCCGTCTTTTGTTTTGCGTAAGCCAGAGCAGGCATGATGATAAGTGAGAGAACAGAGAGTAGGAGCCCTACTGTGGAGCGGTCAGGCACCTCATGCTTCATCAGCGCGCTGATGCTCTCGTAGGAGACATAGGCGGCGAGCAGGAAAAATGTAGCAGCGACCAAAAACAGCGCACGGCGTTCTGCTGCGCCTTGCTCTTCTGCTGTAGCATACGGGCCTGCTTTGCGCAACCTCCACAGTAAAGCTGCAGCGGATATGACCTCAATAGAGCTATCCACACCAAAAGAAATAAGGGCTGTGCTGCCAGCGATGACCCCGGCCGTAATCGCTACCACACCTTCGACAACGTTCCAGCTAACTGTGAAATACTCAAGCCGGAGTCCGCGTCGGTGAAGTTGTGCTATGCGGTCAACAGTAAACTGATTTTTCATCAAACACCCCGGTAGATTTACATGATGGAAACTGCTGAACAATTATTTTACAGATTTTGTTTCTGTTGAACCAGTACCCCTATTGATCGGGGTGGCAAATGAAAAGTAATAATTAAACACGTACCGCTTCAGCGGTTTCATTGAAATGGAATACACAATCAATATAAACCATCCAAGCTAATATGTCAAGTAAAAAAAACCTGAAATTGCGTATCAATCCTTGTTTTATTGGAATTCGGTTTTAAACCTTTTGCTGAGCATTCAGGCTATACCAAAAAGGTGGTAAAATATATGCCTCGTTCGCATCTACATCAAACTTTACAATTGATCCATTAGCAACCAGCCTGTCTATTTTAGCGATCACAACCTTATTTTTCTCTTTTTTTTCAGCCAGATCACCTTCCGGATCCGATGTGCAGATACCAATTATGATTAAAAACATAAGGAACAACAAAAGTCCACACATCATCTTCTTAAAGACTTTGTTACCCTTGCGTTCTTTTTCCGCTTTCTTTTGCTGCTTTACTTTTTCCTGAAAATCATAACCACATTCGGGACAAAATTTGGTTCCCGAATGGCTCTCGGTAAGACAGTTTGGACATTTCATGTGACAATCTCCCTGATTTAATGAAAAGTTGATGTTAATTATATGAGGTTGACGCTTTTAGTTTTTCAGTTGTCACAAATACAGCCCCGCATTTTCCGCACACACGCACCCGCCTAACAAGTTGCAGATCTTCCCAATATCGAGAATCACGGACCCGGGGACGTCCGATTTTACATTCGGGGCAGATGATTCTGCTTATTTTTTCATTATCGTTTTCCACCACCAGAATCCCTCCTTGGCTCGTTTTTTGAATCGCTTCATAAACTTCTGAAATGGTTCCCAATTAAACGCCTCATTTTCCTCGATTGCAACTTTCAGCTCATCCCAGAGTTCTTTGTTTTTGCTTTGGTCTAAATCTTCAAGTTCTTCAAAAACAGAATAGATTCCCTCTGGCGGCATTGTCGCCCGCCAACTTGCAACAGATTTTATTGCCAGTTCTAATCGTTCTGCTTGATCTGTAGCCATAATTCTTCCATCCTTAATGCGTTGAATGTCTTTTCTGCATCTTTCTGATAGAAACAACCGCGAAGCTGCATTCCGCGATCGACTATTACTGTACAATTATATTTTTTTGAAGTTTCAATCCTTGTTTTATTGGAATTCGGTTTTAAACTTATTGTGCGGACGTACTTACTAATTTCAATCCTACAATAGTCCGATTAAAACTTTTTTCTCTGATTTTGGTTGCAACAATTCAGTAATAATTTCAATCCTACAATAGTCCGATTAAAACAGAAGCCCGAAACCAGACCCAAAAAGTTAAGTTATATTTCAATCCTACAATAGTCCGATTAAAACGGGATTTGGAATTGCTGGAAGATTATTTTATTAAGCATTTCAATCCTACAATAGTCCGATTAAAACACTCGCCTTTGTTGTTACACTTTCGAATTAAGACGCAATTTCAATCCTACAATAGTCCGATTAAAACTTGTGAAATTTATCACAGAATACCTGACTTTGAGCGTAATTTCAATCCTACAATAGTCCGATTAAAACGAACAAGGCTTGTTTAGTTTGAATAATACTTTTTGCATTTCAATCCTACAATAGTCCGATTAAAACGATTTGCTGCGGTATGACGCGGTGT
>CAYYMH010000042.1:0-37649 GCA_964472785.1 uncultured Cytophagia bacterium | reverse complement strand
GGTAACTTTTTTTTGCGATTGCTTCTATTCTTTCATATTTATTTTACACTACCTAATTGATAATACTAACTTTCTAATAAAGATAAAAGCTGTTTTAGATTCGATATTTTATAGTCCGGCTTTGGAAATTCAGGCGGTAATTCATGCTGATTCCGATTGAGCCATACAATTTTCACACCTGCATTTTTTGCTCCGATAATGTCAGAAATCGGAGAATCTCCGACCATGATCACCTGGTCCCGATTCAATTTTAATTTTTTACAAACTTCACCGAATAGATCAGCATTGGGCTTATAACTCTTTAGTTGATGCGATGTGACAACAACATCAAATGAAAATCCATTGTCGTGCAAAATTTTTATCAGAGGATCATCTTCGTCAGCGTTCGAGAGCAGCGCTGTTTTATATTTTTCAGAGACAACAGATAATACTTCAGGAACTTCCGGATAAATTTGACTACGCTTCATACACTTCCAAAGATAATCTAAATCTTCATCAATATTTCTGTTCACACCAAAATGTTGATAAATACCCTGTAATCGCTTTCGATGAATTTCTCTCACCGTGATAAATCTTTTTATACCGGACCAATCGAAATAGATTTTCGTCAATTCATCATAAAGGCGATAATATTCATCCATATCGAACTCGACTCCCGCCTGCTTGATTAACTGCCAAACCCTTTCTCGCGGGAAACCACTGTCATCTACCAATGTCCGATGAACATCAAAAATAACGCCCTTAATACTTTCAAATCCCATATACTTAAAATCAATTATTCAAAATTTTTTTGAATCAAAGTCAAATTTATTATATCAAAATGAATTTCAGATTACATTTATCCTTAATTTTCAGCAGGGAGGGAAATTATATCTTTGGTCTCTGACAAAACATTTATTAAGTTCTCATATATCTATAACAAATTTTTGTACTTCAACAATCCTCTTAAACAATTCCTTTTGTCAGTTTTTTTGCAGGCTACAATGTATGATAATAACTCATTAACAGCGGGTTTAATTCCACAATTGAAGCTAAATGTAAATAAATTAATTATAAAAATCAAGTAAATTCTTAAAAAAAGCTTATTTTTAAGTTATCTGTTTCGCTTATATTAGATGATACTTTTTTAATATCCTCTCTATTTATTTCTTATAGTTATGACGATTTCACTTTTTGCGCGTAATGTAATCTTCTACTTTGATAATTTAAATCAAACCAAATTTGTTTCAAATTTTTTTTGAACTTTTTTCTCAATAATGAAAAATTGTCTTGACTTTTTCCCAAAAATTTTCTTTATTATAATACTACAAAATAATCGAACAAACTGGATAGCAATGAAGAAAAAATTAACCAACACTTTACTTATTACGCTGATTATCATTTTTAGCAGTGGTGCTCTTTATTCAGGTGCTGTGATTATTGATTTCCGGGGAGAATCCGGCACAAATAAAGTGACGCTATTCTGGGCAACCCTTAGCGAAGTCAATTGCCAGGGTTTCGAAATCGAACGCAGCCTGAATAGAGACGATTATAATAAAGTTGGTTTTTTAGAGGGCGCCGGTAATTCATCGGAACGCAACGAATATAAATTTGAAGATAAGACTGTTTATAAAACATCCATCAATCGTACTTTTTACTACCGCATTAAAATCGTTGACACCAGTGGTAAAAAATCTGTTTTCTCTCAAGTTGTTTCCGTGACTCCCTCCATTTCCGGTGCACGTTATACATGGGGCAGCATAAAGGCACTCTTCAGATAATCATTAATTTTTCATCTATTACCATACCAAAATATTCCAATCAATTTTTCATTACAAATCTATCTTTCAGCATTTTCAATACTGATTTTTAAGCGAGAAGTTTTACAGTTTTAAAATGAAGTTTCGCCACGTTTTTAAGTTCATCGCGACCGTATTGTTGTATAAATTTTTTCGCTGCTTCGACGACTTGTGCAGACGCGCCGGGAGGGAAAGCTAATCTGTATTTTTTTGACATCGCGGCAAGATTTTCCACAAAATTGGCCCGAGCAAGTATGGATGCACCGGCAACTGCCAAATTTGCCTCTGCCCTGTGTTCTTGGATGAGTCTGATGTCCAAAGTCTCACCAACCTCGTTTTGCATCAGCGTTTCATTCCCAAACTTATCTGAAAGAACTATCCGACATTTAGTCTTTTCGACCAATTTTCTGATTGCCTGAACATGTGTAAATGCGAGGACTTTGTTCAGATTTTTATACTGATCATATAAAAAGTTATATTGTTCGGGCAGTAATGTAAATATTTCATACGAAAACTTCTTTTTAATCAACTCAGCGCCGTTGATAATTTTTTCCGGACTCATTTTTTTGCTGTCCTGAACACCCATTAGCCATAGTTGATGCTCGGATTTTTTATCCACATACAATGCAGCAGTGACCAGTGGTCCGAAAAAATCACCTTTTCCCGACTCATCCGTTCCAATCCATGACTCGACATTCCGTAACGATTCCAAACCAAACTGTTTTTGATTAGATTTTAAATCAAAAAGGTATTTTTGAGCATATTCCCCGGCAGCGTCTCCCTGGATCATAACCTTTCCGCTCCGATAAAACGTAATATAGACTTTGCCCCGACGTGCCTGCCAAAAAGCGTGATCAACGGAGACGAAATCAAAACCATCTTTTTCTAATATATTTTTTAGTGTAGTTTCATCTTCAGGTCTAAACTTACCGGTAAAAATATTTTGTGCCATCCGATCCTCTTTTGTTAATTTTGTCAAAGCAAATATACAACTTTTCAGTTTGATAATCAACATATTTCAGTTTGGAATATTCCACACCTCAAATTTTAATCCCGACAAAACACTCATAATTCTATTTCAGAGCTGAGCGTTTAAGTTGCTATTTTTCAAATACATTAGTTTTTTGTATAAGCCATTTATTATCCTTGATCAACTCTTCATTTTGGCTTGCTATTTGCAACAGTATTGATTACTTTTTTATATCAAACAATCTTATCAAAACTGAATTTCATTAAAGAACACTATTGGGATTTGAATGGCTGTCACAAGCGGACAACTTTTACAATCAGAAGCTGAAACTCAAACGACAACACCCAGTTTCGATTTTTTTTCAGTTGAAAAAAATAAAAATTCTGACGGAAAAAAATCGATCGCCATTGCAAGTGGAAAAGGCGGCGTCGGGAAAACCTTGCTGGCTGTGAATATTGCTTACTACCTTTCACAACAAAAAAATCGAGTGACAATTATCGACCTCGATCTCAAGAGCCCGAGTCTGCGCAATTTCTTTAACAGCCATAACTGTAGAAACACACTCAAAGATCTTTTATTAAGCCCCGAAATGGACATCAATGAATTGACGCACGAGACACCATTTCCAAATTGCAAAATGATTTGTGGTTCTTCGGCGACATTGGGAATGAGTGAAAAACATGAGCTTATCGTTTCAAGAATTCTTGATAATATTAACTCGCTGGAAAGTGAGTTTATCATTTTTGATTTGGGTTCTGGATTACAATTCAACGATGTTCAGGTGTTTTTAAAATCAGACATTCCAATTTTAATCGGAACACCCGAACCTGCTTCTATTTTGGAAAATTTCTTTTTTCTCAAACTATGTGTACTAATAGGATTAGAGAATATTTTACAGGCGGCACCGAAAAAATTGCACATTGTTCGGGAGGCATTCGAGAGGTCAGATCAAAAGACCCATAAAAAGATCAAAGCCATTATTCAGCAGCTCAAAAAAGATTATCACAAGAATATCATTAATGATATTCTTAAATTCGATCCAATGTACATTTTAAATATGACGTCCAATGAAAACGATTATCCCTTCGCATTAACCGTTGAAATCGCATTAAAGGAGATGTTTGATGTCCAGCTCAAACAACTGGGCACCATTCCTTATTCAATGAATTTAAGAAATTTGATTTCACAAAACAATTTCTTTTTAAGCAAAGACGATGGTCAGGAAAATAACGTTTTCGAGAATTTGTACCATGAGCTGTTATGTAATTTGAATAATGACATGAAGAGCTATCCAAAGATTGATTTGAAAAAAATCAATCCGCGCAAAAATGATTTTAGTTATATCAAAAATCAATTGATTTGCTCTTCTCACTGTTCTTTATGGGATAACTGCCCCCATCAACGAGGGGGTTATCCCTGCAAGATAAAATATATTGGTTTTATTAACTCTAACTAAGGCTCCAATTCCCTCGTTTTGTAATAGAGAAAAGCCTGTTTGATCTATCCCATCAGACAGGTTTTTTCTTAAACCTAAACGTCTGTTTTTAAAATTTTGGTAGCAAAAATGAACTAAAAAACGTTGCAGATTAAAATGAAAAAAACATTAAAATACATTTTGATAATATTATTTATTCTTGCCGGTTGCCATCAACCTTTACCGCCGGAATTGCAAAACAGGCCACCCGGAATCCCGGAAAATATTTATCCGTCTGATGGAGAGATAAATATACCTTCGTCATTCACTTTGCGATGGAAAATCACCGATCCAAACTTACGTGACTCATTAACATACAGTGTTCACCTTGATACGATTCTTAATCCCGGCATTTACCAAACAAACCTGTCCGTCGATACGTTGCAAGTCCTCGGACTTCAACTCGAAAAAGAATATTACTGGAAAATTGTGGCGTCTGATCAGAACGGTGATAGTACCAGCAGTCCAATTTGGACATTTCGGACGAGGTACAAAAATAACCATCCCCCGTACCAACCAGCTTCACCAGTTCCTGATTCAAGTGCGGTTTCGGTTCAAATTAATGACATTACTTTACAATGGTCAAGCGGGGATCCGGATACGTTCAGCACAGTTACGTATGAAATCATGTTTGGCGAAAAATTCGATTCCCTCTCTACCATCGCTGAAAATCAGTTAGAAACAAGATTCTCGCTGCCTCTGCTGCTCTACGGCCGGACATATTTTTGGCAAATCGTTGCCAGGGACAATTACGATTTGTCAACCCAGAGTCCGGTTTGGAATTTTGAGACACAGACAGCGACACTTTTGTTTGAAAAAAATTTTGATACCGATCCAATCAATCAAAATCCGGTCAGCAACGACTGGGCATTGATGGAGCTTCCACCCGCTGACATCTACGTGACTGACGAAACAAGCTGGGACAATCAGGGACAATGTGTCTGTTTCGTTGATACGACAGAAGCCGGAAACAGTTTTCTCGCAGCGGCACTACCAGAAAAGCGTGTTGGGATGATCCAATTTTTTGCCAAGGTTTCCGCCTTGACTGATTATTTCGGAATACGCCTCTACTCAAATTACTCAATTACGCCGGATTCGTCACATCTGGGACCGCAAGTGTCGTTCAGAAATGGTAACTTACAATTCTTTAGTGCCGATGAAAACTGGGAAACCATTATGCCTGTCGATATAAACCGCTGGTATTTTATCCAGTTGGTATTTGATTGTGAGAATGACCAATTTGCCGTTTATATTGATGGAGAGCTCAAGTTTGATCTGGCGACCTGGGTTGGAAATTCTGTGTCAGAAATTGCCTATATATATTTTCTCACTTTTGACAATCGAACCTGCCAGAAAGCGTTTGTGGATGAAATACGTTATGTTTCCGGTTCGTAGTTAGAACAATATTTCAACCACGGTTCCTCTTCCGAGCTTGCTGCTGATTTTGATTTCCCCGTTATGATCTTCGATAATCCGTTTCACAATGGACAGGCCAAGCCCCATCCCTCGCTTTTTCGTTGTGTAATAGGGATCGAAAATACGCTCCGCTATTTCCGGTGACATGCCTGTTCCAAAATCTTTAATCAATATTTTGATGTTATTCTCGCCGTCTTTCAGTTGCGAAGTTTCGATCCAAATTTCATCCGCCCCTTTTTTGGATTCTGATGCTTCGATTGCATTTTTAATGATGTTGTGCAGCGCTCTCCTGATCTGTGTTCGATCCAGCATCATCGGTGATAGATTTTGATCCAAATTTAATTTAAACGAGACTGATCTCGGCTCGGCGCCAATAAATGTAATCAAACTTCGAATGATCTCATTCAAATCTTCCTTTTGCAAATTAACCTTCGGCATCCGCGCAAAATCGGAGAATTCCTCCGAAATACGTCTGAGCGCTTCCAACTCATCCTGAATCGTAAACATGAAATCGTTAATCTCTGTCTCGTTTTCCTTATCAATCCGATTCCACAAACGACGCAGCGAAAGCTGAATCGGGGTCAGCGCATTTTTAATTTCGTGGGACACTTTTCTGGCGAGATCTTGCCAGGCTGACAATCGTTCCGCTTCCACTAACTTTTGTTGACTTGTTTTTAAATCCGCCGACATTTTATTGAAAGAATCAACTAAAAATTTGATCTCGTCCTTTGCCTTCACTTTTACCGAATAATTCAAATCTCCGGCAGCGACCCGCTGCATACCACCAGACAGTGTTCGAATCGGCCCACTAATTCCACGTGATAAACTTTTAGCAGCATAAACGGCAATAATTGTCAGCAGCATAATGAACAGCGTCGCAAAACCCCAAATAAGTTGTCCTTCGACAACCGACTTTTTAAAAAGTGTCAATGAATTGTAAATGCGCAAGGACTCAGAGACATTGTTTTTTATTTCGTTAATCTTGGGATCAACATCGAACGCGACAAGGTCTAATTCATTATTGGCAGGTCGGTACACTTCACAAATGACTCGATTTTCTTTTTCAAACAAATGGCTCTTTATTTCTCCCCGCAAAATGGCATTTTTTATGTCCAACTGATGCACTGGACTATCATTTATTAAATTGGTTTGAAGACCTCTTAATCCGGTTAACTCTGATTGGGATTGCCCGACCGTTAAATGAGCGCAGTAAAGAACGTTATTTGATTGACAGAATCGCTGATCCACTTTTTGCGCACCACTATAATTCTTAAAAAAAATCTCACCCCGTTCTTCGAGCTGAAGTTTGATGACCTCGAGTGAACCGGACAGTGAATCTTCAACACCGGGCAAAAGAAACATCTCAACACCCCGAGAGAGCAGCGCGCTTACAAATGAAGTCAACGGAATGGCAGGCACCAAAACCAGCAGAATAAAAATGATCGTCAGTTTGACCTGAAAGCGAAATCCTTTGGCAGAGCGCCGGTAAATGGAAATCAGATAGATGGTAAGTATAATCGAGATAATTCCGATCCAAAAAAGAAATGTATTCATTGTTTCATTCAGCTTATAATTTGATTCAATCTGGTTGCCGGGTAATATTCCTTTTGCCGAGGATTGACACGGATTTTCAAAGCTTTATTTTACCTAAAATTCTGAAATGAAATAATGTATTTATCTTTTAAGTTTTTGATTAACTTTGGAGTGGGGCTGTATCAAAAGTCCTGATGCAAGATGTTTAGCCCAATTTGTAGTAGCGAATTCATTCGCCACACACAATATATGGTATTTGACGAATAAATTCGTCACTACAAGTTAACTTTTGATACAACCCCATGCATTGACACAGTCAATGCACTTCAAATAACTATCTTAAAAATCAATAAGTTATTTCAATAATATAAATGGTTAATTTAGGATTTATCTTAAAATCCGTGTTCATTCGTGTGGATCAGTGGCTAAATTTTTCTTTTCAGAATATTTATTGCAAAGCTGAGCTTAAAAGCAATATTAACCACCGATACGTTTACGCTTAATCAGATATTCCATCAACGCCCGGTCAAAATTCCAGGATGTTTGCAGCAACACATAATCAATCCGATTCATTCGGAACTGGCGTTTATAATTATCAATAAATTTTTTCACATGCTTTTGATAATCGGACTGAATGTGCCAGGGTTGCGTGGTGATTTTTTCAGTGGTTTCCATATCCTTGAACAGCGCGTTCCGCTTGAAATCAAAAGAAATTTCCATCGGATCCAAAATCTGAAACACGATCACTTCATGATTTTTGTGGCGAAAATGTTTCAAACCCGAAATGACCTTTTCCGGATCGTCCAATAAATCGGAAAATACAATAATCAATCCCCGGCGATGAATGCGTTCCGCCATCTCATGAAAGGTGTTGGCAGAGTCTGTTTTTTCGCTGCACTCAATTTGTTCCAGCTCCTTTAAAATCAAAGGGAGGTAGCTTTTAATTGATCGTGGAGGTAAATACTTTTGAATTTTTTCATCGAAAATCACCGTACCCACAGCATCCCGCTGTTCGATCATCAAATAAGTCAGCGCTGCCGCTAAATAAGAGGCGTATTCCAGTTTGGTAATTTTTCCGGATGTGTAGCCCATGGACGCCGATGAGTCAATGAGCAAGTAAGATTTTAAATTTGTTTCTTCTTCAAATTGCTTGATGTAATAGCGGTCGGTTTTGCCATAGATTTTCCAGTCAATGTGCCGGATTTCATCCCCGGGAATATACTGGCGGTAATCCGAAAATTCAACACTGAAGCCATGATACGGACTGCGATGCAAACCGGAGATAAAGCCCTCAACAATTAAGCGCGCCCGGAGTAGCATATTTTTTAATCGCAAGACGACCTCCGGATTGAGGTATGTGCGGTAATCGATTTGTTCCTGGATCGGCATTTGCTAAGCCTTCACGTCTTGCAATAATTTATTGATAATCTCCACGGTTCCGACATTGTCCGCTTCAGCGTTAAAATTAATCACTAATCGGTGACGAAGCACCGGCACAGCGATTGACCGGACATCTTCGATATTCGGCGTGGGCCTTCCCTCCAAAATAGCCTTTGTTTTTGCCCCTAAAATCAAGTATTGCGAGGCACGGGGACCGGCGCCCCAACTGATCCAATCTTTTATGTATTTGGGAGCACCGTTGGCAACGGGTCGGGTGAAGCCGACTAATTTGACAGCATAGTCAACAACGTTATCCGCGACCGGCACACGGCGCACTAAATCCTGAAGTTGAGTAATTTTCTTTTTATCTAAAACGATTTTAAGTTCCGGTTGGTAAGCACTTGTTGTGGATTTGACGATTTCCGATTCCTCTTTGTCAGACGGGTAATCGACCCACAGGTTGAACATAAACCGATCAAGTTGTGCTTCCGGTAACGGATAGGTACCTTCCTGCTCGATGGGATTTTGGGTGGCTAACACGAAAAACGGCTCATCCAATTTGTAGGTCTCCCCTGCTGCGGTGACTTCATGTTCCTGCATTGCTTGAAGCAGCGCAGCCTGGGTTTTTGGCGACGTCCGGTTAATCTCGTCAGCCAAAATAATATTTGCAAACACCGGACCGCGAACAAATTTGAATGATTTTTTACCGGTTGTCAAATCGTCTTCAATCAATTCCGTTCCGGTAATATCGGAGGGCATCAGATCCGGCGTAAACTGGATTCGGGAAAATTTCAGATTTAACACTCGCGAAAGTGTGCTGATGAGCAATGTTTTCGCAAGTCCGGGAACTCCGATCAGCAGGCAATGTCCGCGCGATAGCAAACTGATCAGCAATTCATCAATGACTTTTCTCTGCCCGATGATGACTTTTCCTATTTCCTGAACAACTTTTTCGTGGGCGTCTTTCAATTGATCTACAATCTCAAGATCACTATCTTTTTGCCGGACATCTGACATTCTGCCTCCTACAGTTTACTGAAAAAATTAAAAATTAGAATTTTCCCGTTTAAACTAATCTTTATATGTTCGGGATAACAGTTTGTTTCATCGAAAATTAAAAATTTATTTTTGTCCAGACATTGAAAATGATTGCATCGTGCACTTCATTTTCGTAAATTTAGTTTTAATTATTTAGCCGCGAAGTCTCAAGGACACCAAAATTATAAATAAATATTTGAGAATATTTCGATGTCTCATTAAATTGAATTGTTTTTCTTTGTGTAACTTCGAGCCCTGGTGTCTTTGTGGCTAATAATACGCATTAAATAATTATAATAAATCATTTAACATTGTCGGACTGAATACTTTTTTTATTTTATGAAAAAAATCAACATTACAGGGATGTCACTTGAAGAAATGGAACAGTTGATGCGTTCCATCGGGCAGCCCAAATTTCGAGCCAATCAGTTATTCACCTGGCTCTACAAAAAACGGATCGATTCAATCGATGAGATCACTGTTTTTTCGAAAGCGTTCCGTGAGCAAATTAAAAAAACTGTCGAAATGGGATATCTGGAAATTGCTGACCGGCAAACCTCCAGTGACGGGGAGACGAATAAATTTCTTTTTCGGCTCAGAGACGGTTTTTATGTTGAGAGCGTATTCATGGTTGACGGAAAACGCCGTACTATTTGCCTTTCATCACAGGTCGGTTGCGCGCTGGGCTGTGATTTCTGTGCGACTGGTGCAATGGGATTTCAGAGAAATCTGTCCGTTGGCGAAATCGTGGATCAATTATTAATTATCTTAAAAACGATGGGCACCGATGCCACCAATCTGGTTTTTATGGGCATGGGTGAACCGTTTTTGAATTATGACAACGTGATTCAAGCCTGTCGCGTTATTTCTCACGGTGACGGGATTGCGATCGGCAAGCGTAAGATTACTATTTCGACCGTCGGAATCATACCCAAAATCAAACAGTTCACTGATGAAGGACACGGCTTCAAATTAGCCATTTCACTAAACACGCCGAATGATAAAAAGCGCTCTCAATTGATGCCAATCAATAAAAAATATCCGTTTCAGGAGCTTCTAAATGCGGCGAAATATTACGCCTCGAAATCAAGACATCTGTTTACGTTCGAATATTTGATGATCGACGGATTTAATGACTCGATTGAAGATGCGCGTGAGCTCAAAAAACATCTCCGCAATCTCCGCTGCAAAATAAATATCATACCGTATAATGCCATTGATGAAAGATACCAACCACCATCTGAAGAGAAAATAAATGATTTCATCGCTGAATTATTGGAATTGAAAATTATTGTTTCAGTGAGAAGAAGTAAAGGTTCGGACATCGATGCGGCATGCGGACAATTGTTTCACCAACATAAAAAGGCGAAATCATAGCAGCTCGGAAATAGTTACAAATTCATAGCCCATTTTTTTCATTTCTTTAATCACGAATGGCAATTTGAGATGGGGATAGTCTCCTTTTCTGAGCGTTCCCAAATGCATCAGAATAATCGCCCCATTAGCACCGTGTGAATTTTTTCCACTAAAGGATAATACTTTATCAGCGATCGCATCAGCAGAATAATAATATGAGGCGCTGGTGTCAGCAACCCAGTCCAGGGTATCCATCCCATTTTCCCAATCTTTGCCCACAGTCCAGCCAATTTGGCGGAACCCTACTTCTGCTGCCCACTTCCGGATTTCTGCGTTATGTTCACCGAAAGGTGCCCGCCAGTAAGGTTTCATTCGCTTTCCAGTGATTTGATAAAAAAGCTCAGCCGTTTTCAACAATTCATTTTGAACAATTTCTCTGGTGATCCCTTTTCTGGTTTGATGCTGCCTGTTTATCTCAAAAGTTGTTAAATGAGGGTGAGTCCAGGTGTGATTGCCGACTTCATGACCGCTTTCAATCATGCGCAGGATGTGATCGCTGTAGCGACGCATGTATCGTCCGGTGAGAAACATGGTGCACTTAATATTTTCCTGATCAAGAATGTCCATAATTTCTGATGTGATATTATCCAAATAATCGCCGTCAAAAGTAATTGCCACTTTTTTTTCATCAAGGTCACCCCGTGTAAAATCGGCTGCCAAGAAAGAAGGCGTCGGCGTCCCGTATTTAAATTCAATTTCTTCCAAAATCACGCTTGATCCGTTCTCATTTATTGAACGCACCACAAAGTGGTTTTGTCCGGGTTTGATTAAAACATCTTTGAATTGAAATTTTCCCGCTTTAACCAAGGCTGCCTCAAGTAATTTTCCGTCTGTCGAAAGTGTCACGACTCGATTTTCTTCAGTCGCACCTTCAATATCAATTCGATTGTAAATGATCATCGCATTGGATGGTGGCTCAAATACTTTCAGCGTGTCGATATGTCTGGCAATTTCCTCAACACTTCGAACAGTGTCCGTTACGGTAATTTCAGAACTGATTTCATTGAGTTTCTGCTGCAGCGAATGAATTTGCCGATAACTAAAAAAACTCAGCAGCAAGCTAATCAGCAAACCAACAAAAAGGACAATAAAAACGATGAGAAAAGCAGGTTGTTTTTTTAAGCCATTCCAAAAGCGCTGAATGGCTATCCATGTTTTATTCAAATACTTCAGGAACAAGGAAACTGATTTGGAGAGAACAAACAATACACAACATTTGACGCTGCAAAAAATATGATGAAATTTGTTAATCTGACAATCCGTGCAAATTGATGCTTTGCAATGGTAGCATTTTCTTTTTGCTTCATTATTCGGGTGATTTTTGCAGACGTCAACCATATCTTTAGCGCGATTATTATTACAAAATGCAGTTAAATGTTACTTCTCATTTTAAGAGAATTTCATGTAAAAATCAAGAAAAAAAATAATAAAGTCGGTTTGTGCTAAAAAAAGTTAACCAAACTCCATTTAAAATTTATTTTAAAATGAGCAATATTCATGCCTACCCGTCCCGATGAATCATCTTTAAAAGTTACAAAATTTAATCCATTTGTAAAATGGAATTAACATTAATTAAAATAGTGGAAAAAACTCATGTTCATTATGCGTTCATTATGAGCACCTGATGCTCTCTCAATAAAGACACACTGCTTCTGAAACCTTTGTTACCTATTTTTATCTAAATTGATTGACTCGATTTCTGAACAAAGGTTTCGTTTTGAATGAATTCTAAAAATTTTCTTCTCCAAGGTATGATTCTATCGCGACAAAATTGCAACAATTACTTGTAAAGTACCGTTTATGAAGTAGCGAATTTTATAATATTTTTTGAACTTTTACCAGATAAAAAAGTTAAATTTCGGATTTTCTAATTCACTGATTTATTTGACTTTTTTGGAGTTGTACCATGAGTTTAAAAAAACAATATTTAAAAGCGAAACCCGTCTGCAAAGTCACGTTCCGGTTGGAAAAGAAAGCAGCTCCGGGTGCAGACAAAGTAAATCTTGTCGGAGATTTCAATAATTGGGACGAAAACGCCAATCCCATGAAAAAATTAAGTAACAGTGATTTCACTGCCACTCTGAACCTGGAATCCGGAAGAGAATTTCAATTTCGTTATTTAATTGATGGGAAGAAATGGGAAAACGATTGGAATGCGGATAACTATGTACCTTCCGACTTCCCTGGAGTCGATAATTCGGTTGTCAATACATAATTTTTATCTATGAAAGAGAAGATGCGCTTTAAAAAAATTATCATTTTGCTGCTCGCAATTGTCTTGTTAATCTTTGCCTGCATTAATATTGCTACAATAGCGCCGATCAAACAGCGCACGGATCAGCGAATGTCTGCTTTTCCGACTGAAAATTTACCGCTGCAAAAACCGGCTGTGATTTATTGGGACAAGCATCTGATTCCTTTTATCGTTGCTGAAGAGGATGAAGACTGCGCTTTTTTGTTGGGTATGACACACGCCCACTTGAGACTCGGTCAGATGGCATTATTCCGCCAAATAGTTCAGGCAAAATTGGCTGAAAGTGCGGGTCCGTTAGCACTACCGATTGACAAATCATTACGAATTCTGAATCTCACCGCGGCAGTGGATAGTATTGAAAAAATGCTACCGCAGGAAACAAAGAACTGGATGCAGCAATATGTGGATGGCATTAATTTTTACCAGCGTAATCTAAAGCTAAAACCGGTCGAAATTTCAGTGCTCGATTTGGAATTGAAGCCCTGGACTGTGAAAGATATTCTGTCCATCGGGCGTCTGATTGCCATCGATGTTAACTGGCTGGGTTGGTTTCAATGGCTCAAATTACAGGAAAAGCCTTACTTCCGGGAGTTTTGGGATCGCTTTGCAGAGATCGGAGGTAATTCATCCCCTAGTTTTAATTCGGTTTCCGAAAACTTCGGCGGTCTTATTTCCAGCGGCATAAAATCCGGAAGCAATGCGCTGGTTGTTTCCCCGAGCAAATCTGCTGATTCGAGCGCATTAATTGCCAGCGATCCTCATCTCGGCTTATCCATACCCAATACGTGGCTCATCGCCGGCTACAAATGCCCGTCATTCCATGTTACTGGTCTGATGTTACCCGGCATTCCCATGGTTTTAGTCGGCAGAAATCAGAACATTGCCTGGGCAGGAACCAACATGCGCGCTGCCAGTAGTGATCTTTTTGAGCTTTCCGAAAAGCAGTTAGCCAATCTGGATAGCACAAATGAAAAACTCAAAGTGAGATGGTGGTTTGATCAGGAGGTTTTGCTGCGTTCTTCAGAACTAGGACCGGTCGTTACTGATGCGCCGTTGCTCAACGCGCCGGAAGATCAAACCTTGGCGATGCAATGGATCGGGCATCAAGCGACAGATGAATTTACCAGTTTTTTGAAAGTCAACAAAGCCCAAGACTGGGATGATTTCTTCAACGCTTTCGAGAGCTACGGCGTGTCCGGTCAAAACTTCCTTTATGCGGATCGAACAGGACACATCGGTATGTTATTAGCTGTGAAAATCCCCGACCGCTCGGATAATCCCGAACCGGTTTTATTTGTTTCGGCTGATAAAACCTCAAATAAATGGAATGGTACATTGAACTCGACCCAGTTACCTTTTGCCTTCGATCCTCCACAGGGATTCATTATCTCAGCCAATAATAAACCCGTTGAAAACGATCCGCCGCTGGGCTATTTTTTCTCTGCCAATGACAGAATCGACCGGTTGACTGAATTAATGGAAAAAACAGACCGGGTCGATTTTGAATATCTGAAAAAAGTGCAGCAGGATGTTTTTGTACCATCGGCAGTGAAGGTGCGAGATTTGTTTGTGGAAAAATTACAGAGTACAAAATTTACAAGTGCATCAAGTCCAAACTCAATGGCGTTTTTGGATAGTCTGAAAAACTGGAACGGGCATTATGAAACCGAATCCATCGGAGCGTTGGCTTTTCAATTGCTGTCTTTCCATTTTATCCATGATTTCTACAAAAAAATGTATGATGAGGATGCAGTTGAAATTTTGTTATCCACCGAACACATCAATGACTTCCTGGTGCAGGATCTGATGACCCAAAATTCTGTCGCGCTTGCAACAAGTCTTTCTGAAGCAATGCCCAATGCTGTTGATGACTTTCAAAATATTAACAACTGGGGTGAAATACACCGGCTTGGTTTGAAACATCCGTTCGGAAATATACCTGTGATCGGAAAACGATTTGTTTTCACCGATTTACCCGCCAACGGCTCGTATAATTCTGCCATGAAAACAGCGCATCAGATCAGCAACAAAAAGCATGAAACGTTTTATGGTGCAAATGCACGCTTCATTGCCAACATGAAAAATATGGATGATAACTTTTTTGTACTGTTAGGCGGACAGGACGGCTGGATTAGCAGCGATCATTTTATCGATCAGGTGCCACTCTGGCGGGAAGGAAAATATATTCAGGTTCCGCTCAGCGTTGAAAAAATTCAGCATCAGTTTGAGCACCGGATGGACTTTAAAAAAAGTGACAATTAACCACAACAAAATCCTCTCACCAAAAAACAGAGATAGATATGACAGATATTATTGTAAAAGATGCTCTAATCTTCACATTACCAGATGGTCGGAAATTGAGTTATTCTGTTTACGGACAAAAAAGCGGAAGTCCGCTATTTTTCTTTCACGGCATTCCGGGAACACGTCTGCAACGAAGTCCGGATTTGAGTATCTTTGAAGAATTACCCATTTTGGTGTACGCACTGGATCGTCCCGGTTATGGCAGTTCAACTTACCAAAAACACCGTCAGCTTTTAGATTGGCCTGATGATGTTCAGAATTTTGCCGACAAAAATGGAATCGATCAATTCGGCGTGATGGGAATCTCGGGAGGCGCTCCCTATGCCTTAGCTTGTGCTTACAAATTAGCGGATCGGCTCAATCATATAACCGTGATTAGCGGTTTGGCTCCGTTGACCGTAAAAGAAAATTTTTCCCAACTCTCTGACGGTGGCAAACTGCTGTTCAAAGCAGCGTCAAATACTCCTTTTCTCGTTGAACAGTTGATGTCCTTATTTTTTAAACGACTGCATATCCCGCTTGATGCTGCGTTTGAAAAATTTATGACCGACCTGCCATCAGGTGACACCAGGCTTCTGTCCGATCCCAAAATCGCCGAGATGTTTAAACGTGATGTTGCCGAAGCCTTCAAACAAGGGACTCAGGGTGTCGTGCATGATATTTCGATTTTAAATAGTGACTGGAATTTTTCTCTCAGCGACATTAATTCACAGGTTCATGTTTGGCACGGTGCAGCAGATACGATTGTGCCGCGACCGTTCGGTGAATATCTCATCCAGCAGCTCCCCGCCGCAATTCCGCATATCATCGATGACGAAGGTCACTTCATGGCGATTGAAAGAATGAAAGAGATTTTTGGCGTTCTTTTAGAGAATAAATGATCAAAAAGGATCGAAGTTTAAGTGAATAGAAAAACATCTTGCTTCAGAGATATTTTTTTAGTACCTTTTTATCAAGAATGACAGGTGTTGCTATGAATGATAAAATTCAATACTGGCTTGACAAGGATTAAGAAACAGAGGACATAACTGCATGAGTCTAACTCAGCAGGCGATAAAAATCATCAAGCGACTCTTCCCGTTCCGTTTCAGATTGGCCCGACTTACCGGTCTTCCCATTATTGGCAGATTAACAGACTACATTTTTTTTAATAACGACGATATCATTTTCCTGCCGAAAACAAAGACTATCAAAATCAATCAAAAAATTGATCCTCAACAAAATACAGAGAATCTTGTCTTGCCCGACCGCATCGTGGATCATTTTATCGAAAAAGCAAAACACCGCTGGATTATGAATTTTTGCATTTGCCGGACATCCGAAGGCTGTCAGCATTATCCGATTGATTTAGGGTGCCTGTTTTTAGGTGAGGCAGTTCAGGAAATTGACCCGAAAATGGGAAGGTTAGTTACAAAAGAAGAAGCAATGGCGCATGTAAAAAAATGCAGGGAAGCGGGACTCGTGCATCTCATCGGCAGAAATAAATTGGATACGCTGTGGTTGAATGTGGGACCCAGTAAACGCTTGTTGACGATTTGTAACTGCTGTGAATGCTGTTGTCTTTGGAAGATGCTCACGGATTTAGCAACGCACATCAGCGGTAAAGTCAATAAATTAGCTGGTGTCAATGTGTACATAACCGACCGCTGCACCGGCTGTGGCGCCTGTACCCAAAACATCTGTTTTGTAAACGCGATTGAGCTGAAATCCGATCGAGCAATTATCACTGAAGCCTGTCGCGGTTGCGGGCGGTGCGTTGATTTTTGTACACAACATGCGATTGAAATTGTCATTGATGAACAATCGGAAGCGATCGAATCTTCAATCAGAAAAATCTCAAATTTGGTGGATGTGACATAAAAACCATATTAAACCACCCGAAATGGCAAAAAAAACTACTTGTAATCTTATGGTTCGTTCAAAATGGAACATAGAGAATTACCAAAAAAAATCATCGGTTGTAATTGGAATGGGTTTTAGCTTTTTAGAATCTGTTTACGAAAAATGTTTGTTCATAGAATTAGAAAAGGAAAGTTTGCGAGCCGAACTTCAAATACCTATTCCTGTATATTGTGACAATCATGTCATCCTGTCAAAAATTGAGTAGTTAGGGATTCATAGGATCATTTGATACAAGTTATTAATAGATTCGAAAATTAAATATTTAAATTTGACTAACAAATGAAAAACATCAAAAAAATACTGATTCTGATCCTCCTTCTTATTCTTGTTATTGCTGCGATTTTAACGGGACGTCATCTTTGGCAACTCGCTTATATTGGCGCTGGTTACAAAGCAAAAATCCTCTGCTCCGGTGTTTTTGTCTCGGGACGAAACTCAGAGAATGTTCTTGAAGAAGAGTTATCCGATCCAAAACTTCAATTTTTTAAAACAAATATCGACCTTGCAGCCAAAGAGGTAACAGCATCTGCTCCATTAGGAATCGTCAAACGCACTGCAAGCTACAGAGAGGGTTTGGGAGCAACATTAGATTTGCCCAAAGAAGCGCATCAAATTTCAATTCACAAACCACCAGCTTCGGATCGCATTCGAGAATTAACATGGCCCGCTGGTAATGTTGTGAACCTGAATGATATTCCTGCCGAAGTAGATACGGACAAATTAAATTTAGCTGTTGAATGGGCGTTTACCGAAGCCGATTCTCAAAAATTACGACGAACACGAGGGCAGTGGTCGTGGTTTACAAAGGAAGGATCGTTGCTGAACGCTACGCACATGGATTTACAAAAGGCACACCGTTACTGGGCTGGTCTAATGACCAAAAGTGTCATGAACGCTCTTGTCGGGATTTTAGTGAAACAGGATTCGCTCAATCTGCAAACACCGGATCAGGTGAAAGCATGGCAAAACAAAAACGATCCCCGCAGAGAAATTACGCTGAATCATTTAATGCAAATGAGTAGTGGACTTGAATTTGAAGAACGGTATAGCGACTTGCGCTCTGACGTCATTCGAATGCTTTATCAAGAAAAAGATGCGGCTAAATTTGCCATAAACAAACCACTCATTTTTGAGCCCGGTTCAAAATGGGATTATTCCAGTGGCACCACCAATATTATTTCAAAAATAATCCGTAGTGCTTTTGACGGCAAACAGCAGGCTTATCTTGAATTTCCGCACAAACAACTGTTCCACAAAATCGGTGTGTACAGCGCGATCATCGAAACTGACGCTTGCGGTACTTTTGTGGGGTCATCTTACATGTACGCGACAGCGAGGGATTGGGCACTTTTCGGACTTTTCTTCTTGCAGGATGGTATGTGGAATGGTGAACGAATTCTGCCTGATGGTTGGGTCGATTATTCAACGAATCCGGCAAAGCATGCACCGAATCGAAAATATGGTGCGCATTGGTGGCTTGGTCCGCATTGTATTCCCCTGTATTCAAAAAGTCACGCTGAAAAATTGCCCACTGATTTGTTCTCAGCGAGAGGTCATGAAGATCAGTATGTCACGATTATCCCATCCAAAAAATTAGTGATCGTCCGTTTGGGATTAACAAAAATAAATAATCTCTGGGATCAGGCTGAATTTGTTATCAAAATATTAGAAGCGGTTGGAAAACCTCCGAATAGAGATCGTCTTTCTTAACTTAAATTCATCTCGAATATTTATTTTCCCCCTTCTCTTATCACATCGTTTTCACCCAATTCATCCATATTGGTATCATTCATTTCGGACGAATTTCATATACGTAAAAACTTATCACATTATTGATAATCATCGTTCGATTTCAAGACATTTTCTGTAACTATCAATTGAACCAATAAATGATAAAAACATGCTAATTAAATTAATTTTAAAGCATTAGCTAATAAAATTTGTTTAACAAATCAAACGGAATATCATGGCATGGATATTGCTCAATAAACGTTTGATTTTTAATCAGCTATCGTAATATTCTTTTTGGTATTTTTTTCTGATTTATTGATATGTATCACAACAACTTAAACAATTTAATTGTATATTTTACTAATTATAATAGGATTATAGCAATAAAATTTTACATCTTATCTTTTTAATGGCTTATTTATTTCAAATTGATACAAAATAAGCCAAAGTTTTGGGGGGACTCATGCGCTTTACAAAATCGTGTAATAGAAACAGTTAACAATCGACAACCTGAATAACCATCTAAAGATTATCCTTGTGATTTACAAGCATCTTTTAGGTTATTGCATCAATTATGAGGGGATAACATGAGTCCGCAACTCACGGATGGCAGCATAACTTTTCAATCATTAAAAAAAGCGTTTAAACCAAAAACCGGAAGAAATGTTGAGCTTTTTTCAACAGACATCGATGAAGTCGATTCCATCAAAAACGCTTCAGCATCTTTAGTTTATTTGCGTCCCAAAATTAACGATTTGAGACATATTAACAAACACTTAATACTCATTAATAACAAACTTCAAAAGCACGGTTTGTTAGTGTGTCAGGGTGAAACAATTGAACAACGTAACCAGCGTATAAAGCAAAAATACGGGATGGCTGCATTGCTTTTTTATCCGATTGATTTCTTTTACAAGCGCATCGCGCCAAAAATCGGATTATTAAAAAAGCTCTATTTTTATGTCTCGAACGGCAGGAATCGTGTTTTGTCCAAAGCGGAAGTTTTAGGTAGAATCCATTTTTGCGGTTTTCATCTGATTAAAATGGAGGATATCGACAACAGGCTTCACCTCATCGTCAAGAAAACACATGAGCCGTGTACCGATAAAAATCCATCTTATGGTCCATTTTATCGGAAAAAAGCGCTTGGTAAAAACGGTAAGCCTGTTTACATTTATAAATTTCGTACCATGCACCCTTATTCGGAATATTTGCGGGACTTTATTCTCAGAACAAATGGCTATGCTAAATCCGGTAATGGAATAGCTAAAATTGATCAGGATTTTCGGGTAACTGGGTGGGGACGATTTTTACGTAAATACTGGCTGGATGAATTGCCGCAAATTATAAATTTAATTAAAGGTGATTTAAAAATCGTTGGTGTTCGGCCGGTTTCGTCTTCTTTCCAGCAAGAATATCCTTCTGAATTTTTGAAAGAGCGTATAAGACATAAATTGGGATTATTGCCACCTTATGCTGCTCACATTCATCAATCAGTGCAGGAATATATCGAATCGGAGCAAAAATACTTGAGCGCATACAACAAACATCCAATTCTGACAGATGTCAGATATTTTTTCTGGATTAGCTACAACATTATTACAAATAAAATTCGTAGTCAGTAATATGATAGACTATATCATGCGATATAATCAGAAAGTTGTTCCTGTTTTTAATCAACCATTGAGAATAAAGTTTCAGGCAAATTTTTACTGGAATCTGATCACTGATTTAACATGATCAGGTTAATTTGAATCTTCTGATCATTTCATTAAAATGGGGGAAAGAAATATGCGAGCTGATAGGAGGAAAGATACATGCAAAGAAATAAAGTTCGCTTTGGCATCATTGGTTATGGTGCCATTGGTCCGCGTCATAAAGAAAAAATTGACAACATTAAAGAGGCAGAATTAATCGCGGTTTGCGATATAGATGAAAAACGCTTTGGTTCGTTCAACGGCAACGGTGTCCAAATTTTCAATAACTACAAAGAGATGCTCAACCTTCAGGAAATTGATGTCGTTTCGATTTGTACGCCCAATTACCTGCATGCCGAGATGGCCACTGATGCACTGCGACAAGGCAAACACGTCCTTTGTGAAAAACCTATGGCTATTACATCCAGGGAGTGTAAAGTTATGGTTCACACTGCCCTGCGTGAAAACCGGAAACTGTTCATCGTCAAACAAAACCGCTATAATCCGCCGGTCATGGCTGTAAAACAACTCATTGAAGGCAAAAAGTTAGGGCGCATTTTTTACATCGTCACAAATTGTTTCTGGAATCGAAATAATGCATACTATCATGGATCCCCCTGGAAAGGAAAACGCAAACTGGACGGTGGCGCCTTATTCACACAATTCAGCCATTTTATTGATCTGATGCTTTTCTTCGGTGGAAATGTCGAATCAGTTTACCATGTTGCGGCGAATTTTAATCATCCGGATATTGAAATCGAAGACACAGGCACGCTGACATTAAAATTCAGCGACGGGATAATCGGAGCGGTTAATTACACGAACAATGCCTACCAAAAAAATATGGAAGGATCGATTACCATCTTCGCCGAAAAAGGGACCATCAAAATTGGTGGTCAGTACTTGAACGAGTTGGAATATCAGATTACGGAAAACGGTAAAATCGAAACAGTGGAGATGACAGGAAAACCGAACGACTATGGTACATATCAGGGATCAATGTCCAATCATGACAAGGTTTACGAAAATGTCGTCGATTCCTTAACCAACGGCGGAAAGGTGGCTGTTAGCGGCATTGAAGGAATGTGGACGACAGAAGTCATTGAAGCTGCGTACCATTCCCTGGAACTTGGTGAAGCCGTCGAACTTTAATTATCATAAAGCAAATTAGAATTTTTAGTGTAGGAGAGCCTCGTTAATGAAAGTCCTTTTTGTTGGCAGTAAAAATATGGGGATTAAAGGCCTTAGAATATTGTCAGACCTATCTGAACAAGGAATTGCTGAAATTGTCGGGGTGATCGCAAGAGAAGATGATGATGAAAAGCACTGGTATGATTCAGTCTCCAGATTAGCACGTAAAATTGGATTAAAATTATTAATGCCTGATACTCTTAAAAATGATGATTTTTTAAATGAAGTAAAAGCGATAAAACCAGATATTGGCATTTGTTGTTTTTATCCAAAATTATTTAAAGAAAATTTCTTTTCTATTCCAAAACATGGTTTTCTAAATCTTCATTTTGCTCCTCTACCACGTTATCGAGGCGCTCTACCAATACCTTATGCTATTATGAATGATGAAAAAATTCACGGAATAACACTCCATAAAATTGATGTGGGAATGGATTCTGGTGACATTGTATTTCAAGAACTATTACCTATATACGAAAAAGATACTGGTTATGATCTTTACTTAAGATGTGAAAAATTCGGAGAAAAACTTTTGAGAGAAAAATTGCCAGACATTTTTAAAACAGGAAAATTGATTGCGTATAAACAAAATGACGGTGAAGTTATTAGTCACTACAGAAAGGACCTTAAAGAAAAAAAAGCGATACTAGAAAAGGGATTAGGATATTTTTATAACTTTGTTCGTGCCTTTGATTTTCCACATTTCAAACCGGCATTTTTTCATTTAAATGAAAACAAATATTTTTTAACTACCCATCCAGAATTTTATAATTTAAAAAACAATTATCCATATATTGCTTATAAAGATTATAAAATTTATTTAATCCCCGAAATTGATTTATCAGAATAAATTTAAAACATAAGCATATTACTTTTAAATATTCAATCGGATAAAATATAAACTACTTATTTTCTTTCAAAGACAGGGAACATATGAATCGATATTTTATAAAAATTATTTTGATGTTATTGCTTCTTCAAACTGGCCGCCTGTTCGCCGGCATCAACGAAACCCTCCCCTCCTATCATTGGACATACCGGTACATTAAAGAATTTCAGGTTCGGGGTTACTGTCTGGATTTACTGCAAATGCACCATCCATACACACGAGGGGATGTCGCAAAAAGCTTGATAAAACTTAAAACCCAGCTCGATAAAAGCCGAAATCACCCGACTTTTTTATCCGAAAAATTGCAGGTGTTGCTCAAAGAATTTGAACCAGAGGTCGAATCGTTGCAGCAGAAAGATCAGAATTCTGATGCCATTTTGGGAAGGTTGTATCTCAAGGGGGACGGAAATAAAAACCAAAACCAATCTTTTGAATATCGCGGCGTTTATCGTGGAATTACCGGAACAGAAATTTCAAATAACATTGCCGCATACAACAGCATGATTTTTGATCAATACGATTATTACGACCCGGATTATGTTGGTAAAAAATGGCGAGGCGTTGTTGGATATACCGAACAAGCCTATGTTACGGGACAATGGGATAAACTCACATTCAAATTCGGGCGTGATTTTTTAAAATGGGGCGTCGGAAACAGTGGCTCACTGCTATTATCCAATACTTACAGACCGCTCGATCAATTTTATGCAGCAGCCAGGTTCGGCCCGTTTGTGCTGTCTTTTATCGCAGCGGAACTGGATCGAAAAAGAATTCGCGACAACGATTCAATCACCAGAAACTACAGGCGATTTTTATCCGGTCACCGACTGGATATGAGCTTTTGGAAGGGACGACTTCAGGCAGCAGTTACAGAAGTCATTTTATATGGAGAAGCGAATGGTGGTTTTAATACGACCTACTTGAATCCGGTTATTTTTTATCACGGCGCTAAGAAAAACGGCGCCGGCGATAACAATGTGCTTCCGACCCTCGATTTTTTGATCTATCCGCTAAAAAACTGGCAACTCTACTCGTCACTTCTAATTGATGATATACAGGTTGAAAGAACAGTCCCTGGCGATCTTGAACCTACAGAATACGGACTGGTACTGGGAACGTATTTCAGCGATCCTTTTAAACTTTATGGACTAACATTAAATCTCGAATATGCACGCGTATCGAACCGAACCTATAAAACACCTCATCCCGAAGAAATATATATCCATCGCAACAAACCCATGGGACATCCGTTGGGTCATGATTTCGATCATTGGCTGATGGGTTGTTCCTACTGGTTAAAATCTGATTTATTTTTGGGGTTGGAATATAGCAGAACCCGTCACGGCGAAGGAGATCTATTCTCTCCCTGGGATGAGCCCTGGATGGAACTCACGCTGGATGATGAATACAGCGAACCATTCCCAACCGGCATAATTGAAACTACAAAACAGCTAAAATTTGAAGTCATGTGGTATGCTAAAAACTGGTTGCGAATCAACGGGTGTTTAAATTATGCGCATTTTCAAAATGAAAATAATATTAAGGGACAAAAAATTGAAAACTGGGAAAGTCGATTGAGATTGGAATTGGATTGGACAAAAATATGGAGCTTGTCAGGCAACCATTAAAATGACATAGTCGTATTTAACACTGTATCTTCATTATAAAATCCGGCGACAATCAAACGACGCCGGATTTTTTTATTTTTTCTTTATTTTGAAATTTGAATCAATATTTATTTCTCAAATTAGGCATGACAATATCCTCACCTTAACTTTCAACTTCTTCCTCTAAACCAAAAATATCCCGGTATGCCGCTGCTATCGCTGCAAAAACGATGGGGACAGCCACCAATACTCCCACGAAAAGTAAGATAACGCCAATCAACAGAAATACATGCAAAACCAGCATGAACACGGATAATTCAAACAGGTTTTTAGACACGACTTTACGGCTGGTTTCCATTGCCTGCCAGAAATCCATTTTTTTCTCCAAAATTAAGGGAAAGGTAAACATATAAACCGCGGATATAATGATCCCGGGAATGATGAGAAAAAAATATCCGAACGCCGCAAACACGGTAATCAAGATATCTGCCAACACGGCAGGAATGAAGTAGTTAAATCCAGTGACAATATCACCGATGTTAAACGATTTACCGCGCATTCGGTTGAAAATGATAAAAAATATGCCCACCTTCAATGGTCCGGCAAACAAAAATTTTATCAAAATTGTGGAAGAGGCTAAAATAATGATAATCGAATAAAGCAGACTTAATATCAGAAATTCCGCAAAATGAGCCATCACGAAATCCCAGCCCTCGTTTATCCATTTACCGATATTTATTTCACTGCTGTGTGAAATTTTTATTTCATCAGTTTTGGGATCTTGATTATTTTTCTTTTCCACCATTTTTTTGCTCCTTTGGATTTAGAAATCAGAGGATTCAATATGAGTTTGCACAATCACCATGTTTTACTTTTAAACTTACGCTTTTCAGTGTTCATAGTTTCATAAAAACACAGGAGCAAGAGAGTATGTTAAATGAATGAGCTTTATTTGAAAATGGGATAAAGTCCAGGTTTGAAATTCGATTTACCGATATAAAGAGTTTTTTATGAAAACTCAAAAGGATGTTATCCTGAAAAGTGGAGCGACGAGGAATCTCATTAAACCTATCATCTGCTATCATTAAATAATTTTTTCTTCGAGTCTTGGAGACTCGGAGGCAGCTAACTATGTCTAATAAAGTTAAGAAAAAAGGAGAGGAATTATTGAATTCCTCTCCTTTTTTGCATGATTCATTATATCTATCTGCTAAAACCTCGTGGCGACTTACCATGACGCATCTGGTCACATCCCTTTCGACCGCCCGGTCTTGTCAGAATTTTACTGTCAAACATCTTCTTTTGCTCATCCGTTAACAGGTCACGGATTTTCAAATGATGGCGCACTCTTTCTTTCTGGAGCTCGGCCCGCAGATCAGCGATTTCCTCGATTTTGCCGTCGATTTTTTTTAGGTTCGGACGATCTTCTGTCTGCAGCAATTTTAACTCACCAACCCTCTGCTGAATCTCTGTCTGTATCGGCAGCATTTTCTTCTGGTGTTCTACCCGTAAATCGGTCATTTGAGCAACCTGCTCTTCCGACAGATCGAGCATTTTGAACATCATTGGACCCGACTTTTGATGCCCTCGTTCATGAAACTTTCTCATTGGTTGGGCATTGCCAACAGACACTACCGCTATTGCAATAGCGATCAATAACACAAGTATTACGTTCATTTTTCTCATTTCAATCTCTCCTTCGATTAGTTAAATTAATTTACCATGATTTTATCGATATATTTGGATCCAAAATATATTTCAGTTATTTTTCAGAATTATTCTATTCTTCTTTTCGGGGTTTCCAGCGCCTTTTGAATTTACTGTGCTGGTCATCAAAAATTCGTCCTGCCATCATCTTTAAAAACTCTTGCCGTTGTTCGTCATTGAGCACGGTGCGCAACTCGAGCATGTTGTCAATAATTTTCTTCTGCACCATTTTTTCCTGTTCAGAAATCTGTTCGATCTTTTTGTAAATTTCCTCTGCTGAGACCGTATCCTGACTTATCATTTCAACTAACTGCATCCGGTGCTGTCTTATCTCTGTTTTTAACGGACCCAGCTCTTTGAATAAACTCTTACGTAGTTCATTCATTTTGCTTGTTTGTTCTTCATTAATATTCAGCTTTTCATGGAGCGGCACTCTATGTCGTGGTGGCTTGTCATCACGCCGTTCTTTATCGGAATCAAACCATTTAAAATAACCGAATGTCACTACTGCTGAAATATTAATCAACAGCGAAAATATTAATAATAAAGTTAAACTCTTTTTGCTCATGGCTTTTACCTTTGCTGATCGTTATCTGATATTAGAGAAATATAAACATCAGGAACCGATTCGCCGGTCACTTCATAAATGGAATTGATGGCAAACAATTGTTCAATCTCCTGATCTTGCGTCGTTTGTTCCGCCATCACAGATTGATTAGAGATCGTCTTGCCCATGTATGCACCGATTAATAAGCCGAATATTAAAACCACGACCGTTAATACCGGGACAGGAATGAGCTCAAGTGGATTGAACAATCGTCTCGGCTTTGATAATTTACCTTCCTGCTCTTTAATCCTTTGCATCACCCGTGTCGTAAAAAACGGTGCGGTTTCTATTTTGTCAGCCTCGCCCAAAGTATGCAAAGTTAAATTGAGCGCATGTAATTCTTCCTGACAGTCCTGGCAACTTTTCAGGTGAGAAGCGATTTGGTTCATCTCATCCTGGCTCAGTTGTTTATCCTGATAGGCTGACAGTTTGTTTTTCACTTCATGGCATTTCATTTTCGATGACCTCCTACACCTTATTAAACAAATAAGGCGTAAAAAACTTGTGAACATTATGATCCACGACGGATATCTTCTTTTAATAAAGGAGCTAAGTGGTTTTTTAAATTATGTTTAGCCCGATGCAATCTCGACTCCACTGCAGACACGGATATTTGTAATACATTCGAAATTTCCTTATATGATAATTCATGATAACGGTACAGAATCACAACCATGCGTTGACTCTCCGGTAGAGCGCGAATTGCCTTTTGAACGAGCTTCTGTCGCTCTTTTTTCTCAAAATCTTCGTCCGGTCGGTCCGTCGTACTCAGCTCCGGAACTTTATATTCGTGACTGTCCTTGTTGTGATTATTTTGATCAATGGAAAAGAAACTCAACAGTTTTTTGCGCCGCTGAAAATTCAGACACCTGTTGGCAGCAATGCGATACATCCACGTTGTAAAAGACGCCTTGGGTTCGTAACGCTTGGCCGCCTGAAATATCCGAACGAACACATCCTGCGCCAAATCCTCGGCATCGGTGCTGTTATTGGTAAATTTATAACAGAGATTCAAAACCGACAATTTGTGCCGTTCGACCAGTTCCTGAAACGCCAAATGGTCGCCCTGTTTTACCAGTTCCATTAATGTAGTGTCTTTTCTTTCCATGAATTAATCTGATCAATTCTAAAGCAAGCAACTTTACCCTATTAAACACATGAATCAAAAATATCTTGTGGTGAAACAATTTCAACTACTAAAACACTCGATATAGTTTTGAGTGCAGTAACGCAGTTACTTCAATCCAAAAATTACTTGTAAAAAACCCATCTCAATAATTCAAACAATCGGTCGCTAATATAATTTTGGAGGGGGATGTATCAAAAGTCCCAATGAAATATATTTAGCACGATTTGTAGTAGCGAATTTATTCGCTCCATATAATATGTGGTATTTGACGAACAAATTCGTCACTACAAGTTAACTTTTGATACAGCCCCATGAAGTAACGCAGTTACTTCAATCCAAAGCATCAAAAAAGAACCCCCGGAAAAATGGGGGCTCATTGAAGTAAAAGAATCACTGATGAAATTGTAAAAATTATTGAATAGTCAAACCTAAAACCCGGTAATTAAATTCATACACCAGACTGTTACTCCATTCCGTATCCAAAATGGTTTTGTAGCGTGTGCCATCGACAGGTCCGACCGGTTTGCCATAGCTGTAAAACCAGTTAACAATCGGTCTGCCGGTGAAACCCAATGCGATCCAGTAGCGTCCCGGCGAAATTTTTGGCTTTTCATTCCCAAAATCAAAATCCACCCAATCATAGCCGGGCTTGAATTTAATTTCATCCAATGGCATCATGGCGCTGGTGGCGACTGTTGCGCCGGGTAAACCGTTTTCATCTTTCAGTAGCTCCAGCCACAAAAATCCGCTGCCACCGAACTTATGAAGCACCAAGCCAATTTTTCTCACTTCCATGGGCTTTTCCAGAATATAAACCTGAGCATATTGGGACTGTTCGGTCACATACTCCGCCGTTTCCACCAAAAAGTTTTTCCGCATTTCAAAATTGCCCTCATCGGTCCGTTGAGCCGGTCCTCTGGTGGACAGAAAATCGACATCTTTGGGAAACTCCAAATTTCCGAACATGTACGGTTTTGAATAGCTCAGTTGTTTAAGTTTGTCCGTGGGAATTTCTTTGGGCGGTTCCGGTTTTTTGACAATCGGTACTTCCCGAAAAGTTGCTTCAACCGTAGGTGAAAACAAAAATTTTCGCGGACCGTACTCCTGCTTTTTTGCACTCAGGTTAACATTATCCGTATTGAATTTCGCTTCGATGGTTTCCTCAAAAGAGGGAGTCGCCAGTTCACCCTTCACCTGTGTCCAGCGAATCAATCCGTCCTGTGAGGTCTCTTCATTATCAACGCCAATTTCGACACGGATGAAACGGTTGCTCACAAACAACTGAGTTTGCTGCGGATCAAAAGGAACCCAACCTAAATCCGGGAAATACACTTCGATCCATGAATGACGACCTTCTGCCATTTTCAGGGTGAGTTTCCGTCCCCCCAAATCAATCGAGTACGGCTGTTTCAGCGTAATGCCGTTCACAATTCTGGAAGGAATACCAACCGCCCGCATCAGCGCTGAGGCAAGATGCGAGTAATTTTGACAATTGCCACGCCCTGTTTGAAACGAATACATGGCGCCGTATTCTTTGGGAGTTAGCACATATTGCATGTGGTCGATGACCCAGGTTAAAATACGTTGCACCGCATCAAACTCTGTTTTCGCGCCACTGGTCACCTCTTTTGCTTTCGCGATAATGGTTGGGTTGGTAGCAGGAACCTGATCCGATGCACCAAGGTAAGGTCTCACATCAGCCGACACGTTTCTCAATGGAAATGGCGCTGTTGTCTGTAATTTTTGTAACGTTGTTTTATTGTAAGCGGATAATGAAATCGCTGTTTTAATCTGCGACTTGGGACTTTCCCATGAGAGCTTCACCACCTTATTTCCTCGTTTATCAGTATATTCCTCTTTATTATCCGGCTGGGGTGAGTAAACAAAATTTACATTCTCAATCCGTTGATTGTATGTGGGTGAACTGTAACTGACTGGCAAAACATAAGTCAAATACAAAGTGCGAATCGCCGGTTTGGGCTCCACGACCTGAACCATTTTGTAATCAATGCGGGATTCCTGACCACCATTGAGCAGATAATTTTCCGCATGACCAATGGAAACCAACATCAGTAAGAGAAAAATAAACGTCAACTTTTTCATAAAATTCTCCGTAGTAAGTAAATAGGATTTTGAGTTTGCTGTTAAGATTATTCGATTCGGTTTTCAAGCTTTTTTAATATTTAAAGCTGAATTGAACTGACTAAAATACATCCAACAGACTGGGGTTTTAATCCCTAATTATTGTAAAATTAACTAATAATTCTAAATTAGTCAAGTGCTTTTTTAATTATTAACAAATCTTTACCATTTTTACAGGATTCATGTGACTATATTTAATATAAAAACAGACTAATATTAACCCGTGCTGAAGCTAAATTCCGGACGAACTAATCATGTTTCCGGCGCTTAATCGCTTTTCTTTTTTTGATAATTGAACATTCACAATTCATCATTGTTCATTCTATGAAATGGTTACACAATAACTCCCAAATCATTTTTCTCCGGAACTCTGAATTAAAAAATGAAAAAATCTCCATCTCACCTAAAAAAACCTTGCATAATTCAAAAATATTTCTATTTTTATAAACTGAAAAAATAATGGACTTATACAACATGAAAAAGGTGAAATTAACTCATATACATTCAACACTGATGAATCACCATAGAATGGGTAAACAGTCATGAAGTGATAATGGATATCAACCGAATTTGAAATTTGGCAACGCCCCGTTATCATTCGATGATGGGGCGTTTTCATAAACAGGTACGAATATAAACGTAACAATTCAGATGACAAAAATTAACTGCTGAGCCTGCGGAAATTATAAATTTTTAAGTAATTCTTTCTCTGCGCTCTCTGCGGTGAATAAAAACAAAAAGGAACCAACCAATGGAGATCATTAAACCGAGCATCCCCAAAGGTACGCGGGATTTTTTACCGGAACAAATGTTAAAACGACAGTATGTAATCAACATTATAAAATCAGTTTTTGAGAAATACGGCTACCAACCGCTGGAAACACCATCCATCGAAAAACTGGAAGTGCTTTCCGGCAAGTATGGCGAAGAAGGCGAGCAATTGATGTTCAAGATTTTGAAACGCGGTACCGGCATTGAAAAAACGGGCACCAAAATCAAGGAATTCACCATCGCCAATTTCAGGGACATTGTGGATTTGGGTTTGCGCTATGACCTGACTGTTCCTATGTGCCGCGTCATTGCCATGTACCAAAACGAAATTAATCTGCCGTTCAAGCGCTATCAAATCCAGCCGGTCTGGCGAGCGGATCGTCCCCAAAAAGGCCGCTATCGAGAATTTTTTCAATGCGACGCCGATAATGTGGGCAGCGACTCCATGTTAGCCGATGCGGAAACGATCGGTTTTATTTATGAAATTCTGGTTAAACTGGGTTTTCAAAAGTTCAAAATCAAAATCAACAACCGGAAAATTCTCAACGGTATTGTCGAATACGCCGGTGTAGATTTAAACCGGGGTATGGACGTCTGCGTTGCTATTGATAAACTGGAAAAAATCGGCATGGACGGCGTAAAAAAGGAATTAGCAGACCGGAATATTTCACAGCAGGCTATTGACAAAATTCTTCCCATTCTCGAAATTAAAGGAGACCCGGAAAAAATTTTGAATCAGGTATCAGGTATGCTTAACAATTCATCAACTGGTACGGAAGGCGTCAACGAAACCCAGGAACTGGTATCACTGATCCAAACCATGGGCATCCCTGAAAAAAATGTGGCAGTGGACCTCTATTTAGCCCGCGGACTGACCTATTACACCGGACCCATTTACGAATCTGTTGTTGAAGAACCAAACGTGGGTTCATTGACCGGAGGCGGCCGTTACGATGATTTAATTGGCATGTTTCTGGGCGAGAAAATTCCGGCCACCGGAACCACCATCGGTATCGAGCGCATCATCGATGTGATGACAGAACTCAATATGCTGCCCGAAGCCAAAACTTCAACCAAAGTCCTGGTGACAATATTTAACGAGGAAACCCGGAACCCCAGTTTGAAGCTGGTTCAGAGATTACGCAACGCAGGCATCAACTCCGAGATTTACTTTAAAGCTGACAAACTGAAAAAGCAGTTCAAATATGCGGATAAAACAGGCATTCCGTTTGTCATTATCATGGGACCGGATGAAGTGGAGAAAAATCAGGCGTCACTGAAAAATATGAAAACCGGTGATCAGACGCAGATGCCGGTGGATAAAATGGTTGAACAACTTGCAGATTGACAAACAGAGGACTGACGATGAAAGCAAATAAATTGTGGATTATTCTTTTAGCGATTTTTCTGGTGACAGACATCTTTGCACAGGATAGATTAGCCACGAGGCCGCTGCTGAATTTAATTTTCCCTTCACAACATGACACCGTCTCATACTCGTTCATCAGAATATCCGGCAGCACCAGACCCGGCGCCAAACTCAATATCAATGGTGAAGCGACTCGCATCTATTCATCCGGCGCGTTTGTCAATCGGGTCGCTTTGAAGCCAAAGGATAATAAAATCATCCTGTTCGCTGCTGACTCATTAGGCGATACCACCGCTGTTTTAAATATTTTTCGTACTCCCTTGATTCCGGTCAGTCCGGAAAGCCCGACTGAAATCGATCCGGCGATTATGTGGCCCGAACAGGACATGACCCTGATAAGCGGTGAATTTTTAGAAGTCAGATTCAAGGGCAGTCCCGGCGGCCAGGCGAAATTTAGCGTGAAAAATCTCTGCAAAAACATCCCCATGACCGAATTGCCGGCTGAAGATGCGCAGGGGATGAAAGGAATTTATCATGGCGTGGTCAAACTGAAAACCGACAAATACCGAACCGCAAAAGAAGTGAAGTTTGAATTACGCGGCATTGACGGCAAAAAAGTAAAACGCGAAGCAGCAGGAAAGGTGACTGTGCTGCCGGATGACATTCCGCTGATCGGCGAGACTGTCCAAACTGCCTATTTAAAAACAACGCCCTATACCCTGAGTGTAATGTCCATCTTACCGGCAGGAGTAAAACTACAGTTAACCGCCAACCGAGGTCATCATTACAAAGTGAAATTGAGCGAGGAAAAATACGCGTATGTTTCAGCCAGAGACGTCAGAATGTTACCGCCGGGAAGACCGCTGCCCAAAACCACTATTTCTTTGCCGGCAATTTCATTTGATCGGGATTGGATTCAATTGAATATGCGGGTGAACATGCCCTGTCCGTTCACCATCAAACAGACCGTTGATCCGGCGACTCTGGAATTGACTGTCTTTGGCGCGCATCTCTCATCACAATGGATCACCTATCCGGCTCACGACTCCACTATCAAAATGATCCGCTGGGAACAGCCCAGCGCCGACATCTTCAAACTTTTCGTTGATTTGAATCAAAAACAACAGTGGGGACATCGTGTGCTTTATGAAAATAACCGGTTGATTTTAAAAATCCGTAAAGCCCCCCAAATTGCTGATCCGCCGGAAAGCCCTCTCGCTGGATTGATTTTTACCCTCGATGCCGGACATGGCGGAGCACATCTGGGAGCAGTGGGACCCACCGGATTAATGGAAAAAGACGTCAACCTGATTTACACTAAAAAATTAGCAGCTCTGTTAGATTCTGCCGGTGCCCAAGTTGTTTTAACACGCGATGCGGACTCCACGATGTCTTTAGCTGAACGCATCGAAATCGCAAGGGAGGCAAATTCCCACTTTTTCCTCTGGCTGCATAACAATTCTGTCGGCGCCACATCAGACGCTGCGGCGGTTCGCGGCACCAGCACCTATTTCACAGTTCCCCAAAATCAAAAGCTGGCATGGACTCTTTATCCTCATCTACTTGACATCGGGCTCGTTCCTTTCGGCAGAGTGCAGTCTGACTATTTCGTCACCCGCCGTACCGACATGCTGATCGTGTTAGTGGAAGGCGCCTTTATGTCCCATCCGGAAGATGAAATGCTGATGATGGATGACCGTTTTTTGGATCAATTGGCTCGGGCAGTATTTAATGGGCTGGAGGAATTTTGTGCGGCGCAACGGTAAAACACGTTCGAGCTATTCGCTTTTAGCAAAACAAAAAACACCCGACTATCACGTCACGCATCATTCCATTAAAAACAGTATTCACATTTTATGCGACAATCAGCTTCAACTCCTCGAATAACTGATAAAACGGCAGAATCTTGACAGTTGTCCCATTAATCCTCAGACTGGCAGCAAGATCAAGATTAACAACATAACCTTTCGCGGGCTGATAAAGCAGGATAAAATTGCGGAATGAGCGACTGACACTTGCTTTTTTTAAGCTGGAAAAATTAACCTCAATCGGAATAAGTTGATCTCCCTCTGAAATCACAAAATCTACTTCTGCCAAATCTGTTGTTCGCCAAAAATTGATGTTCAACAAGCGGTAGCGATCCATGTTACAGATCAACCGGTAAACGAAATTTTGAAAAACAAAACCTGTTTGTGTCACACCATGAATATTACCGAACTGGCACAACGCAAAATTTCTCATGCCAATATCATTAAAATATACCACTGGCGATTTTTTTAACTCCTTGCGTTTATTTCGAAAAAACGGATAGACAAGCTTAATGACAAACGTATGCTCTGCGTATCAGAGAGATACTTTTTTAACGTTGGCACTGAAATGCCAACATCGCTTGCCAGCTTCGAATAATTTATTACCGAACCGCTGCTGCTTGCCAGCAATCGGATTAGCGATCTGCTGCATCAAAGTTGTTTTACCAGCCTGACGGGCGCCGGTCAGCAGCGTTATTTCTTTTGATTCCACATGCGATAAAATATCAGCAAGTATTTCCCTGTGAATAAGCTTCATTTCTCATTTAATACGATTATTTGCTAACTTGATATTTTTAACTATCGGGTTATTTTAAATAACACAATTTATTTTGTGTTTTCTCTGCGTGAAAGTTCCAATATTGAATAGGAAAATGGAAATTGGGAAATATGGAAGCGGAGATTGGAAAACGGAAATTTTCCCACCTCATCGATACAACAATCATACAATCTATCTCGAACAGAACAGCGATAACATCCCCCACAAAAAAAACACCCGAATCAAAAAACCCGGGCGCCAAACAAATTAACCCATAAACCCATAAACCCATGAACCCATGAACCTATGAACCCATGAACCCATGAACCCATGAACCCATGAACCAATGAACCAATTAACCCATCCACAAATTAACACTATCCCATACTCACTCAATTACTCACCCCCCCTATTAACCCATAATACAAGCTAATTTATTTATCATAATTTCGAATAAATTGGATAACATCCTCAAGACAATTTTCATCAGATGGTTCTAACTTTCTCTTATTGGCAACATGCCGATGATGGGGAAATGTATCTATTTTAGAATGATGCGGAGCGTTATCCCAGCCGATAATGAATTCATTTCTTGATGATAGCCATTAATAACTATATTTTTCCAATTCATCTTGATTCCATTTTTCGGCTACTCTTAAATTTGTTCCATCCTGTAGAAACAAAATCACTCGCAATGTCTGTTCTTCAGCTTCTAAAAATATAATGCGTTTAAGAATAGAGGTGTATTTGGTTTCGATTTCTAATAAACGATCAGTCGCTAACATTTAATTCCTCTGAAAGCGATAGCTCAATATCTCCGGCACGATTCAAACTTTTGATACGATTCTTCAATTTCTGATGTATATCATTCCAATGATGCCACATCACATAATCTTCATGCATTTCATAATTTGCATTATCCGGTAGACCTTCTGAATCAACCTTTTCAATGGTCGTCTGATATTTATTCTCAAACTGCTTTAGTTTTGCTTCCGTTAGGAAAAGCCTTTTTTTAAGAGATGAAATATAAAATGCCATTCCATGTGTAATGATAGAAGATCTTTCATCCGGGGGCAAGGAGTTAAATAATTTTTCTAAATCCATTTTTGATTTCATCCAACGACCTCATTAGCTTTTATAGAAAGTCTCACCAAATTTAAAAATCCCAATTAACGAATCTTTCCGACTTACTCAACCAATTAACCAATGAACCTATGAACCTATGAACCCATGAACCCATGAACCTATGAACCTATGAACCCATGAACCTATGAACCCATGAACCCATGAACCCATGAACCCATGAACCAATCAACGAATCAACAAACTAACGTCTTTCACTCAAATCACTCAATTCACCACCGCAAGATCCTCATCAAATTCCAATTCACCGGCCGCAATCGGATTCGCATAGAAATGCCCTTCATGAAATTCCTTCATCTTAATATCAATTTTTCTGGAGACATCCGCTGTAAAATAAGACTCATTGCAATTATCACAAATATATGCCGGTACATTTTTAATCGAAATAATCTTCTCACCAATTCTTGCAATAAAATCTGTTTTACCGTATGACAAATGCCCCCTGCACAAACTACATCTTTCAGGTTTCATTATTATTTACCTCTTTCTAATTTTGTAATCTACCCATTTTTTTGGATCAGGTTAATAAATGGTTATGATCCTCAAGTGATCAATACATTGCCCAACAACGATATGATAAACTTCTCCGCTTAAAAAAGCTAACAAAAGAGCAGACGGACACGGGTTGTCATCAGGATATTCTTCTATATTATTTCTGCGGATTGTAGTATCTGTTTGATGTATTCAGTTGAAATATTTCTCTGAAACATTCTCACCCTTGCATGATAAGATAAAATGAACTCATCATTTTGAACGAAATTATGAATAATGTTCAGGTCTAATTTTGGCATAATCAAATTACTATCCGCAAAGGTTTCTACTATATCCCACGTGGCTATTCAATCGAAATTATCAACGCTATCTGTTCCTCAAAGCCAATCACCCCATACCTACTCAACTTACTAAACTATATAACCAATGAACAAATTAACGACATCACCTACTCAACTCACTCAACAAAAACCCCAATTAACGAATCAACAATTTCACCAATTAACGAATGAACCAATGAACCAATCTACAAATCCACCAATTAACCACAGTCGAACCGAAAACGCATTCATCAGCAAAAAACTTGTTTTTTCCCATCTCTATTTATCCATGACAGCATAAACTTCTTCATCCTCAACAAGACTATTTGCATACCGAATACAGGCAAAAATATCCTCACGACTGATATGCTCGTAATAATCTTGTATGATTTCCTCAGGTGAGAGTCCATCACTAAGCAACCCGAGAACCATATTTACCGGTATTCTTGTACCAGCAATAACAGGCTTACCATGATGAATTCGACTGTCAACTTCTATACGATCCGCTATTTTTGTTCCCATTTTTTACTCACCTGTTTTAAATCATCAATTATCTTATTCAGAAAACCAACTTGATTTAAACGCTGCTAACTCACAACGACTCATTTTAATGAACCAATGAACCCATGAACCCATGAACCAATGAACCAATGAACCCATGAACCAATGAACCCATGAACCATGAACCCATGAACCTATGAACCAATGAACCAATGAACCCATGAACCTATGAACCCATGAACCCATGAACCTATGAACCCATGAACCAATGAACCAATGAACCAATGAACCCATGAACCTATGAACCCATGAACCCATGAACC
>CAYYMH010000041.1:0-37965 GCA_964472785.1 uncultured Cytophagia bacterium | reverse complement strand
TCAGCTACAGGTTGACATCGATGACTCTATTTAATTATGAGTACATATCAAAATTGTATCCATTCAAAAACAGATGGTGAACATGCACCCTTTCAAAGGTTCAAAACCTTTGAAAGGGTATTGCCATAAAATATTGAGTGGATACTCAAAATTAAATTCAAAATCTTCCAAATTTTGATATTAAATTCGTTTCGCACCTTCAAGCAGTCGGTCGACCCTGTACCCCGATTCCTCTTCAATTTCAAGCAAAGCCTGGATTGAATTAAACAATTCTTCAATTGATTTTACACTGACTTTTTCCTGCATTAGACTATCCATCACGCCAACTGCAAACAGCCAGCCAGCCAGTGACTCAAACGCTTCTTTGTTGAACCACAGCACATCCTGATACCGATTGACCTGCAGAAACTGTCTCACTTGCGGATCTCCCAGCAAATTTTTTAAAATGGTGTACAATGGTTTTTCTGCTGTTTCCAGTTTTTTGAACCAGCGTTGATGACTTGTTAAAATCTTAGTGAGTGATAAAATTTCCGAAGATTGTTGTTCATTCAAATCGAGTTCCTGAAAAGTAAGTTTAACGATTTTGCCCAGCAGCCATTCATCGATCCAACTGCGGCTTTGTTCCTCGAAATCCTCTTCAAATGCGACTTTGCCAATTTCGTGGACAGTGAGCCAACTGATCATTCCGTCCAAAAACTTATCTTCACTACGGATGAAATTATTCAGAAACCGAGCAGGCGCTTTTATTTTATCCGATTTGGAAATTGTTTGCAGATTATTTAAAATTGGCAGGCTTTCGAATTTACCACGAATTTGCTTTGCCAGCGCTTCGACATTTGTAGTTCGGGCTGTGTGGCGATTGACCTCCTCCAGAAATGCTAAATATTTTTGCTCAATGGTGTCAAATAAATCACTGTCAATTTTCTTCTTTTTCTTGTCGCTAATCTCCTGTTTGATATTAGAAATAAGCTCAGCTTTCATTAATTGTTCATATTTATGGTGGATCGGACGCAGGATCATTTCTCTCAATGCCTCATCAATACTTGGTACACCCCGTCCATCCAAGTAACCATGCAGCTGAGCGTAATGATGCCACTGATTATCCTGCACTTCGCGGAAATCCAGAAAAACATGGTATTTGAACGCACCCAACTCGACGAACAATCCCTGTTCGCTCAATTGCTTGCTGCTGCGAATGTATTCCAGCCCGTTAATTTGATCCCGGAAGATGGTAAAATATTGATCATCATTTCGAAGCATCAATCCTTCTGCCAGCGACTTTTGAACAAGGTGTTGAGACTCACTATCAGCGCTCTTTTCTACGTAAGCAGCAGATGTGCGAACCCAGCCGTGTGCGTCTTCGAATTTATTATTATAAACCACTAATCCACGTTCATTCTCGAACCGGTTGGAATAGGCAAACACATTTTCATTGACGTATCCTGCCGGGGAGTAAAAATCGTAAAGCAGGAAGTTTTTCACATCGGCGAACAAATACCGTTTTTGCATTAGCGGAAAAATTTCCCGCTCGTGGCGCTCAATGAGATGATAATCTACCTGCTCATCCCAGTATGCCCGGCGATACTCCATGCCGTATTTTTCAGTGTATCCCTCAATTTGTCCGTGACCAAACATGGGCAAACCCGGCATGGTCACCAGCATGGTGCACACCCCGAAATATTTATCATCCTTGCCGAACTGCGCGATCGCGGTTTCTTCGTCCGGGTTGTTCATAAAATTAACGTAACGTTTGAGAATTTCTGGATTGAATTCAATAGTTTTTTTGATCACGCTGCGGTATTTTGAATTCTCCTCATTTTTGAGCATATTCATAAAAGCGCTGTTGTAAACCCGGTGCATGCCCAGGGTGCGTACGAAAAAGCCTTCCATCAGCCAGAACGCTTCGGCTAAAAGCAACGTATCCGATGCTTCTTCAGCAACCCTGTCCACGACTTCGCGCCAGAATTCGTTGGGAATGTGATTGTCGAATTCCTGTCGCGTCATGCCGTGTTCAGCCCGTGACGGAATATCCCCTCCTGTGCCCGGTTCGGGAAACCATAATCGTTGGTAATGTTTTTTAGTCAGCGTCATGGCAGCGTCGAAACGGATAATCGGTGTCCGGCGAGCCACATAAAGAATAGTCTGAATGACTGCTTCCCTGACCTCTGGTTTCAAATAATTTAACTGCGCCGTGTCATTCCACGGCATGCTGGTGCCGTCGTTTCCGTGGTAAATATATTTGACATCACCGGTGTGAAAATCAACTCGCTTAAAAACAACGGCTGCATCCGTTCGTTCGTAATAATGATCATCGATATAAATTCCAAATCTGTCATTGTGGGATAGATTTTGTCCGTTGAACGAATAGGAAGGAAATGGACTGTAATCTTGTCCGATGAACCAGTCTGGATGTTCAATAGTCCATCTGGAGTAAATGCCGGTATGATTTGGCACCATATCACTCGCCAATCGAATACCGCGTTTCCAGCAGCGATCTTTGAGATTAAAGAATGCCTCATCGCCACCCAACTCATCAGAGATCACATAATCAAACAACGAATATGCGGAAGCTTCGGCTTCGGGATTCCCGCACAATTGCTTGATCTTTTTTGAAGCCGGACTTCGCTCCCAGATGCCAATCAACCACAATCCGGTGAATCCCCAGTTGGCTAATTGATCCAATTCCTCATCCGGTATTTGATCCAGCCGATTAATCGTGCGCTGATATTTTTTCGAAAGCTGATCCAGCCAAACAAGCGTGCTTTTTGCGATCAGCACTAATCTCGGCATCCAATCTTTATCCATGCTGAACCGTTCGGGTTCTTCCTCAATCCCTCTGAAGTCGTACACTCTTGACGGACCAGGTCCGAACGCGAAACGCATCTTCTCTTCTTCTGTGATAAAATCTAGGCTGCTGAGCAAACGATAGAGATATTTTCCCAATAAGGTGCTCCATTTGTCCAGCATAAACTGAAGTTGTCCGCTGAGCGAATGGGGTACATTTACCGCCGGGCTGCGCAACATGTCGATCAGATTTTCATTATCGGGTCCGAATTTAGGCTGGGTTTCCATGAAATTTTTTAATTCCTGAACGAGCTGTACATATTCGGTTTCCCGCTCCAAATCTCGATCGTCAAACAATTCCAGAAATGGAGAAAAGGCCGGATTCTCATTGGCTAACCAGAGCAACGCCATTTCTTCCAATAAAATTTCCGTGTTAGGTACGCCATTCGTCTCGCCGTCCAGATATTCATCCAGACTGATTTTTCGCTGATGAACGGCAACCGGAGGGAAATCTTCAGCAAATTTTTCCAACGTCTTTTTAACTTCGGCTGCTCCGAATTTTTTGTTCAACCATTGCAGCGCATCTTTTGCCAAATCCGCTTTTTCTTGTTCCCGATAGACTTCAACCATGTAGTGCAAAATTTCGTCGATCAAACCCATCGCATTAATCTGTCCGGCGCGCACCGCCTGTTCGGGAAAGTTGACCAGATCCCGTTTCTCGTTCATTTTGTTAACGAACTGCCTGACTGCATGAAAATTTGCAAAAATGATATTGCCTGACAGTGAAAACAGTTTTTCATCAAACTGGTATTTGTCACGGGCATTTTTTGAAATATGAAATTCTTTGGGGGCAGAATTTTGCTCCGAAGATATATCTGCTAAATTGCCATTTCCCAAATAAATTTTAATAATAGAATTCAAGAGTTAATTTCCCTCCAAAACGTGTTACAGTTTTCATGATAAAAAACAAACATTCGGGATCGGATTAGCCGGCCGAATGTTTGTTCAATTTGTGAAATGTCTTAAGAGATAACTGTGAATAAATTAAGAAAATATCAATTAATCGTCCGGGTGCGAATTGATTTATTCCGTCCCTTTATCCACTTTCTTTTGATCCTGTAAATGTTTGATGATAAAAATACAACCCACAATAATAAGCGCAACCGGCAAAATATATTTACCGAATTCGACAGGACCGAAGAACAGGAACAGCAGCCCCATAAAAGCCAGAATGCCACCAGGAATTAAAGGCCACCAATGCTTTTCCGGTCTGGTCAACAAAACAAAGTAGAGCGCCAGAAAAGTCGCTCCCATACCTAAAAACATCAACCCAGTTCCGATAACGTCACCGAAAAAGATGACCAGTGAAATACTGGCGACCATTCCGGCAGGGATAACTGCCCACCAGTGTTCCCGATGCAGCAACACGATAGCCAAAAAGCTCAATCCGATAAAAAGCATAAAAATACCGGCGCCAATTTGACTCCGTATGCCAATTTGTTCGCTTATAATGAGCAACGCCAATCCCAGCGATATGATACCGGGAATGAGCGGCCAAAATTGACTGCGGTGCATGGAGATGTACAATCCCATAAAAAATAAGAAACTGAAGAAGAATAAAATCCCAAACACCCAGGCTGTGTTTACGTGAATATTAATGATGTCTGTTGTAACCAGAAGCAGCAGAATTCCAAACAGAACGATCAGTGACCCCCATACGATATTCATGACTTTTTTATCCATTTTGTCTCCTTTTTAAAAAGGTTAGTGTGATTGAATAAATTTGTGGTTTATTTTATAAATTAAATCTCGCTTTTGTTTAAAATAAAATCATAGCTATTTGATTCCTGCATAGTGAATCGCATTGAACAAAATTTTGAATGTTCCGTGCGGTTGCGCCCGATGCTGGGCACGAAACCCGATCAAAACAACTTTCCCCTCACCATATTTGATATCAACAATGGCTGCTTTTCGATGTAAATGCTCTTCACCTTTTAGCCAGCCGCTCAATAAAAGCGGTTCGTCAGGATAATGAGCAACAACCTTTCGATCCATGTCACCAAAAGGCGCGTAGGTTCTGAACGCCGGACTCATTTTATTGAACGCAGCGAACGATTCGGGCATACCCCAGCCAACCGGATGATGTTTGTCAATGAGCGCCTTTACGATAACGCCCGGCGCATAATATTCACTTCTGCTTTTGTTGTCCAAGGTATTGGAAACCGGCAGCGGAAATTCATCGATGGGCAGTTCGCAGCCGCTATCGAGTGTAATTAATGTACCACCCTTTTTGACAAATTCTCTCAGGTTATCAACGCCCTCTTCGCCGATGCCACCTTCATATTTTTCCGGGAACGGACGATAATATTTGGCTTGGCTCGAATTAGAGGGTTTCGGATTGATGATAGTGCTTTTCCCGATGGCAGGGATAATGATTGCTTGATAATTTTTGTTTAAATTTCCTTTCTTGATCATATCATTAGTCAGGCTCACCAGATTGAATTCAAATTGCTCCAGCAACCAACGCGTCCAGCCCTCGTCCATGCTGGCGCGCCACGGTTTTATCATTCCGACTCGGACGGATTCAAGCTCATAAGCCATTTTGGGAATTGGCTGATCCAACGAGTGAAAAGTTAAATGAAGATCATCTGCGATGGATTGGAGTTCATCATTTAAGTTTTTCTGTTGCGGAATTAAAATAGTGCCGGGATCAAAATTTACGCCGTTATTTTCAAAAGCATCCTTCGCAGCAAGCACATCAAAATTACCCTGCAACAAACGGTTCACCGCGATGCTCGCGTCGTTAAATTGATGGGAAAGCGCGTAACCGTATTGGCTTTCACCGGTAATTCTGCCAGTTGGAAAAACCGCTTTTGAAACAGGCTTCATTGCCACGTCGACTGGTTGCGCAACCGCATCACAGTTTACATTCATCATTAAAGGCAACGACCAGGCAGTTACATCATAGGGATAAATCGGTTCACTCCCCGAACTGAGCTTGACTTCCGGGAAGCGCTGCGTGTCCAACATTTCTTTAATAAGCGGACGCAAGGGCTGGGCTAACGGAATAATGTAGCTTCCCGGTTTGTAAAAACGACCATTTACAATAAGTTCTGCTGTGGATTGATAAATCCGAATGTCATGTTCCAGCAAAAGCTCCACTAATTTGACAGCAGTAATCTCATCGTGCTGAAAAGTAGGAATAACATAAGCGAATGGCGGTTCTGATTTTCCCTGCTCAATAGCTTCAACATTCATCTGATAAAAACCTTTTAGAATGTCTTTCCGGTATTTGGCCGAAATTTCGAGGAACGCATAAGAAGCGATTAATTCATAATCGATAATATCGCGCAGTCGCCACCAACCACCCTGCCAGGGATTGGGGAAGTTCACCTGCTGTTTGTACTCCACCATTCCTTTCCGACCGCCGGACAATTCGTTTTCTTCAACGTAAATCGGTGTTGCGATCCGGCAGCTCGCCAACTCTGTTAACAAACTGACAATGTTTTTCCAGGCAGCGGTGCGCGTTCCACCGGGCCAATAGGAGTCAAATGCCCACGAATCGATAACACCGGCTTTTCCCTCTTCTTCGAGCCGGAAAGACATATTGGTGCCGTACAGCGCTTCCAGTCTCAATAGCAGCGGAGAGAGGTTTGGGCTCATCGGATCTTTGTACGGCGGGACAAACATTCTCGGTCCGCTGTTGCCCATTTGATGTTCATCCAGATGCACCTGTGGAAACCACTCCTGACTCATCACTTTGTTGATCAGTTTAGATTCTCTTAGGTTCAGCATGTAAAAATCGCGATTGGTATCATGCCCCACATATTTGTGATAGAGCCAGGGCATTCGTCCACCCTCATATTCGGTTCCGACCCATTGCCGGTACCAGTCGCACACCATAATCTGACCATCTGGATTGGCTGACGGCATCAGCACCAAAATCACATTATCCAGATAAAACTGTATCTCGTCATCATCTCGTGTGATTAACTTATAGGCAAATTCCATTGCCATCTGGCTGGCGCCGATTTCTGTCGAATGGATGTTACAGGTGATGAAAGTAACGACCTTTCCTGATTCAATCAGTTCATCTGCCTCTTCTTCTCTGATTTGTTCCGGATGAGCTAACTGGTAACTGATTTTTTTGTAGTGATCCAGTTTTTGGATATTATCTGCCGAGGAAATAACCGCGATGAATAAGTCGTTGTCTTCCGTGGTTTTTCCCAAATTAATCACTTTAATTCGGGGCGATGCTTTTTCAATTGAATTAAAGTAGTCTAAAATTTGATGGTAGTCTGCTAACTTGCGATCCGCACCCAGTGGAAATCCCAGAAAATCATCCGGGGATTGGATTTGTGCAGGCGCCATCGTTGAAATTAGAAGAAATATAATTCCAAATATCAGATATTTTTTCATCGTTCCTCCAATGTGGTTGAACAGGAAAATATTTGTTTGAATTGTCGAAAAATATTTGTAATTTAGCGCGGCATAAACGTATTATATAAATATATCAAATTTGTTAAGTAATGCAAGAAAAAATTTGATTTTTGATTAAAGAAATGTCATTTTTTTTAGCCAAAGATTTTTTTAAAAAAGAAATATCGGGAATTAATCCGTAAGGATTTTATAAATTCAGTTTCAAATAAAAAGCTTACGATTGAATCACCGAAAAACAATAAAACAACCATTGAAAATCCCTGTCAAACCGTTGCTGAATTAAAAAAACAAGGACTTCGAACCAAATGGCTGAAAAAGGAATACAGACAAAAGCGATTATCATTTTAAGCTGCGGACTACTGGCAATTTCGATTGCATCTATATTTATCAAACTGTGCGATGCTCCGGCATTGGTCATTGCAACATATCGGCTGGTGATTGCATCTGCATTTTATCTCGGGTTCACGCGAATAAAATCCGGACCGATTTGGCGTTCTTTCTCGCCGTCCCAGTTGAAAATCATCGCTGTCTCGGGAGTGTTTTTGACCATCCATTTCGCGACGTGGATCTCCTCGTTAAAATTGACATCGGTCGCCAGTTCGGTGGTGTTGGTGCAGAGCGCACCGATTTTTGTGGCAATAGGTAGTATCATATTTTTGAAAGAAAAACCGAACGCGATGATGGTTGTCGGGATTGCGCTTGCCATGCTGGGCAGTGTTACTATCAGCATCGATGATTTTTCCAGGGACGCCAATTCCCTGTCCGGTAACCTGCTGGCAATCTGCGGCGCTGTTGGCGCGGCAGGATATCTGTTAGCCGGCAGAAAACTCCGCGCCGAAATCGACACCTTTCGCTATGTGACAGCCGTCTATTCAGTGACCGCGATCCTGTTGCTGCTGATCACGATTTTCAGCGGCGCTCCGTTGTTCAATTACAGCGCTAATGTTTACTTACTCTTTTTCGCCATTGCCATTTTCCCGCAGATCATCGGACACACCTCGTTCAACTGGGCGCTGGAATATTTCAAAGCCCCCACCATATCCATTATCATGTTAGGCGAACCCATCGGCGCGTCGATATTGGCATTTTTTATTTTAGGGGAGACATTGACGCTGATGAAAATATTGGGTGGGATTGTAATTCTGACCGGTGTGACGTTTGCCCTGATGTCGGAGTCGAAAGTGAAGGTGCCGATGACGACGAAGGTAGATGGGGAGATGGGTGATTGGTAGCAATAATAAACATATATTTTAATAATTTAGGTGAGGTTATTTTAGTTATTGTAATTTGTATAAAAGTAAAAAATAGTTTATTAATCAAATATAATTATCACAAACTTATAATTTATTTTATTGATTGATAGTATGAGCAAGGATGTCCAAAAAATAATTATTTAATCAATTCTAAATCAACAGCTATTGGAAAATGATACCTAATACCTAATTTAAATTTAACATTTTGTCCCTTTTTTACAGTAAAACTTTGTCTCGGAATAAAAAATAAGATAGAAGTTGAAAATTCTTTTAATTCATCTGAATAGATGAAACCTTCCATACTGCTTTCAAATCTACTTACAACTCCCTCATATATTATGGGTTTACCATTTGTGTCTTTTAATATATACCTCATAAAACGTAATGGATGGTCATAAGAATTATTTCTCAATATATTTATTGCTTCTCTAGCCTTTATATAATATTTTAGAAGAAGTGAAATTCGGAGTAAATCAAAATAAGCTCTTAAATTTGGAATTTGTGTACTAATAGAACATAATTTTAACAAAACTTCATATACTTTTTCTAAATTTGATGGATTAATTTCTTCTTCAACTTTGGCAAGCAAAGTTAGGCAATTCACATCTTCATTATTTAAATTAAGGCCATCTAACAAAATATCTCGTACATTATACAACTCAGAGATGTACTTGTAATTTAATTTCCTGTCATTGTTTATGTCTTTAAACTTAAATAACGCTTTTATATAATGCCCTTTTGGATTTTTATATTTTTGTGCTAACACATCAAGAGCAGCTGATAATTCTTTTTCTTTACAACATTTAGCTAATATCCTTGATTCAAGTTCAAATAATATTTCTTGATTAGCATCTGATAAAACACTTTTTCCTTGATTAATAATATCTATTGATTTAGATAGAAGGTTGGCCTTTGCAAGACTATCTTTTGTTCTATTCATTCTATGATAATACATATTTGCCATTGCGTGATAAGCGTGCTGATTTGACAACATCCCTTCCAAGCCTTTATAAAAGTATCTTTCAGCTTTTTCTGATGCTTTGTCTGCTAGAGCTGGTTGATTATTTGATTCAAATAGCTGAGAACGCCAACTATACAGTACGCCAAGGCTTGTATAAATATTTTGATTTGATTCAAACCTAGAAATATCTGTATCTTGAATTGGAATATCTAATGCTTTTGTTAGCATTATTTCTGCTTTCTCTAAACCATCTTCAGATATTTGATACGTATTCTTCGTAGCTTCATCTAATTCAAGTAGCGCATAATGATGTATTACGGCTCTATCTTTGAAACCCTTTGTCATATATATCTCTACTATACTGCGTTTATCGTCAAGAGAAAAAATAGTCGTCATAGGACTTAAAATTCTTTCAAGAAGTAAAACCGTAAGATTTACTTCTTCCACGTTATACCCTGGTATACTATTATTAACAATTTCATAAATTAATTGTAGCTGGTCAGAGACATGGGGAAATTTTTTGTTCATGATAATTTCTGCAACTGTTCTACTTCTTGGTCCATATAAAAATTCATTTTCCTGGCTAGGGTATTCAACAACAATATCACTTGCTGCTTTTTTTATTACTTTATCAACGAATTCAGATATTGATAACTTAACTAATCTAGCTAGTAAACCGATATTAAGATAAACTCCAAATCTACCTACAGCACATAAATATTCATAAACCTTTTGTACTTGCGGATTTTGCTCTTCATATTCACGAATAACACTATTTTCCAATGTATCCCTACAAAGATAGTTATGATAATAGATAGTAGAAAAAAATGATTTAGATTCTATAGACTTAGAAAAATAAGTTAAATCAGGAGCTGAAATATTTAGTTTTTCTAGCTGTTTCAGTAAATTTTTCTGTTCTTCTATAGAAATTTTATCAGGTAGTGTCAAAATGTTTTCGGAGGTTAATGATATATTGAAATACTCTCTTGAAAATGACAATTCATCTGTTCTCGTGAAAACAATTATTAATATTCGTTTACCTTTTGATGTTAGTGAATTTAGGATATATTGCATTCGACGCAGTGAGTAAGCACCATCATCAATCAAAAGAACTAACTTAGGTGATTCAACAATAAGTGCTTTGCCATCTTGTATGTTTTTTTTAATTTCAATTTTAAATTCTTCATAGATTGCGTCTAATAATTTAGCATCTATTGCTTCTCCGCCAATTCTCGGTAATAGTACAGGTAATTGTTTATTAATATAGATATCATATGCTAACTTCCTACACGTTACTGATTTGCCAGATCCCCCAGCACCACAAATAGCAATTATTTTATTTGACTCTGAGTCCCAATCTTCAAGTTCTTGAAAAACTTTATCTTTTATCTTTTTATATATTTTTCGATACAGAAACCAATCATTTACATATGGAAACCAATTAGCTGTTCGACCTCCAAAAAACTCGCGCATCTCTATAGGCTCTGATTTTTGGATAGATGTTGTACTTAATAGCTCATAAGATTCATTGTAATGTCTCATTTTTGGATTAGAGATCGTTACTGTATGCTCTACAATCTTAAATAAAACTTCAGATATGTCACTCTCTTTTTTCCGAGTAATTTTTGTGTTCTTTAATAATTTAACAAATTTTTCAAAAGTATAGTTAAAACTTTTAATTCTATAACTTGCTAATTTTTGATCTTCCTTGGATCCATATTCAATTCCAGGCATTAATGCATATCCGTATGGTAGTTTATTCCTTGGAAAAACACTATTAATTAATTGATATCGGTCTGTTAGTAATAAATCTCTAAATGAGTACCCAATATATAGAAATGTCCACTCGGATAAAAGCTCTTTTAAAAACTCTAGTACTCTCAGACGGTAGCTTAAATTCAAGTTATAGTCGCTTCGTGTTAGTATCATTGATTCTTCTGGATTTTCAGTGTCTACATCGCCCATTAATTTAAATAAATATGTCTCTGATTTGTTAGGTTTTATGATGGTGGGCGTCTTTAAATAACGTACCCTTAGATGCGCTGATCTAGGATTTCCTTGATAAGCATTCTCTATAACTCTATCATAATTTGTGGTGAAAATGACAGGCCAATAATATGACGAGAGTGTTAAGTGGCTTTCATTTGCAGTTAGCTTTGATAGTTTGTCTCTCATAGTCCTGACAAGTGAATCTCTACCTTTAGGTGATTCTTCAATCGCCTGACAAATATCTAATAAATCATTGCTCATAGGATCAATATCTGGATGTTTTGTTAATAAATGTTTTGATAGTTCTTTCCCCGAAGGACCTCCTGCAGAGATTGAATATCCAGCACCAATAAATAGTATTACTTCTCCAATAGTAATCCTATGGACTAATTCGTTAAATTCAAGCTTGCGAGAATCATCACTCATGTCATCGCCTCGATTTTAAAATAAATTGTTTAAATAATTTTATAAAATTTAAATTTTTTATTTATTCAAAAATATGACTGATTTTATTTGCCAAAAGCTTTCTTAAGTAAATCAGTAAATTTTGTTAAAAATTGTGTGGTTCTATGAGAATAGGTTTATAAGATTGATTTTAGTGTTATCTGCTTTGGAATGTTATATTAAATCTAACAAGTTTAATTCGTAACAAAATACTTTAACAATATAAAATTATAAAATATATTTGTCAAGAAAAAAATAAAAAATTTTTAAAATTTTGTAACCATCTTATTTAAATTAATCTGTCTCATCAAAATAAACCCGATAAACCGAATAAACCTCATGCTCCAACAAATCCTGAAATTCCTCATAATAACCAATCCCATAAAAACTCTCCGGCTCAAAAATCTGCACAATTTGCACTGCCCGGAGGTTATCCGTTGGGATGATGAGTGATCCTTTTGGGAAAGCGCGAGTCGTCTCCTCAAAATTGCCGGCCGGAATAATCGTATCCCTGCCCTCATAGTACAACGTGTCACTGCCGGTAATGTGGTACGCTTCGGCACGCATTGTTTCTTCCGCTGCTAACATCTCGTGCTCAAAATGATGGTGGCGGACCAGGTTGAGAATTTTTTGATCCGGATTGGGGACCAGGTAGGCGTCGGGCCGTTTGACCATTTTGATCACTTCCGGTTCGGGACGGTAGTCATCTAAAACGACCGTAGTATCTCTGAAATCCGCAGTCCGGATCAGTCTCACTTTGAGCGGATGAGAATGTTTCGCCGTATAATCGGCATGGATCACCACCGAATCCGGTATCTGTTCTGAATAGTATTGGCGGGTTGAGTTGACCAGTTTGTTGATTTCGGCTGACTTTTCGTGACAGATCGACAATAAGTTTTCGATCAGCGTGAGTTGATGTTTTCCCCGCTGCCAGATTTTCTCCTCTTTGATCAGCGGATTGAATCCTTCCAAAATATACGACAGCGTGTAGCGAATGCCAAATCCGTTCCGCCCGTCATTGATGTCGGTGGTGCTGTGCCGCACGAAATGGTTCATATCAGACCGGGTGATCAAATAGCGGTTTGCGGTCACGCCGCGATCTCTTGTCTGCGTCAAAGTCGGCGTCAGTATCTCACCAATCGCAAAGGATTTCAACTTCGCCGGAATTGCCGGATTGGAAATGCAATCCAACTGCTCGCCAAAGTCCTTAATAAAGCCGTGTTCCAGCCAAGTGCGGTAACCGTATTCGTGCACATCCAGCGTCACCTGTGGCTGATATTTTTCAAATAGCTGGTGCAGCGCCTGTGTTTCCGGCTCCGTCAAAATTACATGATTCCGGTTGAGATCACAACCATCAGCGTTCCGGCGCTTATCCGCTTCGTTGCCGTCCGGGTTGACCATGGGAACGAGTATTAAATTCAACTTTTCAAAATCATAGTTTTGGGGATCGAGATGTAGTTCGTGAAGCAGCATCAGCAGCGCTTCTTTGCCTGACGGTTCATTACCGTGCTGCTGGGCAAAGACCATCACGGTGGTATTATTCTTTTCCCACTGAGTTCGGCGCGGAAAATAGACGACCGGAATCTCTCTGTTTTGGTGGCTTTTTCCGCTAACCTCCATTTGAAAAACATCCGAGTTCCGGGTAATTTTTTCCAGATAGTCCATCATTTGCTCATGCGAAGTTCCCAACGGCGGAGTTTGTTTCTCCAGCGGCAAACGGATTTGTGAATAGATAATAAAAGGAAAACATAAAAAGAGGATGATCAATTTTTTCATGGCTGACTCCGATAAATCCATTCATTAAATGGTTTTCAATGCTTGCTGTAAATCCTGAATTATTAATTCCGGATCTTCAATTCCGACAGATAGCCGCACCAGACTTTCGCTAATACCTGCTTTAGCACGCGCCTCCGGACTCAATGCTGCGTGCGTGTTGGTAATCGGCTGGTTGGCGAGACTGGAAACGCCCCCCAGACTGGTGGCAAGTTCGATGGTTTTGAGGTTGTCCATAAAACGTTTGGTGGCGTCAAAATCAGCGCCCAACTCAAAACTCAACATGCCGCCAAATCCGTGCATCTGTTTTTTGGCAATGTGGTGTTCAGGGTGATCCGGTAAACCCGGGTAGTGAACCGCTTTAATTTTATTTTCGTTATTCAGATATTCAGCGATCTGCAGCGCATTTTGATTTTGGCGTTTGACGCGGATTTCTAACGTTTCCAGTCCCCGGCGGCATAGAAACGCAGTCATTGCATCCATCACACCACCCATGATTTTTCGGTATGTCCAGATCGACTCAAAATGATCGGAATCGCAGCACACAAATCCGCCGGTAATATCGTGATGACCGCCGATGTATTTTGTCGCGCTGTGAATGACGATGTCCACGCCAAAATCTTTTGGGTGCTGGTTGACCGGTGAAGCAAACGTCGAGTCGAGCAAAACTAAGGCACCCTGTTTGTGAGCCGCTTCAACAAAAAGCTGAAGGTCAACGATTTTTAGCAGCGGATTGGTGGGCGTCTCCAGATATAAAATGTCCACGCCTTTTTCGATTTCATTCAGCAGTCGGTCTGTGTCGTCACAATTTACATCGACAGCTTGAATCCCCAGTCTCGGGATAACATCGTGCAGCAACTCAAACGTGCCACCGTAAATTTCCCGCTGATAAACAACCCGGCTGTTTTTGTCCAGAAAAGCGAATACTGATGAGGTGATCGCTGCCATACCCGATCCAAAAGCGATAGCGTTTTCAAAGCCTTCGGTTTTTGCCATATATTTTTCGACATCCAGTACCGTTGGATTATCCCAACGTGAATAAATAAAACCGGAACGGTTTTTCACCACATCGATTAAGTCGTCTGATTTTTCAAATTTATAAGTCGCGGATAAACAAATCGGCGGAACTATCGGTTCACCTTTCATAAAAGTCTCTCCTGATTTTAATTCAACAACATGTCAATTATTAAGATACAAATACTTTGAAACATTTTTCAAAATTACAAAAGTTGGATTATGTTCGATTGGTTGAGGTATTATAATATATTTTCCCGAAAGATGCCAATCATTTTTTTACATAATGAATAAAGTAGCTTCGATTCATCAATGAAGTTCGTGGTAAAAATTTCTTCTGCGGCAGAATAAATTTTGACTGACGTAAAATTTTGTCGAATTTATTTTTCCATTCTGTGCTGTGAATGCCTTCCAGCAAATACAAATCGCCGCCTTTTTTCAACACCCGGTACATCTCATCCAACGCCCGGACTTTTTGTTGCAGGTGTTGCATCGTGTTCGTGCACACGATGATATCAAAATAATCGTTTTCAAATGGCATTTTAAGCGGTGATGCATCGTGAAACGTAACGTTGTTGAATGTGTTACGCGCGATATTTTTTTGCACATATCGCTGATCAACATCAATGCCATGCAATTCATAATCCTGCAACATCGGCGCTAATTTAAGCAAAAAACATCCGTCCTTTGATCCGATGTTGAGCAATTTTAAATTTTCCGCGAAAGTCATTTCTGATACCAGAGAAAGAGAATCCGGATTTAGCATTCTTGTGGGATGATTGTTAGCAAATTTTTTCCTTATTTTTTCAGTACGTGATTCAGTATCAGTCTGTATCTCCATTTCCGTCTCCGAGTTGATTTGAATTGGTAGGTTTTATTTTAAGTTAAATTTCATTACTAATTATTAGAATCATAGTTAAGTAAATTAAAAATAATAATCTCAATTAATAAAATCAAGTATTTATTTCGATTGGGTTGAGATAAAAATTCTACTGAAATATGGAATTCATCAAGATTTATAAACCTAATTTCCAAATTGTCGTTGAATCTCATCTCAATAATAGATGAGAGTGGAAATGAACATACTTGACATTAAAAGATAATTTAGTTATATTATTTTCTAATTACAGGAACAGAGTGGAATCTGAGTAAAATTTTTTTCTGAATTTTAGACCGAATAAAGTGGAGAATTTATCGATGCCTTGCTTCTCAGTTCAGCCGCGGTTTCAGTCCAAGTTATTATTGATGGTGATTTTCTATCTGATTGTAAATTTAGTTCATGCAGGTGACATGTTTAATGATGACATTCAAACTGAGAGTCGGGCGGTCTGGGTGACCCGGTACGAATACAGCGCTGCAAGCGATATTCGGGACATAATCCAAAAAGCGCGTCAGGCAAATTTAAACATCATCATCTTTCAAATTCGGGGACAGGCAGATGCGTACTACCAGTCCAGCTTTGAACCCTGGGCAGAACGTTTGGGCGGTCATAATCCCGGATTTGATCCGCTGGAAGTTGCTATTGAAGAAGCGCATCTCAACGGGCTGGAATTGCACGTGTGGCTGAATGTGTTTCCGATCTGGTCGGGAAATTCGCCACCGGACTCACCGATGCACATTTACCGGACGCATCCGGAGTGGGTGATGGTCAATCAAAACGGCACGCCAATGGATCCAAGCAACCGCGGTTATGCCTTTGGCAGTCCGGGCATCCCGGCATACATCGATCATTTGTCCAATGTGTTTTTGGAAGTGGTGGAAAAATACGATATCGACGGTCTTCACATGGACTATATTCGATTTCCCAATAATAATTATTCCTATGATTCGACGAGCGTCGCGCGGTTTGAACAGGATACCGGCTATTCATCACCTTATCAAAATCCGAGCGCATGGACACAGTGGCGCAGAGATCAGGTGAGCAATTTTGTCTATTTGATTTACGACGCGATCATGGACAGAAAACCGTGGGTCAAGGTCTCCGCTGCAATCTGGGGCAATTATTATGACGGATTCACAAATAAATTACAGGATCCGCGCGTCTGGCTGATGAATCAGAAAATCGACTTTGTAGCGCCGATGATCTACACTGCGGATATGGGCATTTACCAATCGCGAATTAATAATCACGCACGGAGCACGTGGGGACGCCATGTTTACGGCGGAATCGGAGCAAACGGATTAGCGAATTATTTATTTTCTCCGGATGAAGTCGAACAACAAGTTCAGATTTGCCGGGATGTGTTGGCACAGGGAAGTGTCATTTTTTCTTCATCCAGTCTAACCACTGAGATGATCAATGCACTATCAACTGGTGTTTATGATGAGTGGATTCAACCCGCGGAAATGGACTGGAAAACGCTACCTGTGATTGCGCACACTCCCTTAACGGATACGGAAGATACGGAAAATCCATACGAAATTGAAGCAACGATCCGTTCCGAAGTTCCGCTTGTCTCGGATTCGCTATTACTTTTTTGGGGATTCAATGGACAGGAGAATGATTTTTTCCCGGAGTTACTAATTCATCAATCTGATTCAACCTATCGAACACATATCCCACCGCAGCAGCAACAACAGATTTACTATTATCTATTAGCGCGAAATGAGGAAGGCTACATTTCCAGATTGCCGCGCTGGGCGCCGACGAAATTATTCTCATTTTATGCCGGTCCCGATCAGGTCCCGCCGACAATTGTTTACGAACAAAATATTTACAATAACCTTTTTTCCATCGATACCTTGCACGTCGAATTGAACGTGTCCGACAATATAGCCGTGGATACGTCTTCGGTCATGCTCCATTATTTTTCAAATATGATGAGTGAGGATAGTGTGCAATTGTCGCTCATTTCGGATCAACAGTTTTCGGGATTTATTACTCCGTCAACACAATTGAATGACACCCTACATTATTATTTCACGGCTGTCGATCTTTCATCGCAACGGAATCAGGCGGTGAGCGAACTTTACAAAATCGCTATTGGCGTAGAAAATTTCGAGCATCAGCTAATGGGCTGGTCGTTTGAAGATGGCTGGCAAACTACCGATAATGAAGCTGCATTCGGAACTTATTCCTTGAAATTTACACCCCCGTCCGGATTATCTGCTGATAGCTTTCTCGTTTTCCAATCTCGCGACATGTTGGACTTGAGCCAGTTGCAGAGCGCATCGGTTCAGTTTATGTCAAGATATTTTTTGGAAGAAGGTCTGGTTCACGGATACGTAGATGTGAGTACCGACAGCGGCAAAACGTGGGCGCAAATAGGAACCGAATTTTCCGGATTTCAAGTCAATTGGGATGAATTTCAATTCTCTTTGACCCAGTTTTGCGGAGAAAACAAGCCGCCGGTCATGTTACGTTTGCGAGCCCAGGCAATTCTGGATCCGGGACAGGAACAGATCGAATGGTTTGTTGACGACCTGAAAATCAATGCCTTTGATACGCCGGTTATTTTTACGGATAAATTTGAACCGGTTCAAAAAGACTATCGCCTCGAACAAAATTATCCGAATCCGTTCAATGCGAATACTGTGATCGAATATGCAATTTCTTCGCAAACCAGTGAACCGGTTGATTTATCAATTTTTAATTCGGTTGGACAGCGTGTTAAGCAACTGGTGAATCAGCGCCAAAGTGAGGGAGTTTATCAGAGAATCTGGGACGGGCGAAATGAACAGGGACATGCCGTGCCCAGCGGAATTTATTTTTATCAATTAGTGACCGGTCAATTCAAATCTGTCAAAAAAATGATGTTAATCCGATAGGAGGATTTGACTATGCCTGCCAATTTAACGCCCCAATATTATGCAGCTGAAGAACGATACAAATCAGCCAAAGACGATCGCGAGCGCATGAAGGCGTTGAAGGAAATGCTGGCAATGATTCCCAAACACAAGGGTACCGAAAAATTACAGCGGGACATCAAACGGAAAATTGCTCGCCTAAAAGATGAGATGGATGTCCAGAAATCAAAAGGCGGGCACCGTTTCAGTTACAGCGTTGAAAAAGAAGGTGCGGCACAGGTGATGGTGGTCGGGCCGCCGAATGTGGGCAAAACTGAATTGATTAATTCACTGACCACCGCAAAGCTGGAAGTGGCGAATTATCCGTTCACAACCCGTATTTTCCAACCGGCAATGATGCCGTACAAAGATATCCAGATTCAGTTGGTTGATCTGCCGCCGATTTCGGAGCAATATCTGGAGAACTGGGTGTCGTCAATGATCCGGATTTCGGATATGATGTTGCTGGTGGTGGATGCGAGCATAGATGACCTGCTGGAGCAGATCGATTCAGTGCTGAAAATATTGGAGGGATTTAAAATTTACGCTGAAGGATTAACTACCAATGATGCGCTGGACACAGTTCACTGGGTGAAATTAAAAACACTACTGATCGCAAATAAGGCTGACGAATCAACGTCTGTGGAGAATTATAAAATTTTGGAGGAGTTTTACGGCGAACGCTTTGAAATCATTCCGGTATCAGCCAAAAATAAAACAAATTTAGACGCTATCAAAACAGCAGTAGTGGAAAATCTGCACATAATCCGGGTATATTCGAAACGTCCCGGTCACGATCCTGAAATGGAAAATCCGTTCACTTTCCAAAAAGGAGACACACTGATGGATTTTGCAAAGGCGGTGCATAAAGATTTTGCCGAAAATTTGAAATTTGCCCGGGTGTGGGGGAAAAATGTGTTCGATGGTCAGCGGATTACTAAAGATTATCTTTTGCAGGATGAGGATGTGATTGAACTGCACATGTGAAAATTTGAAGTAAAAACCGGGAATCCGTTTTAGATAGCGAATTCCCGGTTAAATTCATAATTTCTGTGATTGATAATTAATGCTGCTCTTCAATCACTTTTTCAATGAAATCCACTGCATCGCCTACGGATTTAACACTTAATGCTGCGTCCTCATCCATTTCGATATCAAATTCTGCTTCAAAAGCGGCTACCAATTCGATGCTTGCCATGGAATCGGCGCCGAGGTCTTTCACAAACTCGTCTTCATTCTTGATCTCTTCCTTTTTCACTTTCAACTGTCGAGCAACCACTTCTTTGACTCGTTCTTCTACAGACATGTTGTCCTCCAAAAATGAAATATATTTCCCTGGTCTTTTTTAATTAAAATTGACTTATCTATTTACTCGTATTAACTAAAACTTTTTTTAATCCAATATTGCCGCTCTTCGCGTGTCAGATCGAACACCTTTTTGATCATTTCTTCTTCATCGGCAGTAAGTTCCACTTTGCGCCGTCCCATGGATTTTTTAGCGGTATCAATCATGTGAGTGCGACCAAATCCCTTTGTCACTTTATCATTAAGATACCAGCAAAACGATGGTACGACTTTGGGAATCAGTGTGCCTGATCCGACAACATTACTCATCACGCCAATCATCGCACCGGTGATAATAGTGGTGCCAATTCCGGTTTTTGTGTGGTCACCGATGAAGCTGCCGACTTTCATATCCTCGGAATCGACCTGCTCACCATTGACGATTAATTTTACTGAAGTATAATCATTTTTCAGATCGCTGTTGGTGGTGAAAGCGCCCAGGTTCACCCATTCGCCCAGATAGGCATGACCCAAAAAACCGTCGTGATGTTTGTTGGAATAGCCGTGAATAATGCTTTCTTCGATTTCGCCGTGAATCCGGCAGACCGGTCCGATGGATGTACCCTCACGAATATTACCGCCGAAAAGATGGGTGTTTTTGTCGATACTGCACGGTCCTTCGATATGCGTCATCGGATGAACAATGACACCGTCCTCCAAAATGATGGGGCCATTGGTGGTATCCAAAGTGACGAAAGGACGCACGTCGCTTCCCTCAGCCGTATAAATTAAATCTTTATCCCCAACGATTGCCGCCTGATTAGAAAATGCTCCCAGGATTCCCTTTTTTGCCAGTTGATTAAAGTCTTCGGTGATTGCCTCGCCATTCTTTTGCACAAGATTCCAGGGATAGTGAATCAGTGTCGCATCAACATTTTTCTCATCGAGCTGGCCTTTGACTTTCTCCAGCAGATCATTCGGATTTTCGGCGTTCATTTTTTCAACTGTCGTTTTTTTGATCCGCGCATACACAATATCGCCGTCCTTGGTTCCAATCTCTTCGGGACCATCCACACTTAAATCGAACGATAGCGTTAATAGTCTGCCGTTCACCAAGAGAATATCCTCTTTAAGCGCGTTGGTTTGGTTCACTTTATCTTGACCTAATTTTTGTCCGAATACCTTTGACAGGTAATCCCGGACGAAATAAAAATAATTATGTTCGCCCAACGCTTTCTCAATCCGCTGACGTAATGATACGTGACCACATTTCAATTCGAACACCGGTCGTAAATATGTGAGCGGATATAATTTGTCAAACTTATTGTCTTCAAATATAATAATATTCATACATCATCTCCTCAAGTATTTCTTTTTTAATTACGATAAATAGCCGGAATATTTGCCCGAAAGTTTCGATGCGGCATCTTCATCACAAACAATAGTCGCCTTACGGTGCATTTGGACGATGGTCGCGGGATAAAGCGCCGTAATCGGTCCTTCAACAGTTTGCTGGATCGCTTTTGCCTTTTGTTCACCGTTTGCCAATAAAAGCAAATGTCTGGCGTCCATGATTGTTCCGACCCCCATGGTGATGGCATATTTAGGCACTTCTTCTTCTTTTTCAAAAAACCGTGCGTTATCCCGTTTAGTCAATTCATCAAGTGTTTTGATACGTGTGCGCGATCCCAATGATGAACCCGGTTCGTTGAAAGCAATGTGACCATTAGCGCCGATACCTAAAATTTGCATATCGATGCCCCCGACTTCTTCGATTTTATTTTCATACCATTCACAAAACTCTTCAACATCGCTTGCCATGCCGTGTGGAATGTGGACAAATCGTCTGTCAACGTTGATGTGTTTGAACAGGTTTTCCCACATAAAATAGTGATAACTTTGATCGTGTTCAGGTGGTAGCCCCACATATTCATCCAGATTAAACGTAGTCACTTTGGAAAAATCTAGTCCTTCTTCTTTGTGTAGCCGGATTAATTCCTTATAGGTGCCCAAGGGTGTACTACCGGTTGCAAATCCGAGAACGCAATCCGGTTTTCTGTGAATTTGCTCCGCAATCAATTTTGCAGCAGTCTTACTCATTTCATCAAAGTCATTTTTGACAACAACTAACATCGGAGTCCTCCCATCAATTCATTCAAATTATTTGTTGGTTATCTTTTATTGTGAATTCTTTCAATATTTAATAGTTATGTACCTACATAAATGCTATTTTGAATAAAGAAATTCTTTGACGTGGGCTCATATTATTTTTTTGCCTGTACTACTGTTACGGCAGTTACGCCAATAATATCCTCAACGCTGGCGCCTCTGGAAAGGTCGTTTACGGGTTTGGCGAACCCCTGCAGAAACGGACCGACGGCGCTGGCTTTTGCCAGATATTGCACTAATTTATAAGCGATGTTGCCTGAATTTAAATCCGGGAAAATAAGCACATTGCAGTTGCCGGCGATTGAGCTGTCCTTGATTTTTTTCTGCGCGACTTTTGGAACGATGGCTGCGTCTGCCTGAAATTCACCGTCAATGTCCAGCTCCGGCGCCAATTTTCGAGCGATTTCCAAAGCCTGTGTCACTTTTTCGGTATCTTCGTGATGGGCACTGCCTTTGCTGGAAAAGGACAGCAAGCCAATTTTTGGTTCGAGATCAAGTAACCGTTGAGCATTCCTGCCGGTTGTAACAGCAATCTCTGCTAACTGCCCGGAGTCGGGCTTTATCGCGACCGCACAGTCGGCAAAGATGAGAATATGATCTTTTTTCCCGTCAAATTCCGGAATGATCATGACGAAAAAAGAGGACGGATTAGAAATCCCATCTTCAAAGCCGATGGTTAAACCTGCCGCCTGAATAACGGAACTGGTCGTGTGCGCCACGCCAGCCACCATGCCGTCTGCATCACCCTGTGCCACCATCATGGCGCCGAAAAGCAACGGCTTCTTCAATAATTTCGCTGCGACACGATCCGACACATTGGATCGTTTTTTACAGTAGGCTTGAATGTATTGATCCCAGTCAGAACTGGTTTCCGGAAATACGACTGTAACGTCCTGTAAATTTAAATTTAATTCAGTCGCTTGTGCGTTAATTTCCTCTTGCTTGCCAATTAAAATGGGTTTGGCGATTCCCTGTTCCTGAATTTGATTTACTGCCTGTAAAATTCGCTCATCATTCGCCTCGGGAAATACGATGCGATTAGGATTTTGTTTTGCCTGTTGAACAAAATTCTCCATTAATTCCATAGTTCGATTCCGCCTCTTGATTAAACTGTAATTAATATTTGTTTATAAAAATAAGTGTGCCATAGTGATCAGTCAAAATAAAAACGTTACAATTTATTAAACTCGATCTATTTACTGCCCAATCACCTCATTGGAACAGATAAAAAATGATTGACGAAAAAGAAATAGAAGCTAAAAAAAAATATCTATTATTTCAAGGATTTTTTTGAGTTTTTTGCATAAAAAAAAGGGACACCCTGAGAGTGTCCCTTCAAACCTAAGTTAAAAATATCGGAAAAAGCGACTATTTGATTCCGGCGGCTTCTTCCAGCATATCTGTTGTTACTGATTTCGGTCGTTCGATCGGATAACCGAGCGCGCGATCCCAAATAATGTTACAGCAAACACCAATGGCTCGTCCCACGCCAAATAATACAGTGTAGAAATCATATTCTTTCAATCCATAATACCACTGAATGACGCCGGATTGCGCATCCACGTTGGGCCATGGATTCTTTGCCTTACCCTGTTCCTTGAGGATGGGCGGAACGACTTTGTACAGTAAATCTACGTATTTAAAGATCGGATCATCTGATAAGTGCTTCAGGCAAAAATCCCGCTGAGCAGCATAGCGCGGATCTGTTTTTCTCAGTACGGCGTGCCCGAAGCCGGGAACCACCTGGCCTGAGTTCAGTGTGTCCCATACGAACTTCTTCATCTCTTCTTCGGTGGGGATTTTTCCGCCCATTTGATCCATCACGCCTTGAATCCAGCTTAGCACTTCCTGATTCGCCAGACCGTGGAGCGGACCTGCCAAACCATCTAACATCGCACTGATAGCATAATAAACATCTGACAATGCGCTGGCAACCAAATGTCCAGTGTGAGCACTGACGTTTCCGCTTTCATGGTCGCTATGCAGAATAAAGTACAACCGGGCGACATCATCGTAAGGTTTGTCAATTCCCATCATGTGTGCGAAATTACCGCCCATATCAAGATTCGGATCCGGTTCGATCAGATCACCATTTTTGTATTTGATGCGGTAAATATAAGCGGCGATTGAGGGGAGCTTTGCCAACAGATTAATTACGTCTTCGTAAGTCGGGTCCCAGTATTCCATTTTGCTGATGCCGGCATTGTACTTTTTCACAAATTCGGACTCTTTCTGCATTGCAACAACAGCGGCAGAGAACATCGCCATCGGGTGACTGTCATCAGGCAGTGCGTTGAGCACATCAAGAACATATTGGGGAACTTTGCTTCGTTTTTTAAATTCTTCGGCAATCTCATCGGTTTCTTTTTCATTTGGAATTTCTCCGGTCAAGAGCAGGTGAAAAAATCCTTCGACATAAGGCATTTCACAACCCGGCACTTTGGGTAAGGCAGCCATAGTCTCGGGTATTGTGTAACCACGAAAGCGAATTCCTTCAACGGGATCCAAATACGAAATATCCGTGGTTAGACATTTTACACCTCGCATACCACCGATGGCTTGACCAATGGTTACTTCGCTCAGCTTAACATCTCCGTACTCTTTTACCAGTTTCGTCGTTCTTGGGCGCCATTCCGTGATCTTCTTGTTGAGCTTTTCTTTTAGTGTGGCCATATTTCCTCCTTGCGGTTTAAATTGTTAAAAAAGGTTGATTGAATTTTAAAGTCAGTTGACGATATGAAAATTCATGTATTAATTTTGTTGATACAGTTCGAATTTAGAATTTTTTTACTCATTTATAATGAACAAATAACTATCTGCAATAAAATTTTTTACGTAATAAAAAGGTTGTATTAATATTATCGTAAACTCGCGTAAAAATTATTTCGATGATACAATTAGAGGATGTAATTTTCAAGATGAATTTGAAATCTATCTCATAAAAAGGAAAAACTTCAGCATAATGATCAATCATTATCTTTCTCATATCAGAATAAAAAATTTTACTGGCAAGATTTTGAGGTTACTTGTAATTCTCTATTAAACTATCATTTTTTTTAAGAAAGTCAAGCATTTTTTCAGCTAATTTGCTGATGATTTTAAGGCAACACGGTATATTTAAATATAATTCAAAAATTTATTTTATTCATTGTTCAGGTAATCTCAACTTTGGTATCATATTTCAGCGTGGATAAAACGACAAAGCTCTTGATGCGGCTAATTGCCGGAATTTTAGCTAATTTATGCATCATAAATTGTTCATACTCTTCCACATTTTCCACCATGACTTTAAGCAGATAATCCTCTTCACCGGTAATGGAATAGCATTCTAATACCTCAAAGAACTTTTGAATTTCTTCCTTAATTTGATCGAGAGAGTTGAGTCGATGTCGCGCCAAAGACAGCATGATGAAAACGATGGTGGCTTTATTTATTTTTTTGGGATCTAATAAAGCGACGTATTTGGTAATGACGCCGTTTTTTTCCAGTTTTTTTACCCGTTCCAACATCGGTGGCGGTGAAAGACCGACTTTTGAGGCAAGCTCCGCATTGGTAATCCGGCCGTTGTGTTGCAGAATGTTGAGTATCTTTTTGTCGATTTCGTCGAACTTTGTCATAACACCAATCTCCTTCGTTGCAGAATTCCTAATAATATATTAAATATATTTTAATTTGTCAACAATTATTCAGGAAATAACGAATATTTATTTATAAAATTATCCCATTTGAATGATTAATGAAATTTTATTAGTTTAATGATTTGCCAAAAAAGCGGATACACCGAGCGGATAAAATTTTCATCTCCACAGATCAAATAAAAACCGACTATTTTCGATAAAAATATTGAAAAATGCGTTGCTTTATTCAATAAAAATTTTAAATTTGTAATTGAACTTATGCATTGATGGAAATGAAAAGATACGCGATTTGGGATTGAAAGTAGAAGCTATTAAAAAAGGAAAATGAATGCTCATCAACCTTTCCTTTGAAAAAAAACACTGGGCTGCTGGAAGGTCATTTATCGCTGGTATTGATGAGGCTGGCAGAGGCCCGTTGGCTGGACCTGTAGTCGCGGCAGCGGTGATTTTTTCTCAAAAATTGAAAATATTTCCAGTGAATGATTCGAAAAAATTGACGCCGGCACAGCGCGATATCATTTATCAAAAAATAATGGACAACGCTCTTGCGGTTGGGATTGGTTCGAGCGACGAGAAAATTGTCGATCAAATCAATATTCTTCAAGCCACGTATCGGGCGATGCGGCTTGCAGTGAATTCGCTGAAAATCAAACCAGACTATGTGGTCGTTGACGGACATAAAATTCCTGAATTACAGATACCACAAACTGCAATTTGCAAAGGTGATCAACAGTGCTATTCCATTGCCGCAGCATCTATCGTTGCCAAGGTTACCAGAGACCGGCTGATGCAGCAGTATGACAAACAGTATCCTCAATATTTTTTTGCGCAACATAAAGGTTATCCGACAGAAAAGCATATCCGGGCAATTTCAGAATATGGTTTATGTCCGATTCATCGTATATCGTTCAAAATTAATACGGTAAAAAATAATGAACAACTTTGAACACAATCAAAGAAGAAAAACGAGTACCGGAGAAGAAGGAGAGCAGTTAGCTCTGGAATTCTTAAAGAAAAAAAAATACCAAATTTTGGAACGAAACTATCGTTTTGGCAAAGGTGAAATTGATATCATCGCCAAACAGGGCGAGACGCTGGTGTTTATCGAAGTCAAGACTCAAAAGCACGGTGATTTCGGTGATCCGATTTATTGGATAAACAGACGGAAGCAGCGACAAATCGGGATGATAGCCAAAGGCTATCTGTACGAAAAGGACATTGACGAGCATGATTGCCGGTTTGATGTGATAACATTAACCTGGGAAAAGGGCGCTTACGTAATTAACCATATTGAAGATGCGTTCTGGATGTAACGATATCAAAATGTGTTGTAAAAATATATTCTCAATTTCGCGAAAAGAGCCTTGACTTGTTTTTAATTTATTCGTATATTTTTCATCTTTTTAAATGCTACTTTCATGTCTGCAAATGAACATTTTATAAAAAGAGGTGTTTAAAATGGCTTATCGTATTACGAGTGATTGTATCGGCTGTGGGGATTGCGAACCTCATTGCCCTGTTGGTGCAATATCTGAAGGTGTCTCCCAATATGAAATTGATGAAAATTTATGTGTTGATTGTTACGGTTATTCGAAAACACCGTTATGTAAAAAATATTGTCCTGTTCCTGAAGTCATCGTTCGTATTGAGGAGTGAAAACAAAAAAGTTGTTTTAACATGAATTATTAATAAATGATACCCAGTTGGAGGACTTCAGGACACGAAGAAATAAAAAGTTATAAGAAATTGAATTTTAAACTCAGTTTTGTCGCATTAAAATATGAATAAAATTCTAATTAATTGATTTTTAAATCTTTGAGTCTTTAAGGCAAAAAAATATTTCAAGTTAATTAAACATTATCTTTCAACAAAATTGGTGTAAATGAAAAAAATAATTTTGAGTTTAATTTTCTGCTGTTCGACTGGTTTACATGCCATACCTGATATTATGCCGCTCCAGCAGATTCGGCCAGGCATGAAAGGCATCGGGAAAACGATTTTTGAAAATAATGAGATCGACACCTTTGAAGTAGAAGTTCTTGATGTTGTTCGAAATCATTTTCCCGGAAGACATCTCATTGTGGCGCGTTTGTCCGGTGATAACGTTGAACGGACTGGCGTTGCCAGCGGAATGAGTGGCAGCCCGGTTTATATCAATAATAAATTAATCGGTGCTTTAGCCTACCGCATCGGAACGTTCATGAAGGAACCGATTGCCGGGATTACACCGATCGAGGAAATGCTGGATATTTTCGCAAAAGAGGAAATCCGCGAACTGGAGCTTCCAACTCGTCCGCAATTTGACCAATCGATGATTCAGAATTTTCTTAATCCGCAAGCGAACCAAAACTTTAATCTGATCGAACTTTTCGCCGGACAATTTGAAGCTGGATTAAACAAAATTCAACCGATCGAGACGCCGTTAATTTTTTCGGGTATCCATCCTCAACTTCAGGACATGCTGAATCCACAGCTCAAAAGCGCCGGGTTTGCCCTTTTGAATGGGGGAAAGACGGACATGAGTATCGCTCAACCTAACAAACCAATCGAGCCGGGTTCTGCGGTGGGGGCTGTCATTATTAACGGTGATTTTGATATCAGTGCGGTTGGAACAGTGACCTATTGTGATGAAAACAGAATTTTGGCCTTTGGTCATCCGTTGTTTAATAGTGGTCCGGTGAACATTCCGCTGGCTCAATCTCATATTGTGACCACCTTGCCCAGCCTTTTCGCATCCAATAAATATGCGGTTACGACAGACATTATCGGGAATATTCGGCAGGATCGCGCTTCTGGTTTGTTGGGTGTGTTGGGAGAGCTATCCCCTACGATACCGGTGCACGTAGCGATTGCCTCACCCACGTTTGAAAAGAAAAATTATAATTTCAATATGCTAAAAGATGATTCAAATTATAAGACGTTACCGGTATTTTTCTGGATAACACTGATAAACACACTCACATCGGCGCGCTTAGCCAATGGCGATTACGCCTTAAAATTGGATGGAAAAATAGAATTAAAAGATCACACTGATGTTATTTTGGATGATTTTTATGCTGGTGGAGGAACCGGCTTTTTTGATGCTTCCGGTGGCGATGCCGCTGAGGCGGCTTATAACGTGACGATGTCATTGTCAGCCTTGTTGGTAAATGAATACGAAACTGCTGACGTGACGAATATCGATCTGAAATTCAAGGCAATTCCCGGGCAGAAAACGGCTCGCATCGAAAAAATATATTTCAGCCACCGCGAAGTATCTGCCGGTGATACAATAGCAGCCATGATTTATCTCAGACCCTATCATGGCCCGCTTCAGGAAATAAAAGAAAAAATCATGATTCCTCGTAATGTGTCAACGGATAAATTAACATTGTTTATCGGTGGTGATGATCAAATACGCACATGGGAGCAATATTCCGCGCCGGGAAAGTTCAAATATGACAAACTGGAGCAACTGGTTGATCTGTTAAACCAACGCCGCAAGAATCACAAAATCTATTTTCAATTAAAAACTGATGATAAAGGCATCATTCAGCACGGCAAGAAATTACCTTCGGTCCCACCTTCCATTGTAACCGTGCTTGACCATAACAAATTGGAAGATGTGTATGAGAGGATTCCGGAAAAAATATTGAAAGAATGGAGCTTGAACACGGAGTTTGATATTCAGGGCGGTAGAAAATTTGATCTGCGCGTTCGACAGCGAACAGATTTTTGACAGGGAGAATGTCATGTATCGGTTAAATTTATTAATATTTATCACATTATTTACGGCTACCATTGGTGTTGGTTCTTCACCGGATTTTAAACAGTACGACAGTGAGAAAGAACTGGTGAAAGGGGAGCAGAACGGCGTAGCAATAACCTCAAAGGGCGAATTATTACTTGCTCCGAAAGTCAGTCAAATTTTCGAGAGCGATCGTCCGTTTATCTGGGATATGGAAGTGGATCTTAGGGGAAATATTTATATTAGCACAGGTGTGGGCGCGAGAGTTTTTGAAATTAACCGCAACGGCGAGAAGACCGAGTTGGCGGAGTGGAATGATTTTGAAGTTTATGCACTCGCACTGGATCAAAAGGGAAATGTGTATGCGGGATCCTCTCCGGACGGTAAAATATATCGGCTTCAAAAAAATGAAAAACCTGCTCTATTTGCAGATTTGGGAACGACATATATTTGGGACATTATTTTTGACGAAAATAATGACTGTTTTGTCGCAACCGGTGACAGCGGTGCGATTTATAAAATTAATGCTAAAGGACAATCGTCAATCTATTTCCAAAGCGAGGAAACGCATATCCGCTGTTTAACTTTTGATAAACGAGGGCGCTTGATTGCCGGAACTCATCAGAACGGGTACGTTTACCGGATTGATGAGCAGGGGCGGGGGCTGGTGCTGTATGATACCGATTTTGATGAAGTTTTTCAGCTCGTTGTTGCCAAAGATAATACGATATATGCGGCGTGTATGGGGCGGGAAGGGAAAAAAGATGCAGAAGATAATTCAAAAAGTAATAAATCGGACTCTAATGTCAAACTTCAGATTAGCAAAATAATCTCTGCTTCACGGGATAGAGGGGCGAACATTAATAGCGGAGTTTTAAGAATATCCCCCGATGGTTTTGTAAAAAATATCTGGAAAAATGAAGAAGAAAAAGTGCTTTCGATTGCCATAAATAATGAGCAGGATATTATTGTTGGGACGGGTGATAGCGGTCGATTGTATAAAATTGACCAGGATGAGGAAATCACTATTTTGCAAAAGGTGACGGAATCTCAAGTTGTATCTTTTGTCGCAATGGAAAAGGATCGTATCTATTTCGCCACCTCGAATTTGGGAACAGTTTATCGTCTGGAAAAGGAATTTGTAAAGTCGGGCACGTACATTTCGCCAACGTTTGATACAAAAGCGCATTCTGTGTGGGGTAATTTACACTGGCAGCAGCAGCCTAATAAAAGAGGAGAGTTTCGTTTTTTTACACGCAGCGGACAAACAGAAAAACCCAATGCGACCTGGAGTCAGTGGGAGGCAGTCGATCAGCAACAAAATTACGGAAAAATAAACAGTCCTGAAGCACGATTCTTGCAATGGAAAGTGGTTATGAAATCAGATGGAAAAGATGGAAGTCCGATTTTAAGCCATATTAAAATTGCCTATCTCCAACAAAATTTTGCTCCGGAAATAATTTCTTTTACCGTTCACCCTGTCGAATCTGAACGAGAAAAACGTCAGAAAAAAACGAGTCAGCAATTTTACCCGGGCGTTGAGATCAGCGTTCCTGACGAGTTGGATGATAATTTGACCAGCCGTATCGTTCGTCCCACAGCTATCCCCCGAAGACAGACCGATGGTTATCGCCGGGTCAACTGGCAGGTGAATGATAAAAATGATGATGAACTGATCTATTCATTGTTTTTTAAACACAAAGGGGATAAAGACTGGTGGCTACTGGAAGAAAAGATTAAACACAATATGTACACCTGGGATAGCCATAAACTTCCCGATGGTGTTTATCAGTTAAAATTGATCGCCAGTGATGAGCCGACGAATCCAATAAACGCAGCAAGAAAGACCGAGAAAGTGAGTGATTATTTCATTGTTGATAACAATGGTCCAGTGATTAGTGACATACAACTAAAATATATTGATAATGATAGTTTACAATTAAAATTTGTTGTTACAGATACGTGGAGTTTTATTCAAGAAGCGCATATTTCGATTAACGGAACGGACTGGAAATTAGTTTATCCGATAGACCTGGTGTGTGATTCCAAACGAGAGGAATTTGATATTAAAATAAAAGCGCCGGTTAAGCCAAATTTCACCGTGGTCATAAAAGCCAGTGATGAAGCAAATAATATTGGATATGGTCGCAGTTTTATAAAGGATGAATGATATGATATCGAAATCTCAAGTTGACGAAATCAATACCATTATTTCGAACCACCAATCTTTCTTAATAACAACGCATCACAATCCGGATGGTGATGCTATTGGATCAGAAATCGCTATGGCAGACTATATCAGGCATCTCGGTAAGGATGTTTACATTATTAATTATTCTGAAACGCCGAATAATTACAAATTTTTAGATCCTGATAATGAAATCATTGTATACAACGCAGATAATCACCGTGAATTGGCAGAAGCCGTTGACGTTTATATTATCCTCGACATCAGCGATTGGGGGCGGTTGCGTGAAGTTGGAGGGATCATCAAAAAATCAACAGCACCGAAGATCTGTATCGACCATCATTATATTGAAGATGATTTTGCTGATTTGGATGTCATTTATAAAGAAGCCTCTTCAACCGGCGAGCTATTGTATGAATATTTGAACGCGGTTCATTATACTTTGAACTTGAAAGCTGCAACTGCACTTTATACCTGCATTCTGACAGATACGGGCTCATTTCGATTTTCGAATACATCAGCGCGGGCTCATAAGATCGTCGCAGATTTGATTCGGGTTGGGATAAAAACGAAAGAAATATACAGTCAGGTTTACGAAAAAAATTCCCGCAGCAAAATGGCGTTGATGGGCGAGGCATTGTGCGGGATTCATTATGAATTTGATGGATATTTAGCCTGGTTTGTTCTGAAAAAAGAAATGTTCGAAAAACACCAGGCATCCCACTGGGATACTGAAGGCTTTCCGGAAATTCCCCGCACTATCGAAGGTGTCGAAATAAGTTTGATGTTTACCGAACTTGAAGAGAACAAAGTAAAGATCAGCTTACGTTCCAAAGGTAAGCTTATCATCAATACAGTGGCAAAGAAGTTTGGCGGTGGCGGTCATCATTTTGCCGCCGGCGCTCAGTTTGATAAAAGTTTGGATGAAACGATTCCACTTGTTTTGGCTGAAATTGAAAAAGTGATTAAAGGAGAAAATTCAATTTAAAGGAATTAATCAATCCTATTTAACAATTTGCTATATTGATTCTTTAAATTTCGAACTTCAAAATTCTGAAACCAAATACGGCTGATAATCCACAACAAAAAATCGTTTTCCCTTATTCACCACTTCGAAACCTTCCTCTTGCAGTAGCTGTTTGTGTGATTCAACCCCACCGGGATACTTTTCGTTCAGAAAACCATCCGCTTTAAGCGTCCGCCAGTAAGGAATATTCAAATCCTTATTTTCCGCTTTAGCTTCTTCGGCAGCATTGGCAGCGGTCATGATAAAAATTCCCGTGGTTAGCGAGCAGCAGCCTTTCACCTTGTGTTTTTTAGCAATGAATTTGCAAATTTCTACAATATTTGTCAGCTTTCCGGACGGAACTTTTTTCATCACTTCGACCACTTCGCTCGGATTGACGAGCACAATGTCATCGCCAACTTCGGCGCCCATTTTGTGGACTGCATTATAACAGGGGAAGTTCTTTTCCAATTTCAGTATTTTGGGCAAATTGTCTTTGTCAGCGAGTTTTTCCTGCCAGGTTTTTCTTCGAGCAGCCATGCTATTTTCTCCACTTTTTTAATAATCAAAGAATTGATTTGATCATAATATAATAATTCTTTTTTCAATTTTTTTAACGACAATTGCACGACATTTATGGGATATCTCAAACCAGGAGCCTGCTCTTAATTTATATCATGATGAGTAGGGAAAAAACAAGTTGCCAATTATTTTCCGATTTTCTTCACACATTGGTAAGCAGCACTCACAGCGCCCGGTACACCACCGATCTGATTCGCCCAACATGAGCCGATCAGCAGATTTTTAACCGGCGTCTCCACATATGTCCGGTTGAAACTTTTGTGGAATTTTTTGTTCGGGTTCCAGCTCCAGGCTGAGGTCGCGCCGTCAGTGTTTTGTGTGTATCGCTGATAGGTCAATGGCGTTGCCGCATCTGAAAATTCAATCGTTTCCTTTATGTTCGGAATGATGACTGCTGCTTTTTTGATCAGGACATTTTTTGTCTGTTCCTTTAGTTTTTTATATTGCTGGCGGTCACCCGCGCCCCAATTATCTATCCAGTGATAAGGCACAACCACCTGCAGCATCAGCGATGATTTACCCTCTGGTGCCAAGTCAGGATTGATCAATGATGGTGAATATAGCATGAGAGACGCCTTTTCAAAATAATTTTCATCCTCTGAATCGTGAATATCCAAGCCCGGCTGATCGTCGAAATACATGACGTGTGGGACTTTCAAATAAGATTTTAGCTGGTCGTTTGATAAATCCAATCCCAGATACACGGTGAAAAATCCTTCGGAAACAGCGGTGTCACGTATTTTATCCAATAGTTTTGACGGTACCAGAGACGGGGAATCCAGTAGCTTCAAAAACGTCTGCTTATAGTCACAAGCAGAAATGACACAGTCTGCTTCATAAATTTCATCATCGCATGAAACACCGATTGCTGTGCCATTTTTAGTGAGGATTTTATTGACCTGCGTTTTCAAAATCAATTTGCCACTGTTCTTTCTAAATTGGTCGGCTAAAATATCTGCCCAGGATTGCATGCCGTTTTTCACAGTCCAATAGTCGTAAAATAAAGTCACAACTGCGCCGCCCAATATCCAGGTCGCCATATCCGGATAACCGATGTTGGTAAAAAATCGATTCAAGGTTGTATCTTTTGGAAAAAATTGATTCGTAAAATCACTGATCGGTTGGTTACCGTACTTCCGGTAAGCACGGAATAGATTGTAGCCACCGATGATTGTGTCGAACCACTTTTTCTTTTCAGTCATGAAGGGTTGGAACGCACGAACCATTTTGTCCACTTCTTTGAAATACTTTTCCAATTTTTCTTTCTCGTCAGGGTAGGCAGAAAAAAAGATATTTTTGAAATCATCGTACGTGTCCGGTGTACCGTCAAAATCCCTTGACATCCATCTGGATTTCTGTTCGACAAATTCAATTTTATCACGTACACCAATTCTTTCCATGACTTTAAAAATCATATTCGATGATTCAAATGACAGCGTGCCGCTCTCAAAATAAAATCCCTTGCGCCGGAAACCAGCAATATAGCCACCGGGTGCGTTATGTGATTCGAAAATTTTTACCTGATGACCCTGCTGCGCTAACAGATTACCGGCTGTGAGTCCGCCTATTCCTGATCCGATAATGATGATTTTTTTCATGTAATTGCCTTTCGTAGAATTGTTACAAAAAGTAGCATGGGCATGTATTGTCAACTCATATCTCTACAAAAAAAATGAAGTCAATTTTAGCTGAAAGGTAAAAGAACTTTGTTACAAAAGCAATAAATTTTTTTAGCGAAAATTTTGTGAATGGAATCGAAGAAAACATGATTGAGATGTCAGAATTTTAACAGTAATAAGGAACGGATATTTTGGAATCCGTCCCTTTTTGCCTGAATGATAGAGCCTTTTTTAGTTGAATAACAAGCTATAACTTTTAAATTGAATTGAAATCGATCTTTTTGGTCAATCAAAGTTAAAAGCCCAAACCATTTGCGACACCATCACCGTAGGACTTGTCGGCTTTTCGAAAATGACCGACCATTTTTTGTTGAATTTCTTTAGGTACATTTTTAAGCGCCGCGACAATGTTTTCAATCAGCCGTTGTTGTTCATCCGGAGGCATCAACCGATACAAGTTACCGGGCTGAACGTAATCATCGTCCACACCTCGTTTTTGATCGTAACGATCTGCATCGCCAGATATTTTTAGCGGAGGTTCGGCGTAAGCAGCGTCTGTAGTTGGACCAGCAAAACTGTTTGGCTCATAATTTACTTCAGAACCTGCATTACCATCGAATCTCATAAAACCATCGCGCTGATAATTATTTACGTCGGCTTTACGTGGCTTGTTTATTGGAAGACTTCCATAATTTACGCCGAGGCGATAGCGATGAGCGTCCGCATAGGCAAATATTCGAGCTTGAAGCATTTTGCACGGTGAGAATGAAATCCCGGGAACAACATTCGCGGGTGAAAATGCCGATTGCTCCACTTCGGCAAAATAATTTTCAGGATTACGATTTAATTCCATGACGCCAACCTCAATCAGTGGATAGTCAGCGTGGGGCCAGACTTTTGTTAAATCGAATGGATTCCAACGGTAGTTCTCTGCTTCGGCTTCCGGCATTACCTGCACGTAAAACGTCCACTTTGGATAATCACCGCGGTCGATTGCTTCAAATAGCTTCCGCGTATGATAGTCTGCATCCTTTCCAACAGTACGATCGGCTTCCTCTTGCATCATATTCTGGATTCCCTGCTGAGTTTTGAAATGAAATTTTACCCAAAAACGTTCATTTTCAGCATTGATGAAACTATAAGTGTGACTGCCGTAGCCATTCATATAAGGAAGGCCTTTTGGTATGCCGCGATCTGAAAATAAAATCGTCACCTGATGCAGCGACTCCGGCACCTGCGACCAGAAATCCCACCACATTATTTCTGAACGCAAATTCGTTTGGGGAACTCGCTTTTGGGTATGGATAAAATCGGGGAACTTCATCGCATCGCGAATAAAGAACACCGGCGTGTTATTGCCGACCATATCCCAGTTGCCTTCTTCAGTATAGAATTTCAGGGCAAAACCGCGCACGTCACGAACAGTATCGGAAGAACCTTTTTCACCTGCTACAGTAGAAAAACGACCAAACATTTCTGTCTTTTTTCCGACTTCCGAAAACAGCTTCGCTTTGGTGTATTTCGTGATGTCATTTGTCACAGTAAATACACCGTGCGCCCCGGCGGCTTTGGCATGAACTACACGTTCAGGGATACGCTCCCGATTAAAATGTGCTAATTTCTCAAGCAAGACATGATCCTGCATCAATGTAGGACCCCGTTCGCCGGCAGTTAGCGAATTCTGATTATCACTAACAGGTATTCCGGCTGCTGTTGTTAATTTTTTTTCTTTACTCATTTTTCTCTCCTAATTGGTTATTAATATTACATAGTAATTATTACTATTTATATTGCAAAAAAATAGTCTACTTATTTTGACATTCCATACAAATCCCCATTAACACAACTCGTTTATTCTGTATGATAAATTGCTGATTAATGTTTTTTGGGACATTGAGATTGTCATAAGCTTCGCTGTAAAAATCAATAATTTTTCCACATTTGTTGCAATGGAGATGGTGATGGTTTTGAGTGTTGGGATCAAATCGACGTACCGAACGATATGACTCCACTGTTTTTACAATACCAATTTCTGAAAACGTTAACAGTGTTCGATTCACAGTGTCAAATGAAATATTTGCAAATTCTTTTTTGACAATTTTAAAGACTTCATCTGCCGATGGATGAGTATTTAGATTCACAACCGTATGATATATTGACATTCGTTGTGGCGTCAACTTAAGATTGTGCTGCTTACATTTCTCTATGAAAAATTCTGGTTGTGTTTTTTCTTTATCTTTTTGCATACTTATATTATATAAGAATTATTCTTAATTGCAAGTACTTTTTTAAATTTCCAAAAATATTTCATATTTAAGTTTGGTGGATGGGGAACTATACGATACAAACACCATAAATTATATTATTTCAGTGTCCTGTAGAAATGAGCATTACCAATATCAAATCAATTTTTGACCGGTGATTTTGAACCCAATCGGATTGTTAATCTATTGCGGCTTTGCGCCCTGGCGTGATAATCAATTATGCCAGATACTTTTTCAAATTATATTTTTTCGACAATTCATTGCGCTCATCTTCAGCAAGCGAATTCATGTATTCTTTCCAGCCCGGACACCAGTTCGCATGCCAGCGCCAGAGCCTGCCCCAAAATGATTGGGGATTATTGTCGTACTTTGCCCTGAAAGCAGTCTTGGGAATATCGATGAGACGGAATTTTCCAGCGAACGGGATGGCTGGTTTTGCCCGCAATTTTATCAGTAGCGGGAGGCTGGTCCTACGTCCCCCGCCCAATACACTTGTGAAAATGTTTTCATTTATTCTTTTGGTCGCACTGCTTTTTCAGCTTTGTCAAGAGCTTCAGCAGCCGTTTCGCGAAGTGAATTTATCTGTTCCTTCATGCCCTTCATGTCTCCGCCAGTTCTGCGATAGGCTAAAATAGCAACGACCAGAGCAACAACAGCAATGATAAAATTGATAACGTCCATAATTTCTCCTTTAAATGAGTTGATTAATTTTTTTCTCCCTTCATAAATATTTGAATACTTAGAAAGATGGTTTTTACCCTATGGTACAATTCATCCATTAAAAACATAGGAACTTGATCTATGGCAGGTTGTATTTCTTTTTGATTTCCTGTTCTGCCTGCAACCAGTCTGATAAGGCGTCCCCCGCTTTGTCACCCCTTTCGAGAGAGATTTCGTGGGCTCGTTTCCGAATTTCTTCCACTAATTTTTCAGGGTCAATTTTTTTCTTCTTTTTTACGGTTGTTTTTTCTGTTTTATTCATGACTAAATCTCCTATGATAAAAAGTTTCAATTCTACTCAGTTAATTTATTTAGCCATTACAA
>CAYYMH010000040.1:0-38410 GCA_964472785.1 uncultured Cytophagia bacterium | reverse complement strand
GTCCATGGAAATTAATCTATAAAGAAGAATACCAAACTAAAGAAGAAGCAATGAAACGCTCCTTTCTACTTTTCTCCTGCTTTGATCTTGCTTTCCCTTTTTCTGATTGTGCCCTTTCAGGGCTTATTCTCACTCTCTTTTTGTGATTCAGGGCGCTGCCCTGAATTTAGTTATCCAACCCCTTCGGGGTTTCCCTTCAATTCAAACTATCAGCCCCAAAGGGGCGTCCTGCTCTAACTTGAGGCATCGCCCCAAGTGAAAGCCCGAAGGAAGATAAAGCCCAGGGAACAGACCCAAAAGCCCCGAAGGGGCGCCCTCACTCACCTAATCCCACACATACCGCTCATCATACTCCACCTGATACTTATCCAGAAACTCCAAATATTCTTCCTTAAAACTTATCTTCCGATGATGAACCTTCTGCCGCGCGATGTACCGCTTCACAACATCAAGATTCGACTGACTCACCGAAAAAGCACCGTAGCCATTCTGCCAGTAAAACTTCCGGTACCGTTCCCCCTTCGTTTTAATCCACTTCGATGAACTCTTCTTCACTTCCTCGATCACATCACACAGCGCCACCTTCCGCGACAGCAAAAACAGCGAATGCACATGATTCTCCGCCGCGTTAATCGCCAGACTCGGAGAATCATTCTCCCGAAATACCTTTGCCATATACGGAAACAACTCCGCTTCGATCTCCTCGTCGATCATCCTCACCCGATTTTTTGTACTGAATACCAGATGAATATAAATCTTTGCCAGGCTTTGCGGCATAACGCGACCTCCCACTTTTTTATTTAAGTCACCCGCTTTTACAATTTAATATTTTTTAATCACAAATCAAAGCATTAATATTTTCTCAAATCACCACCTAATCTTCGAAAGCGGCAAAATCCGTCGCCTGTAAATTCGTATTTACCCTTTCTTCCTGCTCGCCATCAGTACCAAAATCATCAAAGTAGTCCCTCATCGAAAACCGACGACTTTTATCGCTGCCTAAAACAAATTCCCTGAAGGACTGACAGGAAAACCGGGCATCACAGTTACGGCACACCCGCGTTCCAAAATTTGTATTGGTTCCGGCTACCTTTTCAAATAGCTTTTCAACAGGCACCGGTTTAAAATTTTTATCCTCAATTTCATCCACAACATCACCAAACTCATCAATGGTTTCACTGATCCGTTCCTGACTAAACGGAATCTTCACCAAAGGATCCCATTTTTTCAATTCGAATTCGATTCTGTCAGGATCAGCAGCTCGTATCGCGTCTCTTAATGAATCTGGAATCGAGGTTGAAATCACAGCCGTGTGATCCAATTTCTCCCCTCGAAGCTGTTGCCAGATATACGCATAAATATTCAACTGTTTTTCAAAAAATTCCTCATTGCTTTTCACATAGTTCAGATCATGAGTTTTAATATCATAAATACTGGTTTCTTTCTCCTCTCTAATGATATCTACAATGCCTTCAATTGTGAAGCTTCGCTCGTTTTTGGTCTTCTGATCCGTGAGCGCCAGTTTCACTTCAGTTTCAGTGACACTTTCAGCAAGCGCCTTCAAACGTTTGTAATAATAAATGACCTGATTCAGCGCCTCATTCTTTACATTCTCGGTCAGCATGTGACCGCCTTCCAGACGGAGCGTTTCATAATTATCTTCAAAAAACGCTTTTATTTGTTCAATAACTTTTTCTTCAGAAATCATTATTTCAACTCACCTGATTTATTTTTTTGCTGCATTAAAAAATAATGCAGATCTTCAATGGTCTGATGGACCAAATTACCAAAAAACATCGTTTGCGACCGAGACGGCACAAAACCATATTTCCGGAACAGCATATAGTTTCTCGGACACTGCAAATAAGAAAGATAATCACCGGTGTAGGAATAGGTTTTCCCAAAATCGTCATCATCGACTTTGGCTTCTGGTAGTTTGTCAATATTAAAGATTTCCAGATTGGGCAATTTTTTAATCCGAAACATTGTTTTAAATGGTTCGGAAGTCCTTTGCCCCCTGCCTTTGAAATAAGGCAGGACCACCAAGTTTTGCGCGCGGGATAATGCTACGTAAAACATGCGCATATTATCAAAATGACTGATCCGGTCAAGTGGCTCCCCTTCTCTTTCAAATATCTCACGGACGAGTATTTCCATTTTGTCAGCACCCATCTCCCGTTTAAAAGCACTTCCCAAAACAACCACAGGAAATTCTAAACCTTTGGATTGATGAATGGTGAGAAATGGTACCCGCCCTCTGGGAAAAGGATCGTCCACATATTCATATTCGGTTTCGCCGAGCCGAAACAAAGCATAAGTGAATCCGGAAAAAAACGCATGGATAAAACGGTTTTCGCGAATAAATTTAGCCGTCAAAATCGGCGTCCGCACCTCCATGAATTTTGCCAGATATTGTGTAATGAGTGCGAGATTACAAACAGGCCCCTCATCGGTACCATCTTCTGCTAATTGGTAAATTTTCTGAAAATATTTAAACGCATTCAATTGATAAAACAAGTCAAGCACTGTCCAATCAACAGAAGTAACCCGATTAATGATATACTCCAGTTTAAAAGGATTCCCAGCCTTCTCCCGCCGCTCAATCACTTTTCCAAAATAATGACCGCTCAACGCTTTTTGAGATTTTGTTGAAATTCCGGGTATTGAAGCCAATCTCCGAAGCCACTCCCGCCGGAATGGCTGGTTCAAATTCCAGTTGCAACGATTCACGAAGCTGATCATTTTTTCATAATCATCAGTGATTCTTTTTAATTCGTCTTGTTTATCAGCAATAAAATCACCCAGAGACCTGTCCTTTTCAACTTCAATATCTGCCAAAGCAATGCACTCAAGCGTCCACTGCCGGAAATTTTTCATTCCGCGACTGGCAGCGCCGGCATGGCTGGGTCTGCCGAATATTTTAAAAAACAAGCCGTAAACAATCCGTGCTTCATCCACTTCCAGAAATCTGCCAGCCCGTGGGGCGTAGACTGGTATCCTGAGTTTCTCCAGAGCACTCTTAAATCCTTGCACACGTTTACTATCTTTCAGATAAGGAAATAGAAATGCCACCTGATTATAGTCCCGAATTTTCCCTTTTGCTTTCAAGTTCTGCACGAACATTGCTGTCTCGTAGTAAATCTCATCAGGGCTTTTCGGTCCGACACAAACGACAACCCGATCTTTGTCCTGATTAAATGCGGAGATCTTTTTGTTTTCAATCCGGTAAGAATCCAATCCATTTTCACTTTTCCAGTCCGTTCGTTGCATAAAATCAACATAAAAATCAACTAATGACTTTTTTGAACGGTAGTTAATATCCAGATCGATGCGATTGGGTCTGATGCTCAAATATGTTTCACAACGACGCTCAAACTCAACCAGATTTTCCACCGTCGCACCCCGAAAGCGATACAGCGCCTGATCATCGTCACCAACAACACAGATATTTTTCGTATTTTTTGCCAATTCGAAAAATAGCTTTTCCTGTATTGGATTTGTGTCCTGATACTCATCAATAATGACATGCTTAAAAACATTGTGGCTTTCTGTTATTGCTCGAACAGCCGTGTAAGCTTCCTGCTGCACCAAAGAAAAGTCCACAGAATTTATATTTTTCTGAGGATTTCGTAATGAGTATAAATAAAATCCATACATCTCCAGCAAAGATTCGAGTATTTTATCGTCTGTCCTGATCGAGCCGCGTGAATAACATTCTTCTGACAATCTGTTAAAAAACTTGATCACATTGATTGCAGCTAAATGTCTTGAGTAAAAGTTTTTGCCCATGAGATAATCATTAATTGTCCTCTGCGCATCTTGCTCATCTTCAAAGCCTCCTGCTTTAATCAGTTCAACCCAGAAACTCCGTCGATAAACTTTGAAATACTGTGAAAGTTCATCCATCAAAAAAGGTGCCTTCCGCCGGGACTGATCGATGGAAAATCTCCTGTCTCTGAGCAATCGTTGACAAATTGAATGAATGGTTCCAATGGACATCCTTGAAATATCATACGCCGTGCTTGTCTCATTTGTCACCAGAGCTAAAAGATTTATCAAACCTTCTTTGAGTTGCAAGGCAGCTTTTTTTGTAAAGGTACTTAAAAATATCTCTTCAGGTTTTACATCGTGGAAGACAATTAGGTTTAGTGTTCGCCAGAGTAGAACGCGAGTTTTCCCGGAACCCGGACCCGCTGTTAAAAAAAGAGGATTATTCACATGAAGGATAGCTTCGTTTTGTTTTTCGTTCGGAGTAAATTTCTTCAACTTCCAAAAATGCTGGATATCCATATTACATTCAAAGGAAAGTGAGTTTCAATTCAGTGCAACTGCTTAATCTACTTCTATAATATACAATAATTTTTTTTATTTGCAAATAATTTAAGCGAAAAATATAAAATGTATGGTTATATAACTTATTGATGTATTAACTCTATGGTTTTTTTATATGACAAGACAACTGGAATTTGTTACCGAAAAATGGAAGGCGATTATTAGGCAAGAATAATGGTTAGAAAAGAAACCATATCATTTCTCCGGCTTATAACTCAATTTAATTTCAACACGACGGTTCTGCTTTCTTTTCCCAATTCGATTTAATTCCCATCAAATTTTCTCTTGTATTTTTCTAAAAAAATGTTATCATTATAAACAGGTTATCATTTGAACAACCAACTATACTCTATTTTCTAATTATCGAATCAAAATCAGAACAAGCTCACAAGGCGGGTAATGACATTCCAACGTTTTTTTCCTTTTAAAAATCTGCTCTGCTTCTTCTTTTTATTAATATTTATTAATGTCCATTTGTCTGCCACCGAAACATCAGGTACTTTGACCGGGCTCATTGTTGAGGCTGAATCGGAACTGCCGTTGAAGAATGTGGTTGTTAAAGTGGAAGGTACGGAAGCTGTCGCTGTTTCAGATAAAAATGGTCGCTTTAAAATAGAAAATCTGCCGCCGGGAAAATACAATCTCAGGTTTGTCCACGCAAACGCTCCGGATCATTTCTACATGGGTCAAAAAATTATTTCGGGTGAGACGCATTTTGTAAAAATACAAATGTCAGCAGAGGGTGTAAATTTACAGAACGTTATTTTTCTGGGTGGTATCGAAGTCGTGGCAAATAAAAATCTTTTTGAACAACGCACTGCAACCACAACCACGATTACTTCCGGGGACATCGAACATAATCAGGCAATCAGTTTGGGCGATGTGCTGGATTTCGTTCCGGGGGTGGAAATGAAAAATCAACCCGCGCTAAAAGAACCGATAAAAGCGCACATAAGAAATCCAAACAGTAGTGACTATATGACTGCATTTGCCTCAAAAATAATCGTTGACGGCGTTCCATATACGAACAACGCGAATATGCAGGGCACTTTGGCAAAAGGTGTTTATACAGGTACCTGGGATGGTGTTGACCTCCGGGAAATCCCGGCAGACAATATCGAATCTGTGGAAGTCATCAGAGGCATCGCGCCTGCTCAGTACGGCGATTTTACCGGCGGATTAATCCATGTAAAAACAAAAGTTAATCCATCGGACTTCCACCGGTTCAAAATAAAGAATAATCCGGATACGCGGGAGATGAATCTGGGAGGAAGTGCGTTCCTTGCAAAAACCGGTATCCACTATAATCTCAACTGGGGCTACAGTCAGCGAGACATTCGAAATAGATATGACAATACGCAACGGTTAGCAGGGCAGCTTGTTTTCACGAATCAGTTTTTTAAAAACAAATTATTTATGAAAAACCAGTTCAAGTATTCCAGACTTTTTGAAAATATTGAGCAGCACCCTACTGACCCTGATTCGATTGCAAGTTATAACAAAGGATATCGCTTTATTTTTGGTAATACAATGAACTACAAATTGGATAACTCCACTGAATTGAATTCCAATTTTTATGTAAATTATCGGAGGGTGAATTCCTTTCAGCAGTTTAAAATGGACCACGACGTTGGCATCGTTTCTCCTTTGATCCGAGAGGGTACGACAATCGGGATTAAACGCCATTTGCCCTATTTATTTAAATCCGACATCACCGGTGATGAGATTGCAATCGGTCATCAAATTTACTGGAAAAAGAGATTCACATCTGGTCTGAACGCTCACACATTTTTGGTTGGTAATGATTTTAAATTTGATGATAATATTGGCAAAGGACGTGAATTTGATGTGACCTATCCTCCGAGAACCAGTGAGCGTCCGCGTCTGTTTGATGATGTTTCAGGGATCTTTCAGCACAGTATATTTCTAAATTATCGAATTGAAAGTGAGTGTTGGAAAAAGTTTACGTTAGATTTGGGTTTGAGGTACGAGCGTTATAACACAGGGGAAATTGATCGACTCATTTTTTTCGAATCAAAAAACGGCGCGTTCTTCAATCCTCGAATCAATTTCGCCTTATACTTGGCTCAAAAAACGCGTATCAGAGCAGGTTATGGAAAATTTTCAAAAGCGCCTCCCATCAATTATATTTACCCTGATTTGCATTATACTGACATGTTCGACAAAATCAATGTCAATGATACGACTGTTGTTTCAGATAGCGTTATAACGACGAGAATCTTTGACCCGGCAAATCCATTTTTAAAAGGAATTCAAGAAAACAAGTTTGAAATCAGTTTGGATCAACAATTTGGATCAGTTTTCCTTACAGTCAGTGGCTTTTATTCCGAAAGAACAAATGAACCAATGGATAAACATTATCCTGTATTCTATTATCAGTTTCTGCGTCCGAATTGGCCTTTGTTAGGAAATGAATCCAAACAGGACTCTTTGCTCAAAACGCATATTCAAAAAATAAACGGCGGTCGGACAAAAATAAGTGGCGTCGAATTCAGTCTGAAAACCAAGTACATTGAAAAATTAAATATGAATTTCGCTGTTGACGCGACGTTTCATCATGTTCGAAAAAACGAGGATGGTTTGAACTGGAGTACCATCAGGCAGGATTACACCATTCCACTTTATAAAAAACATGGGAACTGGCTCGATAAAGTGGTACTCACCTTTAGAATGAACTACATGTTTAAAAAGTTAGGGATCTGGTTCTCGCTGACCGCACAACAGGTACCGCTCTACCAGAAAAAACGGTTGGGATTATCTGACACGCTGGCTGTGGCGTATTATGATGGACTTTCCGATCAAGTTTATCCAATTGATGAAAACCAACAAGCTGATCCGAAATATGCGTATTATCATCAGCACAAAAATCCCTTAAATTACCGAACGGAGAACTTTCCGGGCAAATGGTTATTCAACTTGACCATTACAAAATCTATCTTCAAAGCAGCGGAGATTTCATTTTATGTGAATAATTTCTTTAATTATCGGGCTTATACTTCTGTGTCGAGTAACACAGATAAAATTTTTGCCCGGAATCCGGAAATCTTTTACGGAATTCAATTCAGTGTCGTTATGGACAAATTATTTGAAAAGGGAACATTATGAACACCAAAGCCATAATCTATCTTTTCACTTTACTCTCTCTATTCGTTTTAGGAACGTGTTCTTCAAAAAAACCAACGGACGTGGATAGCGCCTGTCAGTATAAAATAGTTGTCACAGATTCCACAAATATTTTATCTGTGGATTCAACCCTTGGATATGCCCCGGTTGCTGATGCGTTAGTTCGTTTACATTCAGTTGACTATGACAAAACGTTTTCCGACTCCACCGATGAAAATGGTGTCGTTAGTTTCGATGAATTAATTGCATCCCAATATCGGATTGATGTCACCAAATTACTCTCCGCCGAATTCATGGCTTCGTTAGGATATCCATATAATGACGTCATGCTGAGCCATAGCTGGGAGGAGAACATTTTTCAAAATAAAGTAACTGAAACAGATACGGTATCCCTTGAAAAAAACATCGTCCCGCAAATCGTGATCAATGAAATTTATTACGCCGGGCCTCCGGGAGTTCGTTATTACGACGACCAATACATCGAACTCTATAATCCGACCGGCGACACTCAGTATCTGGACAAATTAATCATCATTCGTATCACTGAATATAACAGTGAATTCATTATAGCTAGCGATGCCTTCCAATTTTCCGGAAACGGACAGGATTATCCAATTGAGAGCGGAAAATTCATTGTTATCGCACAAAAAGCACACGATCACTCTCAATATGGTGGAGGTCCTGACAGCCCGGATTTGTCTGATGCTGACTGGGAATTCTGTTCTTTGTGCAATGATGTCTGTAACGAATCTGTGCCCGGTTTAGAAGAGATCGATCAGAATATTTGTGGAGATTTTAGGCTAAACTTAATGCACAACGGCGTGGCTCTCATTAAAGCCAAAGAGTTGAACGAGTTGCGTTATGATGGCGATGGCAGAATTGTCTTTGAATTTACAGATGTCATGGACGGTGTCGAATATTACAAAAATTCGCTTGCCGTGAAAGTCGTCAATAATATCATTGATGCGGGAGCAGCGGGTATTGATCTGCAGCAATATAGCGGCATGTCGATCGAACGACAAAATCCGCTGACCAAAGAACCTGGCTATGATTCAAATAACAGCACGTCTGATTTTGTCATTATCAAAAACCCGACGCCCGATTATCAGCATGCACCGGATGATATTGTCAATCCAATGCTATAGTGAAGACACAACAGCAACCATTTCGAAAAAAACGAATAACATTTATGCGTGCTAAAAACTTATTTCTCATCCTCTTGATATTATTTGTTACCCTCAGCCTGTCGAGTCGTTCTTTTGCGTCAGACTTTCGAGTGGCTGCCATGGGACGAATGTTCCTGATTATTGAAGCTGTCAACAATCAATTGAATCTGTATGATTTAGGGAAAAATCCTGCCTGGTTGATCCGGGATCAGACACATTCTTACATCCAATCTTTTTACACCACCAGCACCAGTTCAGGTAATTTTAAACGCGATTGGGATGCAAAGTCAACGTTGGATTCCCGACTTCATGTTAAGGGTGTAAAAGTTTTGGATCAATCACAGACATTCGGGGGTTCGATTTATTACCGGGATTTAAGACTGGATCAACTCGATCAGATTATCAACTTCAATCCGTATCCACAACATCCGTTTCGCCTCCTTGATACCACATCCGGAAATTTTCATTATTCCGGTCCAGGACTCGCTTTTGAATATAGCAGAAATCTGTATCGGGACAAGCTATTGTATGGTTTTCTCCTTCAATACTCAATCATGTCGGGCTTAAAAGATCATTTTCCAAAACCGAGAAAAATTCTTCGCACAGTTTTTATGAAAAATGGATTGACTTACCAAATTCAAAAAAATCTGATAATTGGAATCACCATTGGCTATGCCAATGAAAATGAATTTACCGAATGTAAAAAATATAGCCAGTTCGATATTAACGATATTAAGATTATCCGTCTCAGGAGCCATTCATTAGGAACGAAAATGACCGGCGAAATGAGGCATTATTTAAGCACAGAATCTTTTCAAGCCGGTTTACAATCCATTTGGAATGCGACGCACCACTTATCAAACATCCTGATCGTAAATTACAATTATCGAACAACGGATGCCGCAGAAAAACATTTACAACATATCAACGATGGGTATTGGACATTGACTGGTCATGAGTTTTTTTATCAAATGCGTTATCGATTGCCATCACTACCTTTCCGAATCGGTCTGTCTTTGAACCGTAAAAAATCCAACGACTGGGCAAAAAATCCGAGCCTTCCAAACCAATTAGAGGATGATTATTTAACCAGAAATAATCTTGGCTTTGGTGTCAGTTACGAACCCAATTCACTCCCTTTTATCTTTGGCTGTGAATATCACTATTCTGATGCAACGTTAAAACGACAGGATTATCTCAGCAACATGTTTGCGCAAGGAAAAATGAGGTATCAGCAGTTAAAATTCGGTGCGGAACTGAAGTTGCTCCAAAACTGGAAAATAAGATCCGGCTATATTTTTAATATTTACAAAATTGATCACAACTTGCTTATATTTGGGGATTACTTGCCGGAATATGACGAGCACGTTTTCACCTTTGGGTTGGAGCGAGGGTTCGATAACTTCACGACTGAGGCTTTCGGATACTTTGGTCGAAGAAAACCAACCGACCTTCAATACGGCGACAGCAGGGACCTGGGTGGATTAATTATCTCGGTAAAATATCATTATAACAATTAATCGCCATGAACGCTGACGCGCGAAGCAGAGTAATTTGAAGCCCCCAACTTTTTAATTTTCTAATTCAACCATGCAAATTCAGAAAAAAAAGGAAACAGCGAAATCAATCACTGTTTCCTTTTTTAAATTATATAAAAAAATCAATTAATTTTTGGGCTACTTTTTTTCCTTCTTTTGCTGTTTTTTTAGTTTTTCATTTTCTTCATCATTGTTGTTTTCTTGTGTTTTACGGCGGACGATACTCGTGATCGTACGAAAATCAATTTTGCCACTCCCCATCTTCGGCATTTCCGGAATAATAATAAACTTCTTTGGCATGGCAATCGGAGGCAATTTTTTAGCTAACTTGGCTAACGTCTCCTTCTCATTTATACTCTCGGTTACCGCAGCCACAATTTTCGCTCCTTTTAAAGAATCCGGCACTTCAACGACACAACAATCCACACCATCCGGTAATAGCCGCTCGAGTTCGATTTCAGTTCTGACCAGCGAGACCATTTCACCGCCAATTTTCACAAAGCGTTTTAATCGTCCGCGATGCCAGAGATACCCATCTTCATCGATCATGCCGATATCTCCGGTGTCGTACCAGCCATCGCGAATGTGGAGAGAGGTTTCCTCCAAATCATCCAGATAGCCTTTCATGACCAAATCACCCTTGACCATTATTTTTCCTTCTTTCCCTTGTTCAAGTTCTTTGCCGGTATCAACATCAGTAATTCTAACTTGTACACTCGGAAATATTTTTCCAATACTTCCCGGTCTGTTTGCATCCGGAGAGTTAACAGAAATCACCGGACTGGTTTCGGTTGCGCCATAACCTTCAAGAAGGATTTTATTGTGTTTTTTCAGATATCCATCGCGCAAGGCATTCGAAACCTTATCCGCTCCTGCCACCATAATTCGAACAGAGTCAAAATCCCCCGGTGTCGATTCTCGTAAATAGCCCGAGAAGAAAATTGGGGTTCCTGCTATCATTGAGGCTTGCTCTTCCTTGATGATTTTAGGAATGGATTTGTACTCCAGCGGATTGGCAACCGTTACTGACGTCATGCCGGTAAGCAAGGGTAACCAAAAATTTATGTTATGCCCGAATACATGAAATAGCGGTAATATAGACATCATAACGTCGTCACTGGTTAGCTTGAACACTTTCAAAATATCGCTAATATTGGAATAAAAATTTCGGTGGGTTAATTGAACTGCCTTAGGGTCTTTCTCACTGCCACTGGTAAAAAGAATGACCGCGTTGTCGTCTGACTCCACAGAAGGTAAAGATTTGATAATCACTTTCGTCGGCATAGTCGCCTTGAGTGCAGCCGACAGTTTGTCGCCGGTGGTAATTTGTTCCATAATATCTTCAATAAAAATCATCCCCTTCACCAAACGACAACCGAGTTTGATTAGCAATGCCCGGGAAGTGATAATGGTTCGGAAACCGCATTTATCCTGAGCATATTCGGAGTTATCCGATGCGCCGGTGGAATAGTTAATCATCACAGGTACTTTCCCCGCCATCAATGTACCAATCGTTGCCAGTATTGACCCGGCAGAAGTGGGGATCATAATGCCAATGTAACCTTCTTTATACTTTTTGATTTTGTTTGCAAGAATTAGAGAAGCAATCAGAGCCTTGGAGTAGGTAACACGTTTATCCGTTGTACGGTCTATGATAGCCATCTTTTTACTAAATTTCTTGGCCGTACGGACAAATTCATAATGCAGAATCATAGACGTTCTCCTGTTTTAAAAGTTAATTTTTTGAAAAAGAAACAATTAAGAGAAAAATGAATGACATTCAGTTTTTATAGGTAAAGAAAAAAAATGAAATATGCAAGAGAAATTTTGAAAAATTCAAAGGACGAGTCTAACTGCGGGCTAATTTCAGAACTCCTGACCTCTCATAAACAAGAACTACAATATTTTGTAGATTAGTTTGAGATTGGTGTCAGGATAAATGGTTTCAGTTTCGTTTAAAAAATCGCATAATTTTTTATCAGCCTTACTATCCCTGGGCGTGGACAATGAATGCATCCGAACAGTCAAAGTTTTGTTGCTATAATTAGAGATCAAATCAGCCTCGCTTTTGATAATTTCTTTGACCAGCATCCGTATTTCATTGTCAGATTTTTTGTAAGAGGGAATCAATAAATTTGCCACAGCTGTCTCAGCCCGGTAGGCTATCATTTTTATTGTATTGATAAATAATTTACTTTCTGTTTTTAATTTATTAAACCATGTATCAGCCGGCAGATCTTTTAGTTCAATATAATAAGAAGTTTGTTTTCTAGCTTTGAGCTTCTCATCTATTTGTATTTGATAAGATGTTATCTTCTCTTGTAACTCTGCTTGTTTCTGAATCTTTTCTTTCATTTGTTCCAGGTCTTTTTCAATACTTTTTTCAATGATTTGAAAAAATTTAGCCTTTAGCCGATTTTGTTTTTCCCTAAATTTATTAATTTCATAATTGAGCTTTTTGTAGGATGGATTTACGACCTTTTTTTGTGGGTCTATCGTTTCTACTCCGTATTGAACCAGCTTATCAAGATCGTAATCTTGCATCATATATCTGAAAAAGTTCTCTTGAGACCACCTGGAAAACATCTTGCCGGCAACCGTCTGTGTTGTTATTTGCTCATCGGTTGTAACAATGCTCGTTTGATGACCGCTATCGGAAAGTTTTCGAATCTCTCGCATTTCCATGTCGCAAAGCAAAATCCTTTATTCTGCAAGACACATCTTTACTTCTTTGCCAATTACATGGGTTTTATAATCGGCAAATTCTTCAACTGACCATTTATCTTTTACTGCCTTGCGATAAGTGATCACGGCGATGCAATACTTTTCCCACAGCGATTTAAAAAAGTTTGGCTCATAAGCCTCTCGATCAAAAATTATCGTAAACCGGGGACGCTTGGCATCTTTAACTAACTCTTCTTCTGATATCAAGCCGGCTGTATCTTCAATAAGCGTGGGAATGATTTTGTCGTTTATGATCTCCTTTAACTTCTCATTTAACTCTCCGCTCATCACTAAATAGGGTAATCCCAATTCATTATTCAGCCAGAAATCGCTGGTGCCAGATAAACATAATTTCTCTCTTGATACATATTTCCTGGGTAACTTCGCGCCATAGCCATGATAAACTCACACATGTCCATCAATATAAAAATACAACGTAGCTTCTTTTTTTATCCAGTCTTGAGAAAGGAGTTGGTTGAATTCATGAGCTTTGCTTTGGCATACGATCTGGTCAATCTTTGATCGTAAACATTTGGCCCCGGGCACTCTATCAAGACCAAGTATTTTGCCCAACTCGCCAACCTTGCACGTCCTTAACTGCTCCGGCGCCTTGATGCTACTTTTTGCCCCTATATTTTTCTAGACATATCTTATAAATTATTAATTGCTTAAGACATGCTCGACTCACAAAATGGCGATTGACACGGTGCTATGGAGTCAGGAGTTCTGAATTTGAGAATCCGAAAAAATCCTTGACTATTTTGAAATTATATAGTATATTTGGAATCCGATATTAAGGTAAGTTTCTAATTAAATGGTCAGTTCGTCCAAAGATGAGGTTCAAGTGATGGACAAAAAAAGTTTAGCATATTTCAAAAAATTGATTTTACAAAAGCGCGAGGAAATTCTAAAGGAACTCGGTTTTATCAAAGATTCCTCAAACAATCAAGATAAAGAAACATCAGGCACAGACTCCACCTATTCGATCCACATGGCTGATCATGGCACAGACGAGGACGAAAGAGAAAAAGCATATTACCACGCAACCCGGGAAAACCGGTTTCTACTTCATCTGGATGCCGCACTGGAAAGGATTGAGCAGGGAACTTATGGGGTGTGCAAAAGTTGTGGCAAAGACATCCCCAAAGAACGATTGGAGGCAGTGCCACATACCCAGTTGTGTGTTCCATGCAAAATCAAAGAAAAAGAAACGGGGTAAAATTTTCTTAAAACATGTATGGAAGAATAAATTAACAATCTTGTATTGCCCGGTTACTATTTTTTAATATTCCGAATGTTCATTTTCATTGCGTATCCACAACTTTCTTTTTACATTACTTCCCAAACAGATTATTCCTACTGTTTCAGGTTTAATCCAACAAATTTTAATTTAATATCGTGTTTAGAATCAAAAGGATAGAAATTGTTTGTCACTCTGAGTTTATTAACGATTGGCGTATTCCTTATTTACATCGGTGCTGAATTTTTAGTGAACAGCGCGGTTCGAATTGCACAAGCGATAAACATTCGCCCCTTTATCATCGGCGCTACCATTGTTTCTTTCGCTTCTTCGATTCCAGAATTGAGCATTAGTTTAACTTCGCTTTATCAAGGCCACGCTGAAATCATGCTGGGCAACATTTTAGGCAGCAACATTGCCAATATTGCCCTGATCATCGGTGTGACAAGTTTTATCTACCCAATAAAAACCGTTGATGAACGATTGAACAGAGAATTAATCGTCATGATCCTTGGAACATTAGGCTTTATCTTTTTAATAAAAGATGGCGAACTGGAAAGAATGAACGGAATTATTTTATTTACAGGCATTGTGATTTATAATCTCTTGCTTATCCACCAATCAAAAATCAAGCAACAGAAATCCATGTCGAATTTCAAAACAGCTCAATACTATCTGAAAGACACCATCAGTCAAATAAAAGTTTTATTTTTACTGATAATCGGTTTTATACTTTTAACTGCGGGCGCACATCTTATCGTTAAAAGTGCTGCGGATATTGCTAAAATGTTCGGTATAAACAAAATGGTCATCAGCATTTCAATGATTTCATTTGCGACAGCGTTACCCGAACTCGGACTGGCAATCGTGGGCGCTTTACGAAGGCAAACTGATTTGGTTTTGGGAAATATCATTGGTAGCAATATCTATAATATTTTTTTTGTAACGGGAATATCTGTTAGTATCTTCCCGACACATTTTTCAACTGCAAGAATTCTGATTAATATTTTCGGGTTGATGATCTTTACCTTTTTTTGCGCCGCGTTCTTTTTTAAAAATTTCCGCTTAACTCGTCTGATTTCAATCATAATGTTAATTATTTACGCTGGCTTTATCACCCTGATTTTTCAATAATCAGTTTTTATTTCATCAAAATATTTTGGAAATAAAATTTAAATTTGAGGTTTGACCTTAAAATAGAGCAGCCTTAATCCATGATGGGAAGAAAGGAGGTAAAACCCAAAATAAATTAAGGCCGCTAAATCATATCAATCTAACGAGGTCTTTATGACCAAATTAAAGGGGGAATGTTTATGTCTCAATTTTAATATTATAACTTTTTTACTAAAAAAAAGTTTCCTGTTTTATCCCTTACGTTTGAATTTTTTTGTTTTTTTTGAACATTTAGATGACTTAAACTTTTAAAAGATTCAATCGTTCCCTATTTTTTGATTTTTTTTATCATTTCTTGAGTATTTAATTATCAATTAGTTAGCTTTAGCTGATTTTTTTCTAACTTTTTTTCTAATCGAAATCGGCACATTAAAAAACAAATCAAACACCCAGTGTTCTAACAACGCTCCCCTTTCTCCAAAAACAGGAATTATGTGAACAATATTCGTTGCCCAGCGCCCTGCCATTAATCTGGACAAAGCTGGAAATTTCGCAACCATCTGAATCGGAAATCCCAGGTAACCCACATAATGCCAGAAAGAAATTAAAGCAGCGATCCAGTAATTTTTTAAGTCCCGTTCCTTTATCATTAAATAGAGCACATAAGTTCCCCGAACCAGCGAACCCGGGGAAATTGGGGTCGCCTGAAAGGCTGCAAATATTCCTCCTACAATTAACAAACTTTCTGCCCAAGTTTCTCCCAACGCTATCATCGCATAAAGTGCAACAATTAATGTTATCACCTGTGTAATGGGAAGTGTCGCTACATGAACAGCGACACATTTCAAATATTTTTGAATGAACGGATCTTTAATTTTTTGACGTATCTGTTCCGCTTCGCTATCAGTCAACATGCCTTCTTCGTGACCGATTTTTACATTTTCCAGCAGCCAAATCTCACGAAATTGAGCATCTCGATAAAATCGGACCGGATACGTAAAAGTGTATTTAATAGATGCCCAGGCAAATTTCTTATCCGAAAAAAAGCGGTGCCATTTGGGCGGCAACCATGAAAGTGTGAATCGCTGAATCCAAAACACAGATGGTTTTTTTAATAATCGCCCGACTTTTACATCCGATATTCTGCCGTCACGATACCAATCAATCATTGCGTGCGCTTGTTTGGCTCGAAATGTACGCTTTAAATAACCGCCAACAGAAAAAATGCTTTTCATGTGATTTTTATAAGCCTGATTGCCCCATAACATCCGCAGGAACTTTCCGAGGAAGGGCAATATACAAACAATGTAAAACAGCATAAATCTAAACACAGAATGCTCCAGCTTTTTTCCGTGTGCTTTATCAATGATGCGTTTTGATTCCCATCCTTTGATCAGCCCCGCCCGCACTGACTTCCGAAGTGATTTTTTATAAATGAGTTTAAAACCCTGGTGACTCAAATCCGGTTGTGATTTGCGATACTCTTGCTTCCTCACCTTCAACTCTTCGATCGCCGGTTTTAAATCTTCAAATTCATTGGGATACTTTTCAATAAAAGCATCCAGTTTTTTCAAATTGCCCCGATCAAACTGGACCAGACTGCCACGCAATAGTCCTTTTAAAATTAATTTAAAGTCTCCGGGACTCATCGGCAAAAAGGGCAGCAGCGCCAAACCTGCTCGGAAATCAATCGCTGTAATATTATCAGCCCGATAATCATTTCCAACGCGTAACAGTGCGTTGGGCTGGCTTTTCATGGTTGACCATTCATATTGCCTGGCTAATTCCGGCGCGCCCATATCATGCATCAATTGAACCAGTTTTGCCATAAATTTTCGTTTTGTTAAATACTCCCTGGAATTAATTTGTTCGTTGTCCGCAATATGATCTAATTTCTTCCATTTCTTTCTTTTAAAAATTTCATCATCAATTTCAAATTTCCAGTTTCGTCCTTTTACCCATTCATTGACCTCTCCGTAGCTTCCCAAAGTAGCATCAAAAAATGTCGCGTATGTATCAACCGCTGCTTCCTCTCGCCCAAAATATATCTTCGCGCCCCGCCGGATCAGTTTTTGCCAGAGAACGCCGACCCGAGCTGCTGCATAATGGGTCTGCGCCGCAAATGATCCCTGGTAAGCCAGCCAATAAATGAAATTTCTGAATTTTAATGAGAAGCTGGAAGGCGGAATCAAAATTTTGATCGCGTAGGTCTCCCCTTCTTTCAAATTATGTGCTGACGGCGTATGGTTCTCCTCAATAGCAATCAATTTCGCTCGATAGACCTGACCGGCAAATCCGCCGCCGACGAACTTTTCAATTTCAAAGGTTGCCTTGCTTTTCTCATCCGGGCAAACGCCAACTAAATCGAAACTGAGTTTATCCCCTGTATCATAGCGGGAGGGCGGATATTTTTTTTCCAGATTCGCGTCCTCAACAATTTGTCTCAATTTATGACACGTCTCAAGTGAATACGGCAAATCATCTTTAGTAACAGAAAGGGATTTATCGGTTGTTTTGGTTTGAGATGTGGTGTTGTTAACTAATTCTGTCTGTGCTTCTCCCATTGAATTCCTTTAGACTATATTTCATCATCCTAATACAAGTTAGTTAAATTTGGAAAATATAAAAATTAATTGAATCAAAATCAAGTTAAAAGACTTTGACGCAAAGAATCGACCAATTGCCTTTTCAAATTTGAAATTAATCGCTTTTAAAAACAACACATCAGCAAATACAATACCAAAATAAATTTTATTCATTTTTTTTTAACAAATAACAAAAATTTCTTGTATCTTATTTTAAATTCTCTAAATTAAATGGTTGACATTAACAGAAAATTCAAAACTAAAACAGGGAAAAATTGATGCAATATAATTCCATCATCACCCACAACGATTTTGACGGCGTGGTCTCTGCTGTAATTTGTGATCGAGTCTTTAACATTGGCAACATCAAATTTGCAGGTCCTAACAACATCGCGAAAGCGGATTTGACGATCACGGGTCAGGATATTGTCTGTGATCTCCCCTACCCGCTCGAATGCGGGCTGTGGTTCGATCATCACGAAGGAAATCTCGAAGAAATCAAATACCGGGGCATTGATTTGGAAACGATTCCCGGGAAATTTGAACTTCTTCCGTCCTGTGCCCGGGTGGTTTATAATTATTTCAATCAGGATCACCAGTTTCCTGATTTCTTTGAATCCTTAATTAATGATGCGGATCAAATCGATTCCTTCGATTATTCTTCTATCCAGGAGTGGCGACAGGAAACACCATCAAAAATCGTCGATGCCACCATTCGATCGAGAATCGAACATTTTAAGGAGAAACGAAGATATTTAGAGCACCTTGTTTTTGAACTTAAAGATCGCCCAATTTGCGAGGTTGCAAACGAACCACTGGTTACCGAAAAATATCAACAATATCAGCAGGAAGAGCAGCAAATGCTCAAGTTGATAAAATCCAACATTTCATTTTTACCGCAGGATAAAAATCGGGAAATCATCATTTTAGATATATCCGAATTTAAACGCCCGCCACATATCATCAAAAATTTAGCTTATCTGCTTTATCCCGAGTCCCTTGCCGTGTTCGAAATCAAACCAATTTTTAGGCGTGGGATCAAAACCAACGATTTGAGTCTATCGCTCTCGCTAAGTATCAATCTGAACAAGGAGGAGCATGCCAAAGACGTCGGTAATATTTTACGGCAGCTCAATCTGGGCGATGGACACAAAGGTGCTGCCGGCGGTACGCTTTATTGCAATTCAAAACAGGAAAAATCCAAGCAGAAGAACGAACTGCTCAATCAGATTTTCACTATGTGGCAGGATCAAAAATAACTGGGCTGTGTTTAACTTACAATTCTAAAAGGAAATAATTTATTTATCTTTTAATTTTCGATTAATTATGGAGTGCATCATCTGTGACGATGCATGCATTGACGCAGTCAATACACTCCACATAACTACTTTAAAAATCATTAATTTGTTTGAATAATATCAATAATTAATTTAGTAATTTAGAATTAAATTAAAAAAACTGTATCCACTCAATATTTTATGGCAATACCCTTTCAAAGGTTTTGAACCATTGAAAGGGTGCATGTTCACTATCTGTTTTTGAATGGATAAAAATAATTGAACCCATCGGTAATATTAAAACATGAAAAGTTTTTTCCAAATACTTGTCATATCAAATTTCATCCTTTTGATCATATTGCTTCCGACATCCTCGACTCAGGCACAAATTTCATTCTCCCGGAACCATCCCGAATTAAAATGGACAATAATTGAGACCGAACATTTTCAAATCATCTATCATCAGGGCACTGAAAAAATTGCTGAACGGTGCGCTCAAATAGCCGAATCGGTTTACCAGCCGATCACACGAGATCTCGGCGTTGAACCGCCGGACAAAACCCCGATCATTGTCTCTGATTACGAGGATAATTCAAATGGGTTGTCCACGCCGCTGGGACATTATATTTTCCTTTGGACAAAAAGTGAGCCCAAATACACCACCGGTCAATTGCCATGGTTGGAAGCGCTGATTGCTCACGAATTCACACACATGGTGAACTTTTGGGCATTCCGAGGCTTTCCCGGATTCTGGCGGGAGTTGATTGCACTGGGATTTGTTCCCACCTGGTTTTTGGAAGGTGTGGCACAGTTTGAAGCCGAAAAATGGTGCGTTCACCGGGACATGTTGATGCGCATTGCCACTTATTCCAAAAAAATGCTGCCCTACAAAAAATTGACCGGCTTCATCGGCGCTGACCAGATTGATGCGCGATTGGTTTATGAAGAAGGACATTCACTGATTCGTTACATCGCGGCAAAGTTCGGTGAAGATAAAATCCGGGAGATCATCAAAAAATATCAGTCCTTTCCGCTGAGTTTCAATTTAGCGCTCAAACGCACTATCGGTCTTTCAGAAAAAGAACTATTCCGGCAGTGGAAAAACGAAGTCGAAACTCATTATTCCAAACAATTGAAAACGCATCAAGCCGTGACAGCAATCGGCAAAGTATTGCCCACGCCGTTTCAGTACAATTACGGTGTGCGATGGTCGCCAACCGGTGAAAAAATCGCTATCGTAGGCATTAAGAAATTTGAGGAACACGTGCGCGAACTGTATCTGCACCAAAGCGGCACCAGCGATTTCAAAAAGGTCGCGCCCCCGTATGTGAATTCATTTTTTTCGTGGTCACCGGATGGCAAATCCATTGTTTACTCACAAATGCACATCGCGCAGAACGGTTCCGCATACAATGATTTATTTATCTTAAGCACTGAAACCAATCGCGTAACCCAAATTACGGAAGGTGAGCGGGCAAATGATCCGAGCTGGTCACCGGATGGGGAAAACATCGTTTACACCGTGCATCAAGGCACGCATTCCGATCTGGCAATTTTGAATCTGGAAACCGGACAAAAGAAAGTGATCACCGATTTTCCTGACTGGACAGAGGTTTTTACGCCGGACTGGTCACCGAACGGGGACAAAATTGTGTTTTCAATTTTTGATCATCTTCAGCGACGCGACATCTGTCAAATTAACACCGACGGTTCACAGTTCACCTACTTGACCGACGATCCGGGGGATGACCGCTATCCGTCCTGGTCGCCGGACGGGAAATACATCGCGTTCAACTCCTATAGCAACGGCGCTCCCAATCTGTTTGTGCTGACTATCGCGACCGGTAAAATCAATCAGTTGACAGACACGCCGGGCGGTGTGTTTAATCCGACCTGGCTGCCCGATAGAAAACATATCGGCGTGATCGCGTTCGAAGACCGGGACAGAACAGAAATTGTGATGATTCCTTTTGATAAAAATTCACTCGGATCAGACCACTTTACCACCGTAGAACCTCTCGATTTTGGCGGGGAAAAGCAGCCGGTATTTTTCGAAGACATCTCTCTCCCACTTTCGATGAATCCTTTAATAAAGAACAGACCGTACCGTCCGTTAGCGCATGTTCGACCGCAGATTTTATTGCCCTATCTGGATCAGGACGAAAAAGGCTGGCAGCCCGGGCTCGTCACCCTGTTAGCCGATCCGTTGTCAAAACATTATTTAATGACCGCCGCCACCTATGGGCAGCGCCTGCACTTTTTTGCCGATTACGTCAACCAGCAATTCACGCCCACCATTGAACTGAACGTAAACAAAACTACTATTGACCACGGCGGATTTCTGCCGCTGGAAAACAATGAGGTGCTGCCGCTTTACGAAAATTATATGTCCGGATCGCTGACGCTGAACTGGCGGATCAATTTCGGACGGTCTGTGTTGTCCAATCATTACCTGTGGCTGCGTGGCACCGCGGTTCACCGCAATTCGATTAATTTCGATGACTATGGACAAAATAACATTGCTGACTGGGCGCTGCCGTTTCAGGGCTGGATTAATTATTTAACCCTTGGTTATTACTGGCACACCTACCGCCCCAATGTGTGGTACGATATTCATCCCAAAACAGGCAGGCTGTTTGGCGCGAGCGTACAGTACTCGGATCAATGGATGGGGAGCGCTTTACAGTACCGGCAACTCAATCTGATCGGCATTGTGAGACAGGAACTGTTATTTAAGGATCACGTTTTTGCGTTGCGATTCGGTGGTGTGTGCCGCGACGGCGATCAGCCGCTGCAAAGCCGGTTAGCGCTCGGAACGAACACCATGCGTGGATTGGAATTCAGCCGGGACGGTGACCGACAGCTTTTTTCCAATCTGGAATATCGCGTTCCGCTGATCCGTGACTTGGGACTGAAGCTATGGATTTTATACTTCGAACGATTTACCGGCGCTTTGTTTCTCGATTCCGGAAAAGCCTGGGGAACCAACTGGCGCACGTTTGATGATGGCAGCAAAACGCGATTTTCCGACGTGCTTTGGCTGCACACAGCCGGCAGTGAACTCCGGCACCGGTTCTATCTGCTCGGAAAAATACCGTTGGTTGTAAGCAGCGGATACGCTTTCAAACTGAATGATAACCGGGAAGCAAATTTTTATGTTCGTTTTGGTTCGGTGTTTTAGAAGGGTTAGTACGACAAACGTGTTATTCTCGGCTAGTAAAAAATACATTCATCAATTGCACACGAATTGCATAAAGACAATTCACTCCAATTTAAAAATAGTTAGAATCAGGAAACAACCAGTTCTTTTTTTGGTTTAACATAATCCAATGATACAATTATTACCTGAAAACTTCCAGGACAGCGTCCGGATTTTCAACGATTTTTTCAAACTAAAAATCAAGCGACCGGATTTGAATTCGCTACGGAAAATTTTAGATAAATTTTCCACGATTCCCTATGAAAACATCAGCAAAATTATTAAGCTGAGCCAGCACTGGGACGATGAAACGAAAATCCGGCTGCCCGATGAAGTGATCGACGAACATGCTAACTTTCGTCTCGGCGGCACCTGTTTTTCACTGACGTTTTTTTTGGAGACGATTTTGCTGCACCACGGGTATTCCTGCTATCCGGTGATGGCGGATATGCGCGCCGGACTCAATATTCACTGCGCGATTATCGTCCTTTTTGGTGAAGCGAAGTATCTCGTCGATCCCGGTTACCTGCTGAACGAACCCATGGAGATCAATCCGGAAAAATCGAGAATCTACAAAACATCCAGCATTGGTGTCGAGTTGCAATTCAATGCGGAATTAAACTGCTACCAACTTTTCACGTTCAACAAAGCGCAGATGAAATGGCGCTACAACTTTAGCGACCGTCCCTGTCCCAAAGATGAATTTCTCCGACACTGGCACGGCTCATTCACCCGGTCTTCGATGCACGGCATCTGTCTGACTAAAATTCAGAAGCGAGGCATGATTTACATTCATAAGAATTTTATGCGGGAAACCACGTTTACGTCCAAAAAGAATTTCAACCTAAAAAACAACCTGCATCAAACAATCCACGACGTTTTCGGTATCGACAAACAGTTAGTCGAACAAGCACAATCCGCACTCCGGTTCAATCTGGATGTTGAAAAACAGCGGGGGATTTTTGTGCCCCGGGAGAAAGCTGACCGCCCAAAGGAAAATTCACAAAACTTATAATTTAGTTAACTTATCTGTACCCAAACGCACCATTGGAATTATCCGCTTCGTTAAACTGAGCTTTGTGCTGATTTTTATTCCTATCTTTGATACAATTCCGATTTAGCTTCGGCAGCCTGACCACCTGATGAATATCGATACTGACTTTGAAATCGAAATTTGGTTTCAGCAGCTCCATCACCTTCAGCCAGATTTTATTTCGCTTTTTCCAGTTGCGGTTCAGCCGTCTCGCGTAAATTCCGATCACCAACTCATTCCACTCAAAACGGGCGATACGCTTGATTAACTGACGGATTGAATAGAACGACTGATGCCCTTTGATTTGCGCCCGTTGCAGTTCAGCGATGGTCATTTGTTTGGGCTGAAAAACCGCGTGATGCGCATCGTAAAGTCCCCAGTCGTAAAACTGAATACGACCGGATTCGTCTAATTTTCTGAAAGTCTCGGTGCCGGGCAGCGGCGTCAAGATTAAAAATTGCACCGTACCGATTCTGCTGCGGTTGACAAACTTGATGGTCTCTTTTATTTTCTCCGGTGTATCGCTCTCAAAACCAAATATAAACATGCCATGAATCTGGATTTTATTTTTTGCAAAAACCTTGATGGCTGTTTTAATCAGCTCTGGCGTTTGCAACTTTTTCATTTCTTTCAGGCTTTCCGGGTCAATGGATTCAAAGCCGATAAACACGGTTTCACAGCCTGCCTGGTGCATCAGTTTTACCAGCTCGGGATCCTTTGCCACATCTGCTCGCACTTGCGTAGACCATTTGAATTTGAACTTCTCCCGAATCATGGCGTGCAGCAATTCCCGGGTGCGTTTTTTGTTAGCAGTGAAATTATCATCGTAAAAGAAAATCACATTCTTTTTGTGATCGTATTGCTTCAGTTCCTCGATAATGTTTTCCGTGGAGCGATAGCGGATTTTCTTGCCGAACATGCCGGTTACCGAACAAAATTCACAATCAAAGGGACAGCCGCGCGATGTTTGCACCGGCACAATCTGGTAACCATAGGTGCGCTTAATTCCGTTACGGATTAGCGAAAAATCCGGATAAGGCAGCGAGTCCAAATCCATGAGCAAGTCCATTTGTGGATTGTGGACATGTTGACCAAAGTGTCGATAAGACAGGTTTGGGACCTGTTCATATTTTTTACCATTCACAAATTGTTCGATAAAAATCGGGAATGCCTTTTCCCCCTCACTGCGAATGACAAAATCGGCATGTTCCAATGCTTCATCCGGCAGAAAGGTGACGTGCGGACCTCCCATGATTACCGGAATGCCCATTTCACGCACCTGATCGGCAATAGTGTAAGCACGTGGCGCAGTGGATGTCGTGGTGGAGATTCCCACCAGTTGGGCGTTTTTTACATGATCAAAATCAATATCTTCATTTTCCTCTAAAATGACTTCCACATCCCAACCCATTTTTTTCATAATTGTTCCCAAAATCAACGTTCCCAACCGGGGAATCACAAACACAGAAAATATATGCAAATTGGGTGATTTAGGTTCGATGAAAACAATTTTCGGTCTGTTGGTGCTCACTCTTTCTTCTCCTTATCCTTCTTCTCTGATGATTGTTGCTTCAACTTATTTTCAAACTGACGAATCTCTTTGTCCTTCTTTTTTAAAAGTTCTTCCCAGCGGCTGATTCCCTCTTTGAACGATTCAATTTTGTGATGAAACTCACCAATCTTGGTTTTCATATTTTCCAGTTTCTGTTTGGTTTCATTTTTAGGAAAGTGGTCGATTGAATTTTGGATCGTCAAAAAGTCACGGAACAGGTCGGAAATTTCTTTGATCTCTTCCAGACTGTAACCAAAGAGCTGCAAGTCTTTGATCAAATTGCACAAATAAATCCACTGCTCGCTGTAAAGCCGGAATCCGCCCTCGGATCGCGAATCCGGTTCGATGACGCCCCGTTCTTCCCAGTATTTTATCGTCCGCCCATTAATTCCCAATTGACTCGCCAGTTCACCGACGGTCAAGTATCTGATTTTTTTACCATCAGGTTCGCTCTCTTTTTTGGTGGATGGTAAGCCCACTTTTTTGGAAATTTTTTCTATTTCATCGATCGAATAGCCCATGGAGAGAAACTGTCGGACTTCCCGAATTCGATCTATTGAGTCTTCACTAAAGATGAGCACATTTCCATCGGCAGTGCCTTTTGATCGGATCAAGTTCCGCTTCAGCATGTCCTGAAATAATTTCTTTTCGAGATCGAGTTGCTCCAAAATTTCTTTTTCGGTAAAAATTTTTTCTTTCATAATATCACCATGTAACTGTTACTTTAACTATGTTTATTATGTAAGTGTCAGTATACGTATATTTATTGTAAATGTCAAGTCTTTTTTTGTAAACATACAGTTTTTTTAAATGGCGAATTTACCATATTCTAAATTTCTTGCTTGCATTAATTTCTTTAATTTATTATATTCAATCAAAAAGAATAAAGTTAAATGAAATATAATTTAAAATTAAACAGAGAATTAAAAGGCTTGCTAAAGATCGGGATTGTACAATTTGATCAGTTAATCGTACAGAGCCGGAATGATTCCCTCGTCCGGGACATAAAAGAGGAATGCGATAAAGTGAAAGATAAGTGTCAGTCAACTGACACTTACAAAGAGCTAATTGAACCCATGCGAAAGCTATACCGCTCGATCAAATTAGATCCCACTAAAAACCGGCCTTCTTCAGAAGCGCTGCTCCGCCAAGCGAAAAAAGGTACGGAAATTTATCAGGTCAATACATTAGTGAATGTGTGCAACTTGTGTTCACTGCATTTTTCATTGTCTATCGGATTGTATGATGTTGACAAAATTGTTGGCACAGTAATCGAAGTTCGATTGGGACAAGCAGGTGAAATGTTTGCTGGAATTGGTAAGCCACCGATCAATGCGGCAGGTAAATTGATTTTGGCAGATAAAACCGGACCGTTCGGCAACCCGTCCTCTGATTCGAACCGGACTAAAATAACCTTGGATACGAAGCGCGCAATGTTCGTGTTGTTTGCCCCTTTTTACTATGACTCAACATTATTAGCCGAACATCTGGATTTTGTGGAAAACAAAGTTCATCAGTACCATGAGTGCTGTACGGTAAAAAAATATGTGACCTGAAATTCTAAGACAAACAGTAAAAGATTATTTATTGATATATTTTGAATGCAGCAACTACGTTGCTGCATGAAGTAACACAGTTACTTCACTCCAAAAATCTAACAGTCTTCTCTGCTTTTCTTTGTGTCTTCGAGACTGCGCGGCTGAACAGTAACAGAAAATCTTAAAACCACTTTCACATTAGTATAGGTATGATTAAATAGCAATTTGAAATTGTCAACTTTTTAAAAGCAGCTATATCGTTGGAATGATTAGTCTTTTTTTTCGAGGCGCTTGACAACGACAACCGTTGCGTCGTCCTTCCACTTCTTTTGCCCACCGAAATTGTACACTTCGTCGATAATATCTTTAACCAGATTTTCAGCCGAAAGACATTGATTGTTAACTGCCAGTTCCTGCAATTTACTGATTTCGTAGGCTTCCCCATACAAATTCTGACGTTCAAAAATACCGTCCGAATACATCACCATCAAACCACCCGGCTCTATTGATGAGAATCCTCTTTTCAGTTGTACTTCGGGTAACGGTCCCAGGATGGTGCCGCCTCTCTTGAGAAACTCGACATTGTTTCCGTTAATCAAAATCGGTGGGGGATGCCCGGCATTCGCATACACGATATCGCCGTTGGTGTCGATTTCAGCGTAAAACAACGAAATGAACGCAGTGGACAGGGTGCTCCGGTGAATGACTTTGTTCAATTTTTCCAAAACCGGTGTTATTTTCATCTCCTTTTCTAATCCCATCCGTAGTCCGGTTACCACATCCCGAACCAACAACGCTGCCGGTAAACCGTGTCCGCTGGCATCTCCGACCGCAACACCGAAATGCCCTTCGGAAAAGGCAACGTAATCGTACAAATCACCTCCCACAATTTCGGTGGAAATGGATTTGCCGTAAATATCGAATCCTTCGATTTTAGGAGAAGATTTGGGCAGCAAACTTCGCTGAATTAATTCAGCTTTGTGTAGCGACGTTTCAAAACTCTCCGTGGAAATACGAGAGTTCAAAACCCTTCGAGTGGTGTTAATGGAGAACTCAATTTCCTCACGATCCCATCCCGGTTCGAGCTCAAAAACGAACAACCAGGTACCTTCGTCCCGTTGAATGGTAAAGGCGACCATGGTTTTAAATTCGTTGGGTCTCAACGATTGGATTTTTAAACTGGTTTCCGGTTCATAAAAAATGTAACAGCCGTGTTCCAAAACCAACTTGACCGCTTCCTCTTCGACGCTCAGGTATTTTTCACTTTCATCTTCCAACTGGGATAAATTGGCACAATAGAAAAGCACAAACTTATCCAAAACCAATTCATACAAACGGCCGTTTTTGATATGGAGATCCTTGCCCAGATAATCCACCAACTCTTTCAACACAGTTGACAGGACATTGTCTGAGCCAACCTGATAAATCTCAGAAAAAAAGGAATCCAGCTTACGGTAATATTCCTTGGGGTCATTAATCATTCATCAGTTCTCTTTTTCGTGTGAATTACAAATTAACAACTCACGTGCTGCATTTTTTCCAAAGCTTCATCGACGGACGAATAGCAATCGAAAAAATTGCTCAATTTTGTAACAGCTAAAGCACCATTGATAAAATCGTTGCTTCCAGCTAATACGACATTTTGTCCGCCACAATCTGTAAACAACGTTGTTGCCGTAATCAGAATCGCTAAACCTGTACTGTTGATGCGTTCCACTTCTTCTAAATCCAAAACAATCTTTTTTACGTTGCTATCAATTAATTCATTTAATTGATTTTCGAACTCCTTTGAATCCGCGGGTTCGCCTAACGTTTTACCGTTAAATTTGATGATACCCACGTCATCAATCGTTTTTTTGGTGATCTCCATTCGACCTCCTGTTCAAACAGAAGTAAATTAAAACTCATTATTTCAAACGTTTTTAAATACCATTTTAACAAAAAATTGTTTCATTTAATTTTAGCGGAATCAAATGATTTTCAGCACTAAAAATCACACACTCGTAAAATGAGCAACAGTCTGCTCATCCAGCCGCTTTACAGTTTCCAAAACCAATTTGACACAATTTTCAATGTCGTCGAGACTGATTAGTCCCACGTGAGAATGGATGTGCCGCGTCGGAATGCCCAAAACGATACTGGGACAACCGGCTCGTGTCAGATGAATCATGCCAGCATCTGTGCCGCCGCGCGCGATTTGAGAAAGCTGGAACGGAATTTTGTTCTGTTCCGCCGTTTCAATAATTAATTCTTTTAACGCCTGATTGGGTATCATCGATGCGTCAAAAGTCAAAATTGCCGGTCCTTTTCCCATAGCAGCAGGTGCCTGCTGGGGTTCGACACCCGGCACATCTCCGGCGATATCTACTTCTAACGTCAAACACACATCCGGTTCTGAAATCCAGGCTGTGGTGCGCGCTCCCCGGATGCCGACTTCCTCCTGCGTTGTCGCTGCGCCAACCACTGTGTTCGGATGGTCAATGGATTCCTCTTTTAACCGCCGTACCACCTCAGTTGCCACAAAAACACCGGCGCGATCGTCAAACGCTTTTCCCATGCCGATTTCGACCACACCTTTGTTTTCCTCCTTCTGACCAGTTATCTCGTACGCCGTCTTTTTGATAATTGAAAATTGAGAATTGGGTACTGCCGGATCCCCGATTCTCACGCCCAGCGATTCCGCTTCTTTCTTATTGGAGCAGCCAATGTCGATAAACATTTTGCTTTTTTCCACTACCTTGGAACGCTCTTCGGGCTGCAGCAGATGGGGCGGTTTGGCAGCGATGATGCCGTGCAGATCACCCTTTTGTGTTCGGACAATCACCCGTTGCCCCAACAATACCTGATCGAACCAGCCGCCCACCGGATTAAACGTTAAAAACCCTTTGTCATTAATCCCGGAGATCACAAATCCAACTTCGTCAATATGACCGGGCAGCAAAACCACCGGTCGATTCGCACTGCCTTTTTTGGTAAATAACAACGACCCCAGCCGGTCGAAACGAATTTCATCAGCAAAAGGCTCAATATATTCTTTGGTGATTTTGATCGGTTCCCGCTCAAACCCCGAAGGTCCGAAACTATTGGTCAGCCTCTCGAAAATCGCTCGTGAATTTTTATTCATCATAACCTCAACAGTTATTTTATCGTTTGTATTTTTTCTCTGTGTCCTCTGTTCCTCTGTGACTATTAAATTAACGCACCTCAATTAAACTAAGTTACAAATATTTTTCAAATATCCAAATATTTTTTTGCTTTTCTCCAAATTCGCATCCTAAATTTTCATAAAAAAATTGATTTTTTGAATTTTTTTTCTTGCATTTTTAGTATAATTCGCTTATATTTAGGTTTCTAATTTATGGAGGGCGTAGCTCAGTTGGTTAGAGCGCCAGGTTGTGGCCCTGGAGGTCGCGGGTTCAATTCCCGTCGTTCTCCCCAAGTGAGAAACGTCAAATAAATTGATAATGTCCCCATCGTCTAGTGGACTAGGACTCAGGATTTTCATTCCTGCAACGGGGGTTCGATTCCCCCTGGGGACGCTTTGGGTGTCCTTGCGGTTACATGTCTAACAGTTAAAATGGATAATGAATCGGGAGATTGATTTATCATATTTGACCAAAACTATTCCATCAAATATTCGTTTAGATTACATTTTTTTTGATTTTTCAGAATATATTTTATCGCTTATATCACACATCCCAACCGAAACGAGTCACTTTTTAAGATCATAATTTAATTGGAGCCCCTGGTCCAACCGGAATTCCTAACACCATCCAAAACACCAGAAAAATTATCCATAACAATAGAAAGACAATTGTGTAAGGAAGCATCAAAGCAATGATCGATCCGATGCCGGCTTTTTTATCATATTTTTCGACAAATGCCAGTACCAGTGCGAAATAGGACATCATGGGTGAAATACTATTCGTGACGCTATCGCCAATTCTATAGACCACCTGCACGAATTCGGGCGTATAACCTAACATCATAAACATGGGGATAAAAACCGGCGCCATGATTGCCCATTTGGCAGAAGCACTTCCCATCAACATATTGAGCAAAGCTGAGATGAAGACAAACAAAATCATCAGAGGAATGCCAACGAATCCGGATGCTCGTAACGCATCCGCGCCTTTTACAGCGATGATCAAACCAATATTGCTCCATTTAAAAAAAGCAACAAACTGCGCAGCAAAAAATACCAAGACGATATACGTCCCCATCGCGCTCATTGCTTTTGCCATTCCTTTCATGACGTCTTTATCACTTTTAAGCGTTCCCGCCCCGAAACCGTAAGAGACACTCAAAATCGACGCAATAATAAAAATTAACGCCACGACTCCCTTGAGTAATGGTGAGTGCAATACACCGCCGGTGCTGGCTTCTCTTAAAAAGCCATTCGCCGGTACAATTCCCCATATAATGATTAACACAATTATAATCAAGGTGACAAGCGCGAAACGTAATCCACGTTTTTCCTGCGGTGTAATAACGTTGACTGCATTATTTTTTTCAGCCTCGGTCATTTCAGGAACAGAACCATCATTTTCGTGGTACTCACCAAGGCGGGGTGCGACAATCTTGTCTGTGACCCATGTGCCAGCGAATGCGATAATGAACGTGGACGCCGCCATAAAATAATAATTGCAAGCTGGATTCACTAAGTATGTCTGATCTATGATACGGGCAGCTTCCTGAGAAATTCCTGCCAGTAAGGGATCGATAGTACCTAACAGCAGATTGGCGCTATACCCACCTGCCACACCGGCGTAGGCTGCAGCCAGACCAACCAGAGGATTACGACCAACCGACCGAAAAATCAACGCTGCCAATGGTAGCAGTAACACATAGCCAACACCGCTGGCGACGTTTGACATCACACCAGCAAAGACAATAACAAAAGTTAATAAATGGCCGGGAGCTGATAACACTAATTTTTTAAGCGCTGCGCTGATCAACCCGGAGCTCTCCGCTAATCCGATCCCCAGCATGGCGACCAGTACCGTACCCAACGGCGCAAAACTGGTAAAATTGGTGACCATTTTAGTGAGAATCATGTGCAGCCCCTTAATCGAGAGAAGACTGAAAGGAGCGATTAATTCATCGGTTATCGGATGGGTAATGGTTAGGTTGAGTTGTACCGCCAGTTCTGATATTAAAACAACAATAAAACCAAATAGAGCGAACAGCGTTGCAGGATGGGGTAATAGATTGCCAGCCTTTTCAATGATATCAAGAAATTTGTTAAATAATTTTCCAGTTCGTTTCTTTTTTTTTCGTTTCAAATCAAAATTTTCCGGTTATAAAATTTCAATTTTTATACACAATCATCGGAATTCGTTACGTATCTTTTAGGAAATTATCTTTTGTACAATGTTGAGATGCGGTAGATGGATTCTTTATAAATATTGAACCGCACTTCGATATCCTGAGTTTCCAAATATTCCGAATCACTATGAAGATCGCCACCAACAGCGGTAAGCCCACATACCGCTGGGGTTCCCAATGCAGCAGCAAAAGATGCATCAGAGCCACCACCGGATGTTGCCCAAATCACTTCTGTTTGATATTCTTTTCCAACATCTTCAATTATCCGGCATAACCGTTTAGTCTCTTCTGTCGGAATCATTGGCGGACGTTTTATTCCACCTTCCAACTCAATTTTTATCTGTTTATTAAACGGACTGGTCAGTTTATTTTGAATCGATTGATCAATTTTATCACCACTTTCCATATCATTGAATCTGGCGTCAACAAAAAGCTCTGCTTCTCCCGGGACAGAATTGATGGATACTCCTCCTTTAACTACTCCCGAATTAATATAAACGCCCTTTTCCGGGTCACTCAATCCTTTTAAAAACAAAACCCAATGTGCTAATTCATCGACAGCATCGATGCCTTCCTCGGGATTGACTCCGGAGTGAGCGCTTCGACCTAAAAACTTGAGCTTATAACGTCCCACTCCTTTTCTTCTATATACGTAAGCACCATTGGACCGGGCGGGTTCAGCAGTAATCGCCGCTTTGCTCTTTTGGGAAAATTCTTCAATGAGTTTGCGGGTGTTTGGGCAGCTGATTTCATGCTCACCATTAAAAAAAACGCCGATAATCGCGGTCAGTCTCCCTTCCTGCTGAAGCTGCTGCAGGGCATAATAGGTAAATAAAAGCCCGGCTTTCATATCTGCTACTCCGGGACCTTGAAACCTGGTTCCAACGACTGAAAATGGTCTTTTTTTCGCCTCGCCGGCTGGAAATATTGTATCGAGATGGACCAGAATCAACAAATCAAATTTATTATCATGCCGGGGAAAAGTCAGGAAGCTGCGTCCATTTATTTTTGGTGCAAGATCAAACCATTTGATATTCCATCCCATATTTGTAAATTTTTCCGCAAACCAATTCCCTATTTTGTTCACGCCTTCTCGAACATAGGAGCCGCTATCGATGTTCACCAAATATTCGAGGTCTTTTGTAAATTTTTGTTTATCTAACATGTTCGTCCAATAGTTTTAAAGATGACCTGTATCCACTTCAAGAGTCCAATTATTTTTTACCAAAGTCCAAGGAATTTCCACCAGAGACTGCCGATTCCTATCCAAATAAAAATATTTACTACACTTATGAAAAAGCCCAGAGACCACCACTTTTCCATTGACACAAAACCGGAGCCAAAAAAAACAGGTGCGGGACCTGTACCATAATGGGTTGTGCTGCTGAACAAATTACTAAAAAATGCCAGTACCAGCGCGGAGATCAATGGAGGCGCCCCGGCTGCTATTGCCACAGCCAAAAACGGAGCATACATGGAGCTCACATGCGCTGTGTTGCTGGCAAAAAAATAGTGACTGTAAAAATAAATTAAAATTAAAACTAAAAAAGCCCAGATCCACTTTGCACCACTGACAACACCTTTCATCGAATCAGCAAACCACGGAATCATTCCCAATTTATTTAGAAAAGAAGCCATCATTACAAGCGCCGCGAACCAAACCAATGTATTCCAGGCGTTCGTTTCTTTTAGAATATCATTCCAGGTAAGCACTTTGGACACAAGCAAGATGCAGAGTCCAATCAGGGCGGTTATCGTGGCATGCAGATGAATATGGCTGCCCAATATCCAAAGTATCAACAACAAAATAAACGTCCCCAACATGATCCATTCATCAGGTTTCATCTTGCCTAATTCAGCCAATTTTTCTTTTGCCTGGTGAGCCGCTGCTGATGTTTCCTTTATCTTTGGAGGAAAGAGCATAAAGAGAATTAATGGAATTAAGATCAAGCTAATGAGACCCGGGAGTACAGCCGCTAACGCCCAGGTACCCCATGTAATATTTATCCCCAGATCTTTAGCCAATTGTGCTGCCAATGGATTTGCCGCCATCGCAGTCAAAAACATGGCGCTGGTAACATTTTGACATTGAAATGACGTAAAAATTAAATAAGCTCCTATTCTGCCTGAAGTCTGATCATTTGGTTGGCTATCGTAAGTAGAGGCTGTTGAACAAATGATGGGGAAAATGATTCCCCCTGTTCGGGCTGTATTGCTCGGAATTGCTGGTGAAAGAACCAAATCTGTCGCCACAAATCCATAGGATAAGCCAAGGCTATTTTTCCCAAACGCTGCTATAAATAAATAGGCAATGCGTTTTCCGAGCGCTGTTTTGATAAATCCCCGGGAAATAAAGAACGCTGTGACAATCAGCCAGATGACGCTATTACTGAAGCCGCTCAGCGCTTCGCTAATGTTCAGCGTTCCTGCTGCAGCCGTGATGACAATACCGATCAGCGCTACCGCGCCCATTGGCAATGGCTGCAAAATTATGCCTGCAACCGTGGCAATAAAAATTGCCAGTAAATGCCAGGCGTCTTCTTCAATTCCATTTGGGATTGGGCAAAACCAAATAAAAAGTCCTAAAAAAATTGGTAATAAAAACCGTTTCAAATTTATCTCCCGATCACCGCAGTAGCACCATACGTTTTAATCCGCTGAATTTTCCGCATGTGAACTCAAAAAGATATATACCCGAACATACACTATTTCCTTGATTATCCGTTCCATTCCAGGAGATGGAATTCGGCCCAGCATCGAATATTTTCCCATTGGAAATGGTTTTTACAAGCCTTCCGGTTATGTCATGAATTCTGATAAAAACAGGCATCGTGCTAATAAGCGTAAAATCTATCTTTGTTTCCGAATTAAATGGATTGGGATAATTCTGATTCAAGCTAAAATTTGATGGTCTTTTAGGATAAAAATTTTCCACTGCCAACGCCACCGAGTCACAATAGCCGGAATTAAAAATATATTTTACGCCGCACTTTGAATTGAACATACCGTAACCATCATGGGCAACACCGGGAACGATGACTCTTAAATGTTTATCGAATATTTCATCTTTATAAAAATAGTTCAGATAATTAAAATAAATTATTCCTCTTTCCAAGCGATAGTAGCCCTGAAACATTGCCGGCCCTGACGTATCCAGTGAAGGATCATTCGGATTGTTGTCGTCCTGACCTAATAAATATATCACATTTCTATTTTTATACTGTCTTCGTATTTGCTCTTCGCCAACGCTTCCCATATAGCTGTTTAAATTTTCCAGACCATACTTGTAGTCATTATAAGCAATAAATATAGTTTGTTGGGCAGGCGGAGTGTCAAATTGATCCCTGGTCCCCTGAACGCGCCGTTCTCCATTCAGGTAAACATAAGACGAAGGATTCGCTATTATGTAGCGCAGAGCGATCCCGTATTCATTTGTAATCACCGAATCCAAGGGGCTACCCGCGGCAAAACGCTGCACAAACTGTCCGCCGGCAGAATGCCCGGCCACAATAATAGTATCCAGATTTGAATACTTCTGAACCAGGCGAAGCAAGATGCTGTCAATGACAGCGAACGAACTCATTTTTTCGGGCACAGGAAAATTGGGTGTGCTCAGCGATTTATCGCCCTGTTTCCATGCTGCGCTGGTCCAAAACAAAATATCCGGCTCAAGATTGTGGGCAGACATATCGTTTTCAACTAAAAACTGCGGCGCCATAATAAGATGAGCCGTGTTTAAACTTCTTCCTTTAAATGCGGCATCAAGCATGTAATTATAATAATCGTTTGCATTTCGATTTGTCCCGTGTATTACAATCACAGCGTGATATACTGATGATGCATTCGCTCCCAATGCGAAATTTCGATAGTAAGGAATTTTTACAGCATTGGCATCAAATAAAAACGAAAGTTTGTGAGGAGAGACGTGGCTCACCGGTGATTGGGCGTTCAGTAGATTGTAACCTATAACATAAAATAAAAAAATGGCGAACCATTTCAACGACTTCATATTCTTCATTCTAATCCTTACATAATAAATTTCATTTACTAAAAGTACTCAACCAAGATAAAATGTTTATTTTTTACAATCACAATTCCTGTTCGATTCACATCGAAAAAGCACTTCGCGTTATCCGTTCTCCAATTGTGATTATTGCACTCCCATAAACTTTCTCATCATCAATATCAAAGCGGCAAATAACAAACTGTGTTCGTAAGCAAAATCATTATAAAGACGAAACAGGTGACCATTGGTCCCAGATAAATCCGTCCCGTCATTCGAAAAAAGTAACGGTTAAAATACGGAAGAACAAACATCATGGGAACTACCGCAAAAAGTAAATTCACATAGAGCCAACCATCTGTCCAGTAAACAGTGCCGGTTACCCAAAAAGTGACGTATTGAATAATCACAATCAACAAAAGTCCAAACGAGTTGGCAATTGCCCCAATGAGCATGCTCTTCCATTCTGCCATTCCTTCAATTCGCATGGCGCCATTGACACGCAAAGAGTTGGACAGAAAAAAAATAAAGAAAACAGGCACATACATGACAAATAGTAATAGCTCGGCTGGCTGAAAAACACGAACTCCCATAAATAGGAAACGATAGTCCACATGAAAGAAGTAATAAATTGTGAACAGGAATAAATAGTAAAACAGAAAGATCGTCAAAGCAAGCACGATTGTTTTTCCCAACTCCGAACCGCCTATTTTTGCGCCCCACATTTCACGCCGGACGCCATGTTTTTTGCCATAGAAACGATAGCTCAAAAAGAACAAAAGAAAACCGATGCTGCCATTGAGCACTGCCCATAGCATGACAGCATTGTTCATCCGCTGCGGAAAGAACCAGGTTTGTCTGCGAGTCGAAGCGGCGACAAAGAGCTTCTGGGACAATTCTGCCATGGGAATATACGAGAAACATGCGATTAACGCTCCAAAAACAATCAAACCCCAAAAGAGGATATTTCCGTTACCATTTGGTCTGGGCTGCGCTTTGGGTATCCGATGTGATAAGGATTTAAAAAATGGTAGCTCTAATAGTAGCCGACCTAATGGCACCAGTGCGACAAACGCCACGATCAGTGTTAATAAACTCAGTAATTCTTTCCAAAACCAAATTTGATCGTGGCTGGATAAGTCACTATCGACACCAAAAACTTTTTCGAAATATTCGATTTGGTTAGCAGTGGCCTCAATAATGTAGGGCTGGAACGGGTGCAACACCCTTTCGTTGTGTATGACTCTGAGCGTTCTATCTGCCGTGTCACCGTAATATTTCCCTATATTCACTTTTTCAAATTTGGGAAAGTTGGAAGCGAGACCGGAGTTTAAAAGCCGAATGGATTCAGGGGCATGACGCATGTCCCCATTCCTAAGTTCGTTCCGATAAGCACCTTCATCGTAAAAGGCGTAACTCATTCCAACATTGGAACGAACATACTGCAAGACTTCTTCAGTTAGCGTGAGGACATAACCGGAAACAAATACAGCGTTTAGTTTACTGGGGTTACCAGTCTTGAGTGATTGTTTTCCAAAATAGCTCGCTCCTCGAATAGCAGCGTTGCCGCCGGCAGAATGTCCTGTTGCGCCTATTCTGGCCTTGTCAATGTAATTGAGATTTGGCGTGCTCGCTGCATATTCAACGACAGCAAACATGCCATACCCCTCCCTCGTTGCTGATTTTCTTTCCATCGATGAACTCGAAGCGCCCTGAGCATAAGGATCAATGGCAATCACCACAATTCCCCGGCGCGCCAGTTCTAAAGAGATATTCGAAAGGGATTCTTTTGAACGCTGAAAACCAGGAACAACAACCACAAGAGGCGCTGGTTTTTCGGCTGTCGCATCATCAGGCTTGAAAAGATCTGCGCTAACCCATTGTCCATTTTGTGTCGGAATCTTAATACCCAGAACCTTCACCCGACCGAAAGAGCTTTGGATTAATGAAACCAAAAAGCTCGCAACTAAGGCGATCAAAATTAGGGACATCAAAACTTTTTTATTTCCAGTCTTTTGTATTTCAATTTGAGCCATATTAATAAGGTGTTCTCAATATTTTATTATTAAATACGATTGGTTGGAAATCATAGCACTAATCTTAAATCTTACACAAAGGATTGGTCTATGTAGGTGACGTTCTTTGAGCTAAAGTCAGGTTCTTCAGCGCATAAAATATCACCCAGAAAAAACAAAGTTCTTTTATAAGTGTGTGACAGGTCTGCATCTCTTTAATGTTGTGTATCAGTCGTCTGTCGTTTAGTCCGGGTATTCAACGTAGATGCAGCTAATAAGAATTGTCATTCAAGGTATTTGCTGTCATCTATTTTAAGCCAAAATGAAAATCTCGGCGATCTCTTATCCTGCGTCCACTTCCCATTAACTGACAAGAAGAAAGTTGAAATCAATGCATATCCAAAATTCAGAGTATAAGTATTAGTATCAGTACATATAAACCTGATTGTAGAATTTATCACATCATATCGGAGACAATTTATTATCCCCGATATGGTGAAAATAACTTCATTTTTTTCTTTTCGACAGTTAGCACTTCATTATCATCAGCTATAAATAGCTGCACTCATTATTTACATTTAGGACAAATGTCCTGTTGGTTATATTTTATTTTTTTGTAGTAT
>CAYYMH010000039.1:0-38948 GCA_964472785.1 uncultured Cytophagia bacterium | reverse complement strand
CCGTTAACATCGCCCGCCGAAGAGACAGAGGAACCAAAGTAATCATTAGCATTTTCACCGGTTAAAATCACGTCGGCCTGGCTGGCATCGAGGCTGCCGGAAAAAAAAGCCGCGCCAAAAAAAACATAGGCACGACCAGCCTTCGAGCCGCCATAATCATTTCTATCTGCTCCGATGATCACGTCATTAATTCCATCGCCGTTAACATCACCCGCCGAAGAGACAGAGTAACCAAAATGATCATCAGAATTTTCACCGGTTAAAATCACGTCGGCCTGGCTGGCATCGAGGCTGCCGTAAAAAGAAGACGCGCCAAAAAAAACATAGGCACGACCAGCCCCAGAGCCGCCAGCATCATTGATTCCTGCTCCGATGATCACGTCATTAATTCCATCCCCGTTAACATCGCCCGCCGAAGAGACAGAGGAACCAAAGTAATCATTAGCATTTTCACCGGTTAAAATCACGTCGGCCTGGCTGGCATCGAGGCTGCCGTAAAAAGAAGCCGCGCCAAAAAAAACATAGGCACGACCAGCCCCCGAGCCGCCAGCACCCATTCCATATGCTCCGATGATCACATCATTAATTCCATCGCCGTTAACATCGCCCGCCGAAGAGACAGAGTAACCAAAGTAATCATTAGCATTTTCACCTATCACTGTCATTAATTTTTCAGCAGTTATTTGTGCAAGAGCAAGCTGAGTCATACAAAAAAGCAGAACGAATAATAGTAAAATATTTCTAAACATGCTGCCCTCCATATTTTATTTTAAATAAAGCATTTTTTTTATCTTGCCAAATGAATTTACTTTTTCAGTTACGAATTCTAATTTATAAAAATAAATTCCACTGGTTACTTTTTTGCCTTTTCTATCTTTGCCTTCCCAATTAACTGTAAAATGTCCCATTCCTTTATCCTCATCAACCAATTTTATAATCTCCTGTCCATTAGCATTGTAAATTGTTATGAGCACGTAAGCTGGCCGGGGTAATTGGTACTGGATAGTAGTCTGGGAATTAAAAGGATTGGGGTAGTTTTGAAATAATTTAAATTCAGTTGGTACCTTATCAGAATAATTATTGACTGTGGTTGCTAAATTCACCATTACCTCATTACTGTAATCAGATTCACTGCCGGGTGTAATCGCCTTCACGCGATAGTAAAATAATGTATTTGATGTATCAACCTGGTCAATACAGAAAATGACATTTGCCTCCAAAGTTTTAATCAACACAAAATTCGTATCTTTGTCTGATTTTCTTTCTAATATAAAGGCATACTCATTATCTGAATTGTCGATCCAGCTTAATTGCACTTCTGTGTTACCTAAAAAAGAAGCGGTTAAGTCAGAAGGCGCAGCAGGTTTGGCGAGAGAGATCGTTGTATCAATAGCTGCACATACTGTTTGTTCAAAAATCCCATCGTTATTTAAATCGACCTGTATTGAATCATCAGATTCTGTTTGGGAAAAATGAAATTGAGCCTGGGAATTGTATCCTACCGGTACATTGGTAAAAGAAATGGTTTTGATTTCGTTATTTTGATAATCTCCGCAAATCAACAGATTAATATTGGCCGATCCAGTTTCTTGACCAATTATTTTCACTTTGTATTGAAGCTCGTTGGGTATTTCGTAGATCTCAAGTGAATCTGCAGAAATTATATTGGCTTCAGGAATTTCATTAATTGGTTGACCATCAAGAATACCGATTTTTCTCCCATATTCATCTTCCAAAAGTGCATTTGCAGGACAGGCTAAAGTAAATATATTTTTACCTCTGTCAAAAATATCTCCAATCGTTTCTCTGAGCCATCTCCATAATAATGGCCAAAAATTGGCTGGATCAGCCGGACTTCCTAAAGGATCAAATGGCTCAAAACGATTAAAGAAGTAATTACCAAAACCATATCCTTCAAAATAATAATTATCGTAAATATCTTTTGTTAAATTTAAGGTAATATTTTCTTGTTTAGGGAAATTTACATCATAGATTGACACTCTTATCTCTTCATCATAATCGACAAGCCTATGTGCAACTACTGCGTGTCCTCCCTCATACCCTCCCTGTGAAAGGAGGATTTCGACCGGATGATCAGTATTAAATAAATTCTTCATAAATTCAGAGTACGAATAATAATCAGCAGGGAATCCAAGTACACTTTTCATGCTTGGAATGAGGCAGTCAACAGCAAATGAGTTCTGATAAGCAAGAATATTCTGTTCAGCTTCCTGCATCGTTAGCTGATATGTCATTTCTTTATTTGCCGGAATTAACTGTGGATTTTTATAATATACTGTTGATGATATTGACATTCCTAAACAGCTTCCTCTAAGTGAAGTTAATCTTGATAAGTTTAATAATATTGCACCAAATCTTGTCAAAAAATTAGAGTCTTGAAGGACAATGCTCAATGGGTCAAACATTTCGTGGTGCAATTCACTATTTGAGAAGCGATAGTTGTCTTTTTGAAATTGGAAATTTGTTTTATAAGATTTGCCAATGATGAAGTCACCGTCGCTAACGTCCTCGGCTAATAAATTGTTATCAGTATCAAATGCTTGCAGTTTTATCCTTGTATTTTTAGATAGCATATTTGGAACTTGCCATGAATATGTACCTGTATTTCCAACATTTTCTGCTATTACATTTGGATATGTCACTCCACCGTCTATTGAGTAAAAGAGTGAAAAATGATCAATTTTACTTCCTGATGAAGTCCAGATTATATCAGAAAATGAACCACCTTCAATTAGATCACCAATTTGTGGAGACTCTATTTGTATATTTGTAACTTCTAGCTGCAGCTTGAAAATACCTCCTCCACTTGTTCCAACATAGATAGTTTCTGGATTTTTCGGATCAATCACTAGCGCATTTAATCCAATACTTAGATTTGTTAATCCATCATTAATCTGAACCCAATTTGTTCCTCCATCTATTGATTTGTAAACACCCGAATCACTCGTGCCTGCATATATTGCGTTGCTATCTTCTGTATTAACAGCTATCGCTACAACAGTCTTTCCATCAAGTACATAATTATTTGACTTACTCCAACTATTGCCTCCATTCGTAGTTTTATATAAGCCATTCTGATGCGGACCGCAAAAAGCTATATCAGAATTGTTTGGATCAATCTCAAGACCGAATATATATGGACTTGGAAGTCCGTTGGATTTAACATACCAACTATTCCCGGAATTGGTTGTTTTTAAAACATACGAAACAGTCGCAGCGTAAACAATCGAAGAATTATTCGGATCAGTAACAAAACTCCTCACATCTCTCCCTCCCCCAACATTGCTCCAGCTTCCTCCACCGTTGCTACTGCGATAAATACCATAGCTGTCAGGGCCTGCATATAAAATATTATTATTTTGTATATTTATAGCAACAGCACATACATTCATAGTTGGTAAGCCACTATTTATTGGACTCCATGATAATCCTGAGTTTTCACTCTTGTATACTCCTCCATCGCCAGTGCCCAGTACTATAATACTTTTTGTTGAATTATCTAATACTATATCACCAATATGATAATCACCTAATCCCTCACTAGAAAAATACCAATTTTCTCCACCATCCATGCTTTTAAAAACTCCTTCTCCAGTACCAGTTAGCATGAAATCTGTATTATATGGATGGATTAGTATAGAGCGAATATTCAAGTTATTCAGTCCTGTATTGACCGGTTTCCATTGAATTTGGGCGATTACTATACAATTAATAAATAAGATATAAGAAATTAAAAATCTTAGTATTTTGAATATCATATAATATCCCATAGTTTTATTAGGAACCAATTGTTCGGAAAATATATATCAATTCAATTATTTCCAGTTTAGCTCGTAGAATTTTTAGCATAGTTAATAATTCTCAAAACAAATATTAAAGCATTTAAGGAAAGAATAAATCATCATTTATAGCTTATTATCGAATAGTATTACATAAGCTTTGTCAGTATTGTTAATTTAAAAGATTTTTTTGCTCTATTAGAATATTTGTATGTAACTTTATATTTTTAAAAGAGAGATATCTTGTCTATTAATCGTTATAAGAATCTAATTGCCGAACATACGGGCTGGGAGATAAGTTCTGGAATGAAATATTAACAGTTTCCTTAATTTACCTTACGATTCACTATTCTAAACAAATTCAATATTTTAATTATATAATCCTTATATATTTATTATTATATTACTTAATCATCAATTTAATTTTTCCGATTAAGTTATTACTTTACGCAACATTATAATACTTTTATTTTTAAATGTCAAGAAATAAATTATATTTTTATCCTTTTTTTCACGACAGGAGAACAAAACTGGCTATTAATTATCCACCTCCCCACCTCCCCCACATCCACCACCACAGCCGACACGTTGTACTTCAAAAAATCCTCCAGATGGCACTCACCTCCTTTCGGTACGATGAGGAGTTTTGTCATTTTGGAGATGTGTTTGCGGTTGAGTTTTTTGAGCAGAAATTTTATTTTTTGCAATTTGTAGATAGAATTGGTGTCCGGTAACTGGATGAGCACTAAAAAGATGGGCACGGTTTTGACCAGCTTGTAGGCAGCGCTGTAATCGTCAGTTGCCAGAATTTCGCAGCGACGCGCGTATTGTGCCTGCAGGTCTCCGATCATTTTCGAGTCCAGGTCCACGAGCAATATTTTTTTCATCACTCCCTACCAATACATTACGGCTCTTTGTCGCAAGTTTAATACAATTATTATACCGGTAACATGTTGGACATAGAGTGTGGTTTAATATATTGTTTTTCTTGATATTTTTGATTATCAAGATGAGATGGAATGCTCGGATATGTTGCCAAAACCCATCAATGACGTTGTCATTTGGCAACAGATTGCGTGATTTTTAATTGGAAAGAATTATTGCAGTCCCAAATCCCGCAGCAGTTTATGCAGGCTGGAACGGTTCAGTCCGACTTCTTTTGCGGTTTCTGAGATATTTCCGTTATTTCTTTCCAGCGCCCGTTGGAAATATATTTTAAAGAAATCATTTAGCAATTTATGTTTGGCTTGTTCATAGGTTAATTCAAATAAGTGAGGCTGATAATTCGTTTTTGGCGTGTTGGTCGTTAACTGAATTTCGTCTGCTGTAATTTCTGAATTGTCCTTATGAAACGCGACAATCCGCTCGATGATATTTTTCAGTTCGCGGATGTTGCCGGGCCAGGGATATGCTTTCAATTTTTCAATCGCATTATCGGAAACTGCCGGAGCCTGCTTGCTCATAATCTTTGCAAATCGATTAATAAACAATTCGACCAGCGGCGGAATATCTTCGATCCGTTCTTTCAACTGGGGAATACGAATGTTGATGACGCTCAACCGGTAAAACAAATCCTCGCGAAATTTCTTTTCTTCAACCAGTTTGGTCAGCTCCCTGTTGGTGGCAGCGATGATCCGCACATCCACCGGATGGGTTTCCGTGCCGCCCAATCTCTCGAATTGCTGTTCCTCGATCGCCCGCAATATTTTTGCCTGCGACTCCAACGGCAAATCGCCAATCTCGTCCAAAAATATTGTGCTCTGGTCTGCTAACTCCAGTTTTCCTTTTTTTTGCTTTTCCGCACTGGTGAACGCACCGGGTTCGTAACCAAAAAATTCACTCTCGAACAGGAGTGGTGTAAGAGTACTGCAATTGATGGTCACAAAAGGTTTGTCCGCCCGCTGGCTCAGCCGGTGAATTTCTCTGGCACAAACCTCTTTACCCACGCCGGATTCTCCATAGATCAAAACTGTTGATTTTTGCGGTGCGATGGTGCGAATCTGTTCCAGGACCGGCTGCATTGAAGGACTAACTGCGATCATCACTTTATGTTTACGTTCTTCACTCTCCCGGTACAGCAGCTTCCAGTTGATCTGCTCGATCTGTTTTTCAATAATCAGATTAAGCGCTTCGATGTTCGGGGACTTTGACGTATAATGGAACGCGCCTTTTTTCATGGCTTCGACTGCAATATCCACTTCAGCGTAATCGGTGATCATAATCACCGGCAAGTCAGGATTCAACTCCACGATTTTCTCCAACACATCCAGTCCGTTCATTCCCCTGCCCAACTTGTAATCCAGAAAAACCACATCCGGCGAAGACTTTTTCAATTCAGCCAAACCGGACTTTCCGTTATGCGTGATTCTCAAATCAAATTTTTCCTCTGATAAAGCGCTAAATGATTGGCAGAATTGTTTATCATCATCGATGAGTAAGGCTTTTAATTTTTTCATTTGGAGTTCCTTATACTGAATTATTTATTAATCTGCTATGTATCGTCCGCCAAACGGCGGACTTTTTAAAATTAGGCACTACTTTTTCCTGTCATTGCTAATTTTTGCCATATTAGCTCGATAAAGTCGCGTTAGCGACGAAATATTTATAGCAAATCGCCTAAAATAAACAAGCTGAGTCCCGTAGGGACGAAATATAACTCGATCTTTTAAATGTTGAGCATCTGTTTCTTAAACCTAATAGCATATTGCTTCACTCCCAAATCAAACCCAATTTCAATCGAAACGTTGTTCCCTTATTTTTGACGCTTTTCAAAACCTCGATTTCTCCGCCGTATTTTTTTAACACTCGTTTTGAATAGTACAGACCGAATCCGCCATCCTTTTTTGATGAATAATTTTGTTGGAAAACGCGTTCCCAATCTTTTTTGGCGATTCCTTTTCCCCTGTCACTAAATTCCATGATAAAAAATTGATCAGTCGTTTTGCATTTAATATCGATCCTTTTTTCGAATTGTGTCTCCATCGCCTGATCCGCATTGCGAAACAGATTATCAAGGATTGCTGCCAGCTCGGAATCACGAATACTCACTTTGGTGGAGGATTTTGTGATGTCCATATTCAAGTAAATCGGATATTCAAACCGTTCGCGATAGCGATTTATGGCATTATCCAGTAATACCATCGCGTCACAAAGAATGTATCTGCTTGCCTGATTCCGGATACTTTTAATACTCACCCGGACATCATCGGCAACGCGGTAAATGCTTTTCCAGACATCGCTGTCAACCTTATTTCTTATATTTAATTGAACTTTTACTTTATTTAAATTATCAGACAAAAATAGGAGCTGGCGTTCCAATTCCAATCCGTAAGCTGATATTTCCGGCACCTCTGACGCCATTTGATAAATGTTTGTTATGCCGCTGTAAACCTCATCATAAAATCCGGTAATCGTTTCGTTAAGTCGCTTCGCCATATTATCAGATATTTTTTGCGCTGCCTGTAAATTTGTACTGAACAATTGCAGTTGATTTAAATAACTGACAGCCCATTCACCGTGATCAAAAGCGCGGCAATTGAGCAGTAATTCTTCTGCAACTTTTTCCTTTTCAATTTTTGTTTTCTTTTGTCGGAGGAGAAATGCGATTGTCAGATAACTGATAATGGCAATCGTGTAAGGTAATGCGAGTCCCAGAATAAAATGAGTTTCGAAAAGCAAACTTGTTATCGTCAAATAGAAAGAGATGGGTATGACCAATACAAATAAAACATGTCTGCACTCCAGATTATATTTCTTTTTCAATAAAATCGTACTGAAAAATAACAACAAGAAGAGAATCAAAAATTCAACGAATTCAGTTTGGTTGTGATTTTTTTTCAACAAGCGCATTATCCATTTCTTTGCTAATGTCCATTTTTTTGCCAAGCCGATTTCTTCTTCGATAACGAGTTGTTGTGTGGGGTTAATGTCGTGTATGATTTTTGTAATTCCACTGGGAAAATGTACTTTTAAGTCATATTTTTTACTATGATCAACACCATAATGGATCACCAGCGAATTCTGGCAGCCATACCCTGATCCGCCATTGATTTCCCGCAACCCAAGACAGAAATCTTGCTCATTCAAATGCCCTGCCTCATACAGCCATGTTTTCGCACCGATCGCATCGCGGTTGCTTTTGGTGCCCATTAGTTTTATTTTTAAATAATTTTGGTTATCCAGTTTATTATCATAATAAATACCATCTTCATCAGTATTTGCCAGATAGCAATCCACATCACCGTCATTATCCGGATCACCGCAGGCAAAACCGGTGGAATAAGCTAATTGATCCATGGATTCGAATAACTTATCATTTTGAATAAAGGTGCCGTCTCGGTTATTGATAAAAAATTGATTCTTGCCCCGGTTAGTCACATAAAAATCCAGATCACCATCATTGTCCGCATCGAAAAAACAGGAGCTGTGAGACAAACTCGAATCACGAACATTGGCTGCATCGGTGATGTCTTTAAAAATGCCGTTGCCATCATTCTGATACAACCGGTTTGTGAAAATCAAATTGGTAATGTACAAATCCAGATCACCATCATTGTCTACATCCGCTAATACGGCGGATGTACTTTTGGCAAGTGAATCAGCATTGACCGGTAAACATCGGTCTGTATCATCAATAAAACACGGTAATTTTGTTTCCCGATCAATACCCATATTCCGGTAGATTTTATTGTGTCTTCCAAAAAAGGTCACAACCAGATCGAGATCGCCATCGTCGTCAATATCGCCAAAGGTACAACCTTTGCCGCGCTGCTCTGTAAACAGTCCTGCTGCCTTCGTACCGTCACGGAACTGTCCCGCGCCATCATTCAGAAACAACATATTGGTGGTATCTTCGTTGGTGACAAACAGATCGACATCGCCGTCTTTATCCACATCTCCCCAACTGGCAATACTGGAACGCGATTTTCCTCCAGTGACCCGAGCTTTGTCCGCGATGTCCTGAAATCGCTCATTATCCATATTTTCAAATAATTCATTCTCTCCATACATACTGGTGATGTAAGCATCCCGGTCACCATCGTTTTCGATATCTGCCCAGCAGATGCCAAAGTCATATACATGCGTCCCGTCATCAAATTTTATCAGACCTAATATTTCAAATTGTTGGGTGGTCTCAAGAAATGTAATGTTTTGACGAGGTTTATTTTCTGGGTTCCCTTTATATAGTTTTAATATATTTCTTTCTTCCGTATTGATGATATATAAATCATCATCTCCATCGTTATCCACATCATTAAAGGAGACGCCGTATTCATCTTTGTTTCCTTCAATCAAATCATGAAGGAACTGTTCATTCCTTTCTTGCAAGAAATCTTCATAATTCAATTTTATTCGAGTTAAGTATCCATCTCGCGTTAAAATGTATGCTTTACCCACTTTTTTTTCTAATGAATTGTAAAGAAACATTTTGTTTTGCCGAAATGATTTAACATAAATACGGTCACCACCCGATATTTGAATACTTCCACTGGAGTGATAAATTATAGGATTTTTTACTGCATGCAACACTAAATTTACTGTATCAGAAATTATTTCTGAAAATTTAATTTCTTCAAGATTTGAAATACCGAATTTTAATAATCGGTCATTTGATATCATACTGAAATAATTATATGAGTCATTGAGTCGTTTTATTCGATACACACTGCCACTACCAAATTCATACAATTGCATATCTTCCTTATACCATCTACCATTACTAAATGAATACACTATTTTCTGATTATGCGACTCCCCAAAGATCCAGTAATTATTATTATCTATGACAAGGATTCTGTGAATATGAACAAAAGTTGGTGTCGGAATGAGTTTCCAATTTTTGCCATCGTAATGTAAAATCTCACCCCATTCACAACCACACCAAATATTATCATCAGATAAATAGCACAAATCTCTTATCCGATCTGCATTTGGGGGATATAGTCGTCGTTGTTCGTTTTCATTTATCAATAAAATGAAGTATCGATAATTCATCACGTCCCGACACAGAAACCACAGGTAATTGTTAAAGTAGCCAAAAAATAATTGATAATCAATGCCGGACAAATAATCAGTCAGATACCATTTCCCCTGTTTATATTGGTAAAGATGTCCTTTGTCGTGACCCCAAACCCAACCGTTTAGTGAATCTAAAATAACTGCTTTGTCAATTCTTTCATCAAATGGAAAGGAGATAACTTTCCAATTGTCAATATCAATGGTATCACTTTTTATTGTATCTGGTATAAAATAGCCGAACAGGTTAGTAAATGAGATGAGGAGTAAAAAGCTAATCAGAAGTACTTTGAAATTTTTCTGAGAGTACATGCTGTAATAAGGTTTTTAAATGCGATGATTAATAAGTAAGAAAATTCAAAGTTGACAATCTACTATCAACCTTTTTTATGTAAGTCAAAGCCTTCAATTCAAAACTGTTGCGTCAATATAACGTGTTTCACTTTAAGATGCAAGCAAATAAAAGCCAAATTGTAAGGTTTTTTGCACAATCTCAACGTATATAAAAATAAAGCCACAAAAAGGAAAAATTTAATATTCCTCTTTGTGGCTTTTGGACGTGTATCAATTTTTAAACTATAAATATGAATGACCAGTTGGATTATTGGTTTTTTTGTTTTTTTTATATTTAGACCGTAGGGGACGTCCATGGACGTCCCCTACATCGCGAAAATACTGTTATTTGAAGCTAATATTTTCTACTGGTCAACCATATTAGAATAAAAGAAGCAATACTATCCGCTTAAAACTCAACATCCAACAACGCCAGCACCCGGTCAATCGGACTTAAAATCGTTGAAACATTGGACCCCGCGAAAAGTAATCCCACAGCTAACGGTTCAGACCCATCGACAACGAGCGAACCGGAATCTCCCGGATCAGACATATCGCCGGCAACAATCTGATGCTCAAATGTCGCAACTCTGCCACCGCCGTAACCCACATCCACATTCGAATCCAGCACTTCGATGGCACCGCTCGTTGTTTGAGTGGTTCTGCCGCTTTTGCGGACTGCCATGCCAACCTGCGCTGCTTTGGTACCGGTGACTACACCGACATCGATAATTTCGTTTGTCACGGCACCTTCCAGCGGTTTTGCCAGCGCCGCATCGACTTCGTTTACATCCGATTCGATTTTCGCTGGGATCAAGCGGGTCTTTGAACCGAGAACTTTAGCAAACGTGTTCAGCAAATTAGAAAGACAACCGGCAATCGGACATTCGCCTCCGCCGTTTCCGCCACCGGTAAACTGAATGCGAATAAAGCGCTCCAGATCCGCAATCCGATCTTGCGGGAAGCGTCCGCCATCTGCCGGACCAGGTTGTAAAATAGCGTCTCCCTCGCTGGCGTCATTACTGTTTGCCATTACGTGATTATTGGACAGGATTAATTTTTGACCCGTATTTTTGTCTTTGACAAAAGCGCCCAAAGTTCCGGCAGTAATTCCGTAATGACCAATACTCACGCCTCCCGGAGCCGGACGCCATCTATCGGTTCGCGCCTTATACGCAAAGACCTCTCCGATTTCCTTCACGTCTGTCACGATGTTGTCAAATTTTTTTGGTATCAGATCCTTATTAAGTAGTTCCGATTTGGGTAGTTTCTTTTTGACTAATACTGTAAGACAGAGTTCTCCGGTATCTTTACCCGCCACGATTTTGTGGCCGATGCCGACGCCGTTCACATTCGACTTCTTTTTTAGATTTTTGAGATTTTGTTGTTTGATTTTTTTTACTTCCTCTTGTATTGCCATTGTGTGAATCCTCCTGTTTGTAAATAGGTCTTGGTTGGAATACGACCTTTTATTTTTAGTGAATTGGAGTGATTATTCAATTTGGTAAAACTCATTAATTTTAACGCCAATGAAGGACACAGGTACTGGACCGAATAAAATTAATTTTTGCAAAAACTCTCTTTCGCTGAACATCGCCCCGCGAATCAATCGACATTCATGTTCAATTGCTTTTAATTGGCTCACCGTCCAATAGATTTGCAGGTCTTTGCCTGGCAAGCAATGAATTTTTTGTCGTGCCGCTGACACATCATTTTCGGTAAATATTTTTGCTGCTAAAAATAAAGAATCAAGTTGAGAATCGGAATAATCTTTATTGTAAAAAAGTAATTCTGCATAAGCTGAATAGCAAATTTTCAGATATTGCTCTAACAATACGAATTTCAATTTGGCATCGTAACCTCCGAAACCCATTTTCAAAAACTTAAACGTTAAATAAAATGGCAAACTTCTCACAATTGGCTGGTCGAAAAAGTGCACTGAAGCAGAAGCAAAATGCTCCCGGTTCAATTGCCAATTATAAAGTTGCAGCGGCGTTCCATCGGTCAACAGTGCAATCTTAAGCGATGAAAAATTATAGTCTTGTAAGACGGCATATTGTTCCATCCAATTGTTATCCCCGGGGAGTGATTTTATATCGCAATAAAAAGAACTGTTGTTTCGCAGCGTATTATATGGCTGAAGTTTTAACAATTTGCCCGGAGATAAAAAATCCGTGCTTGTCCACTGAAAATGTACTTTATAATCAACTGATAATGACAGATTGGCAATTTCTGTTACAAACCGCTTCATGTAATGATCAAAGCTCCGGCAAAGCGGAATAATTTCATCTTTTCGGGGCACAGACCTGCTTATCTCTTCATGAAACATTTGAACCAGACGGCGTGGCATCTCTTTTTCCACATTCATGTTTTTTCCAGAAAAATAATTTCGGCAATGATCAATAAGCCGGTGGTTGTATTTTTCAATATCAACTTCCAATCTGCTCATTAGGGTTTCAGGCTGAATATGTTCTCCTAAAAGTGCGTTGATATATGTTTCATATTCTGATTTTTCAAATATTTTGCCCTGAAATTCATTTAGTTTGGATTTATTGATCAAAATTTCTTGAAACTGTGTGAGTGAATCAACAATGACATCAGAATAAAAAATCACACTATCCAGATACATTGAATCAATATCTTCAAAATTCATGGGTTGCAGCGTAAACATTTTCTGTAAATCTTCGATTTCTGTCAAGGCGCATGTTGCTCGGACAAGCTGATTTCCCTGCAAATTTTTTATTGACTGAGTAATGAATGGTGGTATATTTTTAAGCAACGTCAAAATTTCCGGTTCGACACTTTGTGTTGAATCATCCAGTCGCTGTGTAATTTTCTCAACCGCTTTTTTGAGACGATGTGTATAAAAATACGGATCATTTTTCCAGACTTTTCTGTGTTCAAGCTCCAGCAATTGTAACTGGAGTTTATTTTTCACAACGACATAATTTATTTTTTGTTTTTCAGATAACAAGCTCGAATCAATCGAAGAAATTCGTTTTTCGAATCGGTCTAACTCTTTGATTGCTGTTGCAATGACATCTGGCTGAAAATTTTCAATGGTGCCGTTAAATTGATGAATTGCCATCAACTCTGTTTGAGAGGAAAAAATAGCTGTGTACCATTTGATAAAATTTTGTGTCAAATTTTTCATTTTATGATTTTCAACGAACTGAAAGCAACTGACATATTGAATGATGAATATAATGAATAAAATGATCCATGACGTTTTATTGCGCTGAGAAAAAAGTCGCACACCGTTTTCCTTTTGACGAGTTGAATAAAAATTGCCAATACGATTAGAATTGTGTTCGTTTTTGATGGAATTCATTATTTCAAAAATCCTGTTCCGCTAACGGATACGTGAAAATAGACACTATTATCAACCTTATGTTAATACGATAATTCTCTCAAATCCCCCTTACCTTCTCGTAAAACTTTAACCTCATCATCATTCGTCAAATCGAGCACTGTGGAGGGAGAAATGCCCAATGTGCCGCCATCAATGATGACATCTAACAAATGACCTAACCGAATATCAATATCTTGAGCAGTTCTGAAAATGTCAAACTCTCCAAAACTGGCGCTGGTGCTGACAATCGGATGACCCAGTTCTTTTAATAACTCGTGGCAAATATTATTATCCGGCACTCGAATCCCGACAGTTTTTCGTTTACTCACCATAAGTTTAGGAACCAGTCGGGTAGATCTCAACACAAAAGTAAAAGGTCCCGGAGACAACTGGCGCATAATTTTATAGGCTTTGTTTGATACGTAAGCGTAATTGCTGATATCTTTTAAATCAGCACAAATAAAGCTCAGCGGTGATTTATGAGATTTGCCTTTCAATAACCGGATTCGGTCAATTGCCCTTTTTTCAAAAATATCACACCCGATTCCATAAACCGTATCCGTTGGATAAGCAATAACACCTCCTTTTTTCAGCTCATCCACAACCTTACGGATCAGGCGTTCCTGAGGATTATCCGCATTGATTTCATAAATAATCGCCATTTGAGTCACCTACTTCGTTTTCTTTTGAATAACCGAGCGTTTGCTTCTCTCAAATTTTGACTGATCTTTAGAGTATGTTGATTTTGGCTGAGTAAATTTTTTTTGCCTGTTGGGAATACCTTTCACGCTCCGTTTTCCTCCGGTTATTTTTTTAAAAGAATGGTTTCCATTTTTCACTTGACGGTGGCTTTTGACAGAGACTGATCACGATCAAGCATGCCAGTGATGCGAACAATGCCGGGTAAATCGCCGGAACACCGAATAAAAATTCACCCTGTATTTTACGGATGACTTCCCAAATGATGGTGATGACCATTCCTGCTAAAATTGAAGTTACGCCCGCTTGCGCAGTAGCACGTTTCCAAAAGAATACAGCCATCAGTGCTGGCGTTAGTCCGGCGCCATACACCGTATAAGCCGCATAAGCCGCGTCAAGAATTCTTGGAAAAAACTGCATCAAAGCATACGCGCACACGCCCAAAATAATGACCGCAATTCTGGAAAACAGCACAATCATTTTATCAGAGATTCCCGGATTGATAAACCGCTGATAGATGTCTCTCATAATATTGGTTGCAGGTACCAATAAAAAACTGTTTGCTGTTGAAATAATAATGGCCACAATTGCTGCAATGAGAATGCAACCGACAACAACCGGCACTCCCCGGTGCGCCACCAACAAAATAATTTTTCCGGATTCATTCGTAGCTAAATCTTTAAAATAGCTGCTACCGACAACAGCCAATGTTTGCAAAGCGACACCGATTACAACCACGCCAACTATCCAGCCAATCACAGATTTTTTGGCTTCCTTTTCGTTTTTAGCTGAGAAAAAACGTTGGTACATATTTCCGTTGCCTAATGCTAACAACAAAGTCGGTATAAAATATCCCAGCGCTTTGAGCGCACTCATATTTCCCAGAACCGGGTGCTGCCTCGGCGTGACGTTTGCCGTGATATAATCCATTCCACCCACATGGTGGATGAGGAATGGTATGGCCAGAAAAACACCCAGCAAAATCAAAACACCATTAATGATATCTAAATATGCAACAGAAAGCATACCTGCTGTTAACGTGTATAAAATGACAAAACCAGCCACGACGATCATTGCCACTTCCAGTGGAATTTGTCCGTTGGAAACAATGTTCAAAACCCAACCGCCACCGCGAAACTGATAGCTGACAATAGTGATGTAAGCGATAATGGTGGTGATGGTTGCCAGAAGACGTGCCCAATGATTGTAGCGGACTTCCAGAATATCGGGGACGGTGAACTGACCGAACTTGCGCACACGCCCGGCAATAAAAAATACGACAACGATTCCGACCCACCCGCCTGCGCTTCCGATAAGCGAGCTATAGCCATGATGATAACTCAAATCAGAAACACTAAAAATGTCACCGGAGCCGATCCAGGTGGCTAATAGTGTTCCGACAAGAATCGGCGCCGTAAGTTTCCGACCGGCAACCATAAAATCTTCCTGATTTTTGATTCTGAATGATAAAAATCCACCCACTGCAAACAAGATGACTAAATAGACTGCGATTGTAATAATGTAAACCATAATGCCCCTATTTCCTTGAGTTCACTCGATTCAAAACTGTTTTGAACGTCTGTTTGAGGATTAATTTTTAAATTTAGAAATAATGTTAAAAGTAGTTAATTGAATTTAAAAAGTCAAGCGTAAAAGCAAATGATACATTTTTTTCTTGCATTATTCAATTTTTTTTATAACAATTAAGTAAATCAAAACGTTACTATTCAGCCACCAAGTCTCAAAGATACCAAGAAAAGCAAAAATAAATTTTATAACCTGAATAATTCATACGCCACAAAGTCTCTAATACACAAAGGCACACAAAGTATTGAAAATATAAAGTCTGGCAGGCAAAGGAGATTAATCGACTCATAATATTTTTTATGAATGCTTCTTTCACAACTTTTTGATTCTTCGTGACTTGGTGCCTTGGTGGCAAGATTTATGAATTAAACAGGCTATCTAATTAAAATGAATTTTACTGCCCGTTTTAAAAAAATATTCAGAAACCGATATTTTTATGACGTGGTGGTTGACATAAAACTACATTAAATTTTATCGTAATGAATTTATTTTTCATTTATTCGACTAAACATCATCTCTGTACGGGGTGAGGTCTATTATTGTTTTTTTCGATTGGACAACACTTAAGAGAACTAACGAATCATTCATGTTTTAAAAAAGCTAACTAAATAGAAAAACAATGGCAATTTATTTTTTTGTGTAACTTCGAGTCTTGGTGCCTTGGTGGCAAAGAAAACACGCTGAATAATTACATCAAAACAGTGGAAAAAATATCAAACAAAGCGGTTTTTTGCAAAGTCTTTTTTAATTGAGGTATTCAGGATTTTCAGCATTTTAGATTCAACTAACTTTCAATCTTAAAAATCAGCTTTATTATGAAAGAGATCATTCTGTCAATGAAATTTTTATTTTTATTAAGTTTTTTGTGCGTTCTTAATTCGAGCGCGTCTAAAAAGTTGTTGGCGGATCAGCACTTAAATGCTTCGAAAAATGCAATCATTCAACAAAAAGAAGAAACCGGCGAATCGCAAATAGACTCGATTAAATTAATTGCTCCCCCCTATCAAAAAGAAATCGACATCCTGACTCCCAAGTTTGTCTGGTTGCCTTTGCCATTTGATGATGCTGAATACCGTCTGCTCGTTTCAAAGTCTGGCGGCAAAATCGTTCTGGATCGATGGATCCGCAATAAAACATCTTTTTCAGTTAAGTCAAAAAATGTGTTCGAGGATCTGACGCCTTACTATTGGATGGTGTACGGATACAAAAACACTCAATTCTGGCAAAGTCCGGTCTGGTCATTTTGGATTGATCAAAACCGCGTTACTGACATCGAAGTTGCAGATATTAAAATACTCAATCCAAAATCTCAATGGCATCAGGGGGATGTTATTCAAATTAAAACCAATGTTTTTAACCGGGGCACGCGCAAAACAGACACCTGTTTCGTAAGTCTGTTTAGCGGGAATCTGAATGAAAATTATTTCAACAGTTACGCTCAACATCCCACAGCGTTACTTCAACAAAAAACTGTGTATTCAATCAAGCCCGATCACTTTAAAATTGTTCAGCTTGATGCAGAAATCCCGTACGGCTATAACGATTTATATGTCTATGCCAGCCCCAGCAAAAATGTCAGAGAAATATTTTACCAAAACAACTCAAAGCATGTCATTAAAATTCAATCCGAGAACAGAACGGTCACACTAAACGGATTGTTTCTTATCTACACACAATATCTCGATCCTGACTCGGGATTAATAAAAATTGCCAGCGCGGAACTCACTGATATTAGCCGAACTATTCAACATCTTAAGACATTTGTTTGGAATTATACCCGGATTTGCAAGATTGAGACCGACAGATTAATCATCGATCGTCTTTTGAGTGATCAAGACTTTATTTATCAAGATAATGAGTGGGGATTTCTGCTGCCCAAAAAGGAAGTTGTCAAAGATTTGAATCGGTTGAATATCAATCCGGGAAAATATGATTTCATCTTTGCCTATTATTCCTGGATGAACTCCCCGGATTCCTGGTCAGGCTACAGCGGTTATACTTTTAAGCAGATCGACCAAATTGCACCTAAAGTTCCTTTTTCAGCACAGCCTGTCTATCAAAATCAGACGGTCGATAAAGTAGTCACCATACACGAATTTTTACACATGTTGAAGTATCTTTTTTCCGAACAAGGGATAACTGATTTTTACTCACCCCATCAAAAAAGGCAGATAACGACTTTTTCAAATGATCAGTATTATTTTAAATGGATGCTGGAAACCTTTCCTACTGAAAAATGGCTGAAACTAAAAAAGGTTGATTCTGCCGAAAGGACAACCGAAAATACAAAAACAAACCAAACCCGCCTTCTTGATCAATCCGACACGATTGATTTACGACAAAATTTTCCCAATCCGTTTAATGACAGTACAATTATCTCCTACTCAATTCCGAAAATAACCGACGATCGAACTGAAAGCCACGTCGAACTGGTTATTTATGATTTGATGGGAAACAACATCCGTACACTTGTTGATGAATTTCAATCTCCCGGAATCTATTCAATTACCTGGGACGGGAGGAATTCTTTGGGAACTCGCGTCCCCAGTGGAATTTATTTCTCATTTTTAAAAGTTGGTGCATTTGAAAAAGTGAAGAAGCTGCTTTATATCCGATAGCATTTTCCAAACGACATTATCTGTAAAATTCCTGATATTTTACTTTTTTTGTCACTATTCAGGCGGTCAAAATCTAACCATCGAGGTCATTGAGGTCGCAGAGATTTTGTTAAAAAAGTTTTGAACTTTGCTGAAAATCTGGTGATTTGATATTATTTGACTTAATAGGTTTTTGATTTATATATTTATTTTCTCTTTGTGTTCTTTGCGTTCTCTGCGGTGAAATTTTTTTCTGAACAAAATCGTCTCTTTTCAGTTGATAATTATTGATAAAATATGATGATTGATTAAATCGATAATTTTTTGAAAGGTTTAAATTTTGGAAAAGTATTTCATATTTGCTGTAAAAATTCTATTCTGCTTTATTTTTATTCAAAACATTTTTGCGCAACAAACCGAACCTGTGAGCATTCATCAGTATGAACACCAGCGTTATTCAAAAATTTATCCGCAGCAGCAGTTTCAGCAAAAGCCTACTCGAAAACCGGTTCCGCTGCAGAAAAGACAGCATGTTGTGTCCAAAGAGGTCTTTGGGTATCATCCCTACTGGATGAATTCGGCTTATCCCAATTATAATTACAGCCTGCTTTCGACCATCGCCTATTTCGGCGTTGAGGTGAACTCGCAGGGAAATATCATCGATTATCATAGCTGGCCTGTCACCGGTCTAATAAATCGTGCTCATAGTTACGGTGTAAAGGTTGTACTCGTTGCGATCAATTTTGATACGGGATCATTAACCACGCTATTAAGTAATGCCACGAACCGAACCCGATTGGTCAATAATTTACTCGAGCAGGTTCAGTTGGCAAATGCTGATGGTGTCAATATTGATTTTGAAAAATTTCCATCGTCACAGCGTCAAAATTTAAACGTATTCATGAAGGCGTTAGCAGATACATTTCACAAGCACATTCCGCATTCTTCCGTGAGCATTGCTTTGCCGGCTGTAAATTGGAGCAATAAATTTGACTATAATTTTTTGGCCCAAGTCTGTGACGCCCTCTTCATTATGGGGTATAATTATTACTGGACTGGTGGTGACTACGCCGGTCCGGTAGCGCCTTTGTCAGGTTGGGGAACCTACAATATTACCTGGACTGTCAACGATTATTTAAATCGCACTTTCGGACAGAACGACAAAATCATTTTGGGATTGCCCTATTACGGCATTAAATGGCCCACACAGACCGGAAGCAAGGGCTCCCGAACCACCGGCTCTGGTTCCGCAAAAAGATACTCTGCTGCCGAAAATGAGGCGAACGCTTACAGCAAATTGTGGGACAATGAATCCATGACGCCCTGGTATCGCCATTTTTCGGCTCGCTGGTACCAATGTTGGTTCGACGACAGCTTAAGTTTGACTGAAAAATACAAATTGGCGAAAGAAAAAAACTTGCAAGGCGTTGGCATGTGGGCGCTGGGATATGACGGAGATCGACCCGAATTGTGGGGAGCTTTACGCGATCAATTCGGCATCGAAGCACCGCCGGTGGCAGTTGAAAATTTTCGTGTGCAAAATATTGGCGGTGGTTTAGTCAGAATAAGCGCCGCTGAAGCTGCGGATGCAGACGGATACCACGTTTACATGGGAACAAACAGAAATAATTTTCATCTCGCTTTTACTATGACCAGTCCGATGGTGTTAGCAACGGACTTGTTACCGGATTCTGCTTATTTCTTTAAAATGACAGCTTACAATCAATTCGGCGAAAGTCCGCCAACTGAAACCTTAACTGCAGCAAAAGCAGACCGATTAGCAGATATTCTGATTGTTAACGGTTACGACCGGATGACGGTGCCGGGAAATACCAGAGACTTTGCAATCGAACACGGTAGCGCGATCAAGGCAGCCGGTTATGCGTTTGATTCCGCGTCCAATGAAGCTGTTATCAACGGCGATGTTTATTTAACCAATTACAAAGTTGTCGACTGGATTTCAGGACAGGAATCGACTGAAGACGAGACATTCAGTAATTATGAGCAATTGTTAGTGCAGAGTTTTCTTCAGCAAGGCGGCAAGCTCTTTGTGTCCGGTTCAGAAATTGGCTGGGATTTGGATCAGCAAGGTACAGCAGATGATCAGGATTTTTACCGCAATTATTTAAAAGCGAATTTTTTCACAGATCGGGTTGAAGATTACACTGTAACTGGCATAAGTGGAAGTATCTTTGAAAACGTGGAATTTTCCTTTGGTGACAGTACTGCGAACTATTCGGTGAACTATCCGGATGGCATTCAACCGGCGCAGGATGCCACAGCCTGCTTAAGCTACAATGACCAATACATCGCCGGAATTCAGTTCAGCGGCACCCTTGGCATCGCGCCGACGAAAGTAGTAAATTTTGGATTTCCTTTCGAAACGATTTATCCGGCGGAAAAAAGAAATCAAGTGATGGAACGTATTTTAACTTTCTTTTTTGATGAAACAGGTGTAAATCATCGAAAACATCATCAGCTAAGTGATTACCTATTATTAAAAAGCTATCCTAACCCATTCAATCAAAATACGTCGATTGAGTTTCAATTGCCTGAACCGGGAAAAGTATCTGTCCAAATATTCAATATTTTGGGTGAAAAAGTGAAGTCATTTTATGACAGAGTAAATCTAAATCGCGGCAGTTACCAACTGAACTGGAACGGTACTACTGACGCAGGTACGCAGTTGCCTTCGGGATTGTATTATTGTACGATTATAGTCAATGATCAGCGGGAAATGATTGAGTTGGCGATTGTTAAATAAGGCATATCAATGATCTGTTGGATCATTATTTTTTTGTTTTATTTATATTTAGACCGTAGGGGATGCACATGTGCATCCCCTGCAATCGGGAAAACTATTTTTTCTGATACCGATATTTTCTACTGATTATTCATATTAATATTTGCCATCAACAAAAGCAAATTATTAGTAAAATCTGTTGTCAAATTGAGATGAATATCAGCCAGACACGCCAATGTCATATTTTAAAATATTTTTCGAAAAATGCAAATTAATCCATTTTTTCATTGACTTTGATAATAAATTTTGTTAATTTGTACTCAGATTTAAGCAAGTCATTAGAATCACTAACTTTAATAGGAGGCGTTAAAATGACCAAAGCAGAACTCATCGATAAAGTAGCTGAAGTCGACGGAATACCATCTAAAAGAGTTGCCGGCGAGGTTGTTGATGCTGTTTTTTCAGCACTGAAGGATTGTTTGGTAAAGGGAGACTCTTTCACATTTCAAGGTTTTGGCACTTTTAAAGTTCAACATTATGCAGCACGAACAGGTGTAAATCCCCAAACAGGAGACAAAGTTCAAATTCCCGCTGGCAATAAGCCAAAATTTACTGCTAGCAAGGCTTTAAAAGATGCCGTAAAGTAATTACGAAATCAATTCTTTTTTTAATAAAAGCGGAACATGCTAACAAAAATGTTAGACGTTCCGCTTTTTATATATCACTCCGTTTCATTCACTAATTCAAAATCAATAATGCGTTCTTCAACGTTGACTAAAACCACCTTAACGGTCACTGCGTCGCCTAATTGATAAGTCTTCCCCTGATATGTTCCGATCAAACGGTATCGCGTTTCATCATAATTATAATAATCATCATCCAGCGCAGTTATGTGTACCAGTCCCTCAACAAGATAATCAATAATCTCGACAAAGATACCAAATGACGTCACTCCGGAAATGATGCCGCGGAAGGTCTCGCCAATCTTATCCTGCATAAACTCGAGTTGCTTCGCTTTAGTGGAAGCCCGTTCTGCTTCCATGGCACGTATCTCCATCTTAGTTGCGTGTTCGCACATCTTTTCCAGTTTTTGCTTTTTTAGCGGAACGTGCGATGGATCAGCAAGATAAGCTTTTAACATCCGATGAACTAACAAATCGGGATAGCGGCGAATCGGTGACGTAAAATGACAATAATATTTTAAGGCGAGTCCAAAATGTCCCTGATTTTCTGTTGTGTACTTCGCCTTCATCATACTTCGGACCATGACCCTCTCGATGAGCACTTGCTTTTCCGTATCCCTGATTGAGCTCTGTAATCTTTGGAACATTTTTGGCGTCACTTTTTTGCGAATATTAAATTCAATACCCAGCGCATTCAGAAAATTCTTGAATTCCTGTAATTTTTCCTTGCTCGGCCGTTCGTGGATTCTATAAGGAAACGGTAAATCCTGACCAGTTTTTTCTTTCAAAATCAAATCCACATGTTTGGCGACAACTGAATTTGCCAACACCATAAATTCTTCAATAATTCGATGGCTATCTATTTGTAGCCTTTTTTCGATTTCCACGGGTACAAATTTTTCATTTAAAATCACTTTCACTTCCTGACTGGAAAAATCCAGACTGCCTCGCTCTTTTCGCTTACGAATCAATTGTTTATTTAGTTCGAGCATCTGCTGCAACACTTGGGAAAATTTGTTGTCCGCTGTTTTATTATCAAGGATATCCTGCACCTCTTCATACGTAAACCGTCGATCACTGATAATGACAGATTCTTTTATTTGGTAATTTAAAACATCAGCAGCTTTATTAAGCTCAATCAACACGCTAAATGTTAGCTTTTCCTGTCCTGGTTTGAGTGAGCAGATTTCATTAGATAATTTTTCAGGGAACATCGGAATAACGCGATCTACCAAATAAACAGACGTCCCTCTGTTCTGACTCTCTTGATCAAGCTTACTGTTTTTGGGGACGAAATGACTCACATCCGCGATGTGAACACCTAATAGAAAATTACCATTGTTTAGTTTTTTCAGAGATATCGCATCATCGAAATCTTTCGAATCATTTGGATCAATCGTAAAAGTGAGTTCCTGTCGCCAATCCAGCCGTTTTTCAATTTCCTCTTTCGGAATTTCTTCGGAAAATTTTTGCGCCTCATTTTCCACAGCCTTGGGGAATTGATCAGGCAAATCAAATGACCGGGCAATGGAAATCACATCTACTCCCGGCTCGTCCGGATAACCCAAAATTTCCACAATCTCCCCCTGAGGATTTTGTCTTTCGTCAGTCCATTCAGTCAGCTGAGCCACGACTTTTTGACCGTCCTTTGCGCTCATCTGATTTTCCGGTGCAATATAAAGGTCGCGGTGAATTTTCAACTCGTCCGGCACAACAACACCCCAATACGGACCCGGACGAAAAACACCCACAAAATTCGATCTGGCGCGTTCGATGACTTCGATGACCCGCGCTTCCTGGCTTTTTCCTTTCAGGTGCGCAAACAAACGTGCCCGTACAATATCGCCATGCAACGCTGTCCCCATATTCTTCTGGCTAATAAACACATCAATCGATTTTTCATCGGTCACGATAAAACCGTAACCTTGTGTCTTCACATGTAATTTGCCGACAACTTCCGCGCTCTTCATTCCCTGCCCGATCCTGCCTTTTTGGAATCGGGTCAATTTTCCTTCATTGACCATTTTATTTAGCTTTCTCCGAAAGGCGGGATATTTATCATCAGGGATTTTAAACAATTGGGCAAGCTGCTTGGGCTTGTACGTTCGTTTCGGGTCTTTTTCAAATAATTGGATTAATCTGTTTTCAATACTCATTTATTTCCTCATTTGTTTTGAATTATTCAGCAGCATCTGCTTAATTTTTTAAGTAATGTCTAAACGAAAACTCTTTTTTGTTTGCTAAAAATGATATTTTCAAATTTGTCTAAACTTACCTAATTTCCTATCCCCTTGTCCTGGAAAGAGAAGGATGATTCCTATTCTCCCTCTCCTTATTAGGAGAGTCCTGGGCTGAGTTCTCTTATTGTGTTTTCGGTCAGGCACTAATCAACTAATTGAACATCGAAAAATCGGTTCGGTTCAAATATCGTCACATAGCGCTGATACCCTTCTGCATCCATGGTAACTTTAAATCCAATACTGACGCCGATTTTCTCATTCGCTGCCAGTTTCAGCCCCAGATAGTCCTGTTTTGGAATCCTCACTTCAATAAAATATCTGTCATCAATAATTTTTAACTCTGATTTTACATCAATTTGTTTGGCTAATTTTTCATCGTGGAAAGGCCAACGATCAGCCACTGCCGCATTAAAAACCTCGACGCTACAATCCAAATGACCATCTTTTTCCGGAATTAGATTAATCAACAGATTATCCCGCCCGATAAACCATCCGTCCGCATCAGCATCGACCATCAATTTGATAGGCGCCAGCCGGTCTGTTTCAAATGCAAACTTTAAATAACTGGAATCCCATTGCGCAAATACATTGGCGTGGATTCGGTAATCTGTGAGGCGGGCGAACGTATGTTCTCTGGTAAAAAGCGCCACAGAATCGGGCCATGGTGACCCGAAATGAATTTCAGGATGTGCCGGATAAAGCGGATAAAGGTCTTGCCCATCGATTAATCCATCGTTGTCTGTATCAGGATTTGATAAATTTGGAAAATATTGTGCGCCGCCGTAAGTCTCACCGCAACCTTCGACCACCCAGTTGCTGAAGTTTATTTCATCCAAATCCGAAACACCATCGGCATCGTAATCTACAAATTGATCGCTGCTGCCCAATCTTTTTTCATCCATGGGCAAGGACGGATCATCATCCGGAATACCGTCCATGTCCTGATCGTCGGTAAATCGTAAATCACCGTATTTTAAATCATACCATTTATTCTGATCCCAATTTTTCAAAATCCAGGCATTGCCGTCAAAATGTTCGCCAAAATCAGCAGCCGTATTGATCGACGGAGAAAAATGACAAAACCAGTATTCAGGGTATCCGCTCAACATAAACAGTTCGTCCAATTGATGATGGAATTCGTGCACCATCAGCCAGTTATTTCCGGAATTGTGATTTTTATGCGTCACTTCCCAGTAAGAAATACCATACTGACCATTGGCAGCCAATCCCATGGTAAAGCCGCCACCGCGACCGCCAAGCACGAATTTTTCTTTTTTCTCATCATAATTCCGAACACAAGCCAGATACAAAACAGCCTGGTAATCATCAACCCGTTTATCATCATTCCGGATTGTTTTTTCAACCATTTTTTCCAAAGGCGGATACCACCATTCCGGTCCAAATAATTCATGTTTAAAATAACAGTCACGTACCACAATAAAATCATTATCAATGAAAAAATTCAAATGCGAATTCATCCAGTAAAACTTAACGCCATCACGGATCTGATTTTTAATCCGGTCGATTTCCTTGTGCTCAAGTGGAGGCAACTCGGGATAACCGGATTCCATTTTCGACGTATCCAACACCTCCGTGAAAATAATCGTCGCCATGGAGACGCTGCGAAAATGTTTTTTGCCTGCTTCCGCTGCTGTGACCACCGGATATTTTTTGGAAAATTCATGCTTCGCCGGCATCTGTGAAATCTCCGGGGTAAATTGGAAATGATACGTTGTCGAAGGTAACAGACGGTCTATTTTAAAAACATGTCGTGTTTTTTGTTCACTTGATCGTTGTTCGACGAGTTGATCTTTTGAATAAAATTTGAATGCAACATTCTCGTTTTCCGGTGTGTAAATTTCAATTTCCAGATGATTCTCTGAAGACGTTAAAACGCGCCACTCCGGTTCAGCAAGCTCATTATTAACAATTAAAATGCGTCCATTAAGAAAATCAGCAATGTAAATCCGCTCTTCAGCATCAATACCCAATCCTGTGGGATAAATGCCGCCAATGGATTCACCGTTGAAAGATTCGGCCAATCTACCATCATTAGCGTATTTTCGCACTTCATTATTCACAGCCACATAGCACCAATCATTGTTTACCAACAAATCACGAAACCAACCTGTTTTAATATCAAAACATCTTTCCCGGATGACTTTTTGATACTGCCAACCGTAAACCACAATTTGATTGTAACCGGAATCTAAAACATAAATACGATTTTTATCAACATTGACAGCAAGTGGCGCTTTGAGTTCGTTCTTGCCAAAGCTGGCAATAAATTCCAACTCGTTATCCAAAATAAAAATTTGACGCTCTCCCCTATCGACAATATAAACATGGTCATTCTCATCCACGCTTAAATCCAGCGGATTTTTCAACCTGGTGGTGCCAGCATAGCCGATTGCTTTTTCACATTTCCCCTTTTTATTAAAGAGAAAAACGCGCCCCAAGCTGGTATCGCTAACCACATAACTACCGTTGGACAATTCCACAATTCCAACCGGGCACTCGAACTGCCCTTTATATTGAACCGGTGTCCCGAAAGTTTTGATAAGTTTACCATCCGGATTCAAAATATAATTCACCGCCTTTGACTGGTGCGGGATAACAATCTGCTTTTTTTGATTGACAATAAAATGATGAATCCAGTCCAGGACCGGCGGACTTTTTTTCATCGGCATTTTGGACAATTTGACATCGTCGAATTCTATCATCCCGCCGGAGGACTGTAAGCCGCAATAGCCTGCTTTGAAGACAAAAGGGTTGCCTTCAATCAACGTTTTTCCATCCAAAGAAACCGAGTATTGTCCCTTATCCTGATCCACGATAAGTGACATCCGATGCCACTTTTTAAAATTCTTCTCCTCAAAGCGGATGATTTCTCTGCATTCGTATTGATTGTTTTTGAAAAGTCCTTTCAGCATCGTTTGCTCGGATTCGATCCGGCACATGTGAGAAAACGCGGTACTGTTTTTCTTTTCAGAATGAAAAAAGAATCCGGCGCCCGGCTCTCCTTTCAGAGCTCTGAACTTGAATTCCAATTTGAACGATCTGTTCAGATAAATATCAAGCAAAGCGCCGCAATCGTACGTTTCTGCTTGCTGAATAAATCCGCCATCAGAAACTGTCCACACCCCTTTGGTAATTATCCAATTTGGCGCTCCCGGGGAGCCGTTTTGGTAGTCTTTAAAATTGTCCTCAAAAATTATTTCTCCTGATTGAGCCTGGATGACAAAGGGCAACAGCATCAGAGACACAACAGTTAGAAAATGTTTACACTTCATTTTTATTTCAAACCCCATATTCAACAGAACCGATTTCGTTTCCCTTTAATAATCACTTTTCGTTTTGACTTTCGTCGAATCCCGTGTTGAATCAGCCGGTTGAGGTGTCTGTTTCTCCGGTGCGTCCGGAGCCTCAGTCTCTATGGTATCTTTCACTGTTGGTTCCTTTTCAGGAGCGCTTTCCTCGATCGCCTCGGGTTTGACAATTTCAGTCAATTTTTCTTTTGGCGGTATCGAAAAGTGGACTTGCGTGAACAACCACTGATTGGCTCGTTCTTCTAACACGGCAGACACCACGACATTTATAATTTTAACCCCCTCCTCGGTGACAATTTCAACCTTGTTGACCGATGATGTCCAGGCAGTGTGAATATTGGAATGAACTTGAACCGTCTGTTGACTTCGAAATGTTTTGATTGATGAAACATCAGCAAAAATTTGCTGCCACCGCTGTTGAATTTCTTCAGTACCCACGACTTTACCTTCGGGTTCAGGAAAAATCATCACCGTATTTGGTCCCTGAAGAAAAAGGGACATCAACCTGTTCAGATCCTGTTTTTCCAGTGCATTGTAGAATTGATCGAGTGAATTGCTCACTTTTTGCTCTGCAAATTCGATATCATCAATTTTGACGCAGTTAAAAATCAACAGCAAAATAACCAAAGTTATCAAGGCATGCTTAAAATTTTTCATGGTGATCCCTCATTTCTGTTTTTGTAATTTCGTTTTTCGAAAAGCCTTTTTTTCTTTTTGAACATTTCCCTTCGACCTGCCATTGTTGGGCAGGGATTTTTTCTGACACTGCGGACAAATATATTGGGCGTTGGAACCGGTTTTGATCTTTTCGGTGAGTGTATCGCAAACCGGACACGGTGCGTTTTCTTGGTACGCGAACGATAATTGTTTCAAATCATATTTTCCCTTTTTTCCGAAAAAATCCAGCTCATAAGAACTCGATCCCAAGTCAATTGACTGGTGTAAAACGCCGTGTATCGCACCAAATAATTTTTTCAATTCTTTTTCACTCAGTGACTGAACCAGACGCTGCGGGTGAATCTTCGCCTGAAACAGAATCTCCTGAATATAAAAGTTGCCGATGCCGCGGATAAATTTCTGATTCAGCAACAGCGGTTTAATCTGCCCGCGCCGCCCGTCAAATTTGGTGCTGAACTGATCAAAGTTCAATTGTAGCGGATCGTCACCCAATTCGTCTGTCATCGGATTGCGCTCATCTTTTAACACCAAATGGAAATAACCAAACCACCACAGCGTCACATAAAACCCGCTTTCGTCTGTGAAGCGGACAAGTAACTTTGTTTTATCCGGAACCTGATTTAAGTCAGTAAAATTTATAATTTCGCCGCCCATTCCCAGATTGATTAACAATTGAGCCTCTGAATCCATCCGCAGCCGAATCCATTTCCCTACTGGCTCGACGGCGGTTATTTTTTTATCGGGCAGATTTGTTTGATAATCCTCGATCTTTCGATTTAAACATTTGGGCTGATAAATTTCCACACTGGAAATTTCTTTTCCGACAATTGTCTCATCCATCTGCCGGCTGATCACAACGATTTCAGGTAATTCTGGCATGCTTTTTACCCCCCACAATCCAAAGCAGGTAACACAACGTTAAAAATTTCTTCCAGTTCTTGCTCGGTATTATAAAAATGGATGGCTACTCTCACCCACCCTTCTCTCAGAGAACATTTTATCTTCCGCTGCGAAAGCAATTCGAATATCTCGCCAGAATCCAGCCGCTCGTGTTTAAACGTGGCAATCCCGGCGCGTTTCGATTTGTCGCTGGGCGTCAATATTTCAAATTGATGTTCCAGTAACTGTTGGATAAAATAATCCGTCAATTCGGCAATTCTATTTTCAATAACCACAGAAGTGATTTCATTCTGAATTTTGATGGATTCGGTCAAACCGACCATGCCCACGAAATTTTCATTTGCCGGCTGAAACCGGCCCGCATCTTTTTTCAACGGTCGGATCGGATAAAAACTTGACATGTCATCGTATTCAGCGCTCAACCAGCCCACATGAAATGGCTCCAAATCTTCCAGCAAATCTGTATTAACATATAAGGATACCGGTGCCCATTGGACCCTGCAGCCACTTCATGCCTCCGGCTGAAAAAAAATCCACCGGCGTATTTTGAAGATCGACCTGAATCGCGCCCAGCGCCTGAATGCCGTCCACGATCAACAAGGCATTGCTTTGCTTCCGAATCTCCCACAGTTCCGTCAAATCCTGCCGCATACCCGACAGAAAATGAACATAATCCACCACAATTGCCCGGGTTCGGTCATCGACATAATTTTTCAACCGCTGGTAACGATCCGGATCTTGCGCCATCGGCAAATACCGTTTCTCCACATCCGGAAAACAGTAGTGTGCCGGATACAAACTCGCCGGAAACGCATCTTCCTGCACGATCATGTTGTCTCCGGTTTGCCCATCGATTGAATGCAGGGCAATGGATAAACCTTCGGTTGTATTTTTGATAAAGGCAATGCTGTTCGGATTTACATTGAGCAGTTGAGCAGCCTGATCTCGAAACCGGCATTGCAGTGTTAATAAATCGTCAACCGGCGGTGTGCCGTTCTTTTTCAAATAATTAATATGGTTCATCATCGCAGCCGCCGACCTTTTCGGCAACATGCCGGTTGCTGCGTGATTGAAATAGATGATCCCCGGATCAAATTCGAATAAGTCTCTGTAATTTTCTGACAATTTAAATCCCTCTGGCAAAATATGGTAAAAAATCTTTACTTGCTGAAACAAAAAAATGGCTGAGCGTTTTTAAAAATGAAATTCCTGTCACCGATTTGCACAGATAAATACAAATTTTAAAATATTCATGATAAAAATAATCTGTAAAAATCCGTGTGAATCAGTAGAAAAAGAAAAGAAATCTGTTGTGTTTAAAATAATAATTTTCAATTTGATAATCAAGCACTATTTTTGCGCACTTTCAGTAAAATTCCGTAACTCAATTATGTCCAAAATTAAAGCTACGAAAGATATTAAATTTTTTAAACCATCATAGATTTACTTGACTTTCTCAAGTATTATAAGTAATTTCTTTTGTTTGAACGTGTGAAGAATTTATATCGGTTTTTTTTTCCGGAATTAATCCGTCAGGATTTTATTAGTCATCAAATATAAAATGCTCACGCATAAAATCCGAAAAGCTTTGTGTGATAATAAAAACCCCGGAATTAATCCGTCAGAATTTTATTAGTCATCAAATATAAAATGCTTACGCATAAAATCCGAACAGCCGTGTGTGATAATAAAAGTCCCGGATTTAATCCGCCAGGATTTTATTCTGTTATAAAATATAAAATGCTTACGCATTAATTCCGACGACAAATGGACGCAACCATAATTTATTTTCTTTGAGTCCTGGAGATTTCAAGGCAAAAATTTACAAATATGAAAAAATCTATTCTAATAACTATTATTTTCCTGTTTTGCATTTCCGCCCTTTTCGCGCAGAATGAAATTAATCAAATCAACTCGTGGGCGATACAACTGCAAAATATCAACATCGATGAAATATCCGCTAACAACACCTTCGAATTAATTGTCATTGACTATTCCTCAACAGGTAATGCAGACGGTGAATTTTCTCCGGAGGAAATCTCTCAAATAAAAAACAGCGGTAAAAAGGTACTCACCTACCTGTCCGTCGGGGAAGCGGAAACCTATCGCTGGTACTGGCAAAATGACTGGGATGCGGATTACGATGGGATGCCTGATCCCGCGGCGCCCGATTGGCTGGGCCAGAGCAATCCGGATTGGCTCGATAACTACAAAGTCCGTTTCTGGGATCCCGATTGGCAAAACATCGTTTTTTCTTATCTCGACCGAATTATCGCCCAGGGCTTTGACGGCATTTACTGTGACATTATTGACGCCTATTACTACTGGTCAGAAGAAGTAAATGAAGAATCTGAAGCAGCTTCACTCATGATTCTGTTCATTCAAAATATTCAAAATTATGTCGGACAGAAAACCAGCGATCCGTTTTATATCTTCTCCCAGAATGCGGAAGGTATCATCGACGCCAGTGACGTATCAAATGCTGAAAAATCCGTTTATTTTCAGTCAATCCATGGGATTGGGTGTGAAGGTTTATTCTTTCGTGGCAATCGTGATGAAAACAATAAATACAATCCGGACAATTACCGTCTCAATTTGTTGGAGCAATTTAAAGATAATGGCATCCGCGTATTTTCCATCGAATACCTGACCGACCAATCCAAAATTGATCAATACCTGATTGATGCTGAGTCGCATGATTTTGTTCCGTACGTTACAACGCGGGAACTGGATATATTATTTGACGGGATCAATTTATACGATGGTTATCCGAATAATTTTGACCTGCGCGACGTTGATGGCGCCAGTTATGTCACTTCCGTAAAATCACAACAAGGTGGCACCTGCTGGACGCACGGCGTAATGGCATCGATTGAAAGTAATTTACTCATTACAAACAACTGGGCGAATTCCGGCGAGTTAGGCGAACCCAATCTTGCCGAATATCATTTGGACTGGTGGAACGGGTTTAATCAACATAACAATGACGATGTCAACCCGACGACCGGTAACGGCTTAACAGTTCATCAAGGCGGAGATTATTTGGTGACTTCTGCTTATTTATCCCGCGGTGAAGGGGCGGTGCGTGATGTCGATGGTCAGTCTTTTGATACACCACCGGATCGTTCGAATCCAAATTACCACTCATTTTATGTCCGTGATATCGAATGGCTCAGTGCAAATCCGGATTTGAGCAATATCGATCAGATAAAAAAGCAAATCATGGAAACCGGCGCTTTAGGCACGTGTATGTGCTACAGCAGTTCTTTCATTTCAAACAACATTCACTACCAACCCGAGTCCAGTACATTGGAGCCCAATCATGCCATAGCGATTGTCGGCTGGGATGATAACAAAATCACTCCTGCGCCTCAACCCGGCGCCTGGCTTTGCAAAAATAGCTGGTCGGACAACTGGGGTGAAAACGGCTATTTCTGGATTTCGTACTACGATAAGCACTGCGCCAAGCACCCGGAAATGGGCGCTGTTTCATTTCAAGATGCCGGGCCGATGCGTTACGATCACATTTATTATCACGATTATCATGGCTGGCGGGCGACGTTGTACGGATTTACCGAAGCCGTCAATGCTTTCACGGCTGCATTTTCCCATCAACTGGAAGCGGTCAGTTTTTACACTGCCTCGAATGATGTCGATTATTCAGTGGTGATTTATCAGCGGTTTGATAACGCTTCCCTTTCGGAGATGCTGGCAACAAAATCAGGACATATTTCTGTTAAAGGTTTTCACACCGTTGACTTAGACGATGCGGTTTTTATTCATCAGGGCGAACCGTTTTATATTTACCTTTATCTTTCAGCCGGTGGTCTGCCCTACGACAAAACCTCCGAAGTGCCGGTGCTCCTGGGAGCTACAGCAACCGGCACCATCGTCACTTCTTCCGCTAATCCGAACGAAAGTTATTATCGCAGCGGAACAAACTGGCTTGACCTCTACGCCCTCGACTCTTCAGCCAATTTTTGTATCAAAGGCTTGGCAACCCACACCAACCTTGCCGGAATATCAGGGCAAGTAGTGTATCATGCTTCAGCAAATCCGGTTGCAGAAGCGCTATTAAACTTATCCGGCAATGCAGCAGATAGCTCGTTCACCGATGAAAATGGCCGCTACTTTTTTTCCAATCTTCAGCCTGATTTGGATTATACGACTAAACCATCAAAAACAGGTGATTTTACGCCCGAAACCATTTTAAGCTATGATGCAGCATTAACAGCCCGAATCGCGCTCAATCTTTTTCCTGATGCAACCGCCTCTCAAATAATGGCAGCAGATGTGGACAAAGACGGAAACGTGCTAATGTACGACGCATCACTAATCGCTCATTACGCTGTGGGATTTCCACCGGTAGCGGCTTCTCATGCCGGGAACTGGGTCTTTAGCCCGATGAACAGAAATTATACGTCGTTGAATTTCATGACGACCGGTCAGGATTACCAGGCCATTCTGTTGGGCGATGTGGATGGTAACTGGAACCATGAGGCCGCCGGAGGCACCGGAAAAGTCAGTTACGATCAATTTGCAATAACAAAAGTAAAGCAGAATGCGAACGAAGATGAGCTTGTCATTCCGCTTACGGCTGAACCCGATGAGCAGATTTATTCCTGTGATTTAACACTCCGCTTCGATCCTTCAGTGCTGAGCTTCAATCGCATCGAAAAAACAGAAGTCAGCCGTCACTTTCAAACGCTGTCAAATACCAGCGAACCCGGAACATTACGCATCAGCGCCTTTGGCGTTCAGCCGGTCAGCCAAAACGGTCCCTTTTTATTATTGAATTTTAAAATCATCGGAGAAAAAAGTCACGTCACAGATATAAATGTAGATTCTTATATCATCAATAACAATCCTGCAAAACGAGGGTTAATTACAGTCGTGGTCGGCAACAAGGATGTCAATGTCGTTGATGATTTCCGGCTGTTCCAGAACTATCCCAATCCGTTCAATCCCACCACCACCATTGAATACTTCGTGCCGGAAAGATCACAGGTTCGGTTGAGCGTTTACAATTTATTGGGAGAAAAAATTAACGTATTAGTCGATGGCATCCAAAATCCCGGCAAACAAACTGCCATTTGGGACGGTCGGGATAATGAGCGAAAAATCGTCGGCTCCGGGGTTTACGTTTACAAACTTGACGCCGGTTCAGTTCATTTGAGTCGGAAGATGATGTTTTTGAGGTGATGAGCATAATTGGACGGCTCTTCGAAAATCTAAAACAGATTCGTGCTGGAAATTTAATACAACAGTTTGTTTTGAACAGGATAAAAATGAAGTGTGTAGAAATAACGTTTAATGAATCTGCTTATGTCTCAGTACATATTCATCTAATAATCTGCGGATCATCTTCTGATATGGTGTACTGTTTTTACGTGCCACTTTTTTAAAAAATTCAACACTTTCTTTGCTCAAAGATATTGTCACTTTTACAGTTTCTTCCTTGAAGACCAATTCTTCCGGTGATGGAAGAAAATCGGCAACAACTTTTACATTTTCCATTGGTTCATCAGAATATTTTATTTTCTTTTTCATATATTTTTTTACCCTTTCTCCAAAAACCAGCTCCAAATATCCTTATTTTTTTGTTGCGATATGTGAAGCGTACTGTTAAAATACCATCATCTACTTTTCCAATACAATAATATCTTTCTTCGTTTATACTGTGAGACAAATCTTTTAAAATAATACGCTTATGATCAGCAAACGCATATTGAGCCAATGCAAAAGATACACCGTGCTTTTCTCTATTTTCTTTCTCTTTAGCATCATCCCATTCAAAATTAACGTCACTTTTCATGAAATAAATATAACGATTTACAAAATAAAATGCAATATATTTATATGGCTATTTATAAATATATTCGTTAACTATATCCTGACAACATATAATTGTTTTTTATTAATTTTTCAAATCATCGGAGAGAAAAGCCACACCACTGACATCAATCTGGACGCGTACATCATCAATAATCATCCGGCAAAACGCGGCTTGATCACCGTCGTGCTGAAAGAAAAAGATGTCCATGTGATTGACTATTGCCGGCTGTTCCAGAACTATCCCAATCCGTTCAATCCGACCACCAAAATTGAATATTTCGTGCCGGATTGATCGCAGGTTCGGTTGAGCGTTTATAATTTATTGGGAGAGAAAATAAAGGTATTAGTCGCTGCCATCCAAAATCCCGGCAAACAAACTGCCACCTGGGACGGCAGGGATGCGGAAGGAAAACTTGTCGGCTTCGGGGTTTACGTTTACAAACTTGAGGCTGGTTCAGTTCAGTTGAGTCGGGAGATGATGTTTTTGAGGTGACGACAGCTTCACCAGCCGGGCGGGGGACTGCTGAAACAACTATATATACAATATTTTATAGCCAGCACAAACTTCCAGAAAATGCCAAGGCCCGCCCGGTCTGCGTGCAAGCACTTGTTAGCCATAGCACGGTGTCAAGGAAGATTTTCAAAGTCATCTAAATCTTTATGACGACCGCTAGCTTTTTTATTGATTTTCAATTGCTCTAAGCTGATGATGTTCACTTGTATTCCATCTATTTCATCGACAACCTTTTTTGGGTAGCATTCATCAAAACTAACACCTGAAATTGATGTTAATATTTCAATTCGTATAGGGGCCATACCCATGCGTATAATTTTGTCTTTTTTAAGAAAAAGATTTTCTGATAGTTGGGGTATATCAAATCCGAATTCTTTTAAAACTTCAACCATTAGCTTTGCCGTTTTAGGTTCTATGGCTATCCAGATATCCATGTCATTCGTGGCTCTCGGATAACCATGATAACCTACTGCATAACCACCAATTAGCAAATATCGAATTTTTTTATCGTTCAGTAATTTCAAAAAATCTTTGAAGTCTGGAGGTAGCACTATGTCCATAATTTATCCTTCTCAATATTTCCATGTGTTTTAACCTTTCTTCCGGTTCTCTTTTTATCCAATAAGCTTTATCATCAGAAGAATCTGTCAATGATACAACTGCAAATTTATTTTTGTTTATTTTTATATCATATATTTTTTTATCCATATATGTCTCCTTATTATTTGATTATCTTGTGTTAGAATTAGCAAAATTATTATCTTTAAATGGACATAATTATTTCAGACCTTCCCAGATCCATTTATTATTAACTTTTTTCCAACCTTCCCATCCTTTTCCCCCAGTATCTCCAGCTCTCCATAATGAATAAGCCTTGTAGCCTGGGGGCCAAGTGGTATTTGGTGGTTTACTGTGAAAATGGCGCATCCAATCAATACGTGCCTGTGCTAATACTGCAAAACGCCCCACGCCCTTTGCTGGGCGACGGTTTCCATAAATTCTTGTAATTGCTTTCATTTCTTCGGTTAATTCATCTGTTTCTTTTTTAATAAAATCTTTGTCCGCTTCTTTAAATTTTCCGTTTTGAACCGATATTTTTCTTTTTCTATAAGGATTATAAAGACTAATGCTTTGTACTTTTATTCTCAACTTAGCAATGTATCTTAGGTTATCCCCAAAAAGTTCTCTTTTAACACCATATTGCGGACTTTTATCCTGCTCTAAAATCTGTGCTTTAATGTGAGTACGAATTTCATCAAGATATAACTTATAATTCTTAACAATCGTCTCTGATTCTAAAATCATTTTCCCACCTTTTTCCATAGCGTCTCTTTGAGAAGCTTCTAATGCACGTTTACGACATTGATCAGGTGTCTCATTTTCTGCCAAATTACAAATAGCTTCTCCTATACACCAAACTGGTTCACGTAATTGAATATCAAAAATATCTGCTTTTAAATTTTGGATATCTTGTTCAATTTGATTTTTATCAGATGTTGCTTGCTCTAATTTTTGTGAGGTTTCCTTTTCTTTTAATTTAGCTTTCTGAAGTTCTGTATTAATTTCTCGAAGTTCTTTATCTGATAGTTTATATTCATTTGATAACTGATTCAACTTTTCAGCAGAAACTAAATCAACATTTTTAGATGCACGCTCAAATGCACTTTTTTTATTATAGTAATCGAATTGTTTGTCCTTTTGCTTTTTATCAATCACAATTAGATAGTCTTGATCTTTATTGTTTTCTTCTCGCAATGTAGAAATTTTTTGTTCAATTTCTAATAATTGATTTTGTTTTTGTAAAAGAAGCTTTTTTTTTCTTGATAATTCATTTTGAGAATACACGATTGATGTAATACAAAATAAAATAATGAAAAAGACTTGTAATATTTTCATTTTTTTACTCCAATAAGTAATGCAATTTCGTAATCGACTACTTTGATAATTAAAAATATGTTTTGTAAAATCATATTTACTGAAAAGCAAATAAGCCAGGATGCCTTGCAGCACTCAACTCCTAAATTTGAGAAATCCTTTTGCATATTCCACAACTCTATTTGTCACTTATAATTGTTCATAAAAAAGACCTACAAGTCCACCAATTAATAAAGCAATAGAATAAATTATTAGAAGAGCAAATTGCCCACCATTTATAATACCATTAAATGAAATAATTATTATCCTAAAAACAAATATTAAACACAATCCTAAAGATACATTTCCAATAAATTTTGGATTCTCTTGCAATAAAAAAAATGAAACAATAAAAAATATTAATGATATTATAACAAGTAATATTGCTCGACCTGTTTCAGAATAAATAGAATTTGAAAATGAGGCGATAAACAAGGTTAAAGAAAATATAAAAAAAGTATAGCCCCAAAATTCTTTCATAAATAAATTCATCTCCTATTAATATTTTGGATTGGATGAAGATGGAGGCTTTTTTTATTTCTTTTTGGAATTTGGTATTTCCCTATCAATGTTTTTCTTTTAATAGCTCATAAGTAGCTCTTGTGTTTTTTTCAATTGATACAAAACAAGAAATTACTTGCCCTGAAATAACCATACCTATTCCTGATATTATTAAAAATAATGCACCACCAACAATTGCAATACCAAATTCATCTAAACTGGCTAATCCACCAATTATTGATAGGATGCCTATTATAACTATAACCCAGCCTACACCAGATATTAATTTACCATATCCAAGTAAAGTTTTAAAATGGTATATTTCTTTCAATTCTCTATCAATATCGGAAAAATTTACTCTATTGTCATCAGAATCTCTGACTTCTTCATCTTTGTAAATTATTTTATTCGGATCATCTTTAAAGAGTTCCCCATTGCACTTTGAAGTGATTTTTTTAGGGTAATTCCGAACATTCTCATGAATCTCACTACAAGCTCCAGTAGATGGATCAAAATGGTAACAATAAAGGCAAAAATTTTCAAACGGATTGATTTCTTCTGTATCCACGTTCTTTCTCCAAATATGTATATTTATGATTTAATATCAATATATTGATGTTCGTTTCTTTAGTGCTAACATATTATTAACTTCCTAAAATTACCCATAACCACATGTCTAATATTAGACATTTATGTCTAAATATAGACATATATTTTAAAAGTGTCTAATATTAGAAACATTTTTTTGGTGAATCTCTGCTTTTTAAGCAATGAACAATATGCATATCATCAACCTATTTTGTGACGATTTTATTTTCTAATCCTAACGATTTCACGGCTTCATAAGATAATTCCCAAACTTTTTTTGCTTTGTTCCCCTTGCCGCCAAAAGATTTGACTTTCATTGCCAAATCAACTTCGCCATAATTAATTCTGTGTCGATGCAGAAACCCTTTGGTCAACAGCCAGATGGGTGAGGAATTGATTGATTTCCTCCTCTCGCATTTCTTTTGGGTGTCGTTTTTTGTTAAAAAGAATAAATCGCCTGATCCACTGAACGTAGTTCTGTTCCGTCCGGTAGCTGTAATGTTTGGTACGAATTACAGACCTTACCTGGTCTAACAATTTCAGTTTGGAAATAGAAGAATTTTTTACATCATGACCAGCCATGTGCCCCTCTGATCGATGGTTGTTTGAATTGTTACGAATGTATCACAATATAAAATAT
>CAYYMH010000038.1:0-39550 GCA_964472785.1 uncultured Cytophagia bacterium | reverse complement strand
AACGTCTGTGTAAACCCTATTGTGTTTATTCCACCAAACTGCTGGGCTAAACGCAATTGCGTATATTTTTCTTATGCACAGGGCCTTATCTTCGTCTGTGCTTGGCGTTTCTTGAAGTATTCCAAAATTTCTTCTTTCGTCATTTTGGCTAACTTCTCACTTAACTTGTCTCTTTGCTGACGCATAAACTTTACAGCGTCAAATGTTTTTTCAGTCGTCTTCATATTTTTCAAATTCTCTTGGTGAACGTATTTCTAATTGTATGTAACCATTTTTAATGTTGATTGAGTTGTAGCCCCTTATCCTTTGAATGTTTACGACGAAATTTCAATAAGTATAAGTTTTTGTGTTAATTATGATTCAGTTATTTAGAGATTCTATTTTATCTAATTTATTAATAAATAATTTCGATATCCAATTTTTCTAAATAAATATAGCCAAATAATTTTGGTTTGTCAAGCAGAAACTCGAATCGTTACAAATTAAAATAACTAATGATGGATTTTTAAGAGAATGGCATCATATTACTTTAGGTTAATAGGTCAGCAGTGAGTTATTTTTTTTATTCTGAAAAGTGGGTTGGCCTGCTCAAAGATAGCGGTTTTGTTGCTGTGGGTCATTGTGAGTGATAAAACTAATATTTCATTAATTTGATGTCAACATTTTTTTATCTTGACATTGAAACGCAATGTTTTTATATTCATCAGAAATTGAATCGCAGGGTAAAAAAAGAAAACATGTCATGAATTCAACGGTTTAACAAATATGAGAAAAAATGTTACCCATCTTGATTAGACTCGGAATTGAAAGAGCTGGATTGTTTTAGTCGGCAGTAAGAAACGAATTTAAAAAAGAAAGTGATGTTGATATTTTTTTTAATAAGATAACTGGTTATTTTAGTTTTTAATTGCCATTATTGTAACATAAAAAACATGCTCAATTACAGCCATTTAAGTGAATTTTTATACACGGAATGAACTCCCAATGAAAAAGTTAGTCACGATTCTGATTTACAATCTGATTGCCGTTTTGCTGCTTTTTATCATGTGTGAACTTTTCGTCAGGATTTTTTTTCCTCAAATTAAACCACAGCTTTCTGACCGCCATCTCATCGCTGACGGCCGTTATTTGAATTCTCATGGTTTAACGCCCAATAGCCGAGGTTATTCAAACGGCGCACCGGTTACGACCAACCCCTTTGGCTTTCGGGAAGGTTCGGTTAAAATGGATACGTCCCGAAAAAGCATCTTATTATTGGGTGATTCCATGACCATGGGGATTGGTGTAGAGGCAGATTCCACCTTTGCCGGCAGGATACAACTCCTTATGGACTCAGTAAACGTATTGAACCCGTCGGTCATGGGGTATGATATCGAAGATTATCGGAATTTAACCGAATATTTTATTGTGAATCAAAATAACAGTCTCGAAATTACCCGAATTTTGATTTGCTGGTGCCTCAATGATGTTTACACCAAGATCCCTGATTTTGAAACACCCGGGGGCAGACTGAGAGATTTTTTGGGGAACTCTTTAAAATTCATCAGAACCCACAGTCGTTTTTACATGTGGCTGAAGACACAATTTTTTGACCGCCCGAAAAGCTATTATTTTTTTGATGAAAAATTTTATTCACCAGACAACGATGTTTTTAAAAATTGTATTCATGAATTCAAAAAAATTAAAGAAATATGTACTCAACATCAAATCCCGCTGCATGTTGTTTTATTGCCTTACGAATATCAGCTCCGGGATGAATATAAAGCGAAACAAACACCACAGGATTTGATGGATGACACGCTGTCAAAAAATGGATTGTCGGTTTTTAATACAATGCCATTTATGAAAAGGAATGATTTCAGTTCAACAGAGTTGTATTTATACGGAGACGGTATCCATTTTTCTGAAGCGGGGCACAGATTGATCGCGGAGTTTATCTCTGAAAAAGTTTTTGAAAACTGAGTTACGCTTTTACATAGTTCCGATATAGATTTCGGGCGATCCCGGTATCTGAAGTCCCTTTGATAATCGTCCGACCATCTTCAAAAACAATTAGCTCATACTGGTTTATTTCAAATCTGATCAAGTATTCATTTGCCCGAACAATGCCTTGTTCTGACAATTCAATTGCCAGTTTTGCCAGATCCAATTTTTTGGGGCTAAAGGGAATGATTTGAATGATATTTTCAGCTAATAATGTGGTGTACACATTTTCTTTTCTACCATTTAACACATCAAATTTCCGATTATTACAAACGGGGCAATTTTTAACAAGATCGGCTTTTTTGAATTGAAGCTGCTTTAAGGTGTTGTCCCATAAATTAACGTAAACTAAACTCCGATTCATCCTTTCAGCTCCCTCGACTAAAAACTTTATCACCTCTGCACATTGTATTGAGGCAATCAATGAAAAAGTTGAAACGAATATTTTTTTTTCACGGACCAATTCCGTAAACATTGTTTGTTTGGGAATTTTTTCCGATAAACAATGGAGGCAGGGAGTTTCGCCGGGTTGGATGTTAAACATATAACCGAAACAGCCTTTTACGGCGCCATACACATAGATTTTCTCATGCTTGACGCAGGCTTCATTGAGCATCAGGCAGGTTGTCCGATCATTAATTCCGCTTATCACAATATCTACATCTTTAATCATCTCTTCAATATTTAAACGATTGATATCAACAACGAGCGGTTGAACCTCGATCGCCGAATTGATTTGCCCGAGACGTCGGGCAATGGCAATCGCTTTGGGCAGGCCTTCTTTGACATCATGTTCATCAAAAAAGTTATAATGATGAACTGAATCGAAATCCAGAAAATCACGATCAACGAGGCGAAGAAAGCCGATACCCGCTCTCGCTATTATCATGGAGCTTGCAGCGCCCAATCCACCGCAGCCCATAACAAGTACCCGACCGGTGCTTAATTTTTTGTTCAGGCGCTTATTTTTTGACAAAAGGTCCATTCAGTAATTTTCTGTTTGCTGCAAAATTGTTTTAACGTAAATTTAAGATATCTCGATAAACAAACGAAGTGGTTTGCTATCCATTTTTCAACTCAATAAAAAATAAAATGATCAAACCTGTCAGGAACAATATCCAGAAATAGAAATAGGGGATTTTGTAAAATCCAGAAAGCGTTGAAGCCAGTCGAATGATTTCGTAAACCGGAATTGCAGCTATTAACAAATAAAAAAACGGCCTTGCTCTGTCTGAGACAAACCTCCCGATTTGGTTTACCAGCACCCGAGAAACAGGAATCGCAATGATAAGGGACAATATTATTATGACGTAGGGAGAAATGTTGTGCATACAACTCCGAGTGTATTATCGAAAATAATATTTTTTGGGTTGCTTTTTAGACCAGTTCAAGGTTTAGCTGATTCCGATTAAAAACAAAATGGTTGAATTGTAGTGAGTTACAGCATTCCCAAAATGTTCAAAATTAATTAAAAAAGAGACGGCTATAATAAACCGTCTCTTTCAATTTGCCTAATAATAATTATTTCGATTTGGATTGGTTAAATAGTTTTACCTCTTCCAGTATCCGAAACAAGACAATAACAACTTCCAGCCAGACGCGGATGAGAATGGTGTAAATAATGAAAACAATCGGTGACACAATTAATGCTAAAATTCCCAGTAAAAATGATGACTGAAAGCCATTTACAATTAATCCAATAGCAGCAATTGCAGCAATGGCAACGCCAAGGCCGTAAATCACTTTAATAATTTTGGTAGTAACGAATTCAGAAAATGAAAAATCGAACAATGCTTCAAAAAAATTCTGCATGACAATCTCCTTTTTAGTTAGGATTTATTCGTTGAGTTGCATGATTTAAAAATGTCTAATAGCCGATCATTTTCTGATACACAGCCGCGTCGCCAATCAACGCCGGCAACAAATAGATCAAAATTACGGTCAAAATAAAAAGTACCAGAGTTATAAAACTATAGTTAAAGAGTTCCTTTTCCGGACAGTTGATCACTTTCTGGAAACCGATCCAATACAGATAAAAGCCAAAAATACCGACAATCGATAAGCCGTAAAGTGGTGGAATAAGGAAAAAGATACCTGCCAGATAAATTGGTGTCAAAGCGTAAGCAACGAGCTGAAGAACAACGATTCGCTCTGTTTGGGCTTTAAATCCTTTGCCAATAAATTGAACCACTTCGGTGAAAAAATATATTCCGCCAATAGCAATCACAAAAAACAGCACGGCCCAAATCAGTGACTGAAAGAAATTTTTTCCTATGAAAATTAAGCCCAAAAAGCCTGCAATCACAGGCACTAAAGCAACCGGTACCATGTGTCGACTAAAAAGGTCGCTTTCCGATATTTGTTCGGCTTTAATTCGATCCCATACGGAAATCGGATAGAGAATAAGTTGTATTATTCGATCGAAAGGTTTCATGTTACCCTCCTTTAGGTGATAAGAAATAATGGTTTTTATTGTATGATTGAATTTACTCTGTCCAAATATTTTTTGTTCCCACTTGTTTTGCAAGATCTGCAGCCAGATCAGGGTTTAAGTTGGTTGCAATTTTTTTTGATCTCAAAACACAATTTCCGTTTTTCGGTGTAATAATGTTAAGATAGATAGGATTTGTGCCTTTATTTTTTGAAAGTAAATTTTTAATTTCGTAAACCGCGTCTTCAGATATTTTGCCAATCTCAATATTCAGATAGACTTTTCGTTCGTTTCTGCGCCAAACTTGACTCAAGGGGATCACTTCTTCACAAATAATTTTATTATTCCCTTTTTCTCCTTTGGATGATACTTTGCCCGTTATGAAAACCAAACTATCTTCTTCAATTAAAGCGGCGTATTTTTGATAGGCATCAGAAAAGACCAACATTTCACTTGACCCTGTCAAATCTTCAATTGTCACAAATGCCATGTCCCGATTCTTGCGGTCGAGATGTTTTTTAACCTGAGTAATCATAACGCCGACCACAACCTTGCTTTTGTCAGGTAAAGAAGGAATTGAGTTGAGCGGATTTTTTGAAAACAATTGAATTTCCATGGCATGTCTGGAGAGCGGGTGTCCGGAAAAATAGAAACTCAACGTCTCTTTTTCCCGCGTCAGTTGTTCTTTTTCGGACCAATTATTAATTTGTGGTAGTTCAGGGAGACCGGCATTTTCATCGCCCGACGCCGCATCGAAAATACTGGTTTGTCCGTTTCGTTTTTGCTCTGCGCTTTTTTGACTGTAAGGTACGGCAATATCAATGGACTGCATCAACTGAGCGCGATGTCCTTCAAGAGAATCCATGGCACCGGCTTGAATCAAGCTTTCCAAAACTCTTTTATTGATCAATCTTAAATCACAACGCTCGCATAAGTCGAAAATGGTCTTAAACTTTCCGTGTTCTTTTCTCGCTTTTAGAATCGATTTGATTGCATTAGTACCGACATTTTTAATCGCTTTCAATCCGTAGCGGATATTTTGATCCACGACCGAGAATTCGATTTCACTTTCGTTGATATCAGGCGGAAGCACTTTGATACCCGAACGTTTACATTCTTCCATTAAAATGACAATGCGATCTGTATTGTTCATTTCGCTGGTCATATTAGCTGCCATAAATTCGGCAGAATAATGGGCTTTTAAATACGCTGTTTGATAGGCGATTACAGAGTAACCAGCGGCATGAGATTTGTTAAATCCGTATTCTGCGAACTTTACCATCACCTTGTAAATTTGTTTAGCCTTATGTTCGCTAATGCCGTTTTTAACGGCACCTTCAATAAACAAAGCACTGAGCTTGTCCATCAGATGCTTTATCTTTTTTCCCATGGCGCGACGAAGTTCATCTGCCATACTCATGGTAAAGCCGGATAGTTCACTGGCGACGCGCATCACTTGTTCCTGATACACCATGACGCCATAAGTTTCCTTTAAAATGGGTTCCAATTTCTCGTGCAAGTATTCGATTTTCGTTCGCCCGTGTCTTCTATTAATGAAGTCCGGAATCATTTCCATTGGACCGGGACGGTACAACGCATTCATTGCGATCAAATCGCCAATGTGCTGCGGTTTTAATTTTCTTAGCCAATCACGCATTGCCGAACTTTCAAATTGGAAAACGCCGACAGTTTCACCTTCGCCGAAAATGTCGAGTGTTTTTTGGTCATCTAAAGGTAGGTTATCAATATCGAGTTCAATCCCTCTTTTTTTCAAATGTTTCAGCGTATCATCAATCACGGTCAATGTTCGCAATCCCAAAAAATCCATTTTCAGCAGGCCGATCTTTTCCAGGCTTTTCATATCGTACTGGGTTGTCACATCCCCCTGACTGGATTTGAACAGCGGCGTATAGTTTGTCAATTCTTCAGGAGTAACAACTACCCCCGCGGCATGCGTGGAGGCATGACGGTGCAATCCTTCGAGGACTTTTGAGTTTTCGATCAGCGTCTGATGAAGGTCATCCTGTTGAGCAATTTCTCGCAGTTCAGGGACCTCTGCCAGTGCTTCTTCTAATGTCTTTTTGGGAATCTGGGGCACCATTTTCGCGATCTTGTCCACTTCCGGCAGACTCATATCAATCACTCTCCCCACATCACGTATGACGCCACGCGCCGCCATGGTGCCGAAGGTGATGATTTGGGTTACATTATCTTCACCATATTTTTCCTTTACATACCTGATAATCTGTTCCCGACGCTCGTAACAGAAATCAATGTCTATGTCCGGCATGCTTACACGGTCCGGATTTAAGAAGCGTTCGAACAGCAAGTCATATTCGATGGGATTAATATTTGTGATACGCAGACAGTATGATACCAGACTCCCGGCTGCCGACCCGCGTCCCGGACCAACCGGAATCTCTTTCTGGCGAGCATAATCAATGAAATCTTTCACAATTAAAAAATAGCCGGCATAGCCCATTTTTTTAATAATCTTTAACTCATGACTTAACCTGTCCTTTAATTTTTGAGTTACAGGTGAAAAACGTTTATGCAAACCCTCTTCTGCTAAGTGCGCAAGATATTCATCCAGTGACAGGTTCTGATATTCCTTGGGGACATCAAAATCAGGCAGGTGAATTTTCTTCGTATCAAGTTCCAAATTACATTTTTCGGCAATCTTTACCGTATTTTCAATCGCTTCAGGAATGTCTTCAAATAATTCTTTCATCTGCTGCGGCGATTTAAAATAGACTTGGTCTGTGTTGAATTTCATCCGGCTATCATCTTTTATCGTTTTACCGGTTTGAATACACAGCAAAATTTCATGTGCCTTGACGTGCTCATGCTTTAAATAATGGATGTCGTTCGTCGCAACAACAGGGATGTCGAGTTTCTGACTTAACTTAAGCATTCCCTGGATAGCTTTTTCTTCTTCAGGAATTTCGTGTCTGTGTAATTCAAAATAGTAGTCTTCGCCAAACAGTTCTTTATACCCCAGTGCCGCTTGTTCTGCCCCTTCGAAATCATCCCGGAGAATCAACCGGGGGACTTCGCCTTTGATGCACGCGGAGAGCGCCACCAAACCTGATGAGTATTGTTTTAAAACCTCCTTGTCAATACGGGGTTTGTAATAAAAACCTTCAAGAAAACCGATCGAAACCAGCTTCATCAGATTTTTGTAGCCTTCGAAGTTTTTTGCCAGCAAAATGAGATGATAAGATGTGTCTTTCTGTCCCTGGGATTTTGATTTTTCAAACCGACTTTTTGGTGCAATATACACTTCAGCGCCGATAATGGGTTTAATCCCTTCTTGCTTCGCTTTTGTATAAAAGTTGATCACTCCAAACATATTCCCATGATCAGTAATTGCCAGAGCATCCATTTTAAATATTTTGCACATCTCGAATAAATCACCAAGGCGACAGGCGCCATCCAAGAGACTGTAGCTTGTGTGGTTGTGAAGATGAATAAATTCTGTCATACTTTCAGCTTCCTATTTTGGGCGGTTTAAATTATAAAACTGGTTATAATGATGAAGAATTACAAAAAGTTATCCCTTAAAGATGATCGGTTGTAAATTCTGGGATTTCTCTTTCCCTTAAATTAAAACAATTTATTTACATTATCAAGTAAAAAAGAAAATAATTTTTTGATGATGAAGTATCAAAAGATGTCATTGAGGAAAAAAAGAGGGAGTTTTTAATAACTCCCTCAAGATTTATCTAATATGTGTCTGTTTGGAACCAATGAGCCTATTAAATGGTTGGAAAAAATGATTGTGTGTGTTGGTCGTCTTATAAGGACAAACCTAAAATTGGTTTAAATAGTAATGTGCTTTGCTGATATATTCGCTGTTGGCAAAAGTGCTGATTAGCCAATCAAATTCTGATTGAGCGTGCTGACTTTCGCCCAATTTCATAAACGCGAGTCCGATCATTAATTGTGCGTCATCTTTTTTGTCGGCTGCATCATAAGCCCCGACTTTGGTAAATTCAGCAATCGCCTGATAATATTTACGCTGAGCATAGCGACATTCTCCGATCCAGTATTGACAATTATCCGCTAGCGTATGCATTGGATTTAATTGTAAAAGTTTGTAAAACTGATTTACTGCCTGCTCATAACGGCGCTCATAAAATAGCTGAAGTGATTCATTGTAAGCCACTTCGTAATCACTGCCTGACATCGCTCTTGTGTTAAGATAAAGATTTTGTTGTCCGGTTTCGTCATATGATCCGGACTCGTAATTGGATGCCTGCCGAGTCTGAAAGTTGGCTTGTGACGGATTTGCTATTTGAGACTCAAGTTCGGCGATCTGACGGTCATAGCTTTCGATCTCCGCTTGCAATTGTTGCTTTTCCGACTGTTTGTCAGCAAGCACATTTTCCAATTTACCTACTTCATCAATTAAATTGTCAATCGAAGACGAACCATCTTGGTTGGTAGTGTTTGTGTTGGAAGATTGCTTCTCATTACGAGAGAATTCAGGTAACGACGATTGATAAATCTCGTCCTGTGATTGGTCTGTAGGTTGTCCTGAAACTGCATCATCCGAATCTTCCATTTCGAGTAATTTCATAATGTCATTCATACTTTGCTCTTCACCAGACGCATATTCCGGGTCATCAAACGCACTTTCTCCTTCGTTTAAAAGTGATGTCAAGTCATCATCTGTTGAGGCCTGGTTTGCTTCCCGAGGTTGCGTTTGCTGTTCTTCGAGTGCCATTTCGTCTGATGCTTCACTCAGCAAGTTTAACAGTTGTTGTTCTTCATCAGAAGCGGTTTGCGTATTATATTCAGCGTTTCCAAATGTCGTTTCGTCTGTGTTAATTCTGGGAGCGCGTCGTACACACAGTAAAAATAACCCCACAGCCACGATGATAATTGAAACAATTGAAGAACTGATGATTGTTCTTGAGTTGCCCATGTTAAAATCCTCCTAAATTAAGCGCTGCCAAATCAAGGTTGTAAGTATTTGTTAGAAACTCTATCGCCTTTCAGGCTAAAACAACCAAGATGTTGTTGGAACTGGAATTCCTTCAATTTAGTAATTGATCACAATTTTGTAAGAAATAAATTTGGTTTTGCTGCCACTGCACAACCGGAATCAAGAGCGATACAATAATTTAAATGCTCTTTAAATGTGAAATGTGAAAGCTGCAAAAATTGCTCCAAAATTAATATTCATTAATTTACAGGATTGTTACATTATTGGGACGGCTTAAGTTTATAATTAGTAATAAATTAAGTGCGTTAATATTTTAAGAGAAGTGATAATAAAGTAGGAGGATTGTAAATACAGGAATTTATTGTATCAAACTGGTTCATTCATCATTTTTTTGCGCTTCGGCAATCAATTCACGAGCGCTTTGTACGTGAGTAGCTGATACGGATTGTCCTCCCAGCAACTTGGCGATTTCTATTGCGCGTTCGTCTTCGCTGAGTTTCCGAATTTGAGTTTGAGTCGTGTTTTGAGATGTGGTTTTTTCGACGACGTAGTGATGGTCGGCTACACTGGCAATTTGCGGTAGGTGAGTAATGCAGATGAGTTGATGGGTTTTAGACAGTTTTTTCAACGTGCGACCAACAGCCTGTGCAATCCGGCCGGATATTCCCAAATCAATTTCGTCAAAAATCAACAGTGGGATTTTGTCGGATTCGGCTAATGAAGATTTTAAGGCCAGCATAATACGGGAAATCTCGCCGCCGGACGCGACGCGTGATAATGGTTTCAAATCTTCACCGAGATTCGCGCTAATGTAAAATTCGACAAAGTCAATTCCTGTCGCGGAAGCTTTGTAAGTTTGCCCCTCAATAGTTACCGGTCCTTCCACATCTGGCATGAGGCTGAATCGAATTTCAAAATGGGCGTTTTTCATTCCTAATTTTTGTAATTGCTCCAGAACCAACGCTTCTAATTCTTGAGAGGCGTGTTTTCGTTTCTGATGAAGCTGTAAACAGACATCGGTTAACAACTGCTTCTGTTGATGGATTTCGTTTTGTTTTTCTTTAACTTCTGCATCCAGATTTTCGATTTGATTCAGGCTATTTTCAATATCCTGTTTATATTGAACGATTTCGTCAAGGGTCCGGTGGTATTTTCTTTTTAAGCTCGAAAACTGGCTTAAACGTTCACGAATTGTCTCTAATCGATCCGGATTGAATTCTACATTTGTACTGTAGCTCTGCAAAAATTTTGCTATCTCCTGAATTGTTAACTGGGCTGACTCACAATCAGTACGCAGACGATCGAATTCTGTATCAATTTTCACCAAATCATCAAATTTACCCAAAGCTGCTGACAGTTGATCAAAAATCGAATCTTCGTTTTCGTGCAAAGTGTTTGATAATTCTGTGGTCAGTTGAAACAGTTTTTCACTGTTACTTAATATTTTTTCTTCCTGGAATAATTCGTCTTCTTCGCCGGGATACGGATCAACAGCGGCGATCTCGCGAATCTGGAATTGGTAAAGCTCACGTTTCTCCTCGAACGAAAGGGCACGCTCCCGGATTTGTTTTAATTCTTCAACCAGCTTGATATATTTGTGATAATTTTTATTGACTTCGGACAAAATTTGATCGTAACCGCCAAAATCATCCAGATACTGAATGTGAAGCCGGGTTTTGAGGAGGGACTGATGTTCGTGCTGCCCATGCAAATCGACGAGCAAGTCACCGATCTCTTGTAAATTCGCGTTTGGTGTTGGAGAGTCATTTACAAATGCCCGGTTACGTCCGCCTTCGGATAATTCTTTGCGCAGTATCAACAGATTGTCCGGATGATCGATTTCGGAATTTTCGAGATAAGTGGTAAGTTCAGCTAATTTATCAATTTCAAAAACGCATTCAGCGATTGCTTTGGATGCGCCTTTTCTCAAAGCATCAACAGGAATTTTTTCCCCGATTGAAGTTCCCAGTGCGTCAATAATGATGGATTTTCCGGCTCCTGTTTCGCCGGTAATAATGTTCAAGCCAGGTTTGAATTCCACACTGAGTTTGTCGATGAGAGCAAAATTCTGGATGTGAAGATTTTTGAGCATATTTGATTTATTGAAAAATGAATTGAGAAAGATTATATTCTTTAAACATTATATTGCCGCGATGGCTCAAAGACTCGAAGAGATAATTAAAAAACCTTGTTTGAATACAATTCGAAACTTCAGTTTATTAAAAATACTAATTTGATTGAATCAGAATTGGCTAATAATTCACTTAATAGCTCATTGTGTTTTCAACCTCTGAGGCAATCATAAATCAACGTATCACGGCAACTTTACCAACGCGATTCATCCCTGATTCTTCATTATAAATGACATAAAGATAGATACCGCTGGCGATAAATGCACCATTGTTATTTTTCCCGTCCCAATATGCCTGTGATCCCAAAATATCATCTTTGGAAATTTCACGAACGACCATCCCGTTTTCTGTCATGAATTTGATCGATACGTCATCTGCCAGGTTGGAGATAGCAAAGTTTTGCCCATTATTGCTAATAAAGGGGTTAGGGCCGGCCGTGACCTGGCTCAAATCTTCACGAGGGCTTGAAAAGGGCGTCAGCAAACAAGAAATGCCATTGGTCGTCCCGATATAGACTTTCCCTGTTTTCTCTTCAAAACCGAACGATGTGACATTGTCGCTGACCAGTGGACTATCATCGGTGCTGTAGTGAGTCCAGGTATAACCGTCATGAGCCAACATACTGACTCCGGCTGATGTGCCAAACCATTTATTATTTCGAATATCGATTTCAATGGCATTGATGGAATTGCTCACAAGCCCGTATTGTTCATAAACAGCACCTTGCGCCCAGTAGTTCAATCCTCCGTCGGTTGCTATCCATACGATATTATCGTGGTCAATTGCTACGTCTTTAATTTGATTGCTGATAAGTCCGTCGGCTGTCGTTAGTGTGCCGGAATAATCATCATCCGCTTTGTACATGAGCGTATGTCCATAATCAATGACATTCAGCCCGCCATCGCTGCCAATCCATGCCCGGTCATAATTATCAAAATCTATCGCACGAACCGCCGAGCTGAAAATCCCTTCCTGAATTGTAAAATATTGCCATTCAAGTTGAGCAGAATATACGGCGACGACTTTGTTGTTGGCTGCTGCTAAATTTAACATCCAGACGTTATTATACCGGTCAACTTCGATATCCGTGACGACAACATAATCGGTGGCTCCTGTGGCACCGGACAGATATTGATTGTGAAAAATAGATATGTTTTCATTATCATCAATTAAAATAGCGCCTCCTCCCGGCGTAGCGAACCATTTTCTGTTTTGATTGTCAACGGTAACCGCATCGATCCGGTTGGTGAGCAGACCTTCCTGTTTCGTTATTTGCGACCAGGTTTGACCGTCATATTTTAAAATACCATTATCATTGGAGCCACACCACAGAATTTGATTTTTGTCCACAGCCAAACAGTTAATCTCATTTGAAGGAGGCCCGGGCGGAGTGAAGGTTTCCCACTGATTTTCCTCCGTTAGTTTGGCAAATCCGCTGGCTGCCCAACTCCTGTTTCGGCCGATCCATATTGTGCCCTCAACCGAAGAGATGGCAAGACAAGACAGATTCACCAGGCCTGTTCCGATTTGCTGCCATTTTTGTTCTGCTCTATTCCAGAGGCAAAGTTTGTTTTTGGACAGCGCGTAGAGTTTGTCATTTTGGCTCAGCATGTCCGTGATGTTCGTTGCGGAGAGGCCTTCACTGACATTTGTCCAGGCACCTTCTGCTAATACGGCGATTCCGTTAGCGGTGCCGGCAAAAATTGAATCGTGATGAGAGATAATAACATTAACTTGATTACTCGGTAGTCCAGAGGATGATGTGTAATTAGTCCAACTTTCCGGCGCCATCAAATTTGCTAAGTCGAAGTTTGTTTTCGCAATACCAAAATCGGTTGCAGCCCAGATATCCCGACCGTCAACGGTGATATTGGTAACGTCAATCTCTACCGGCAGGGCCCAACCTAAATTTTTATAAGTTTCTTTCACTTCTTTACGCTGAATGTCGTAAAGACTTACACCAATATCTAATGCAACCAGCAATGAATCACCGATTGTTTTTAGATCATAAATAGCATGGCCGCGATAATCGAAAATAAAATCCCAACTATCTGATCCAACTTTCAGGCAATTGATCCAGCCGTCGGAGAAAGCGACCCAAATATTTCCATGTTGATCAACTTCAATCGCCTGAGCATCATTGGATGATAATCCGTTGGTGTTATTAAATTGCTCATACTGGTCAATGACGAAATCATAACGAAACACCCCACCGTTGGTTGCACACCAAAGGGTATCTCCCTGAACAATAATATCTCTGATGTCGCCCTGATTGGTGAATGTAATCCAGTCTCCCACTTTTGCGAAAAGAGCTGTCGATGCTGCAACCAGCAGAAACAAGGATGTAAAAAAATATTTTTTCAACATATATTTTAACCGTTGTCCGATGAATATTAGATGAATTAAAAGCAATTAAATTTCCTTTAATAACTCTGCCATTTCCATTCCTGTCATTGCGGCATCCCAGCCCTTATTTCCTGCTTTTGTGCCTGCACGCTCGATGGCTTGCTCCAGTGTATCTGTGGTAATCACACCAAAAACTGTGGGTACACCGGTTTGGAGATTGACTTGCGCAACACCTTTGGTTACTTCTGCCGCAATGAATTCAAAGTGTGGCGTGTCACCACGGATTACTGCCCCGAGACATAACACCGCATCGTATTTCTGAGCCTGTGCCATTTTTTGGGCAGCTAAAGGAATCTCAAAGGAACCCGGCACCCAGGCAATGTCAATATCATCGTCTTTTACTTCATGCCGATGAAAGCAATCAAGCGCTCCCTCGAGCAGTTTGCCAGAAATAAACTCATTGAAACGGCTGACCACAATCCCAAATTTTTTACCTCTTCCCAGTATTTTGCCCTGAATTTGCTTTGGCATAAATCCTCCAATTTAATTTTTACCAACAGATCATTTTTCTTTATCTTTGATTAGCGATTTGTCATTCAGAATCAAATGACCTAATTTGTCGCGTTTCGTCTCCAGATAATGCGCGTTTAACGGATTGGGCTCAATTTCTATTGGAATTCGTTCGATAATGTCCAGCCCGTAACCTTTGAGCCCGACAATCTTTTTCGGATTGTTGGTTAACAAACGAATTTTCTTGACACCCAGATCGACCAAAATTTGGGCGCCGATTCCGTAATCTCTTAAATCCGCCTGAAATCCTAATTCCTCGTTTGCCTCGACCGTATCCCGGCCGTTATCCTGAAGTTGATAAGCTAAAATCTTATTTGCCAGCCCGATTCCGCGTCCTTCCTGACGCATGTAAAGAACGACACCTCGTCCCGCTTTTTCAATCGTATTCAGCGCGTAGTAAAGCTGATCCTGACAATCGCATCGCAACGAGCCCAGGATGTCGCCGGTCAGACATTGAGAGTGAACCCGAACGATGACCGGTGCGTCACCATCCAAATCACCTTTTACAATCGCTAAATGATGATGATCATCAATAGCGCTTTCATATAAGTATAATTTAAATTTCCCGAATTTTGACGGAAAATTGGTCACGGCTTTGCGTGTGACTAACTTTTCTGTTAAACGGCGATATTCTATCAAGTCCCGTATCGTGATAATTTTCATTCGATGTTTCGCGGCGATTTTCATTAATTGAGGAACACGCGCCATGGTTCCGTCTTCGTCCATAATTTCACACAAAACACCAGCCGGATACAATCCGGATAACCGGGCCAAATCGACCGCAGCTTCGGTATGGCCAGCCCGGCTTAAAACGCCGCCCTTTTCTGCTTTGATCGGGAAAATGTGCCCCGGTCGGGCGAGGTCAATCGGTTTGGTAAGCGGATCAACCAGCAACATGATGGTTTCGGCGCGATCTTGGGCTGAAATACCGGTGGAGATGTTGCGAGCGGCGTCCACAGAAACCGTGAACTGAGTGCCGTGAAGCGCTGTGTTTTTTTCCACCATTGAGCCCAGTTCCAATTCCATTAACCGTTTTTGTATTAATGGCACACAAATCAACCCACGCCCGTATTTCGCCATAAAATTGATAGCCTCTGGGGTTACTTTTTTTGCTGCCATAATGAAATCACCTTCGTTTTCACGATCTTCATCATCGACAACGATCAAAATCTTTCCTGCGCGGTAATCTTCAATTGCATCTTCAATTTTGTTGAACTTATTCATAATTTATCTCTATCGCTTAATCATTTAATCCATAAAATATTCAATGTTTTAAAATCCATGCTGTTTTAACCATGTGGGTGTAATTTTTGTTTCACTGTTTTTCTGATACAGAAACTGTTCAAGATACTTTGCCAGAAAATCCACCTCGATATTAACCCGATCATTTAGTTGGCTGAATTGAAAAATGGTTTGTGATAGTGTATGGGGAATCATTGCGACAGTTAGTTCTGATCCATTTTTTTGGGCAATTGTCAAACTAACACCATCAATGGCGACAGACCCTTTGTTAATACAATATTTTTCCAGTGGATCGGGTATTCGAACGGTTAATGTTGTCTGACCCGGTTCTTTGAGAAATCTCTTAATCTGTCCGACGCCGTCCACATGTCCCTGTACGAGATGCCCTCCAAGCCGGTCTTTGAGTTGAAGTGCACGCTCCAGGTTCACCGCGCTTTTCACTTTCAATGAGTTGAGAGTGCTTTTTTTCAGCGTTTCAGCGACAGCATCAGCGTGAAATGAATCCTGACCAGTCTTTACAACAGTTAAACACACACCATTGACCGACACGCTTTGATCAACTTTGAGATCTGAAAGAATTTTTTGTGCCGATATTTCAAAGCGTTTCCCTGCTCCTTGGGGGACGATTTTATTAATGTAACCGATTTCTTCGATAATTCCGGTAAACATAGCTTTTATTGTTTTAATGATTGTTTAAATATTTGAATTAACTTTATGATATTTCACATCACCATAAATCAAAAAGTCTGTCCCCAACTGTTTGATTTCAATGTTATTAAGCGTATGGCTTTCATCAACTGATCTTACACCCAAATCACCGATGGCGTTAATACCCGAACCAAGAATTTTCGGAGCGATAGCAAACACAATCCGGTCCAGCATTTTAGCTTTCAGAAAAGATGTGTTGATCTGCGAACCGCCTTCGACCATCACCGCACTCAACCGCGCGTGTCCTATTTTAGAAATTAAAGCAGCGATAGACACCTTGCCGTTTTCATTTTTTTCTAACTGCCACACATGTGCGCCGCGTTGTCGAATGATGTCTGTTTTATTTTCGTCATTTGAGGTGGTTGCAATAATTGTCTGATGAACAAAGCTATCGTTAAGAATTCGACTCGATAAAGGAATTTTTAGGTAACTGTCTAATACAATACGTACCGGATTGTTGCCTTTGACCAATCGAACAGTCAATTGCGGATCATCCGTGATAACTGTCTTGATACCGACGATTACCGCATCGTTTTCAGCGCGGAGACGATGCGCTTCTTTTCGGGCAAGCTCGGAAGTGATCCATTGAGAATGACCAGTTTCCGTGGCAATTCGTCCGTCAATGGACTGGGCAATTTTTAGCGTGACAAAGGGTAATTTCGTTTTGATATATTTGATGAACACGCGATTAAGCGCCTCGCATTTTTCTTTTTCGACGTTGAAAGTTACATCAATGCCGCGCTCCTGTAGTGCTTTAATGCCCTGCTGATTAACCAAAGGATTTGGGTCAACCATGCCGATTACGACACGCTTGATGCCGGCTTTGATAATCGCGTCAGTGCAGGGAGGTGTCTTTCCGTAGTGGCAGCAGGGCTCAAGATTGACATAAAGTGTTGCGCCGCGAGCTTTTTCGCCGGTGGCATTCAGTGCATTGATTTCGGCGTGTTCTTTTCCAAAACACTCGTGATAGCCTGTGCCGATTATGCTGTTATTTTTTACGACAATGGCGCCGACTAAAGGGTTCGGATTAACATTTCCGATTCCCTTTTTTGCCAATTCAAGTGTTTTGTTAATATAAAATGTATCTGACGCTGATGACAAAATATTTCTGTTCTCCTCACTACCAATAGCATTAACAGAGTTAAAGACGAAGTTAATAAAGCTTTGAATAACATAATCTTAAGTGACCACACCAAAGTCGTGTTTTAACGTTTTTGGTCTATAAAAAGTAATTTAAACAGAGACAAAAATGCGGAGAATGTTTATTTTACAAAAAAGAATATAAATATTATTTAATAACAAGTCAAGAAATTTTTCGGATTCAAGCTTAAAAACATCAGTATTTTATTGGTTTAGGCACAGAGCGCTTTATATACCATATATTGTATCATTTATTATATGAGACACTAAATATAGATATTTTTTTTATTTTTCTCTTGACAATTACAATTTAGAATTGTATATTATATTTCGCATATCAGCAAACAAAAGATGCCTAAATCGTCAAAAGCTTTAATAAATAGCAAGGAAGAGGGGTAAAGCATGTCTGCCACTGCTAACAAAGATTCGAGAACCATGAATTTATTTAGTAATTTTTCAGTACCAAACGATATTTCCACAGCTAAAGAGAAGACACAACCATCAGAAGATAAGAAAAAATCCGAAACCGCCGCATCAGACGAAATGGAAACCCAAGATAAAGATGATAATGAAAACCGATTCAAAACAAAAGTACAACTGAGCCAAAATGCGCTTACAGTTTTGGAAAGAAGGTATTTGTTTAAAGATGAAGCCGGTAAGATAATCGAGACACCGGAAAAAATGTTTCAGCGCATTGCCAAATTTATCGCTTCTGCTGATAGAAATTATGATCAAAATGCAGATATTGAAAAAGTCGAAGACGCGTTTTATGATGTGATGGCAAGTTTGGAATTTATTCCGAATTCACCGACAATGATGAATGCAGGTCGTAAGCTGGGACAGTTGTCTGCATGTTTTGTTTTACCGATTGAAGATTCAATGGAAAGTATTTTCGAGACGATTAAAAACACAGCGCTTATTCATAAAAGCGGCGGAGGAACAGGCTTTGCTTTCTCCAAAATTCGCCCAAAAACTGATCTTGTGCAGTCAACAAAAGGCGTTTCCAGCGGACCGATTTCTTTTATGAACGTTTTTGATTCCGCGACTGAAGCCATTAAACAAGGCGGAACGCGACGCGGTGCCAACATGGCGATACTGCGGGTAGATCATCCTGACATCATGGAATTTATTACGTGCAAAGAAGATAACGAAAAGCTGAACAACTTTAATATTTCTGTTGGCGTTTCTGAAGAATTTATGCAGGCGTTGCGAGATAATGAGGAATACGATCTCATCAACCCACGAAATCAGTTGCCTGCCGGTCGCTTGAAAGCACGTGAAGTGTTTGATCAAATAATCAATTTGGCATGGAAAAATGGCGATCCCGGTATCGTTTTTCTGGATCGAATGAATGCGGATAATCCGACACCGGAGCTGGGCCAAATTGAAAGCACAAATCCTTGTGGCGAGCAGCCACTTTTACCCTATGAAAGTTGTAACCTGGGTTCGATTAATCTTTCGAAAATGGTTTCACATGGTGAAATTGATTTTCCGAAATTGAGAAAGACGATTCGCACAGCGATCCATTTTTTAGATAATGTGATTGATAAAAACAAATTCCCTTTACCACAAATTGAGCAAATGACAACAGGGAATCGAAAAATTGGACTGGGAATTATGGGTTTTGCTGACATGTTAATTCAGTTGGGTATCCCGTACAATTCCGAAGAGGCAATCCAAACCGCACAGGGATTAATGAAATTCATTTCAGAAGAGGCGGATAAAATGTCAGAGGAATTGGCAGAAAAAAGAGGTGTTTTTCCCAATTTTGAAAAAAGTATTTACGCTGAAAAAAATTCACAATTCAGAAATGCCACGCGTACGACCATTGCACCGACGGGAACGATCAGCATTATTGCTGGCTGCTCTTCCGGTATTGAGCCGCATTTTGCGTTGAGTTTTTGGCGGCATGTGATGGATAATGACAAGTTGTTGGAAGTGAATCCGCTTTTTGAACAAACAGCCAGAGCTGACGGTTTTTACAGCGAAGAGCTGATGGAACGTGTCGCCAAAAAAGGGAGCATTCAGGATTTTGACGATATTCCGGATCAAATAAAAAAGCTCTTTGTAACATCCCATGATATCACCCCCGAGTGGCATATTCGCATGCAGGCGGCATTCCAGAAACATACGGACAATGCGGTTTCCAAAACGGTAAATTTTTCCCGCGAAGCCACAGTTGATGATGTCCGCAGCGTGTATGAAATGGCTTACGACTTGAACTGCAAAGGCGTGACCATCTATCGTGACGGGAGCCGGGAGATTCAGGTTTTAAATAAGGGCAAAGAAACGAAAAAGGAATTGGGAAGTGCGGATCAACTAAAACCGTATAAACGCAAACGACCGACTATTTTGAACGGTGAAACAATTCGGGTGAAAACGGGCTGCGGATCGATGTACGTGACTATCAATGAAGATGAAAACGGACCCTTTGAATTATTCAGTACCATTGGCAAAGCCGGGGTGTGTGCGGCCAGTCAGTCTGAAGCGATCGGTCGTCTGATTTCACTTGCATGGCGCAGTGGTGTCAAAGCAGAGGAAGTGATAAAAGAGCTGATTGGTATTAACTGTCATAAACCGGCTGGCTTTGGTTCGGATCGAGTCAATTCCTGTGCTGATGCACTGGCAAAAGCAATTAGCAAATATATCAATATGAAGGAACAGGAATTAAACATCCATGAAGGCGCTGGCGCTTGTCCCGAATGTGGCGGACAGATCGAATACGAAAGCGGATGTTCAGTGTGCCGTTCTTGCGGGTATTCCGAATGTGGTTAAATTAGATAAAAAGCTGGTTTTCAGACTGAGCCAGATTCACGATTTTGTGGGTCTGGTTTTTTCTTTTTTGGAGCAGTTTAATTACCAAACAATAAACATAGTGACGCGAAATTTATAAACAAGGAATGCTTTTTCAAAAACTCAAGGGCAGAAGCGACAATTATTTTTTCCTTGCTATTCTTTAAAGTTAATACTATATTATAATAATTCGAAGATATTTATTCCATGACTATTGGGAGTAAAAATGAAAAATTCGATATATTTATTGTTTGTTATTTTTATTCTCACAAATTCGGTGGTGATGGGTGATTCAACCACATTTGTCAATCCGGAGCGGTTTTCCACTGAGTTTATGTTTGGTTTGCGGATTCCATTGAGTGCGACGCGTAATGATGTTAGTTCTGGTTTTTCTCTGCGCGGGGGTGTTGGTTATCAACTGACACGGAACTGGGAACCGGTTCACCTATCGTTTGATTTTGGTAATTCTTCTCCGCAAGATCCTGAATGGATTTCTTATTTTGATTACCACGATAATAGTTATAGATTGGAACAAGAAAAAGTTAATGTTTATGGAATTCTTTTGACCACTCGTTATCGTTATCAAATTCAAGAACAACTAGAAGCTTATATAAGAAGTGGTGTGGCTTACTACTGGTTCATAACGAGTTTATCAGGTTCGTATCCTGAATTAATACCTTCCAGAAAAAGACATGGTCATGGAGCATTAGTAGAGGGTGGAGTATATACCGATGCTTTCGGGGAAAATGTATTAGTCGGTCTAATCACTAATTTTCTATTATTAAATACAAAAGGAAGAAGTCTAACATCCCCTAATGTTGAAGAGACGCCGGACAAAGTGTTTTCCCGAAAGGATTATTACCTGTCGGTTGGGGTTTCGTTGAGATACTACTTTAAAAATGATTAAATCATGAAACGATTAGCGATTCAATCAAAGTCCAATTTAACATAATACAAAACTTTTTTCGGTGATTATGGGATGAATTTTCACTTGATTTTTTAATAAATAATATTTATATAATATAACACCTGTTAGCTTAAAAAGATCAAACGATTCATTAGCGTGTAGTTTAGCTGTTATTTTTTAACAACGAAGTATCGACCGGAGCCATCATAAAACCTGAAACCATAATTTATGCCACTGATTGATACAAAAAATAAATCAATTATACTCGCATCAAAATCACCAAGGCGTGTCGAATTATTAAAAAAAGTCATTACACATTTTGAAGTTCAGGTCAGTGATATTGAAGAAAAAACTGAAAATAATAACAATCCGGCGGAGTTAGTCGTCGATCTATCGTATCGAAAAGCGGACAAGGTAGCGCAAAATTATGAAAACGCGGTCGTTATTGGTGCCGATTCGGTAGTTGTGCTTGACGGAATGGTTTTGGGCAAGCCAGATCATCATGAGCAAAGCTCAGCAATGCTCCGACAGTTGAGTAATAAGCTCCATCAGGTCTATTCGGGAATCACCGTCATCAAAAAGCCCGGGATTGTTGTTCGATCTGATTTTGCTGTAACCGAAGTGAAATTCAGAAAAATCCGCTCGTGGGAAATAGAAAAATATATTCGTTTGAACAAACCTTATGATAAAGCCGGTTCATACGGCATTCAGGATGACGCTGCTGTTTTTGTGGATCGTATTAGTGGTTGCTATTACAATGTTATGGGATTGCCGATTAATAAATTGTACATGATGTTATTAGAAATTATGGCGGAGAAACCGGAAAAAAATTAACATGATTAGGCCTTCACTTCAGAAAACAATGATTTAAATCATGATCTATCAGGCTCTTAAAATAAAGATTTAGTTACTGTTAAGCCACGAAGCCTCGAAAACACAAATAAAAGCAGAAAAGACTGTTAGAATATTTTAGAGATATATTTCTTTGTGTAACTTTGAGTCTTGGCGTCTTTTTGGTAAAGAAAATGCGTTCAATAATAGAGTGTGATAACATTAACCATTAAAACTCAAAATCAATGAATTGCATCAAAACTTAAGATCGCATGATTAATAAAGTTTACACATGAGTCTTCGGGGGGGTGAAGGAGGGAGAAAGTGAAATCAGAACAAGCAATCAACCTGGGGAAAAAATTAGCAAAGGCGAGAGTTGAAAAGAAAATTACTTTAGAATCAATAGCGGATAAAACCAAAATCAACGTGAACTTTTTGAAGCAGATGGAACAAGGAAATTTTGAATTTTTACCGGAACTGTATGTTAAAAATTTTTTGAAAACATTTATTCGGAACATTGGTGAAAATGACCGGCAATATTTATTCGAGTACAACCAGATTGTGTCAGAAAATAATAATTCAAACGATGAAGTAAAGGAGACGAAAGCTCAAAAGAAAAAAGCGGAGAACCTTCTATTTTCTAAATTGAAATCACTATTCGCTTCTTTGTTGTTTTACTAACAATGCCGAATAAAAAAGTAACAAAAGGTGGCCTGTATGAGAAGAGAAATATGTTTATTCATTTTGCTTTTTGGATTTATTTCTGCTTTTATGTTTTGCAAAAACAAAGAAAAAACTGAAGTTCCGGCAACGATCCCCACATTAACCGGATGGATCGATGAGGCGGAATTATTTGACAGCATTCCATCCCTGAATGAGGAAAAAGAAAATTACCAACCGGATTCAATGGCAGTTCAACAATTAAAAAACGTCGCTTTCCGGCTAAACATCCTCACGATTTTGGGTACCTGGTGTCCTGATAGCCGCAGAGAAGTTCCCCGGTTTCTCAAAGTCATGGACGAGGTTGATAACGAAAATTTTCAGTTCCAATTATTAGCGGTGGACCGGTCGAAACGGGATTCTTCCGGCATAGCTGAAAAATATGAAATTGAATATGTTCCGACATTTGTCGTTATTCATAATGATCAGGAAATTGGTCGAATTATCGAGACGCCCATGGAGACCATCGAACAGGATCTGGTCGATATTGTGGCGAATTACGAACCGGAAAAATAGCTATGAACGATCAGCAGATTAAAAATATTTACATGATCGGCATTTGCGGTACTGCCATGGGATCTCTGGCAGCTATGCTGAAATCCAAAGGGTACCAGGTCAGCGGATCGGACGAAAACGTGTACCCACCGATGAGCACTTTTTTGACGGATCAGGGCATTAAAGTGGTTAGCGGTTTTAACGAAAAGCACCTGTCGCCGAAACCGGATTTGGTGATTATCGGTAATGCAATGTCGCGCGGGAATCCCGAGGTGGAAGTGGTGCTGGAGCAAAAAATTCCTTATTCTTCTTCTGCGGAAACGCTTAAGCAATTTTTTCTCCAGGAGAAAAGAAACATTGTGGTCAGCGGAACTCATGGTAAAACCACCACCAGTTCACTCATTGCCTGGCTGTTGTGGTCTGCTAATAAAAATCCGGGATTTATGATCGGCGGTATCCCTAAAAATTTCAATCAGGGTTTCATGTTGGGAAAAGGGGATATTTTCGTTGTGGAAGGTGATGAATACGATACAGCGTTTTTTGATAAAGCAGCCAAATTTTTTCACTACCTTCCCGAGACATTGATTGTTAATAATATCGAATTCGACCATGCCGATATTTATGACAATTTAGACCAGATCAAGCTGGCGTTTCAGCGGTTGATCAATTTGGTTCCCAGAAACGGTTTGCTATTGGCCAATCATGAAGATGGCCTGGTTTTGGAATTGTCCCGGCGCGCTTTTTCAACGGTTCAGACTTTTGGATTGGACAGAACAGCTTTTTGGTCAGCCGATAATATTCAGTTTTCGACGGACGAAACCCGGTTCGATATTTTGAAACAGGGAAAATTGTTCAGCCGCATATCAACAACACTGTCCGGTTACCACAATATTCGCAACGTTCTGGCAGCAGTCGGCGCCGCTGATTTTTATGGCGCCACAGCAGAGCACATCCGGCAGGCACTGCCCAAATTCGAGAATATTGTTAAACGGCTTGAGGTGAAGGCGGTTGTCAATGGTGTTACCATTTATGACGATTTTGCCCATCATCCGGTAAAGGTAAAATCAACCGTCAATGCGCTGCGCTGCCGCTATCCTGACAGTAAAATTTGGGCGGTTTATGAACCGAGAACGTCAACGGCGAAACGCAAAAGTATGGAAGACCAGTACACGGTTGCTTTTGATGATGCGGATGTGGCAATTATTTCAGCGCTCCACCTTCCGCAAAAAATCAAGGCAGACCAGCGGCTGTCCGTTGAATCGTTAGTGGAAAAGATAAATCAGAGAAGCACACAGGCATTTTACATTCCGGATGTGGATGAGATTGTAAATTTTATGGTAAGTGAAGCAAAGCCAAAAGATCATATTTTGATCATGAGTAACGGTAGTTTTAATAACATACATCAATTGCTAATTGACAGATTAAAGAATAAAAAAATAGAGTGATGAAGGCATGAATAAAGATTACCAAAAGAAAAATTCGCGGGAAAAGGGATCAGAAAACCATCCCAGAAATCGAATGAGTAAAATCGATCGCATTTTGATAGATGCACAAAAACAATTGCGCGATTCACTCAATCCGGTGAGTATCGATTCGCTGAACAGTTATGAGAGAAAAAGAATTCATAGTTTTTTTGATGATAAGGAGGATTTTGAAACAAAAACCTACCGTCGCAACAGCACGTTTGTTTTAAAGGTATTTCCGGTCGGTAATCTAAAACGCGAAGCCAAAGCAAAGGCTGATCATGTTTTAGAAACCGGTGAGATCTATACCTTTCCGCGCCTTTCGGGTTACGAACGCTATGTGATTCACAATTATCTCCAGGATTTTCAGGGGATTGAAACCGAGAGTGTGGGTGAAGAAGACGATCGGCGCTTACAAATCAAACCGGTTCGCTTTGGCAGATCGCTCAAGAAAATTATGAAAAAAATTAGGTTGATGTAAAAAACTGAATGAAAGCAGCTTTATTCTACGGAAAAGGTGACATCCGCGTTGAAGATATTGAACTCAGCGCATTGAATCCGGGCGAAGTGTTGCTCAAAGTCCATGCTTGCGGTGTCTGTGGTACAGATGTCCATGTTTACGAGGGTGCAAAAAGTTCAGCAGCAGTGAATCCGCCGGTGATACTGGGGCATGAAATCGCAGGCGAAGTCGTGGAATTAGCGATGGATGTCCGGCATGTTCGGATCGGTGACAGAGTGAGTGTTGATCCGAATATTTTCTGCGGCGGCTGTTACTATTGTAAAGCAGGAAAAACCCATCTCTGTCAAAATTTACGCGCTGTTGGTGTAACCCAGCATGGCGGGTTTGCTGAATTTACCATTGTCCCTGAAAATCAGCTTTACCCGTTAGCCGATCATGTGAGCTTTGAGGAGGGTGCATTGAGCGAACCGCTTGCCTGTTGTTTGCATGGGATTGATTTGGCAGGAATCAAAAGCGGGGATCGCGTGCTCATTATCGGCGGAGGTACGATCGGTTTGATAATGGTGCAATTAGCGCAACATGCCGGCGCTGCTGAAATTATCGTCAGTGAACCGGAAACGATAAAATGGGAGCTGGCGCGTTCCTTTGGCGCGGATTATCTGATCAATCCGAGCACCCAAAAACTGCAGAGCGAAATCAGACAACTGACCGGCGAGGGCGTCGATGTTGCCATTGAATGTGTCGGTATCGGAGAAACCATGTTGCAAGCAGTTCAGGCAACGTGCCGCGGCGGAACCGTACTCATGTTCGGACTGACGCCGCCGGATTGTGAAATACCGTTGAAACCGTTTGACGTGTTCAAAAACGAATTAACGATAAAATCGTCCTTTGTCAATCCGTTTACTCAGTCGAGAGCGGTGCGTTTATTGGAGACCGGCAAAATAAGAGTTAAAGAGCTGATCGCTGGCGTTAAACCTTTAGCGGATTTAAAAGACGTCATGGAAGGAAAAGATACCGGCAATGGGGGCAAAATCATTATAGATCCGGCGCTGGATGGATAGGGGTGCAATTCCATATAATTGGTAAACCATTGAAACGGTTTCTAACATCCTGTTTTGTAACAATTCCACCCCGATGAATCGGGGTGATCGTTCAACAAAAAAGTTGAATTAACACCCAGATTTATCTGGGTGTTAACAGATGAAATGATAACAGATGAAAAAATAACTAATTAACTGCTTCAGCAGTTTATATTTTTCTTACTCATATCCCAAAATACCAACTTTTCGGAATTGCACCCGATGGATAGTCGCTTTTTGGCGTTAAATATTTGTTTTACTTGACAGGGGTGTATCAAAAGCAGGTTTTACTGTCATTTCTGCGGATGAAGGAATCTTCTATTTAAATAATTGTTATGAGATTCCGGGACAAGCCCCGAATGACATTAAACTTGATAGCAAACCCTTCTGATACACCTTGACTATAGAGTGTTCATTTTTTTCTTTGCGCTCTCTGCGCCGTTGCCGTGAAAAATAACAGGATGCAATTCACTGCATTAGTCTGTGTATTCGCTTGCACAGCTTTTATAGATGAAAATTTTTAACAAGACCATTAACATAATTAAAAATAACTGGTTAAAAACCGTAAAACATGTCGTCTATGCCAATGGCACACAAATTGTCATTTAGTCATGCTCATATTTTTTTTAACATTTCTTTAAAATAGTGTAATTTTTTGTTGCAATTTAAAAATAAATTTTTTAGATTAATAGTCATGTATATTCATCACTTACCTAATTCACTTTTACGATCAATTATCTCGAAAGGAGGTGAATAAGGCACTCAAAATTACAGTCTTTAATTCTTTATTAGATATGACTTACCCTTATCCAAAAGTGAATCCAAAATTAAATGGAGGACGGAATTTATGAAACACAAGACCTTGTTAGTAGTTTTTATCCTTGTTGCTTTTATGGCTACAGGGCTCGTTGCCAAGGTTGACAAAGGTCAATTAGGCATCATGCTGCCAACAAAGCATGGTCAAGACAGCGAAGTTCTGCCAATCAGCAAGAAAGAATATCAAGCATTAAAGGCAAACGAAATTACTGTCAGAGACCTGATGCTTGCGAAAACAAACGGTATTGTTGACACCATCAAAACACCGATCGAATATACGGTTCGTTTTGGTGCTGGCCAGGGAGATACCATGGCAAGTTACTTCAAACCCCCGGCAGCTCTGATCGTCAAATCAATCGGTATGATCTTTTCCGATATTGATGACGGCGATGGTGAATGCCATACCGTTAATTTATCATTAGCAAAATCAAATTATGCACTGGAAAACCATCCTGCTGATAGCGTTGATGGTGTTGGCTGGATTGGCGCTTTCTATGAAACCAATGTCTTTTCTTCCAGTTCATGGGGTGTTTATCCGCTTAATTGGGAACCCGGTAATCTGCCGTTGTGGGGTGATTTCCCGGTGACGATTACCGCAACTCACGAATGGGTTTTCACTGACATGATCTTTCTGGGACTGGAACCCGATGTCGGTCGCGACTCTTTCTGGGCTGTAATGGTTCCGGTTGGTGATCCCGGCGTTTTTATCCGATGGCGATCCGGTGATGCAACTGGCATGCCTCAATGGTACGGATTGAAATGCTATCCGCACATCCCTGAAGGAGCAGGAGGTCCAGGAGCTGAAGGTGGCTGGTATATCAGACATTATGGCTGGGAAGTTTACGCCGTGGTTGAATTTTATGAAAACACACCGCCGAACTTAGCGATAACCGGTAGTTATGGTACTGTGCTGGATGATGCTGCTCGAACAGTAACCTGTAGTGTTTCTGATATCGATGCGAATGATCCGAATCAAGCAGGCGCAGAAACAGTGACAATGCATTACAAAGTCAATGACGCTGCGGACTGGACAGATGTCGCGGCAACATTAGCATCCGGAACCGCGGAAGATGGCATCTGGGAAGGCGTAATTCCTGCCGGTATTTTGACTCCGGGTGATGTTGTCACATTTAAGTTCAGTGCAACTGACTTTGCCGGATTAGTGGGTGAATCAGGTACAACATCATATGGATATTTTGCCAAAGAAAATGATATTCTGGTATTCTATAATGATGATGGCACCTCTTATCCGTCATGGATTTTGTCACCCTATTATGACAACCTCTGGTTGGATGATGGCGGCAACAAATATCCGTACGACGTATGGGTTGGTTTGGAAGATGGTGCATTGAACGCTGAACTGATCAATATGTACGATAACATGGTTCAGATCGATGCCTACTCACCGGCAACTGATCCTGCTGTAAATGATGCTGTTTTGGGCCCCTGGTTTGCTTCAGGTGCGAAAAACATGTTCTATTCCTCACAGGAATACGCCGGAGCCTTGTTAGGCGGATGGTCAGCAGAAGATGATACTACTTTTGCGGCAGACGATTGGCACAACATGTACCTGGGAATCGGCTATCTCGGTGGTGACGGTCATGATATCGGCGCTGATCCGCTTGCAGTTAACCCGGTTGAAGGCGATCCGCTTTCCGGCGACCTGTATGATTTCTTAGGTGACAGTTTACAGCTCTATATTAATACTTCATACGAATTAGGTTGGACCAACTGGTCAGATGCTGTTCAGGCTGGTGAAGGCGCTGTTGTAAGTTTCACCGATTCAGCAATGGGACGAACCATGGGTGTTCATAAACAAGAAGGCAGCTACCACGGTGCTTTCCTTGGTTTCGATCAACTCTGTCTGGATACTGGTCCCTTAGCTTCATACGCCGGACCGGGTTACTGGTGGACAGAACCGAATGTGTCCAGTGTTGTTGGTAACTTCCTGAGATGGGCTGGCGTTACATCTGATGTCGAAGATAACGTACAGCCGGGCGTTGCTGCAAAATACAACTTGAGCCAGAACTACCCGAACCCGTTCAACCCGGAAACCAGAATCACCTACAGTATCTCGAAACCGGGCATGGTTAAACTGGCGGTTTACAATGTGCTGGGACAAAAAGTTGCTGAAATCGTGAACGAACGTCAGGTCGCTAATACTTACAAAGTGACCTTTGACGCCAGCAACTTAACCAGTGGTGTATATTTCTATCGTCTCGAAGTCGGCGATTATTCAAAGACAATGAAGATGATGTTGTTGCGTTAATTAATTTTATACTAAGGGTAAGTGATGTAACAAGAGCCGTGGGGAGGATTTTTCCTCCTCAACGGCTTTTTTTATAGTATCTTTTTTTGGAAATGGTTTTTTTGGAGTGTATTTTTTGGAGTGCAGCAACTGTGTTGCTGCCGGTGTTGCTGCCGGTGTTGTTGCTTGAGTTGCTCTTGTATAGTTGCTTGCGATGCTACTCGTGTTGCTGCTCGTTTTTTTTGCAGCCTGCCATACTGCCACAAGTATCCTTTTTAAACTTCTCAAATTCCACGGCGTTTAACCATTAAATTATTTTTTGCTAATCTGACACAATGCGTGTATTGAGTCCTGTTAATTTCATTAAACCGGCAACCTTTTTTGAACACAACATGACATCCCGAGAATCCTTAATAAAAAATACATGTTCAACCAGAACGTTGTTATTTCTGCTCATTATTTATGTGAGCTTTTTGTATCTTTTTACACTCACACCGTTTCGATTTTCGAAATTTTATTTTTATCAATATTTACTTTTTCAAAATGGCTATCTAAACGCGCTAACCGGAACCACAAGTATCCATGATTTAATCATCAATTTACTGATGCTTTTTCCGGTGGGTTTTATCATTTGTTCCATGATGAGAAGCAAAAATTTTTCGTTCAAAAAAATCCTGATCAGCGGCATCGGCGTTGGTTTTTTTATCAGCGTTTCGATTGAATTCCTGCAACTGTTCCTCCCCCGGGTGACTTCCACGATTGATATTTTAAACAATACGCTCAGCAGCGCGATTGGCGTTGCATTCGCATATTCGATTCATGGTCAGCGCCTGTTTGATTTTTTCGATTCGCTGAATAAAAAAGTATCGACCTATTACAGATATTTGATTTTCTTTCTTATCAGTATAATTACGATGATATTTATGGCACCGGTTTTAATCAATGATTTTTCCAACTGGAACACAGCATATCCGTTAATTTTCGGGAATGAAAGAACGTTGGACAGACAATGGAACGGTAACATTTACAAACTGTCAATTTACAATCGTGTGATCGATCGACAACAAGCGAAGATACTCTATAAAAACGGTTACAGAAAAAGAAATGAAAATCAGATTGAGAGCGGATTAATAAAGGATTATCATTTCAGCCAGGGGCGAATAAATGCTGAACAAAATTTCGAAAATTTTATCAACAGAAAAAATGTGGCTGATGTTGGTGGTTTTGATACGGATGATAATTGCTTGGTTATCAAAAATAGTGCAATTAAAGACGTGGATTTTGGTCCGGAGTTAATAAAATTAATTCAGGAAACGAATCAGTTTTCGCTGGCGATCTGGCTGAAACCGGATAATTTAAAAATGGACGGTCCTGCCCGGATCGTTACGCTTTCAAATAGTCCGGTCGAACGAAATTTTACGCTGGGTCAGATGGGAGAAAGAATCAATTTCAGAGTGCGAACGCCGTTGACTGGTCTGAATGGTTCCAGGGTCAGCTTGCTCAGCAAGCCAATTATATCAAGTAACAACGTCCAATTTATCGTGACGACTTTTCACCGGGGTGAGGCGAAATTATATTTCAACGGTGAACAGCAAACACTTGTCATTCATAGTACAAGTCAATACTTACCAATGGTGTTTGGGTTTGAACAGAAACGGTTTCGAGTCATCGAAATCTATTTTGTCATGTTATTTACTTTGGGTTGGCTCGGTTGGAGCCTGCCCATGCTGAAGCTTAAAAGAAGAATTTTTTACTCCTTGATAATTTTTCTCCCCTTTTTGCTTTCATCCGCAGTTAAGTTCCTTCTCGTAAATCACGCAGTTGATGTATATTCAATACGGTTGAGTTTTGTGGTATTTATTTTAGTGTTGGTCAGCGGAATTTTTCTGGAAATGTCAATTGTTCTGTGGCGTTATGTCGAAACCAACGGAAAAACGAATCACTAATAAATATCTTTTCAAATGCAGGCACCGTTTCGAGTGTGGTGAAGATTTTCAGAATTAAGATCAATTGGAAAGTGTGTAAATTTGCAACAAACGATACAAAACGACCTGTGTCAAAATGCCACGATTCAAAGAAAATGTAGAAATGTCAATTTTATAAGTTGTTTAAAAATAGTTAGTTATTCTATTGATAGAAATTTGGTACAGCCTTTGCATATTTTTTAATCGAACAAGTATAATATGAATGTGGAGGCTCGACAATGCAATCGGTTAAATTTAAACAGATTTTATTCTTAATCATCTTGTTCTTTGCTTTCATGCTGCTTTTTGCGGTTTTGATTTATACGTCATCAGCCGCAGCCAATGAGTTTATGTTTGCCAAGAAGAAATTAATTCATTATAAAAATGAAAAGGTTGACATCGAGCAGAGTGAAGTTATCGAAGGAGATATCGTAGTAGAAAACGGTGAAATAACGGTCGCCGGTGAAATTTACGGAGACGTTATTGCGATTCGCTCCAATGTTGAATTGAAGTTCACGGCTGAAGTTTACGGTCACGTTATTTGTTATCAGGGCGAAATTTTAAATGAAGATGACGGACGGGTCGCCGGAGATATACTGCTGATCATTGACAATCAAATCCAAAATTTGGGCGGCAGAAATTTGATGGATTATGGTTTTAATATCACCATAGCCGATCAGGATTTATCAATCGACCGGCAAGAAACTGTCACCGGTGATGTCATTGTTCTGAAATCGAATTTACAAATTGCCGGAAAAATTGACGGTGACGTGATCAATATGATGGGTCTTGTGGCAACGGATTCCTCTGCTGCGATTGATGGTCATGTGGTCAGTTATAACGGACGATTAAATTTACAAAATGAAGCGCTAATTACAGGGCGACTGTTAAAAGTATATGGCGAGCACGATGAAATTTTGGCAAATCAAGATGAAAAAAGACGAAGACAAGACGAGCGAATTCGTCGAAAATATGAACGAAAATATATCGGACGCAACAAAAAAGAATCAGACGTTGTTCGTTTCTGGGGTGACGTCACCATTGAACCTGAAGAAGTGATTGTCGGCAGTGTGGTTACTATTCGTGGCACCATCGAAGTTAAAGGCGAAGTCGAGGGAGACGTTGTTGCCGTATTTGGGAATGTGGAGCTTGACACGACCGCTTATGTTGATGGAGATGTGGTCAGTGTCGGCGGTAAAATTTACCGCGAGAAAAGTGCGTATGTCGGCGGCGATATTGTCCAGACCTCAATCACCGGCGTTAAGGTGGATGATGGAGATCAGCACGTCTCGGTTGGATTGTCAGGTGTTTCAGTCGGCCCTAAAAACGGTGACGAGTGGGATCAGAAAAAACGTAAATTACGCCGGAGAGGTTACCGGGATTATGATGATGATAAGGTGATTTTTCGCTACAATCGGGTTGAGGGATTGTTCCTGGGAGTTAAATTGGCCAGACCGGATTGGTTTGATAAAGGTGACCCCTGGTTTAACCTGTTCGGTCACATCGGATACGGATTCGCGGGTAAACGCGCCTGCTATCAGATCGGTATTGAGCGCAGTTTCTTCGGAAAGTACGGCCCGATCCTCGGCGTTGAAGCCCACGATATCACCGAAACCGAAGATGAATGGATTATGCCGGCGTTTGAAAATTCGTTGGCAGCATTATTTATTAAAGAAGATTTCAATGATTTTTATCGCCGGGAAGGTTATGCTGCTTATCTGACGCATCATATTTCCGAATACCTCACGTTAACTGGGGAATACCGCAAAGACAAGCATTTGACGCTGGACAGAAATACCAATTGGTCAATTTTCGGAGGAGATAAAAAATTCAGGGAAAATCCCCAAATTACAGAAATTGACTACAAAAGTGTGGTTGCTGATTTAACACTGGATACTCGTAACAGCCGTAAATATCCGGATAAAGGCTGGCTAATCAACGTTCGGGGAGAGTTCGCCGGTGATGAAGTAAAAAATGAAAATGAAAATTTTGAGCGATTTATTGTTGAAGTTCGGCGCTATCAGCCGATGGGATTTGGGGAAAATTTAGACTTTCGTTTTCGGGGCGGCACCTCTACCGGAGATGTACCGACTCATTTAAAATATGACCTCGGTGGGTTTTCTACCTTGCGGGGCTATAACTTCAAAGAGTTTGAAAATGAAAATCGCATGTTATTGGGAAACATTGAATATAGGATTTATGGTGAGCGAAATCCGCTGGACCGGGTTTTAGGAATCCATGATCTAAATTTAATCCTGTTTGCTGACGCCGGATTCTTATGGTCTGTACCGGAGACGTACAAAGCAAAGCAAGGTTTTACAGATGTGGATTGGGATGATTTCAAAACCGCTCTTGGGTTCGCCATCAGTAATGATGAAGGCAATGTTCGAGTTAATTTTGCAAAACGATTGGATAAAAAAAATCAACCATTTGTGGTGACGTTCAGAATTAGCCGGCCTTTCTGACGATTCAGTAATAAATTAACAGAATAAATTGGGTATCCGAAGATAAACCACATGAGGATACCCTATTTTTTTACCACTGAAAACCTTCTATGGTGAAAGAATTATTTAAATCGTGAAAAATTTACTTGACATCCATCGTAAAAATCGTTTTATTATCATAGGATCAAAGGGTTAAATGTTACTTTTAACTATGTTAAAATGAGGTGGCGGAATAGGATGGATTTGTTAATCATTGGCGGCACAAGATTTCTCGGTCTGCATCTGACTCAGGCGCTTTTACGCGGAAATCAGAATGTGACTCTTTTTAATCGTGGCACCCAGCGTAACCAGGTTCTGTTTTATGAGGATGTGGAATGGATCATTGGAGACAGAAAGGACGAGGAGAAATTCAGATCGCTTTTCAAAAAACGTAAGTTTGATGTTGTGATCGATACCTGTGCGTTTTTTCCCTCGGATGTACAACTGATTGTCGATGTTTTCAATGATAACATCGGCCGGTACATTTTTACCAGCAGCATGGCTGTGGCTCAAACCAAAGAATATGACGAGCAGATGAAATTACCAATCCCCAATCGCCGCCTTTTTGACACAACGCCTCATAATAATTATGCTTACAATAAAACGTTAATCGAAGAATTTTTAGTGAGTCAATTTGATAAAAATGGTTTTCCCTTTGTCGCACTGAGACCAACGGAAATAAACGGTCCCGGTGAAATTCGCGAATGGTATTATATCGACCGGATCAAAAGAGGACGGCAGAAAATTCTGATCCCGGGTTCCGGTGAAAACTTGTTTCAACCCGGCTATATCGATGATATTGTTCAGGCGTTTTTATTGGCAATTGTCAAAGAAGACGCCGTCGGAGAGTGCTATAATTTAGCCGGAAATGAAGTGATCAGCTTAAATCAATATGTAAAATTGATCGCTGAAATATTGGGAGAACGGATAAAGACAGTGAATATTCCTTATGAAATTTTTAAACAGGTTATGCCCACCAAATATTTCTTTCCTTTTTGCTATAAGCACTCATTCGTCGTTGATTTGAACAAAACACAAAAAGAATTGGGATATCAACCTGAAGTGAGTATCAAAGAGAGCATAAGAAAGAGTGTTGAAAATTGGCCCGGTGAATATAATAAAAAGTTTTCGCCCTTTAATACAAGTGGTGAATTTGAAATGATCAGTTATGATTTGGAGGATATGTTCATTTCAGTGTGGGAAAACGAAATGACTGAAGCAAAAGACCGGATCCACCAAAAATTATTGGATCGCGGATTACTGATTTAATACAGAAATTAATTCAGAAAGAGAGTCGCCAAATGAAATCAAAACCAATTATTTTTATGCTACTAAGTTCGTTTCTGTTTACAACTGCCAGTCTGAATGCTTCCGAATTGCAGCGCTTCGAGAAAAAATACCAAATAAAAACTGACGAAACGCTCGCCGTTTATCTGGAAGTGGATGCGGGAAGTTTGACGATTGGTAAAAACGATCATGCAAGCGAAATCCATGTCACCGGAGAGATTAACGAAAAAGATGACAAATTGGAAATCGGCTACGACAAAAAGTATGATGAGTTTTCCCTGACGCTGGACCGAAAAGGCTGGTTTAAATCCACAAAAGACAGGGAATCCTCTCGCCTGGATGTTGAGCTTCCGGCGAATGTTGAAATTATGTTGGAAATAAAAGTCAAAGCCGGAGAAAGCCATTTTGAACTGGGTGGAATGATGCTCAAAAAAATTATGTTACGCAACTTTGCCGGTGAATTGAGAATCGATTTTGGCGAACCGAATAAGGTCGAAATGAATCTGCTCGACATCAACTTAAAAATCGGTGAAAGCCGGCTGCGTCACCTGGCGAATGCCCGTTTTCATACAGCCAAAATTAATAGCGGTATCGGTGAACTGCACATGGATTTTTTAGGTGAGGCTTTGGAATCTTCGACCGCTGAGATCGATCTGGACATCGGTGAGACCATTGTAGAATTACCCGGAGATTTGGGCATCAAATTGTCGAGCACTAAATTTGGTTTCTTGTCCGATTCAAAGCTGGATGATCAATTCGAGCGAAAAGGGAGGTATTATTACAGCAAAAATTATGATTCGGCTAAAAAAACAATGTACGTTAAAATCAGCACCGGTATCGGAGGACTCGTTGTCCATTTTCGGTAAGTGATGATTATTATTATCCGTAAAAACAAAAGATTTAAAAATATCAAGACTGGAGGGCTGAGATGAAAAAACAATTCGTTTTATTGATTATTTTGAGTACCCTGTTTTTTAGTTTCTCACCTGGCATTTGCCAGCAGATCGAAAAAGATTATGAAGAGGAATACGATTTAGATTTTGGCGGCGAGGTGAAAGTGGAAGCCGATGAAGGATACATTCGGGTGGAATCCTGGGATCAGCCGAAAGTGCACATCTTTTGGACCAAAAAAATATGGGCGCCGACCAAAGAAGAAGCCGAAAAATTGTTAGAGAAAACTGAAGTTCGGATCAGTACCTACAAAAATGGAATTCATGTACAAGTGGTTGAACCGGAAAGTCTGCATAATTTTTCCTTCTGGGATTTATTAGATCCGGATACGTGGAACAAAAACTACCGGTCGCCGGTCGTTAATTTTGAGCTCAAAGTTCCCAGCGTTGTAAATTTGGATTTGTCCGCTGATGAGGGTGATATTTCTGTCAAACACGTGGAAGGTGATTTAAATGTTGAGGTTGATGAAGGAGATGTTTTTTTGACCGATATTAAATTCAAGAAGTTAGATATTTGCTCAGATGAGGGCGACGTGAAGGGGGTTGATCTTCACAATCCGAATGGAAAGATTGTCATTGAAATTGACGAAGGAGAGCTTCGTTTGGAAAATGTTGAGGCCGGACGAATTGACTTTGAATGTGATGAAGGCGATGCGACATTTAAAAATGTGCGCTGCAAATATTGTAATTTAACCACAGATGAGGGAGACATTGAACTGGATATTGATCTGCAAGCGGATGATAGTTACCGGGTTTATTCGGATGAGGGAAATGTGATATTCTACATTGCGTCAGACACAAATGCCTGGCTTGATTTGAAATCGAGTGACGGACGGATTCGATCTGATTTCCCGGTTAAAGTAACAAGGCACGATGACCGGGAAGCATGTTATGACAAATTAGGCAACGGAGAAGCATTGCTGAAAGCTCACACGGACGAAGGGAGTATTTATTTGAGGAAGAGATAAATGTAAATTGATCTTGAGGCGGAAGAAGTGTTTCTAATAGGTCTTTTTGTTTTTTAAGCAGACTGGCATTCTTTTACTGGAGAACTCTCTTTCCGTCGTAAATTAGCTAGAAAAGTAAATTCATGACCAGCAAAACTATTCTCCATTTTAAAATCATAGAAAAACTCGGCGAAGGCGGGATGGGTGTCGTTTACAAAGCCCGTGATCTGGAACTGAACCGCACGGTCGCACTAAAATTTCTTCCCGGCTATCTGAAAGATAATCCGCGCATTCAAACGCGCCTCAGGCGAGAAGCTCAAGCCGCGGCGTCGTTGAATCATCCCAATATCTGCACCATTTACGGATTTCACGAAACCGATGAATATATTTTCATCGTGATGGAATTCATTGAAGGTAAAACACTCAAACAGGTTCTCGCCGGCAAAGGATCGTTTTCCGAACAAGAAGCAATCCAAATTATCACTCAAGTCGCCCACGGACTATCAGTTGCTCATCAGAATGGCATTATTCACCGCGACATCAAATCGGATAATATCATGCTCACGCCTTCCGGTCAAGTGAAAATCATGGATTTCGGGCTGGCGAAAATGGAGCAAACGCCGACCATCACGCGCACCAAAAGCCCGATGGGTACGGTGAATTACATGTCGCCGGAACTGATCAAAGGTGAAAAAGTGGATTCGCGGACAGATTTGTGGTCATTGGGCGTCGTGTTGTTCGAAATGCTCACTGGCAAACTTCCCTTTGACAGAGATTCGGACGTGGTAACAATGCGGGCGATTGTGGAAAGTCCGCTGCCGAAATTTTCCAAATTGGGAAACCGAATCAGTGGGTCGATGCGATACTTGTTAATGAGATCATTGGAAAAGGATCTGTCGCTGCGTATAAATAGTGCAGATATATTTTTGCAGGAATTGACAAAGAGACGAAGCAAATCAAGTGTTCATTTTGCAGTGAGAACGATACGGAAGAATTATCAAAAGATTGCTGCTGCTTTGGTGTTATTTTTTGTGTTGTCGTATGTTGGGAATTATTATTATCAGACGCGGATTAATATTCCGGGGTGGTTAAAGAAAAATTCTACAGCAATTAGACAAACGGATGATTTTATTGAGGAGAGGGGGATGATATCTCCAAATGGAAATTATATTGCTTACATAGATAAAAATGGTAATTTATCATTGAAAGATTTGACTACCTCTAACATCAACGTTATTGCTGATTTTGATGCTGATGAATTAAATTTCGTGGACTGGTCACCATTTGACGACAAATTAGCCTGTATTTATGATTGGAATACTATCACGATAATTGATTTACAAAAAGAAGATAGTAATAATGTATTATATCTCGAAACTGAAACAGTTTATTGGTTGTCCTGGTCCCCTAATGGTAGATATTTGATTTATCAATCGAGCTTACAAACTGAGAACAATTATATCTCCAAAATTGCTGTATTCGATATTATGAAAAATGAAAATACAATTCTAAAGGAAGTAACACCACCCTTGCTGATATCTCAACCAGTATGGTTTCCAAACAGTCAACATATAGCTTATTATGAACATAATATTGAATCTAATACCAAGACTATCGTAACGATGAATATCAATGATACCTCTGAATCAATGAAAATATATAAATGTCAAAATACTTCTCGATACTGGTATAGAAACGGCATGGCGATCTGTCCCTTCAAAAATTATTTAATCTTGCCGGAATTTGTTAATAACAATGTCGAGTTAGTTGCATTTCGGATAATTGACACAGGTCAAATAATAAAAAGTAATCCGATCAAGATTACAAATTTATCCGGGATAGGAATCCCTTTTTGGCCAAGTGTGTCCTCAAATGGTGATATTTTGTGTTACAATGTTGGTCAACAAAATCATAGTATATTCATTGCTTCACTTAATCCAGGAGACAAAAAACAATTAGAAAATTTGGTACCTGTTGCCACAAATAAAGAGAGATTTGACTATGAGGCCTGCTGGTCTAAAGATGGCAAAACGATAGCGTTTCTTTCAAAATTCGGCGCACAAACTAATATTTCTATTTGGGAAGAAGAGACAAAAAGTATTGAAAGGATTAGATGTGAAATAACTCCAGAAAAGCATTTAAGATATATTCCTAACACAAATGATATAAGTTTCATTAGTCAAGGAAAGCTATATCGATTCAGATTATCAACTGGAACATGTGAAACAGTATTTCCACCGGAAACAGATTACCAAAGTTCATACGTCCATTCTTATGATTGGGGTGTTGACTGCAATGTGTTGTATTTAATAATTTCCAATCAAATGAAGGGATTAAAAAAAGGTTTTCTCGCTGAAATGAAATTAGATAATCATAATTTCACAGTTTTAGATACTAATATTGTATTTCCTGATATAAGTGAAATATCATTTTCAAATTCAATGCTTGCGTATCGTTGTATGAAAGACGATTCTGCCCACTACATGAGTATAAAAGTCTGCGATCTTAAATCACGGGAAAGGAAAGTTATTATAAACCATCCACACATAACTGTAATATCTAACTTTATTTCCCCAAATTTTCTGCCAAAAATCTCGTTTTATT
>CAYYMH010000037.1:0-40962 GCA_964472785.1 uncultured Cytophagia bacterium | reverse complement strand
AAAGTTGTGAAAGAAGCATTCATAAAAAATATTCTGAGTCGATTCATCTACTTTGCCTGTTAGGCTTTATATTTTCATTAATTTGTGTGCTTTTGTGTATTATATACTTTGTGGCGTATGAATTATTCAGGATAATTCATTAACACAAAAAAATACGAGGATAAAGACATTGAAACTTTTTACTTACAGTAAAAACAAACATCTTATGCGGATCGGAATCGATATCGATGGGCAAAAATACGATTTCAGCCATATTTGGGATTTATTCAAAGACATTCGGGGTGAACACCGACTGCCTGATTTGCAGTTTCTGCAAGTGATGATCGAATTTGCCATGTTCAGCGAAAAGAACATCAGAGAGGTCATCACGGCAGTCACTAATTTGAGATCGCTCAATGATTTGAAATTAACCGAACCCATTCGCTATGACGTGCCGATTCTGCGGCCGCAGAAAATTATCTGTCTGGGGAGAAATTACAAAAAACACGCGGAAGAATTCAAAAATAAAGTACCTGAAGAACCGATCATTTTTAGTAAAATGCCATCTGCATTACTTGAACATCAGGGAAATATTGTAATTCCAAAAAACATTGGCAGAGTGGATCATGAAATCGAACTGGCTGTGATTATCGGAAAGCCAGGAAAAAACATTCCCGTTTCCAATGCTGAACAACATATTGCCGGTTACACCATTATGAACGATGTGACGGCGCGCGAAATGCAGCAACAGGATATAAAAAACAAATTACCTTGGATGCGTTCCAAAAGTCTCGATACATTTTGTCCAATCGGACCGTTTTTGGTGCCATTTGACAGCATTGACGATCCGCATAATTTGGCGCTGAATCTAAAAGTCAATGGCAATCTCAAACAAAGCGGCAACACGTCCGATCTCATTTTTAAAATACCGGATGTTATTCACTACATTTCCAAATATATGACCTTGCAACCCGGCGACATTATTGCAACCGGCACGCCTGAAGGAGTTTCCGAAATCAAACCAGGGGATACAGTAACCGCAGAAATTGATCAGATCGGTGTGTTGGAAAATTCAGTGATTGCTGGTCGCTAACATCCGGTTACAAAAATGGTTTCTTGAATCAAGAATTCGTAATTACACTGATCAGATTACACTCTGAAAAGAAAAATCAGTCACTTTTGAATCAAACGGGGTAAACATGTTCAGAATTAAAATTTTTATCTTTTTATTGCTAATAATTTTAACACCTTTAGCTAACGCTCAAATCAAATACCATTCACCGCGAAAAGTTGAAATTCATTTTAATTTCTCAATGGTCACAGAAAATGTTTCGTTTGATCAAACTTCGGATTTAAAATACTGGTGCAGCATTCCCACTGAAGATTTAAATCAACGGAACATTGAACTATTGAGTATCAATCCGGAACCGGCGTCAATCGAAAATTATACCTTTCATGACTCCCGCTTTGCGTATTGGGATTTCAGCCAACAGCCAAACAAGAAAACGCATACCGTTAAAATCGATCTGGCAGCCGATTTGTATCAGGTCGTTTATTTTTTGTCTCCGGAAAATGTACCTGATAATTACGAAACAGAAGATCCGGGCATGATCGCATACTACACCCGGAATGACTCATTGGCTTTTATCAGCCCAAAAATAAAAGAAATTGCCGCAGAGTTAGCAAAAAATGTATCACACCCATTTTTGCAGGTGCGAAATATTTATCGCTGGATTATTCAGCATCTGGAACCGGAGTTTCCCGTTATGCAGCGTGGCACACGTTATTTGCTTTCTCATCCAAACAATAGTGAGAATAATATCTACAGCGGAGATAGCGCAGAATACGGTTGGGTTTTTGTGGCGCTTTGCCGGGCACTCGATATTCCGGCGCGTGTTGTGAACGGATTTTTGACCAAGCCGGGTTGGGAAACTCCACATACTTGGGTCGAATACTATTTACCCAAACACGGCTGGATTACTGCCGACCCGTTTTTGGGCGATTCTGAGGAGCTGATGATCGAACTAACTCATCAGAACGATGCCTACTATTATTTTTTACATCTGGATCATTATCATTTGGCTTTTTATAAAGGAAGTGGTTTTCAACTGAAACCAGATTACAACTACGCCAGCAAACCATTCATCTTCGACAAAGTTCTCTGGTACGCACCGCTGGGAATTTGGAACATAGAAAAATTTACGAATGCCAACGGCAGTCTAACGGTTAGTTTTGAAGGATTACACATTGACAAATTTACCTATCCGGATTTGGGAGTTCAATTTAAAATAAGTGACCAATGGTTACAGCGTACCGGACTTGAGGAGGGCGTTATTCAATTAAACGAAAAATTTTTTCGTAACGATAAATCCGCCGAGCTGACACTTAACGGTCGAGAATTACCGGTTTCGAGAAAGCGGATTTCTGCAGAAGAAGCGGCAAAATTAGAAATCAATTCGCTTAAAAAATTGAACCGGTCTTTTAAAGTTATCGAAGAAAAGCCAGTACAAATTGACCAATTAAACGGATACCTGTGTATCGCTGAAGTGATCCGTGACCGGGAACAGCAAAAGGAGCACCGGCTTTATTTGGTTGAGGATGGTCATCTAATTTGGTTTGTGCTCACTGCCAATACTGCGGATTTCGAACGCGCCAAAGATGAATTCGAAGCCATGATAAAAACACTGACAATCAACATTCCTCAAAGGAGATGATATTAACATGGATTTTAAATTTCCGGATCGATTAAATTTAGCCAACCTACCCACTCCAATCGAAAGATTATCAAATCTCACGGCACAATGGAATGGTCCTGAATTATTTGTCAAGCGGGATGATCTGACCGGTTGTGCCCTTTCCGGTAATAAAATTCGCAAACTGGAATTCGTGATTGCAGAAGCAAAAAACCAGGGTGCGGACATGCTGATTACATGCGGAGGAATTCAATCCAACCATGCGCGGGCAACGGCTGTAGCTGCCAGGAAGCTCGGGATGAACTCTTTTCTGGTATTACGTGGCGGGGAAAATAAAATAAAAGACGGCAATGTGCTACTCGACCTTTTGGTCGGCGCTCGCATTAAGTACATCACACCGGAGCAGTACAGCAGCTCTGCAAACAATATCATGCAGGATGTGGCAGCGGATTTGGAAAAAGAAGGCTATCGCCCGTTTATCATTCCGGAAGGCGCCTCCGATGAAATCGGCACTATCGGATACATGGCAGCCACAAAAGAGATTATTTCCCAACTTGAGCAGACGAACCTCTCACTGGATTACGTCATTTGCGCAGACGGATCCGGAGGCACGCACGCCGGATTGTTACTGGGACAAAAATTGTACAATCAAAATTATCAGGTGCTCGGCTTTAATGTATGTGACGATGAAGCCTATTTTGTGGAAAAAATTCTTAAAATCAGCGCCCAAGCTATTTCGCGATATGCTATTCCTGTTTCGGTTGAAAAATCAGATATCCGGGTTATGGATGGGTATGTCGGTGAGGGCTACGCTTTGAATCGTCCCGAAGAAATCGAGTTTATCAAACAAATTGCACTTTCCGAGGGTCTGATTTTAGACCCGGTTTACACCGGAAAAGCCATGTTTGGTTTAAAAGATCAAATAAAAAAAGGGCTTTTCCGGAAGGGAGAAAATGTGCTGTTCATTCACACCGGTGGTATTTTTGGGTTATTCCCGAAAAAGGAATTGTTTTTCTAAAATTTCATCTGATCGTAATTACAGCAAACATTCCTTCTGATCAGATTCATAAGCGGTTCAGTCAATGAAACAGCAAATATTTTATTCTTTCGCTTTATGTGTTAAATTAATTTAACTTGACATTGTGATTCATATTTATCATATTTAGCTATTGTTTTTCAGATACTTAACCAGCCGGAATAATTTTTGCTTGTTTTTTATTACTATTTTCAGCATAAGTCTTAATCAACATGGAGTAAAAATGAGGACATCATCCCCGAGCACCACAACCTTTATTTTACTTCTGTTTTTAGTGATTTTAAAGGTTCAGCTTTTTTCCCAACAGCTATTTGATCATACGAGTTATCGTTCTCCAGTGACTGAATTAATACAGACTGTTCCAAATGATACATTATTAACAAAAAAGGAAGAAGTTGAAGAAGTCAGCGACATGGTTCGTATCCCGGCAGGAAATTTCATCATGGGAAGCGACAATTTTGAAATAGATGAACAGCCTGTCCGGGAAGTTTTTATTGACGAATTTTGGATCGACAAATACCCGGTTACCAATGCGGATTATGCTCGATTTCTCAACGGATTTTTAGAATTATACCCGGACAGAGCGTCAGAAATCAGCACATTCATTGATTTACAAAATGAGCAAACGAAAATTCGAATCGTTCAAAATCGGTATGTGCCAATTTCCCCTTATGAAAACCATCCGGTTATAAATGTCAGTTGGTATGGCGCGAATGAATACGCGAAATTAAACCACAAACGTTTGCCCACTGAAGCGGAATGGGAAAAAGCTGCCCGCGGTACCGATGCCAGACTATATCCCTGGGGTAATTCAATTGACAGCTCCAACGCCAATTACTGGGATAGCAAGGATCCTTTTGAAAATGGCACTTCCCCGGTGGGGTTTTACGATGGCCATAATTTTCTGGATTTTCGAACTACTGACAGCCCAAGCCCGTTTGGTGTTTACGACTTGGTCGGTAATGTCAAAGAATGGGTCAGCGACTGGTATCAGTACAATTATTACGCAAACAGCCGCACCATCAATCCACCGGGACCTAAAACCGGCACAAAAAAAGTAATCCGCGGCGGCGGATATTTATTCAATCCTGATAAATTGCGCGCGACGTACCGCTACGCTCTTGAGCCCAATAAAACCAAACACTATGTTGGCTTCCGCTGCGTTCGGTCAACGCAGCCGTGAGATTACAGAAACAAGAGCGACGATACCGGCCAATCTATTCTCGTCCAAGTAAGGCTGTTCCATCCTGTAAAATTTCTGATAAATAAATTCTCCCAATCAGCAACTTTTCCGCAATGCCATTTTTTTTGGTTGATTCTTTCCGGTTTTTAAACTATATTTCTTTATCACAATATTTAAATAACTAAATCAATAACTTATTTTCTAAAGCAGTTCAAACGAATACTGTCAATGTTTTTTCAATTTTGAAACATGTTTGTTGTTTCGATTAATTATCAAAACACCTTCGGGAGCAAATAATGAACAAAATTAAGAAATGTGCTATCTTCTGTTTATTTTTATTCATCCTTTTCAATTCATTCCCCGTTTTTCCCTGTACTACCTTTGTTTTGAAACAAGGTCAGTCTATTTTGTTTGGCAGAAATTTCGACTGGTGCACTGGTACCGGTCTGCTGATTACTAATCCGCGAGATCTCCAAAAAGTTGCATTAGTTGAGCCGCCGGAAAAACCAGCCAAATGGATCTCAAAATACGGTAGTATCACTTTCAACCAGATCGGCAGAGAATTGCCGTTTGGTGGTATCAATGAAGCGGGACTGGTTGTGGAACACATGACATTGGAGACGACAGTTTATCCGCCAAAAGATCACCGACCGTCAATTCAGGCCTGCCAGTGGATACAATATCAACTCGATAATTTCTCCACGGTGAATGAGGTTATCCAAAGCGATGAATCAATCCGAATAGCTGAACCATTCTCAAAATTCCATTTTTTAGTCTCTGATAAATTGGGTAATGTGGCAGTGATCGAATTTATCAACGGCAAGATGGTCTCCTATTCGGGGAATAATCTGCCCGTTCCTGTTTTAGCCAACAGCACTTATGATGAATCAATGAATTGTTACAATAATAAAGCAGACGTTACCTCAAACCGGTCGCTCTATCATTTTGTGACGGCTGCGAAGATGCTAAAGCAAAACAATCAACAATCAGATGAAAAAACGGTTGATGCGGCATTTGAGATTTTGTCCAAAGTCAGTGAGTATCCCGGAACAAAGTGGAGTATCGTTTACGATATCACAGATGGAAAAATATATTTTAAAATGTTCGAGACCCCAACAATTATCGGAGAGAGAAAAATATTTTTAAAGACACCCGGTAATGAAAAGGTGAAATATATCGACATTAAGCAAATTGATTTCAATAACCTGAAAACATCACAAGTCGTTGACTTATACTTGAAACGAGACGGATGTAACAATTCCTATTTGAGCGAATACACAACTGAATTAAACCGCAAGTCGATTTTTCAAGCGTTTACATTTTATAAACAGTGGGGTATTCCCATCGAGATCAGTGATAAAAACATGATTGATCTTTCCAGTTATCCGGAATCGTTTGAGCTTGTGGAATAAAAATGATCGCTTAAATTAGCAGTTAATGAAAAAATTAATCCACCGAGATACTGAGACTGCAGAGAGAAAACTAACAAAGCTGCAATTTTGGATTTGGCAGCCTATTAAAAAAAAACCAGGTTTTTATAAATTATAGAGATCTGCAAAATAGAAAAATTGACAAATTCCGATTGTCACTCCTGCGAATGCAGGAGTCTCCTTCATATTAATAATCAACGGTTTAGGAGATGCCTGCATACGCAGGCATGACAGAAATTTTAGTACATTTTGCCATTTTGCAGAAATCCATTATAAATTAATAAACGGAGACTCCTATGAAAATTTATTACAATTCCCTTCCCAATCGCATTAAACAGTTCATGATAATATGTTTCATTTTATTGATGGCTGGTTCAGCCGGCGCCGCTATTATTGAGGTCGAAGCTGGTGACAATTGGTTCGCAACCATTCAGACTTCGCTTGCTCCCGGCGATACTATTATATTTGTAACCGATGGCGGTGTTTATAACAGTCCGGTAACCATAGACCTGCCAAATACGCCACTCACCCTGATGGCAAAAGATGGCTTGCTTCATAAGCCTATTCTGAAATCGGATGTCGCCGGATCCATGTTCAAAGTTTATGCAGACCTGACTGTCATCGGGCTTGCCTTTGACGGTTCATTCATGGAGCGGGGTGAAGCCGGCGGAACATATCGTTTTATCCAGGTATCAGCAGAATTCAGCAAACTGGAAATATCGGATTCCGATTTCTACAATCTGAGAGGGTATGGAATTACGTCAAGCAATTCCAACATCGATAGCTTGATAATCAATAACGTGATTTTTAGAGATTTTAAACGAATACCAGTATATTTCAAAGACCGCAGGGATCTGGTAAAATATACACGGATAACAAATTCCACCTTTTACAATATCGACGATATCGGGGTTTATATCTGGGGAGCGTCTCGCGGATTTGAGGTGATTCATTGCACGTTTTCCGGACTGACCAACATCAATCTTTACCCCAAAGAGATTTTCCAGAATGTGATCATTCGCGATAATATCATTGCCTCAGCCAATGTGATCGGGGTAAAGGTCTATGGCGATAACCCCGTGGTACAGTATAATCTGTTTTTTAACAACAGCCTGAACATCGAATACATGGGTAGCGGTTCCCCGGATTTTGAAACCGGAACTATCATTGAAGATCCGCTGTTCGAAGATGCTGCGCTGGGTATGTTTGCCCTGAACACCAATTCTCCCGCTATTGCAACAGCCTCTGATGGCACCAATATGGGCGATCCTCGCTGGGGAGTGTTTGAACAGCATGATACTAAAGTACGGGTGACTTTTTCAGTTACAGTGCCTGAATACACACCATCAAATGATCTTGTCTATTTAGCAGGTAATTTCAATGGATGGGACCCGGGAGCACAGCCTATGGTCAAGGTTGGTCAACATGAATGGCGGTTTTCTTTGCAGCTTCTTAAAAATTCCAATTACGAGTACAAATATAGCCGGGGAAGTTGGAGCTCTGTGGAAAAAGACACCAATGGGGAAGAAATTCCCAATCGTAATGTTACAGTCAGTGATACTGACTTGCTTTTACAGGATGTCGTCGCCAGTTGGGCAGATATTCATTCACCGATTGAAATTAAAAATACGCCTCCGGTGTTAACTTTTTACAATGACCAACCTCAACACTGTGTCGCTATTACCTGGATCAGCGAAATAGCCGGCAACAGCTATTTGCGTTATGGTGTAAACGACGTCAGCGAAAACACGCATTTCGTTACTGAGTTTAAAGGGTTGGTCACAGAAAATGACAGTCTGGCTAATATCGCCCGGCTTTCCGGATTGACGGAAAACACCAGCTATCTGTACCAAATTGTAACTGAAAACGATACGACCGGAGAGATTTACCAATTTAAAACAGCAGCGTATGATGATGAATTTATGTTCATCGTCGGTGGTGACAATCAATTGGAAGTCTATCAACCCATTGTTGGCACGATGGCGGCGCAAGAAGCAGAATTTATGTTGCACGTTGGAGACTTGGTTGTCGATGGGACCAAATTAAGCGAGTGGTTCACTTTCCTGGAAACTTTCAAAGAATTGAGTCCAAAACTCCCGATCATGCCGGTGTATGGTAACCATGAATCGGACTCGCCAAATTTGGGAAAGTTTTTTACACTTCCGCCGAATAACGATTCCAATCCTGATAATGAGAACCATTGGTACAGCTTTAGTTATAACAATATTTATTTTATGGGATTGGATATGTTTCGAGACTATGACGAGGGCAGCAACCAATACAACTGGCTGGTTAATGAATTACAGCAGATCGACCGGAATGTTATCGATCACATTATTGTGGTGTTGCATTATGGGCCGTATGCAAGTCTTGGTTATCATGGGCCTAATACCTTGGTTCGTCAACGCTTGCTGCCACTGTTCGAACAGTACGGTGTCGCTGTCACATTCAGCGGTCACAACCATTTTTACGAACGCAGCATCGTCAATGGCAAACCGCACTTCGTAACCGGGGGGTTGAGCATCTGGCTCAAAGACTTCACGCCGGGCACCAATCCATGGTCCGCGTATGTGGAAAAATCAAATCATTTCCTGAAAGTTTACGTCAAAGGAAAGCGCTTGCGTGTTGAAATGGTTCGGGCGAATGGAACGGTAGCTGATATATATGAGAATTTTCAGGTTGATGGAAGAGATATCGACTGGGGAAGTCATGTCATTGAACCGGTTACCGATCAGGAAAACCTGATGACCGATCCCGAGTTTAGACTGCATCGTCTGTATGTGCACCATGATGATGATTTTTATTATTTCGGATTCGATGCGCCAGCGACTAACAAAGCAGTATCCTATGGGCTTTATATTGATACCGACAATAAAGTCGGTTCGGGCGGAAATACTGACTGCTGGGGTAAAGGCGTGGCTGCGGTGAATCAACATTTGCCAGAAATTCAAATCTACGCCTATCATAATAGCTACGATAGCTGGAGCGGTGTCAGTCCCAGTTATTATTATTGGGATGCGGGAGATCAAACATGGATCACCGCAGTTGGCGGCGTAGCGCGTTTGCCTGAAGGCGGTCTTTTCGAGATCGATCGGGATAACCGATTCTTCGAAATTGCCATACCCCGCGATGCGCCTGGATTTAACGCTGTGGAACATTTTCATGTCAAACTTTTCAATGTGGGCAGCACCAATGGAGCTGGCGTTTCGGCAGTTTTACCAAACGACGATCAGATCCGGTTCACCGAAGAGAACACCTCGACTCAAACCACGCTGTTAACTGACTTTTACTGGTACAATGAGCCCGACACAACAACCGTCGAAGAAAATCCGATCCTAATCGATGGTGATCCGGCAGATTGGAAAGCGCTGGAAATCGAGCCGGTTGCAGTTGCCACCAATACCTCTCAAAACAACACCCAGTACAAAATCGACTCCCTGTTGGTACACATGGATGAGAAAAATTTATATCTCGGCTATCGCACCAATGCGGTTAATGAGCGCATCCACTTTGGCATTTACATCGATACTGATAATGTTCCCAATTCAGGTGGCGCAACAAATCCCTGGGGAGCCTCCGTTACAACAGTTCCCCAGCACCGGCCTGAAATTGCAATTTTTGCTTATCACAATGAAATGGGGGGCTGGTCAGGAACCTCGCCGCAGTATTACATTTGGACCAGGAGCAGTTGGGTGCGCCAGTCCGGTGGTCAAGGCAATATGCCGCCCGGCGGACAATTCGCTCATCAACAGTCAATGGGATTTGTTGAAATGCTTATACCGAGAAATTCTCCCGGACTTGTTGATGTTGAAAGCTTTTATATCGTCCTTTACAATTTCGGAATGACCAAGTATGTCGCAGAGGTTGTACCGTCTGATCCGCTGGTTGCCTACACAGGTCAAAATCCATCCACTTCGGTGGAGTTGCGTTATTTTGCCTGGTACGAACACAGGGCTGCGGTCGTCTCAAAAACTGACGATTCTGTGCTGCCGGAAACAATTCAGCTATATCAAAATTATCCGAACCCGTTCAATCCGACCACGACCATCCGGTTCGCTCTTCCCTATTCGTCAAAAGTGAAACTGGATATTTTTAATATGCTCGGACAACAGGTGGCTACATTGCTAAATGAACATCGCAGCGCAGGCGTGCATCAGCTAACATTCGATGCAGCCGGATTGCCAAGTGGAATATACCTGTATCGGCTTAAAGTTGGGTCGTACGTTCAGACCAGAAAAATTTTATTGATCAGATGATGTTGGGTGTTTTTTCGTTGATGACTGAAACGGTGTTATTTTTTTCAAAATTACTTTATTTTTGAAGTAAGCCGCAATTAAGATTCGATAAAATCACATCCGTAGAAACTTCTTGATTTATTCAAATTTATTTTGTACCTAAAATTCTAAAATGAAAAATTTCACTTCGCTTCAATTTGTTATTTACTATGGAGTGAATCGCCTTTATGCGATTCATTTTGCAATGCATAAAGGCATTGCACTCCATTCATTTAGAAAATCAACAATTTAACATTTGAAGTAATAAACTCAGTTTAGAAATTTAGGTTGTAATATATTTACGAATGATTGTTTTATCAACTCGTTTTTTATTTAAATGGCAACTGACTTTTATTATAGAATTTCTCATTTATATAGACCTACAGATGATAAGATTATTTTTTGAAAGGTTTATAATTTCGATCTGAAAAACAGTTTCATTTGCAAAATTATAATCCAAATTTGATTTTACATTTCAAAAGTTTTCATTACGACCGATAGATTTAAGCCTGATTTATTTTACTGATGAATTCCCTCTTTTTATATTTGCAGATTTACTACAACATAAAATTTTAAGATAACTCAAATCAGTTGATAATATATTATTGAGAAGCAGGTGAATTGGCAAGTATTATTTCATAAGCAACCAATCAAAGAAGGGTCATCACTCAACCGAGCAATGACCCTTTTTTCGGGAGGCGTGATGAAATTTTACGGGCGCGTTCGCCGCCAATTGCCGTGAAAGAAACCGTGGCGGTCATTGTCCGGATGCGTTTTCCAGTGACCCCGGATTTCACCGATCTTTGTCAGGCTGCGGTTCACCCAGCGACCTCTTAACCAGCCGATGTTTTCATCGTTTTCAGCAAAGCCCCACAGTCCGGAAATCAATCCCCCGAACTCACCGTTGAAATGGATGTACTTGCCGTGGAATACTTTGATGCCCTGATTATTGATTCCCCAAATACCTTGCAGATGACCGGCGTGTGTGCCCAAGTGGTTGATCCATTTCCCGTGAAATTTACCTCTGTTTTCACCGGTTTTGATCCAGCGACCTTGCAGAAAGCCGCCGCCAAACGGAATGACTTTCTTATTATGCGCCACAACGGATACCTGATGTCCGCTTGGCGATACCGTTTCGACTAATTCCAGAGAATCGAGTTCGCTGAAACTAAAAGTTCGATTGTAAAGCGGCGTTGAAATTGTAAATTCTCCTTCAATGTCAGTGCTGTCATCATCTAAAATAACCAGACTGATACCGTCCAGGTGCATTATCGTATTTGAAGTCCATTCCAAAGTTGCTAAATCCGGCCGGGGCAACAGGATGCGATCTCCTCTTTCAAAACGAATCGTTCGCATAATCCCGAGCACGCCTTTGTTAACACTGGCAGAACCATCCCAGTTGACGACTTCGGATGCTGTGGAATCAAATTCCAATAAACCCCACGTAATGTGAATAAAATAAGCATTGACGCTATCCGAATTCACCAGATTCATAAAATTCGGATTATCGGTGACCGGATCATCCACATCTTCGTCTTCCCCGAATTCTTCGGCAATATCAGGATCACCGAAAGCAGGAGGCTCGTCCGCGGTGGTGTAGCCGCCATAAGCTTTGTCCAATTCGCCGACTTCAGTATTGTCCGGATCAGTCGGTGAATTCTTTGAGCAACCGCCAATAATAAGCATGGTCAACACAGCGACGCTTAAAAACAAGGGAAACAGATACTTTTTCATGATGCTCTCTCCGTATTTTGGTTAATAAGTTTAAAGTGATTTATGTTGCCATTTTCGCTGATTCGAAACGCAAATCCCAGACCAAAAGTTATTCACAAACAGAACTCTTATAATAACAATGAATTGACAATGTTTTGGGTGTGCGAAAAATATATTGATTTGTACCTCTAAAAGCAGAATGATGATTGTTTTGTACGATTCAGTACAATTAATTGTAAACGGTGATCATTAGTAAAGGAAGAATAATTTCTAATGTACTCTACCTGCGGGGTGGTGCATATCTGATTTGAAAAAATTGTCCTGAAAAATCTCTTGACATTATCACTAAAGTTTGGTACATTTTTGTCATATTTAAAGCAGAATCAGGTAGAAAAGCGAATTTTTAAGAAAGAGAGCAGGTTATTGAAATTAAATTTGGCTCGCCCACTACAACCGACCAGCTTCTATAGTGAACCGAATGTCATTACACTGATTCGATTGATTCTGTCTTTAACACTGTTTATTCTCGCGATTATTAAAAATAATCCGACTTACAATTACATCGGATTTTTCTTTCACTGGATCGCCGATTTCATCGATGGATATTACGCCCGAAAATTCAAGCAGGAAACCATATTAGGCGCCGAGATTGACATTATTGCTGACCGGTTCGAAATTTTATTTTTCTATGTGATTTTTTTGCATTTCAGACCACACCTGTTTTTACCAGCGTCGCTGTATCTGATTGACTATGCATTTATTGATTTCTATTTGAGTTATCAATTTGTGAAGTTTGATATTATCTCACCGAACTATTTTTACAAAGTGGATAAGATTGTTTATAAATTAAATTATAGTCCCGGGGGAAAATTTTCAAATTCAAGTGTGGTCACATTAACGTTGATATTTCTACCACAATTAGCAACGTTTGTGAGCATTTATGCCTTTGGTTTAATTGCTGTTAAATCGTATTCAGTCTATCGGCTGCATAAGCTAAAATCAAGATAAAAAGAGGGAGTTCATATTATGGGATCTGCGCTTCGAACATTGTCGCTTGCAAAACGGGGCATTCGGAATTATTTCGTTAAAAAGCCGCTTTCAGTTTCGTTTGAAGTCACCTATAGTTGCAACGCAAACTGTAAACACTGCCATTTGGGTGGGTTCATTAAAAATGAACAACAAGCCAGTCCGGAAAGGTTCGGCGAGCTCTGTGATGAAATTCAACCTGTTGTTGCCCAACTATCCGGCGGAGAACCACTCATTCGGAAAGATCTGGAAGAAATTGTTCAAGCCATGAAAAGGCCCAATCGCTCGCCTTACATTGTCGTGACAACCAATGGAATTATGTTGAATGCAAAGCGCTATCAGTCTTTAGTTGACGCTGGTGTGGATCAATTTTCACTGTCATTGGATTATCCGGACGAACGTCACGATGAATTCAGAGGATCAAAGGGATTGTTTCGAAAAATAGAAAAAGTAGTCAAAGAATTAAATACCGGAAATGGTAGCTGCATCACACTGAGTTGCGTTGTGCAAAAAGAAAATTTTCGGGATTTGATCAAAATTGCCGAGCTATCAGACGAGTGGGGCGTGCAAATCAATTTTAGCACATACACCTGGTTGCGGACGAAAAATATGGAATTTATGCTTGATGAAAACGATTTGGAAGAATTTAAGTTAGTTGTGAATCGACTATTAGAAATGCGAAATCAGCACAACAATTTTTTTGCGTCCGAATATACATTTCATCGAATGATCGAATTTTTTAAAGAGGGCGGTATCCCAAATTGCAAAGCTGGTGAACGCTTTTACATCGTCAATCCGGATGGCAGGTTTTCTCCCTGCGGTTTGTTTCTGACCAAATATGAAAAGAAAGAAGATATTAAAGAGAAATTTATTAAACAAAATACCTGTACTGCCTGTAATACAAGCATTCGATCAAATTGCGAGAAACCGATCAAGTACATGATTAAAGATAATTTAAAATCTGCTTTTGTCAGATGATCTGCTGAAGGAAATCAACCGAATGGTTCATCAACGGGCTAAAGAATCCGGATTGGAAACGAATTCTTCTACTAAACCGACGAATACGAAGACGTTTATTTTCGTTCTGGAAGTTGTTTTAATTGCTGCACTTTTAATGCTGTGGATATCGGTTGATGCGATTCGGCAGAGTAAAAATTTGTGGGTTTTATTTTTATATAGTTTTCCCTGTCAATTTTTAATTGCGGTTGTACCGCACGAACCTGTTTTTTTATTCTTCAGTAAATTTTATGCACCGGTCACCGTGACGCTGGTGTCTGTCTCCGGCACATTGGTCACAGAACTGCTTAATTATTCTGCTTTCAATTATGTTGCTGATTTTAAGACGTTTCGCAAAATCCGCTACAGTGGTTTTGTTAAAAAATTGCTGGATATATTCAACCGAGCGCCCTTTCTGGCGCTGTGGATCGCTGGTTTTACACCGGTTCCTTTTTATCCGTTTCGCTTTTTGGTCGTACTGGCAAAGTATCCAATCTATAAATACATCCTCGCCGTCTTGCTTTCGCGAACTCCCCGTTTTTATCTGCTGGCGTTATTGGGGCATGCACTGAAAATTCCAAACACGCTGCTGCTGTTATTATTTATTCTGCTACTCGTCGCTGCATATTTGCCAGCGCTGAAAAAGCTTTTTGATAGAAGAAAAAAGAAAAGCAAATCTTCATTGTCGTGTGAGCAAAATGAGCAGCAATAGATTTTCAATTTTTAAAAAAGACCTGACTTGAAAATTATTGAAAAAGTGCCTGGTTAATTTTCAGTATCAAGCTTGCGAATAAATATATTTTTAAAATATAATGGTGTGTGATGCGCCTGAAGTTCGATCTGTCCTTCCGGATAAATCGATTTATCACGCTCCCAATAATTTTCCATCACAACGTTATCAACGACTAATTCCCCATTCAAATGAACTGTCACCCGCTCACCGATCATTTTTATTTTTAACGTATTCCACTGTCCAACCGGATTATCCGCTATTTTCATTGGTTCGCTGGGATGTTTCTGATTGTTGTACAATCCGCCGGAACCGATTTCCCATTGTTCGGGATCCCAGATTTGCACCTGCGGGGTTCCGCGCAGATAAATGCCACTGTCCCCTTCCTTTTGGATTTTCCAGTCAACCAGTAATTCACAATCAGCAAAATCCTTTTCCGTACAGATACTTTCTCCTTTTCCATCGAAAACGAGCACGCCGTCGATAACTTTCCAGTGGGCGCGCATGATTGAATCCGCTTTTGCTTGCTCTTTTTTCAATTCATCAGGTGATAGATTTTTGCGAGTGACCGGATTGCCAACCAACCCCTTCCACCCGGACAAATCCTTTCCATTAAATAACGGGATAAAACCTTCGGCATTCAATGCTTCCAACTTTTCCGGATCGATGTTGGCGTATTGATTGGATTTATTTTCGCAGGCAAAAATTATTGTGAGCATTGCGACAATACCAATTAGCCCGAAATTCAATTTGTTTGACATGTTTGGTTTTCTCCTAATTTGTTGTATCATGAGTTCGCATTTTTGCTCAAGCAGTTTGGATACAGTTTTAGTATTTGAGAAATCTGTGGTTTGCATAAAGTAGAGAAAAGTATGGCGTCGACCAAAAAATGATCGACGCCTCTCTATTAAAAGCCGCTAATAATATGAACAAGATAAATCAAGCAAAAGATCAGTCTAATGATCGGACACGAATGTCTCGAAACCAAACTTCCTGCCCATGATGCTGAAGCCCAATATGCCCTTTTTCACCAGTGGCAAAATAGGGAATATCTTTGAACTTACTTTCTGCAATCAACGCTTTTAATTCCTCGTTGCCCAGTTGATACTCAACGATTTTGACGCCATTCATCCAGTGTTCAACATGACCGTTGTTCACGATAAGCCGAACTTTGTTGAATTCCCCCAAAGGTTTCAGCACTTTGTCTTCGGACGGTGCGATCAGGTCGTACAACGCGCCCGCAGAAGTTTTTCCTTTTTGCGCATCCGGGTGGGCAGTGTCATCCAATATTTGCATCTCCGGAGCCGATTCCCAGGTTGAAGGCGCGTCCTCACTGACGTGGTAAAAAATGCCACTGTTTCCGGCTGGCGCAACCTTCCACCAGAGCTCCAGTTCAAAATTCAAATATTGTTTTTTAGTGATAATATCGACCTGATCTCCGCCAACAATTGTTTTTAGCGCGCCGTTTTCAATGGTCCAGCCATCTGTGGGAAACGTATCGCGCTTAAATGCGCGCCAGGCATCGGTGGATTTACCATCGAACAGCACTTCCCATTTTTGATTTTGCTTACCACAGTGGGCAAATAATATAATTACAGAAATAATGAACAATAAAAATTTAAATCCATTCATGACGACCTCCGATTAAATACACTTTTTTCAATGATAAAGACAGATGTCTCGTGTCTGGAAAAAATAAGTTGTTCGCTAATCCATGACGCTGTTTAAATATTTGATACCTTCTAAAATTGATGGTTCGGGATTGTCTGCCTCAGCTTCGTTTTCATACTCAATGGTTAGATAGCCCTGATAATATTGCCGGCTCAATTCCTTCAAGATGTTTTTAATATCAGCGACACCCTGACCGTAAGGTACATCGTGCGCTTCTCTGACGCCAAATTCATTCAGATCTTTAAGATGTACATCAATGATCCGTCCTTCTAACAGTTTCAGCGCATTCACTGGCACAACACTGGTGCGGAGCCAATGTCCGGTATCGGCACAGGCGCCAATACGCGGATCAAGGCCGTCCACGTGTTCAGCCACGGTTTCAGGCAGCGCATATTTTGAAGGCTGCGGATGATTGTGAATCGCGACCTTTATATCGTATTCTTTAACCAGCTTTTCGATCAATGAATAATCATCAAACTCAGGTTCAGTAACAATAATCTCAATTCCCATTTTTTGTGCAAAATCGAAAACTTGACGCATGCTTGACTCGTTATTCTCGAACCCGACAACACCGTAACTTACAATTTTCAAATCGTATTCGCCAAGCTTGGCTTTTACAAATTGAATGAGGCTATCGCTCAGCTGATGGTCGAGTTTGATTTCAGGATTATCTTTATCCAGACGCTGTCCCGGATAAGCCTGCAAATATTTAATACCCAAAGACTGAACCTTAGGTAGGGTTTCCAAAAAACTGTAATGGCGAAAAGTCCAGCATTGCATCGCCAGTGGAAATTTGTTAATCTTCGCGCACGATGTAAAAATTAAAATTGAAAGCATAACAGTTAGCAATAGTTTAAATTTCATTGTATTCTCCTCATTTTAGAGGTGTTAAATACTTTTATATGATCAAATCCGTATGTTGTTAAATGATTATTTCTTCCGCGGATTCCATTTTCCCTGTGCCACCGCAGGAACAAATTCATCCAAATTAGGCGCAGGAAACGGAATCATTTTTTCCTGTTCCGCGCTCATGTAAGCGGACATGAGTAATTCAGCGACATTGACGCCGTCATCAAAATTTTCCCAGGGACGTTCTCCGGCTAAAAATGCCTGAACCATGTAGCGATCTTCCGCTTCATAGCCGTATTCACTGGCTTCATTGGCGACGACCGGCATCAGTCCTACTTCAGCATTTTGTTTTTCAACCAGATCTTCACCCTCGCTTCCTCTGACATTTCGGCTGAAGAATGCTTTTAAACCAGAGTCCAGTGTGTTGATGGACATGGAGTATTCCGGACCCAATAGTTCCATGCTCAGTCGCAATCCTGCTCCCACAAAACACCAGGACGTTGAGGTCTCGACGATGAGTCTTTGACCACCCTGAGCCTCATATTCGATTAATGAACGGGCAAAATCTTCGGACGGTCGGTTGATGTAATCTGTTTTCCCGCCGCTATTTTGAGAGAGTATTTTCGCGTAATCCGGATGCTGCCATTTGAGGCAGGATGTGTAAGCCGTGACTTTAACCGGTTTCAAATAGCTGCGCGGTGCATCCGGGGGGGTCAGCATAAACCGAGCGGTTTCTACGGAATGACACATCATATCATTTAGCACGCCACCGCCCTGAAGTTCGCCTTCCCAGAACCAGGGCATGTGTGGACCACTGTGTTCTTCAGCAGCCCGAGCCAGAAATGGGGGTCCGGTGGTTGCAGCGCCTCGTGCCCAGATGATTTCTTTTCCCCGCATGACAGTTGGCGAAAACACCTGATTCTCCAAATAACCATCAAGGACGTTCACCTTTTTGACCAATTCCAACATCTTTTTTGCTTCTTTAACATTTCTACCCAATGGCTTTTCGCAACAGATACCAATCAGTTCTCCCTTGCCGGATTCAATGGCATGGACAATTTCTTCCATGACTTCCAACCTGGTGAAATTGGGCGCGCAAATCCAGATAGCGTCGATGTTTGGGTCTGCAACCATTTCGGTGATGGAATCGTATCCGTTTGGTTCGCCAACTCGTAATTTTTTCGCTAAAGCCAGCGCATCGGTTGCTTCATCTCTGGTTTTGGCGATAATACCGTTTACATCTGCATCACGCACGCCAACCCATGATCGAATATGGAACTGTGTCACAAAACCAGCTCCGATAAAGCCTATACCTAATCTTTTTTTTGACATAATACCTCTCCGTTAATTTTTGAAATTAAAAACGATACTCAGAAAAAATGATGGTGCTGTTATTTTTCTACTTTTTCAGCTCTGAAAGATAACGTAAAGAAAACGGCACACAACAATGTCAGCACTGTCGGCACAATAAACACGCCTCGCCAGTTTGTTCCAGTTTCACTGGTAAACCAGGTTTGTACCCAGCCGGCGAAATTACTGCCTACAAAATTTCCGAACCCCAAAATGACAATCGCAATCAGGCTTTGCGCCGAATGTCGAATGTCTTTTGGGGCAACTTTATCTACATAAATATAAGCCGCAACGAAAAAGAAAACGTAACAAAATCCGTGTAATGCCAAGGATGCAATCACTAACCATGTTGGGTGACCGATGGTGAAAATGATGTAACGTACAGGCCATGCCAGGATGCCAAAAATCATCGTTTTGCGAATACCATATTTCGATGTAAAATAAGATAAAAGAAAAGCCATGACAAAAATTTCAGCCACCTGAGCAATAACCATCACGCCAGAGACTGCTGAAGTTGCAACACTAATTTGATCTGATGTCAGAAATGGTGAGGTTAACACATAGTAGAATTGAAGTTCAGTGGCAACGACAAAAGAGATAATTAAAAACACGAGGAAATTTTTGTCCTTTGCCATTTTAAGCGCTTCTAAAAAGGCGAACGGATTATCGCCTTCTTTTTTCGGTGGCGTATCTGGTAGTTTAAAACTCGTGAAACCCATAATAATCGAAAATATACCGGCTAAAAATAGTGTGTCACCCTGCATTACTAAAGAACCAACTGTGTTTCCAAGAGTTCTCCAGCCCATCAAAATCAGACCGGCAGCAATCCATCCGATTGTTCCCCAGACCCGGATCGTGCCAAATTCTTTTTCCGAATTTTGCAGATTGATAAAAGCAATAGAATTGGTCAACGCTAATGTCGGCGCATAAAAGACACAATAGATGAACATCACCCACGCCATCATTGTATAGTCACTGATGTAAGACATCCAGACAAGCATGGCGCCACCAATAAACTGTAAAAATGCAATCACGTATTGAGTCGGAAAATAACGATCAGCAAACTGTCCGCCGATGAATGGCGAGATGATCGTCGCTAATGGCAGCAAACTGTAGATGAATCCCACCTGCAGACCGGTAAAGCCCAGACCATTTATTAAATATTCAGAAAGTACGGGCGCCCAGGCACCCCAGATCGCATACTGTAAAAACATCATCACGCTGAGTTGAAATTTTACAGCTTTCGGATTTGAAATCCCTTCGATGTTATCTGACATATTTAAATTCCCTTTATTTTATTGAATGAATTTAATCCTCTTTTTTAATGTAACCTGTAAATCCAAATTACACAATTCGTCTGAGTAACGGATCCCAGCGGACTTTTCTTCCCTCCAGATAAGATTTAGTCGCCATGTGACAGGCGATACCTTCCTCAAGACCAAGGTCAATGTGGCATCTGGGTTTATTCCCGCTGCGAATACAATCGATCCAATCTTTGACATGCAAATGGGTTGTGTCCACTCGCTTTCCGTTTCGATAAGTGTAATATAGTCCTTTTGCAGCAAAATAACGTTCAGTTGCCGAAGTTACTGCATCAATGCCTTTTGAACCGGGACGGTAGGCAAAAATAGGTTCGGACGTGTCCAGCAGATTCTGCTCGATTTTTTCCCGGTATTTTGTTGATTCCCGTTCAATCCGGACATGCAAATCATTCCCGACAGTCATCGTTGCGTCATGTCCCATGAACATTCGGCCTCGGTCATTTCCGTTGGCGAGCGTGGCGCTGTAAATCAGGGTTAAATCGCGTTTCGGATATTCAAAAACTACGTGGAAAATATCCGGGACGTCCCGGGTCTCATTCACATTGTATTCGGATTTTTGTTTCCAGTTGTCATTAAAGAAATAGATACCGCCGGAAGCTGCTGCTGTTTCCGGGATGCCTAATTCCATAATTTGATTGACTGCGGCAAATTCGTGTGATAACAGATCACCGGCGAGTCCTGTGCCGTAATCGAACCAGCAGCGCCATCGGAAAAAGCGTTCCGCACTAAACGGCACTTTGTTTGGCGCCGGTTCCTGAAATTGCTCCCAGTCAATAGTTTCCGGACTTCCTTTTTCATGGATACCGTAATACCAGGCACCATTGGGAGAATTTCGGTTCGTTGAGGTTTCAATCAAAGTAATGTTACCGAGGATATTCTTTTTGATAATTTCATTCGCTTTTAAGTGACTGTCCTGCTGGTGATTTTGATGACCCAACTGGAAAACAATACCGCTGTCTTTTACGGCGTCCACGACATTGTACACCTCCTCTTCGGTTCGCGTGATGCATTTTTCACAGTAAATATGTTTTCCCGCTTTGGCGGCATCAACGACCATGCGCGAGTGCCAATGGTCAGGTGTACCGATAATCACGGCATCAATATCCGGGCTTTCCAGCATCTCCTGATAATGACGGTAGCGTTTAGCAGTGGGTAAGTCGTTTCTCGTTCCATTGGGTCGGGTTTCATTTTTGGAAGCAGTGAGACCTTTTTCAGCGCGAACATCGAAGACATCGCACACCCCTGTCAGTGCAACATTCAAGTTTTCCTGATTTAAAAATGCTTCCAATTCCCGGTTGTTGGGATCTTCTTTGGCACGTTTTAATTTTTCGTCTGTCCATTCAGTACTTGCAAACCCGGCAGCCCGGACCAAATGTTCTCCTCGTCCGCCATAGCCGATAATGCCGAGGCGAATTAAATCCCCGGATTCTTTTGAAACTGCTTGCGTCTGGATAGCAGGCGCTTCACCGTTTAGCCCCAGTTCGTCCAATATCTTTTTTTCGACAGATTTTTTGTGCGATCGTGCGTCGACTAATTTGTAGAAAAACACACCGATGACGGGAATCGTTGCCAATCCTTTTAGGAAATCCCGCCGGCCAAATATTCCTTTTTCTTCGGTTTTGTCTTGTTTTTTCTCATCGCTCATCGAATTTCCTCCGAGTAGTTTATAGTGTTCAAAATTTTATTTTTTTTGGAAATATTTTGAAATAAGTACATCCAACCCAATAATTTTACCGGTTGGAAAAAACGCTAATACGAAAAGCGCCATCGCCTCAATCAGCGTCTTGTTGACGATCAAATAACTGCCTTCGCTGGGCATGCTGTATTGCAATCCAACCAAAGGAGGCGCAGCAAGATAATACAAAACCAGGATGACGATGCCAGAAATCGTTGCGGTTCGCGTGAATAAACCGAGGATCAGTCCGAGCCCGATGGCAATTAATCCCCATTCATTGAGAAAATCGACAATGGATATGACGGTTGCGCTTGAAGTCATCCAATGAAAAATCCCGGAAAATATCCATTTGGATTCTTCGAGGTAAGGACCCGCTGACCAGTAAGGATTCAGCAGCTTTGCGAAACCTTCATAGAGCAGATGCCAGCCAATGAGAACTCTGAGAACTACGAGCACGGTTATCTGACCGTTTGACAATGAACCGATTCGTTCTTTTTGCATGCGATACCTCATGTTTTATGAATGATTGTGAATTGTTTGAAGATTAATTTTAAAAACAGCTTAAAGGTGAATTTTTTGTGTGTGTAGAATCAACTTTAATATATATGATTTATTAAAAAAGTCAAGAAGTTTATTACCAAAAACAAATTTATTAAAATCACACTTGAATCCTAACTATTTTTCTGTTATATTTGTATGTTTGGTTGCCTCAAAGTCTTGAAAGCTCAAAGTAAAAATGGTAATATTGTTTGTATCAGGATGAGATATCTTTATGAAACATTTCAAAGTTGGCGTGGATAGCTATAGCATTAAATCATTGAATCTTTCTCCGTTTGAAACATTGGATTGGGTGAAGAAAAATGACGGTGACGGTGTTCAGTTCACTGAATTAAATTTAAGAGACGGGCAGAGAGTCGATCCGCCTTTTTTGCGGGATTTGGCACAGTACGCTGAAGAAAGGGGATTGTACCTGGAATGGAGTGGCGGGCAGCATATCCCGTTTGATACCACAAACTGGAAGCCGATTAAATTGGAAGAGATCAATCGCAAAGCCGCCGAACAGGCAAAGACCCTCGGTGTTAAAATCATCCGCTCTTGTTCGGGCGGTTTAATGCGCTGGCAGGCAGATTCGCCGATGACGGAAACATTGATTGACGAAATGGCTCGCAATTTGAAAAAGCAGAAATCCATGTTAGAGGATTTCGGTGTGTGTCTGGCGCTTGAACTGCATTTCGAGTTTACCACATTTGAATTACTTAAGCTGTTCGAAAAATGCGATGCGGAACCCGGCGGGTATTTGGGCATCTGCCTCGATACAATGAATGTTTTGACTATGCTGGAAGATCCGGTGATGGCAACCGAACGGGTGCTCCCCTGGGTCGTGGCAACGCATGCCAAAGATGGTGGAATTTTACTCAATGAGCAGGGACTGGTTTCCTTTACCGCAGAAGCAGGAACCGGCGTGGTGAATTGGGAAAAAGTGTTGAACCGGTTAGCGACCTTACAGCAGGATGTGACGTTGTCAGTTGAAGATCACGGAGGAACATTTGATGTCCCGATTTTTGATCTGACATTTCTTTCTAAATTTCCGGATGTGACGCCGCTGGAACTGAGCCGTCTTTTGCAGCACACCCGCATGACTCAAAAGTTGATGGAGCAGGGGACATTGAAACCGGTTGACAGAGCGGATTGGGGTCATCATTGTGAGCCGCGGGTGAAAAATGGCATCAAAAATATGAAAAATATAGTTGAAGAATTAAATTATCAAAGGCAAAAATGAATTGCTTTAAATACAATGGATGATGAATGACAGCCCACGGAAAATTCAATTTTAAAACGAAAAATGATTTGCTCAAAAAAGCCGAACAGCTTGGGATTCAATTACCTTTTTCAGAGGATATTTCGGTTTTATTCGATAAAGTTGAAATCGGTAAAAAGATGCTGCCCAACCGTTTTCTGATTCATCCCATGGAGGGTTTCGATAGTGAAGCGGACGGATCACCGGGCGAGTTATCATTTCGCCGTTACAGAAGATATGCTGCCGGTGGTAGTGGGCTCATTTGGGTTGAGGCGACTACCGTGGTTGCCGACGGTCGCTCGAATCCAGGGCAGTTTTTCATTCATAAAAAAAATCTCGATCGTTTTAAAAAATTGGTTGAACAGATCCGGGAAACCGGTTATAAAAATTTCGGTCCGAAGCATGATTTAACCTTAATCATTCAATTAACCCACTCCGGTCGTTTTTCCAGATCCGACGGGAAGTTAAAGCCGGTCATCGCCCGACACCATCCCAGATTGGATCAGTTGACCAAAGTCGATGAAAACTTTCCGATCATTTCTGATCTGCAATTGGATGAGCTCCAGGACGCGTTTGTTGAAGCTGCCTCTCTTTGCGATGAGGCGGGTTTTGACGGCGTGGACGTGAAAGCGTGCCACGGCTATCTCGTCTCCGAATTATTGGCTGCATTTGATCGGGAAGACAGTAACTATGGCAGCAGCTTCGAGAATCGTACTCGTTTTTTGCGCGAAGTTTCAACAAAGATTAAGTCATCTTTCAAAGATTTGATGCTGGCTTGCAGACTGAATGTTTTTGATGGTTTATCCCAGCCCGGCGGTTTCGGAGATTCTCCGTATCAGGATTTCGATTTAACCGAACCCAAAAAGCTGATCCATCAGCTAAAAAAAATCGGATGTTCGATATTGAGTCTGTCCATGGGTATTCCGTCGCAGATGTCTCATTTTAGCCGGCCTTTTGATATTCAGGTTCCGGGCAAAAAATTGCCGGATGAGCACCCACTCGTCAGCACAAACAGAATTCTAAACATCACCGCAGCATTGCAGCAGGATTTTCCTGACCTGCCAATGGTGTGCCCCGGACTTAGCTGGTTGCGTCATTTTTTCCCCAATGTGGGAGCGGGATTGGTCAAAGCCGGGAAGTTGTCACTCGCGGGTCAGGGACGCGGTGCTTTCGCCTATCCGGATTTTGTCAAAGATTTGCAGGAAAACGGAATGATGAATCCGAAAAAAGTGTGTATCGCCTGTTCCAAGTGCACGCACCTGATGCGGTTCGGCGGTCCCACCGGATGTGTTGTTCGGGACAAAGAAATATACAACAAAATCTACCGCGATAAAATCCGTTCATCAACCAAGTGAACTGTGTTTGAAAAATGAAAAAAACGAACGTCAAAATTAGCGGTGCCGATTTTCCCCTTTATTCATTGAATACACTCATCGTTGGCAGTGGTGCAGCGTCGCTGAATGCGGCAGTGAATTTAGTCCGCAACGGCCAGCAGGACATTGCCATTGTCACGGATCGATGGGGTGGAGGCACGTCAAATAATACCGGTTCGGACAAACAGACCTATTACAAACTGTCACAGGCAGGCAGCCATTCGGATTCCGCCCGGGAAATGGCGGGAGATTTATTTCGCAGCGGTTCGATGCACGGCGACATCGCGCTCTGTGAAGCGCAAAATTCGCTTCAGGCGTTTTATCATTTGGTTGAATTGGACGTTCCTTTTCCGCATGATCAGTACGGCGCTTATATCGGCTACAAGACCGATCATGATCCCAGGCAACGGGCAACCTCCGCCGGCCCATTTACTTCGCAAATGATGTTTTCGGCGTTGGCAAAAAAGGTTAAAAACAAGCGCATCAAAATTTTTGACCGTCATGAAATAATCACCCTGCTTACAACGGGAACCGGAAAAAGTAAAAAAGTTGTCGGAGCGATTGCCCTCGATTTGGAAAATTTGAGTAATGATCGGCTGGGATTTGTTTTGTTCAATGCGGTAAACGTTGTATTAGGAACTGGCGGGCCTGCGGGAATTTACAAGACATCGGTCTATCCCGAGAGTCAAATCGGATCGACCGGGATTGCTTTTGAAATTGGCGCTGTTGGGCATAATCTCACCGAATCCCAATACGGCATCGCTTCGATAAAATTCCGCTGGAATTTGTCCGGTTCGTATCAGCAGGTGATTCCGCGCTACATTTCGACAGATCAGCAGGGGGGTGATGAACAGGAATTTCTCAATCCGTACTTTCCATCGATGGGAAAGCTGGCATCGGCAATTTTTTTGAAAGGCTACCAATGGCCCTTCGATCCGCGGAAAGTGGAAAATTATGGCTCTTCGCTGATTGATATTTTGGTGTATCAGGAAACCGTGCTTAAAAACCGGCGCGTGTTTTTGGATTTTCAGCGGAATCCCGGCGGAGGAGAAATGCTCGATGATTTTTCTCTGGACAAATTAACTGATGAGGCGCAAAACTATCTGAAAAATTCTCATGCACTGCAAACCACGCCCATTGAACGCCTGGCGCACATGAATCCGCCGGCGATTGAGGTTTTCAAAAATAATGGTATCGATCTGTCAGCGGAATATTTGGAAATCGCAGTCTGCGCCCAGCACAACAACGGCGGATTAAAAGGCAATATCTGGTGGGAATCCAATATCAAGCATTTGTTTCCGGTCGGTGAAGTGAACGGTAGTCACGGCGTGTATCGTCCCGGTGGTTCGGCGTTAAATGCCGGGCAGGTCGGCAGTCTGCGGGCGGCAAAGTTTATCGCTGCACATTACAATCAGGAACCGCTTGACAGTGAGCTTTTCTTGAAATTGGTTTTAGAGCAGGTGAAAAAGAAATTCGAATTCTCACAAAATTTAATTGACAAAGATTTTACTGATAAAGAAACATTGATAAATTTCCGGGAACAGATTCAGCAGCGAACATCAGCATGTGGGGCACATATCCGCAATTTAAAACAAATCGAAACGGAATCGAAAAAGGCGTGGCAGCTTTACAATAAAATGAAGGACGACATGAAAATAGCTTCGGTTGAAAAATTGCCGTTCGCCTTGAAAAATATTGACCTGTGTTTGACGCACGCGCTTTATTTGGAAGCGATCAGAGAATATCTCACAAAAGGCGGAAAAAGCAGAGGGTCTTTTTGGGTGCGCGATCCCTCGGAACTCGAACCGAATCCTAAATTAGGTGATACATGGCGTTTTGCGTTAAATCCCGCTAATTCATTCGTGGATCAACACATTTTGGAGATAAGACTCGATGAAAAAATGCAGGTTGAGAAAAAGTGGGTAAAAATCAGACCGATTCCAAAACAGGATGAATGGTTTGAAACGGTTTGGAATCAATTCAGGAAAAATGAGATCATAAAATAGGAGGGAGTCGATTGAGCGAGAAAAGAGTGGCTTTAATCACTGGCGCCAGTCGTGGAATTGGCAGAGGCATTGCGCTGGAGCTTGCTAAAAATAATTTCGACATCGCCGGGGTGGCGCGTACCTATCATCCGGAAAACAGCTCGGAAGGCTTGTCCGAGGTGAAAAAGCGAGTTGAAGAATTAGGCAGCCAGTTTTTGCCGATTCAGGCGGATATTGCTTCCCTCGAACAACACGAGCGGACTGTGCAGGAAACATTGAATGAATTCGGACGGCTCGATGTTTTAGTGAACAACGCCGGTGTGGCGCCAAAACAGCGGAAAGATATGTTGGAAACAACACCGGAAAGTTTTGACCGGCTCATGTCCATCAATAGCCGGGGCCCATTTTTTCTCACGCAACGCATCGCCAATTTTATGAAAAATGCCAAACCATCCGGTGAGTTCAAGCCCTGCATTATTTTTATTACCTCTGTGTCAGCGTACGTTTCTTCGACGAACCGGGCGGAATATTGCATCTCAAAAGCCGCTTTGAGTCACACGGCAACATTATTCGCCGACCGGTTGGCGGAATTCGGTATCAATGTGTTTGAAATTCAGCCCGGAATTATTTTGACAGACATGACGAAAAAAGTCAGCCAGAAATATGATCGACTGATTAGCGAAGGATTGGTGCCGCAAAAGCGCTGGGGTAGTCCGGAAGATGTCGGCAAAGCCGTTGCCGCGCTGGTCAACGGCTATTTTGATTTTTCTACCGGTGTAAAAATTGAGGTGAGTGGCGGCATGAATATACGCCGATTGTGATCGGAAAAAGTTAAGGGAAGTGACACATGACAAAATCTGAACAGTTGTGGGCACAGTTAAAACAGTCCCGTTTAATCGGACTGTTGTCTCCGAAAAATGTGGAACAGTGTTTGACTGCGTACGAACATTTGAACCCACTGGGCGTGGTGTTGGAAATCGCCTTCAGAACTGAAGCCGCCGAAGCGGCGATAAAAGCGGTGTTGAAAGAATACCCTGACGCGCTGATTCTTGCCGGAACGGTGATGTCGAAAAAACAGGCAAAGCTGGCAATCGAAACCGGCGTGGCGGGGATCGTGTCGGCAGATTATATTCCGGAAGTGGTTGAAACCGCCGTTGGGAGCAATGTGATGTGTGTTCCCGGCGGCATCGCGGATTGCGGTAAACAACTGGTTCAGAAAGCACAACTATTAAATTGTGAATTGGATCAACTGAAAGAGAAGTATCCTTATCAGTGGTGCTACAAATTGTTTCCGGCAGTGACGCCGACCGGTTCCAATGCCGGACTGGCAAAAGCATGGAAGGGACCGTTCAAAGACCTGACGCTGGTTTATACCGGTGATGTGTCGCTGTCGAATCTGGCGGAATTGGTGGAGTTCGATCCGGCCGGGATTTTCTGCGGATCAGCCGTCACCAAAGCCATTGACCAGCCGGAAAAAATGGTTGAAGAGGCGCAAAGATGGCTGGATATTATCCACGCCAAAAATATTTGAAAAGCCATTCACCGCGGAGACGCAGAGAGCGCAAAGAAAGAATTAAATAAAACAAAAAAATCTCTGCGTCCTCGGCGGTTATAGATATTTACAAGTAATACGCACCTGAAGTAATCATTGAGGGATAAAGATCATGCTCACAAAAGTTCCGGTTCAACACCCAAAACCTGATGCAAATGAATTTATTGATATCATGTTAGGGCGCGTTCAATCCGGCCGGGTTCCGCTGGTCGAATACATCGTGGATGATGCGATCATGAAACCCATCCTGACCGACCTGCTCAACCGCGAGTGGGTGGATCCGGCTGCAGAACGCGACCAGCAGGCGAAATATTTGGATAATCTGATTGAGTTCTGGTACCGGATGGGGTATGATTTTGTGCGATTCGAGCAGCCGCTGCCGTTCCGGAAGAAACAGCAGTTCGCCCGGGATACCGGATCTGGCGGGGGGAAACAACGGGTTTGGGTTGATCTGCACCAGGGAAACATCATGTCTTGGGAGGATTTCGAAACATATCCCTGGCCCAAAATGGAGCAGATGGATTTCTGGCAGCTCGAGTATATTAATGCTCATCTGCCCGAAGGCATGGGGTTCATCACCTGCCATGCTGCCGGAATTGTGGAACACGTGTCCCAGCTCATGTCTTATGAAGGGCTGTGCTTTGCCCTGTTCGATGAGCCGGAATTGGTGAAGGCTGTGGCTGATAAAGTCGGTGCTTTGATTTACGAATTTTACCAGCATCTGCTGGATTTGGACAACGTGATTGCTATCTTTCAGGGCGACGACATGGGGTTCCGCACCGGAACGCTGATTTCTCCGGACGATTTGAGACGCTATTTTCTGCCCTGGCACCGTCAGTTCGCTGAACTGGTTCATCAACATAACCGCCCCTATTTTTTGCACTCCTGCGGGGATTTGAGCGCAATTTATGATGACCTGATTTACGAGGTAAAAATTGACGGCAAACATTCCTTCGAGGATTTGATCTTACCGGTGGAAAAATTTCAGGAAATGTACGGCGATAAAATCGCTGTGCTCGGCGGTGTGGACATCAACCTGCTTTCCACCGGAACAACCGATGCCATCCGGAAACGGACGCGCTATTTGATCGAGACATGCGGCGCCCGCGGCAGATACGCCGTCGGTTCAGGGAATTCCATTCCGAGCTATATTCCGGTGGAAAATTATTTGGTGATGGTTGGGGAGGTGGTGGGGTAGGCTAGCTTAATGGAAAAGATAAATGTGATAAGCTGCGTCTTTATTGCGGCATGGAATTCAAGCACAAAACATCGTTTTACTCTATAACTTGAGACAGGCTACCAATTTAAAGTGACTTACGGTACTACTGCCAAGCAGCCGATTGTTAGCCAATTTTGATTTAATTAAATAGTCCTTGCTGTATTGGCGTCTCCAAGCGCCGACTGCATATTTCAATATATTCAGGGGAAATATCGAAACCCAAGAAATCTCTATTCAAATTTCTTGCAGCAACCAATGTTGCTCCACTTCCACAAAATGGGTCTAATACAAGTTGCTTTTCTATTGTTGTCAGCTCAATAAGTGCTTGCATTAGTAAAACTGGCTTCTGGGTTGGGTGTAGACCAGATTCATTAGAAAGGAACTTGCATTTCAGAATATTTTCGGGTATGTTACCATATTCTGTAATAGCTCTTTCATTGAATGCTCCAATTCCGTGTTTTATAACATTATCCGCTATTGTTCCGCCAATTTTATATGGTTTGGTAAACCAAAGAATTGGTTCAAAAGTGGGTTTTAAATTCCCGACTCGCCATCCTTCCCATTTTTTGGCATTCTGATGGTCACCACGTCTTTCATAAACAACACTTAATCGTTGTGCTCTATGTGGAGCACGTTCTCGTAGCCATGCAAGCATGTCCTTAAAACTAAATCCAGCATCTTCAAGAGCTGAAATGCATCTGTGAGCAAAGCGTCGTCCCGCAAAAATTATTGCTGAACCACCAGGTTTTAGAATTCTCAGCCAATCTTGCGCCCAAATACTGCACCATTCTTGATATTGTTTAGGTATTTCTCTATCGGCTTCTGACCAGCCATTAATGGGTTTTCCCCTTTTTTTAAAGACAGCTCCTGCTTTCTCTTGAGCGGGGCTTGTTCCCAAGAAAGCTGAATTGGTATTATCATGTAGAATATCCCATTCTTCTGCACCTATGCCGTACGGAATATCGCTTAGAATAAGATGGACAGTTTCGTTTGAAATATCTTTAATTGCTTCAATGCTGTCTGCCATATGAGCTTTATTGATTTCCCATTTCATTCATCATCACCTATTGTTAAAAGTCCATTATAAGAAACGGCCTGAACAGCCTTTATCTTATTTTCAATTTTTGATGCTTTAATAACTTCTTTAATTGCATCCGCACGGGATAAGCGCATTATTCTTTCACGTTCTTTAGCAAAATGAACAAAGGCCTCTTCCTTCGCTAAAAATATAGATTCCTCTGACGCCTTCTTTTCTTCAAGCCATATATTTCTAATTGAGTTGTGAAAATCGACCATAAATTTATTTATCGTTTGCCAATAGTCCAGAGCTGACTTTGATGGATTCATGGAATCGATAATTTTAAAAATTTCATGAAGCAGTTCAATAGAAAGTTGGCGCGATTGTATTAATGCAAATCTGAGCAATACGGCAAGGTGGGAGTAAGAAAAAATTGTTACAGATCTGCTGGCCGCTTGTTGATATATTTGGCTCGTCCTGTTCGGCAGCTGGTATATTGGACATACAACCATAGCAAAAGGTTTGCCCATTTTCCAATTATCCATTGCCTGTACTTTAAAGTCCTTTTGATTTTTAGCTGTTCTACTAAGACGAAATGCTTTTGCATCTGCAACAAAACTATAATTTTTTGTTACACATTCTACGTCTGCTGAGTCAGCACGCTCCGTTAAGACGATACTTCTTATTCCTAAAGCCTCAAATGATTTTGATATGATCACATCAGTATACTTTGAATACAGTTTTTCTTCACTTGAGTCATGATCATATTGTTCAGGGATGGCACCACATAATCTCAAGTGACCAAGTAGTAATTCCAAATGATTATTGTTCATTAATTCATCAGCAATTTCTCGTTCTACTTTTTCAATGTCAGCACCAAAATCACCGCTCAATTTGATAATCTCATTCGTCCAGTATCGTCTTGTCTCAATTTGTGTGTTCGTTATTATTTCGATATTCATATGGTTTTAATCTTCCTGTTGTTATTGTGGCTAACCAATTACTATTTGAAAAATAAAGATTTAATTTGATTTTTACAACTTTATAAAAAATTTGAATATAGGTACTAATTAAAAACCAAAACAGCAGTCGCATCCCCCTTAATATTTATTGTAGTTTTTGTGCCTATGTTAATAATTAATATATTTCTTTTGAAAAAAGCAAGAAGTTTTTGAAAAGCTTCACAAAAAATATTTGAATTTACCATTTCTGTTTAAACAATACAGAAGAGTGGATCGCGAAAAGCTTTGCTTGTTTAAAATAAAAAACCGCAAACTCCAAAATGAATCTTTTTTGAAATTTACGGTTTTATGATCTTTAGCTGATTTTGGTTTAAATGTTCGTGAATTCGCCTTTGTTTAAGCCCTGATCCTGAATTGCCTTTTCGATTAGCCGCTCCGGACGTCCCATGACTTCGACCAGCCCCAGCTCCTCGTGATTCAGGGAAATGACGTACAGCGAAAGTTAGGATTGATCGTTTGCTATTTTATTATAGCTTATCCTCCTGATCAATTGATTTCTCTCTTTATTCCAGATGAAAGTGAAAATTTTCAAGAGGTGCGTGATTTCATGGCTTCTGTACTAATATCAGATATACTACGATCAATCCAGAGTTTCTTTTGCCATTTAGTATAATCAAAAGGTCCTCGCATTACGAGAGAAATAAATCTTTCTGCTTTAACATCTCCTAATGCTTCAAATAAGGCTTTCATCCCTTCTACTTTTATTTCTTCATCCGTTATCATAATTCTGTACTCCGAATAAAATTAATTGGATCCATTACATTTATTTCATCAAAATCTTTTAGCTTTTTTAAAATTGAATTATCTGTTGTTATAAAATAATCTGCTTTTGAAAAGATTGCACATGCGATATGAAGAGCATCTTTACTTGGGTGCAATTCCGAGAAGTTGGTATTTTGGGAAATAAATAAGAAAAATGTAAACTGCTGAAGCAGTTAATCAATTGTTTTATCTTCTTTTAACACCCAGATAAATCTGGGTGTTAATTCAACCCTCCTGTTGAATGATCACCCCGATTCATCGGGGTGGAGTCGTTAAAAAACAGGATATTAGAAACCGTTTCAACGGTTTACCAACTTTATGGAATTGCGCCCTCTTTACTTTTAATACCTTTCTGTTTAATAAATTCAGCTTTATTTAGAATCACTGCATTTTCTACAATATCATCTGTTGCATGATTTTTCCAAAGTTGAAAGAATTCCTTCTTTCCTCAAATGGAATAGCCGAATTTTCATAATTAGATAACTATGCTATAAAACAAATATTCCTACAACCCAACCCCCACTGAAATCCGATGCGAGTTACCTAAATCAGAACTGAACGGAACGTAAGCATAATCCAATTGGTAGCGCTTAAATTTGATTCCGAATCCGCCGTGGATGTTTTTTTCGCTGTAACCGGTTTGGTAGCCGAAACGCAGGGCTAACAGATGCTGGAATTCGTATTCGATTCCCAAATTGAGATGTGACGCACCATCGAAAATCTGCACTACATCCGAAGCTACGGTGAACGTTCCTTTTAATACAGTAAGTGGTAAAAGGTATGCTGCACCGATACGCGCCATTTTGGGTAATGTGGTCTGTTCTTCTTTTAATTCGGTCAGGAAGCCAAAATTCTGCAGGGAGAAACCAGCGCTCAATCCCCGAACCGGCGTGCGATAGTGCACGCCCGCATCAATCGCAAATCCGGAGCTTTCCTCAACGTAAATTTTTTGATACAAAAATTTCGTCGTGACGCCAAAAGAAAAATCCGGTTTTAGATTTCGGGCGTAGGAGATACCGAACATGAAATCGTGTGCGCTGAACTCTTCCAGCGGTTCGGCAGTAGGCGTAACCCGGCGCTCGATGCCGCCGACTGAATTGGTAATTAAGCTCAAACCAAAGTAGTTTTTGCCAATATTAAAATTAACAGCGACGAACTCATGAGTGATGTCCTGCAGCCACTCATTGTGGGTGAACATGAATTGAGATTTTTCGATCAGCACCAGTCCGGCAGGATTCCAGTACGTCGTACTGGGATCGTCAGCAATTGCTGTAAACGCTTCACCCATTCCGGCAGCCCGACCGCCGGCGCCGATTTTTAAAAACGACAAACCGGTGCGGGCTGGATTGTTCTGACTTATTCCACTGTTTGAAAATCCAAATAGTACTAAAATTAATGTTGTAATGGTTATTCTAAATTTTGTCATTGCTCTACTAGATGAAAAATGAATTATATTAAAACCCAATATTAATCTTGATTTACCTAAAACACAAAAATCCAGGAAAAAATATGCTCGCTATCCGCATGATACTTTTTTGTGACAAACGCATACTGAACTTGCGCGGTTCGTGAAAATACCTCAAAAACATATCCGCCGCCAAAGGTGGGAGAACCATCGTTCAACCCTCCGCGTAAATAGAATTGATCCATCAGCACCGCTTCGGTCCCGAAAAAGTATTTCAAATCCTGGATGTCATTCTTTTCAATGTCCAACGCAAACAGTAACCAGGGATAGGGATAGCGCACCGCAATGCCACCGCGGATCGTTTTTGGAAACCGGTCGATTTTCTCGATGTCCTTTTCCCAAAGTTTGTCGGTTTTCCAGTTGTATTTAGCATTTATATTCTTTACCGTCAATCCAACTGACATAAATGGCAGGGGCTTAACCAGCACGCCAATGTCCACACCCAAACCTGCATCCGAAATCGTTTCGTCATTATCCCCCATTTTCGGGAACCGGTTGTAAAGCACTTGCGCTGTGAAACCGACGGATAAAAAATCAGCAGGCATTACGCCGAAAGAAAAAGCGAACGCGTTTTCCGCGTTGGAAAAATTCTGATAATGATTCCCGGCAAAATCGCGTCCGTCGATATTGTTCACGCCGGCGTGTATCCAGCTCAGTGCCAGTCCGCCCTTAATTGCTTTTTCACCGCTCTCCTCATCAACCTTGGGGCTAATTCCGCTGGCGAAACCAATGTAATTAAAATTTCGATCCAGGGAAAGGAAACGATAAGAGACATTGATCTGCCGTTGCTCCAGCATCGGGACGCCAGCCGGATTGTAGTACGCAGCTTCCGCACCTTCAGCTAATCCGGTAAAAGCGCCTCCCATGGCATTGGCGCGTGCACCCAGTCCCATTCTTAAAAATGACCCGGCGTAGTAACCGTCATCGGCAAACAGATTCGGACTTCCTGCCAAAAATATGATTGCGATAAAAATCCAAAAAATTGATTCTAACTTTTTCATATAAATTTGCTTTCTCGACAAATTAATTTTTTAATTATTTGATCACGAAAATTCGATATGTTTTTAATCAATGATAATAATCTTACCCCAGTACTTGCCATCGCCTTCCAGATCGAGTTGATAAAAATAGACGCCGTTGGCAAGCAAACGATTTTCAGCATCGCGGCCGTTCCACATAACCGAGCAGTTGGAATTGGCGGGCCAACTACCGCCATCAACAGTGGTAATCAAATCCATGGCAAAATCAAAAATACGAATCTTGGCTGTGGTTGCATTGGTTGTATTGAACTGGAAGCGGATAAATCCGTCGCCACCGTACTGATTGTGACGCATCGGAGAAAAGGGATTGGGGTACGCATAAACCCGTGGCTCCCCATTTTTTCCGGTTTCAACGAATGACCGGACGACGTGCCAGGTTGTTCCGAGATTCTCACCGTAGGCCAACCCGTCGCTGCTGCCGATCCAGAGAGCAGCATTTTCTGTCACTGCTGCCGCATAAAATTCATGTGTAAATAATTTCTTGATCCCATTCTGATCCACAATTTGACCGAACACATCCCAGTTCTGTCCAACATTCGGGGAATGCCACAAACCACTGTCTGATGCCGCGTAAACATTGTCGCCGTAGAACGCAAAATTGTAGGTAAACTTTCCGTCCAAATAAGTCTCCCAGGACACACCGCCGTTTTCGGATTTTGAAATCGCTCTGAATTCATCCGGGTCTTCAGCATTCACTGTTCCCGCCCAAATTACATCCCGATCCGGTAACCGCTGCAAATCCAGCGCGACAACAAAATTTCCGGAAATCGGCTGGTCCTGATTCTGATGAGTAAATTGCTGCTGCCACTCCTGTCCGCCATTATAGGAGACATTAATACCTTCGGCAGTACCAACCCACAAGGTATCGCCCACGGCTAACAGTGAAAATACCCGGTGATTCAAATATTCGTCCGGGTTAAAATTATACTCATCAGGCGGATCGACAATCCAGGTTTGTCCCATATCCGAAGACCGCATCAATCCGCCGCCAAAACTGGCAATCCAAATGGTGGAATCGACAAACGCGATATCATAAGTGACGTTATTTATTACAGTCCATTCTCTGGTGGGCAAAGGCTGATCAATGTGAGTCCAGGTTTCCCCCAAATCCGTTGAATAGCTCAACCCGCCACCGGCAGGGTTATGCTCCTCCAGAGCAAATGTATCAAAAGCAGTCGCCACCCAAATCATCGAATCCCGAAGCGCGATAGCTGAAACACCGCCACGCCCGATGCCATGATCCTCGTTGTAAGTGAACCATGTTTCTCCGCCATCTTCGGTCTTGGACAAGCCCTCTCCAGTTCCCACCCAAATGGTCTGGTCATCAACCACCACAATATCTGTGATACTGTTGCTTTTTATCCCGGTCAGTGGTTCAGTGTCGAAGCGATAAGCATTTTTGTACAAAACCTGACTGCGACCCGAATAAACTGTGAGAGAAATTAAAATCAAGATCAGATATATTTTCTTCATGTTATTGATTCACCGTAATTGTATGAATAATTTTATCGCTGATTAAATTGGAATAGTCGATTGCCTCAAATTCAAACCGGTAATTCCCGGGCGTCGTGTTGTACGGCAGGTAAATTTCGATGGAATAAACATTGTCACCGGCAACGGCATCCCCGCTGTAGCCCTGCTGATTTCCGTCATCGTACATATAAAGCGGACTGCTTGATGTAATCGTGCCATCCGGTCTGTATGTGTTGAACAAGACGTTTTTGATATCTTTATTATTATCCGGATCGATGGCTTTGATACTCAATACCGTTGAATCCGCCCCGCTGCCAGGCAGCTTAAATGTATCGGGAGCCGCCAAATCGGAAATCTGTGGCGGAACACCGGCATTGACTTTGGCAGGCGATATTAATTTGTAAAACACATCGCTCATGTTTTGATTGTTATCACGTGCAGTAATAAACAAATGAAAAAAATCGAATTCCCAGGTCGCGAAGGAAGAATTTGTCTCAATTGAATAAATACCATCACCGGCGACCGCGTCTCCGGAAGTCCCGTCATCCACTAAAGCGCCCTGTTCGACAATTTCCGTAAAATTGTGATTCTTAATCTCGAAACTGACTTCTGTGATGTAATCTCCAGAATCCGGATCATTGACCTCGACCTGAATCAGAAACGGTAATACCTGATCGACATAAACCGTGTCGTCAACCTGATATTCGGTAATCACCGGGCTCCGGTTTAAAACAGCTTCGGCTGCATAAAATTCTTTCTCAAGCCTATTGCTGTATTCCCGCGACTTATCGACTGCCCGAACTTCAATGCGGTAATTATCTGGGGAAAAACTTTGATCCAATCTTGTGGAGTAAGTTTGATTGTTGGGAACGATATCGCCGTGCGCTTCAAAATCTCCGTCGTTGTACATGATGCCCTGTTCCACGACATCGTTATTCGCTTTATAAATTCGATAGATGACGCTGTCAATATCATCCAAACCATCCGGATCCTCACAATTGACCGTGACAATATTTTTATCATCCACATTAAAAAACAGTGTATCCGCGATTTGTAATTTTGTCAAAACAGGGGGGTCATTTTCCGGTTTGGTCGGGTCGTCATTATCGCATGAAGATAACAGCAGGATTAACGAAAATATAATGATCAGTCGCTCGAATTTAAACAAGCCTACCTCGATAAATGTTGAAATAGATAGCGTGTTGGACAATTATTTTCTAACAAAAATTTTGATAGTTTTATGTTTGAAAGTGGGTAAAGTTCCGCAGTTTTTACTGTGAAGCGTTAGCAGGAATTCAGCAAAATCAAAGAGTAGAATGACCAAAACATTGGTTGATATAAATCATATTTTTGAGAATTAAAAACTATCGCGGGAGGAAAGCGAGATTCTCTCCTCCCACGACGCTTTCGTTATTTTAATTTAAACTTTACCGGCACTGACACCCAAGCAGCAACTGGTTTGTCATCTTTTTGCGCGGGTTCCCATTTGGTGGCTTTTAATGCTTTAACTGCTGCTTCATCACATTCTTCATTCAAGGATTGCGCAATTTTCGCTTTGGTCATTTTGCCTTCTTCATTGATATGAGCATAAACGACAACCGTGCCCTGAATGTTAGCCTTGCGCGCTTCTTCCGGGTAAACTAAATTTTTTTGTATCGCCGCAAATCCACCCTTCGGCATTGGAGGGGTATCGTAGGCAACAAATTGAATTTTTTCACCGTCAATTTTTGGCGGTGGTGGTGGCGCATCGGACTTCAGCATTTTTTCTCCTTTAGGTGGTGGCGGAAGAACCGGCGAATCCATTTTTTTAGCTTCACCAGCTAATTTAAATTTTACCGGCACACTTACCCAGACACTCACCGGTTTATCTTTTTGTTTTGCAGGTTCCCATTTAACTGATTTCAAGGCATCGATTGCAGCCTTATCGCACTCCGGATTCAAAGATTTTACAATTTTAGTTTTGGCAACCTCACCATTTATTGTCACCCGGATATAGACGATAACTGCGCCTTCGACACTCGCCTTGCGTGCCTCTTCTGGATATATTAGATTTTTTTGAATCCTGGCGAATCCACCTTCAGGCTTGGGAGGAGTATCATACGGGACAAATACTTTAGCTTCCTCTGGTACTGGAGGTATGGGTGGCGGCTCCAACTTCAAATTTTCGTCATTTTGGGAAGGAGTAAGTGACTGATCTGCTTGTTGTTCTGCACCAGCTAATTTGAATTTTACAGGTACATTCACCCAGACGCTTACTTTTTTCTCCCCTTGTAGTGCTGGTTTCCACTCAACTGATTTTATGGCATCAATGGCTGCTTGATCGCATTCTTCATTTAATGATTTCATAATTTTTGTATTATCAACTATACCTTCTTCTGATATATGGACATAGATAATAACTGTTCCTTCAATTTCCGCTTTGCGTGCCTTTTCAGGATAGATCAGATTTTTTTGAATTGCAGCAAATCCGCCTATAGGTTCCGGGGGTGTATCATAGGCAACAAATTGAATTTTATCATCCTGAACATTCGTAGGTGGTGGCGGTGCAGATGGTGGTATCGCAATTTGTTCGTTTTCTGAATCCGATGTGATCGATTCTAATTCAAAATCCAGCCGCATTGATTCTTCAGCTTTTGTTTCTATATCATAATTGCTTGATTCAATATTCACTATGGAATAGTTACCTCTGGCATCCGTTTTTACACGAATTTCAGAATCTTTTATAAAAACATTTGTATTGCTCAAGGCTTCCCCAGTTTTTTGATCATACACCGATCCATTAATTTTTCCATCTTTTTTGGTTTCCGAAGCGATGTTATCTGATGGAAATATCGCCACCTCCTTGCTCATAGTCCATGAAAATGGAATAATCAACAGAAAAAGTGTGATCACGATCAGCCACTTTCTTTTATTTGTCACTTTCATTTTATTACTCTCCTTAATTTGGTATTGGACACGATTTAATAATTCATTTTTCTGCCTGATCAGGGCAGACACCGAAGAACAACCCAGTTCGGACAGAGTTATATCTTCAGCGATTTGGACCAGATACCTGGAATACTCAACTTGAGAACTGCCTTTGAGGGAAACAGATGCATCATCACATGCCATCTCCCGATATTGATTCATACGCGTATTCAATATCCACACTAACGGATGGAAAAAATATAATGCCTGAGCTATAATTTGAAGAATCTGTACCAGATTGTCCTTACGTTTGATGTGTGCTAATTCATGATCGAGAATCATTTTTCGGCATGCATCAGACCACTCATCCCACTGCTTTGGAACATAGACTCGCTTTGAGAAAATTCCAAGTGTCAACGGCATATTTATCTTTTCCGTTTTTAAAATCTGATACGGAAACTTATTTAAATTTGGCTTTATCATTTCTGGAGAAATCCTTTTAGCACTTATCAGTTTGAAATAGAGACGAAGTGTGGATAGTAGTGGAAAAATAAGTGATATGGCTGCTGTCATTAGCCAGATCAAAAACAAAAGCCCCACAAAACTCAATGGCTCTGAATAGACCATTCCATTTGCCGGTAAAACCGAGATTCCCCCGGTCACACGAACAGAATTATCAGTTATTAATGTGGTTCTTGATAAAAACGGTGCCGGAATGAATGGGGGTAATAATAACTTGAACAAACCAAAGCTCGCGATGATATACCTTGCCCCCGCATCAACATTTTTGAAAATATAAAGCATAAGAAAGATGATTGCTAAAAATGCCGTATCCTGAGCCAAGTCAAGGCTGATGAACCCTGCCCAACTCGAAGCCAATTTATTAATTATTTCAATCATTTTCTTTCCCTTTTAATTCAGCTTCTTTTTGATCCAAAAGCTTCTTTAATTTTTCTATTTCATCTAAAGACAATTTTTCAGTATTAATCAAATAATTGGCGACTGCCGGCACCGATCCGCTGAAAATTCGTGAGATGACCTGCGACATTTCTTTTTTGATCATCTGATCCCGGGACTTGACCGGTGCATAAAAATACACCATGCCACGTTTTTTCCGTTTCAACAATCCTTTGTCGCTTAAAATATTCATCATGGTTTGCACCGTGGTGTATGCCTTCTCCCCTTCCGGAAAAGCATGTTCCAAAACCTCTCTCACAGTCGGTGCGCCACCTAATTGCCAAATCGCCTCCATAATTTCCCATTCCGCCGGCGTCAATTTATCCGTTCCTGACATCTTACCTCCTAAAACATTAATATATCTCCTAAACTTATAGTAAATATACTAAACTTCTAATAAGATGTCAAGTACTTTTTTTAAAATTTTCACTTTTTTTGATAAATGAAAAACTGGCGACTCTTAA
>CAYYMH010000036.1:0-41377 GCA_964472785.1 uncultured Cytophagia bacterium | reverse complement strand
TCCTGCATAATCTCCTGAGCTTTTTCTCGATTGTCCCAAAAGTCAGGTTTCAATGTTTCCTGCTCATATTGTTTTAGTTCTTCACTCTTTTCATCTATTTCAAAGATAACCTCGAATTTTATCAATTCTCAACCGAATTTGCTCTAATTCTTCTTTTAATTCTTCAATCATGGTCACACCTCATAAATCATTTCAATTATTGAATCTTTAAAATAATGTTGTAAAATTTTCCAATAATCCGCACCCTGCAGTGCCATCGCTATACTTCCGGACTGACACAATCCGATGCCATGCCCCACACCGGCGCCGTGAAAAGTAAAACTAATCGGCACGCCAGTATCGTCCATTTGGGTTTCAATAATAAAACATGAACTTGGCAATTGATCTTCACTTAGCATTTCACAGATTTTTTTGTCGCCTTTAATAACCAGATTGGATTCACTTGCCAGTATTTCAATCTCCTTTAGTCGCCCCGAAATTCCTCTTTTGACAGGGATAATTTCAAAAATGTTTCCGATTTTCGTATGTACTTTTTTTTCAATAAATTCTTCGAGATATTCCCGATCGTACATTCGTCTCCACCGGAATAAAGTTTTTAAAAAATTAGGGATTCGTATATTTTTTACATCTGATAGGTTACAGAAAACATCGGGCTCTTTGCGAATCCATTTTTTCAAATTATCAGTTTGTGTTAAATCATCATATATCTTGAATTTTGTCAGGTCATCACCATCAAACACTGGCGGAGCGATATATTTGTTTTTATAATTAAACCCGTTCTGACAAGATTCCGTATGACCACCACAAATAAGTGTAAAATTCGTTTTGGTGATACGTCCCGCGTTTTTTAATATTTCGCCTGAAGTATGCTTCACGGCTTCAGCAATTGTTGGTTCAATATCTAAATCTCCGACAAACGGGATACAATGGTTCCCGGCGCATAAATCAAAGGGATCATCAGCATGTTTAACGCAAAGGATTGTCAAAACTTTACTGCGCAAAGTAACCGCCAGTGCTTTAACAGATTCAAGCGGTAATTCAGAGAATGTTTGCAATCCCGTCACATTTTCAATATATTTTTCGAGATTTATTTGACAGATTGCGCATATTCCGCCATCGTCAATGCAGCGAAATTCTATCGGTCCTTGCAAAAGGGCGCGGTTAAATGATAAATTTCTGAGTTCATCTCTGTAATTAATATTGTAAAGTGTTGTTACTGTTTGAGCTTCGTCAGGGATAATATTCAGGACATTTTCCGCACGACCTAACTTCTCAAACTCATTATCAAACAGTTCCAATACAGCATGGGGTTCGCTTAGCTTTTGTTTTATGATTTTATAATTTAATCCGCCAAGTCGCTCATCAGCTAATTTACGTGCCTCTGTTTCCGAATTCAATTTATCGACAATAACCCAGTATTCCGTTGTGTTACCAACTATTTTTCCCTGTCGATGATAGCGCGCCCCCAGGATTTTTACTTCGGCACCAATCCCTTTTCCTAACAGTTTATATTCATATTCCAAAGCAGCATTTTGATCATAAAACTTGTCGATCAATATTTGGTATTCGTATTGCGCTTGCTGGAAGTTTACGACCTGTGCACACCATTTGTTTTGAATCGCTACGCTTTTTAAAATCACCTCTCCCTGTTCGTTAATAACAGAAAATTTGCCGGATAATTTAAACCGAAAAGAATCCGAATGGCTGATAAATCCGACTCTCAAAACCGGCAATTTATCGATAATAAGATCATTCAAATCTGCGCCGCTATCAGTAAAAAGCTCAGAACTTTCGTGCATTTCCACCTCCAAATTCGCAATATAATTGCCAGGGAGACAGTTGAAATCTCAATCTGTAAACTATTGAAATAACGTTCAATATACAATAAATTTTCATAATAGTCAAGGACTAAAAGCAGCCAGATTTTTCAAACATTAGGATTGATGCGATATCCGCCGAATTTATTTTTAGTTTCTGACATAAATTAGAACAACTTAACGCAGCTCTTTTTTTATCTTAATAATTTTTGTTATCGGAAACAACAGCGAGTCACCGTAGTTTCATGATGACATTCAAAAATAATTTATTTTTTTATTGACAATTTAAATTAAATTTTGTTATATTAAATAAACATGATGAGGACTTTATGTTATCAAAGATAATCAGTGCTGCGGTTTTAGGTATCGATGCTTTTCTCATTGAAGTGGAGTCAAATCTCGAAAGTCAAATTCCGGCATTCTCGACTGTCGGATTGCCGGATAGCGCCGTGAAAGAATCAAAAGAGCGTGTCTATGCGGCGATTAAAAATTCAGGTTTCCCCTTTCCCAAAAAAAGAATTACCATCAACTTAGCGCCGGCAGACATTAAAAAAGAGGGTTCCGCATTTGATCTGCCAATTGCTTTGGGTATTTTAGCTGCTTCAGGTGTTGTTACGCAGAATAATCTGGATAAATATGTCATTTTAGGCGAATTATCTTTGGATGGCAGTTTGCGCCCGATTCACGGCGCTCTGCCGATTACCTTTGAGCTGAGAAAGAATGATTTCAAAGGAATTATCTTACCGGCAGAAAACGCCAGTGAGGCAGCCATGGTACAAGATGTTGGTGTTTTCCCGGTTTCCAGTTTAACTGATGCAGTCAATTTTTTTAACGGCGAACTAAACTTGCCTCCGTTTGAAGTGAAGTTAAGCGATGTATTTTCCCGGCATCATCATTATGAAACGGATTTTCAGGATGTCAAAGGACAGGAACATGTCAAACGTGCTCTGGAAGTTGCCGCCGCTGGCGGACATAATATCATCATGATCGGTCCGCCGGGTTCCGGTAAATCCATGTTAGCAAAGCGCTTTCCGTCAATATTGCCTGATTTGACGCTGGAAGAAGCATTAGAGACAACGAAAATCCATTCCGTTGCCGGGGTTTTGCCAATGAATAAACCGATCATTGCGACGCGACCGTTCCGAACGCCACACCACACAATTTCGGACGCAGGGCTGATTGGTGGCGGACACATTCCCAAACCCGGAGAAGTGAGTTTATCCCATCACGGCGTACTTTTTTTGGATGAATTACCGGAATTTAAAAAAAATGTGCTCGAAGTAATGCGGCAGCCTCTTGAAGACGGCAAAGTGACCATCTCCAGAGCAACGCTCTCACTGACGTATCCGGCACAATTCATGCTTGCTGCTGCAATGAATCCATGCCCGTGCGGGTATGCGACTGATCCGAATCACGAGTGCTCATGTACGGCACCGCAAATTCAAAAATATTTATCCCGGATTTCTGGTCCCCTGTTAGACCGGATCGATATTCATATCGAAGTACCCACCGTTAAATACAGCGAATTATCAGGAGACACAGTGGGCGAATCCTCTGAACAAATTCGCGCTCGCGTTGAAGAAGCCAGACAAATTCAGTACCATAGATTCAGTGAAAATTCAAATATCTTTTGCAACGCGAGAATGGAGTCAAAAGCGATCCGTAAATATTGCAAAGTGGACGACCAGGGACAGGAATTATTGAAAACAGCGATTAACCGACTGGGGCTGTCTGCCAGAGCGTACGATAGAATATTAAAAGTTTCCAGGACAATCGCTGATCTTGAAAAAAAAGCAGACATTGAACCGCAGCATATCAGTGAAGCGATTCAATACCGCAGCCTGGATCGCATGGCATTTTATTAATCGGAAAACCTTTACTCAATAAGGTAAATCGGACATGAATTTTTCATCACCGGATGGGCTTTTTTACATATTAATTTTCTTTTTTAGCATATATATTATACTACAAATATATATCGTATTCAAATTGAAAATAATCATTCAAAAGTTATTTGACATTCTCTTTCAGTTCGATCAGAAATTTCGTTATTTGAACCAGTCAAAGATCAACCCACTTGCAAAAATAAATCATTCATGCCAATATTGCAAGTTTCGCTTGCCATTTTACAATACGAAAAATAACGTTGGCGATACCCTTTATTACCGTTGCCAAATTACAAAGAAAAGAGTACATTCTGATTTTTATTGTAAAAATTTTATTTTTGATCCGCAAACCCTTGATGTCTAAATTTAATTGTCGTCTTATCCGGATCGGACTTCGACCGTTTAAAAAATTTCGGAGGATAAATAATGGAGTATCAAACCATAAAGGTAGATGAACGAAGTGGGAGTAAAATTATTACGGTGACGGAAAATCGAATTTATCTTGGTGTGACGGATATTTTCAGAGAGGAAGTCTTGGATCTACTGCAAAAAGAGAATATTGCCAAAATCATTATAAATTTGGAGCAAGTCGCCGTCATGAACAGTGCAGGACTGGGTGTTTTAATCATGGCGCGGGCCGAAATGAATAAAAAGGGTGGTGAAATAAAACTTACAAATCTTCAGCCATTAATGCAGGATATCATTTCCCGAATGAGATTGGATACGCTATTTAAAATTTTTAATACAGTCGAAGAAGCAGTGGATTAGTTTACAAGCAAGTTTGGATGAAAAAAATTTTAAACAAAAAATAAAAACCCTGCAATTTTTAGGATGGGGTCATAAAGAACCCGTATAAAACACGGTGGGTACCCGCCTGAACGCTTTTTACGTCCACTTGTGACCTTCGCGAGGAAGGAAATGAGGCATGTAATACACGATCAGAGCTAAGTTCCCAATTTATAAGGTGTTGGATCTTTATAATTTTTCCACCCCAAAACTGCAGGGTCAACCTGTCAATAATTAACAAAAAATAAATGAAAAAGTCAAGAGAAAATTTGACATTTTAGAATTTCAGTTCTCGTAATAGCTATGTTCAAAATCAAAAATTCAATTAATCTTGCTCTTAAATTAATCTTCATGGTATTTATTATGGTAAGCAGTGTTTTAGCTCAAAATCGAATTCGTGAATTGGGGATACACGTTGGGATATTACCTGTTGGCGAGCTTAATGCAATCACTGACGTTACCGGCGTCCTGGTCGGACACAAATCGGTAATTCACGGAAACAGCATCAGAACCGGCGTGACGGTCATTTTGCCGCATGACGGTAATCTGTTTCAGGAAAAAGTGAGGGCAGCTGCGTACGTTGGCAACGGTTTCGGAAAATTCGTCGGATACACTCAAATTGAAGAATTGGGAACTATTGAAACGCCGATTGCCCTGACCAACACGCTCAATGCTTTTCTGGTTGCGAATGCGTTAGTCGATCACGCATTGGAGAAAAAAGAAAATCGTGATCTTCGTTCGATCAATCCGGTTGTCGGAGAGACGAACGATAGTTACTTAAATGACATCCAAAAACGTGCGGTTACTAAACAGGATGTTTTCGATGCCATATCAAATGCCCGGTTTGGTACAATTTCAGAAGGATCAGTCGGCGCTGGAACCGGAACGATTTGCTTCGGATTTAAGGGAGGAATCGGAACCTCATCCCGTGTGCTACCGGAAAGCAGGGGCGGTTATACGGTTGGCGTTTTAGTACAGACCAACTTTGGCGGGGTGCTTGAAATAAACGGTTTACCGATCGGGCAAGAACTGAATCGATATTATCTCAAAGGTGATCTCGAAGATCAGCAGGAAGATGGCTCATGTATGATCGTCGTGGCGACTGACGCACCCCTGTCAAATCGCAACCTTAAACGGCTGGCGAAACGCGCTATTTTAGGATTGGCGAAAACCGGAGGATTTTGCTCTAACGGAAGTGGTGATTATGTGATCGCTTTTTCCACGCATCCTTCCTGTCGGGTATCCTCAGGTGATAAATTTCGCAAAATTGAGGAGCTAAATAACTCAGCGATGTCACCACTGTTTTTAGCCGCTGTTGAAGCCACACAGGAGGCGATTTACAACTCTTTATTTATGGCGACAAAAGTTACTGGCTATAAAGGCCATACGGTTGAACCAATCCCAATTGACAAAGTAATCAAAGTATTCAAAAAGTACAATCTTATAAAATAATTTATTTTTAGGTAAACGGAATCTTTTATCAGTATCGAAAGTTTTAATATATGTACTCAGATTAATATTTAATCAACAAAGCAAGTGCAGACAAATCCCTTTTTATCAAATAAAACTCAGGAAAATCATGATTAAAAAATCGACAAATTTTCTCATCTTTTTGATGATATTAATTGTTTGTCCTTTACTGTTAAGCGGAAGCAAAGCCAAACAGGTTGATCTAATCAAAATTTCCGGCGGAACGATAAACCCGATTTCTGCTGAATACATCATTGATTCCATTGAGCAATCCGAGAACAACAAGTCACATTGTTTAATCATCCAATTGGACACTCCCGGCGGATTAATTTCAGCAACACAGGATATCGTCAAAAAAATGTTAGCCTCAAATGTACCATTAGTCGTTTACGTTCATCCCAGCGGAGCCGGAGCCGTTTCAGCAGGCGTTTCGATCACCATCGCTGCACATTTCGCAGTGATGTCTCCCGGAACGAATATCGGTGCAGCCCATCCGGTCGGCGCCGGAAAAACCGATACGTCAGATGTCAGCGTGCAGAAAGCGACAAACTGGTGGGCGACATTCAACCGTTCCATTGCCGAAAAAAGAGGCCGAAATGCTGATTGGCTTGAAAAAGCAGTCCGTGAAAGCGAATCCATCACAGAAACTGAAGCTTTAGAAAAAAATGTCATTGATTTAATCAGCCCAAATCTGGACAGTCTGTTGATCACGCTTGATGGTAAAATCGCGAATTTAGACTCGGGACAGGTTACCTTGAACACAAAAAACGTACGCATTGTTGAACACAAAATGAATTTGCGCACGAAAATCCTGGATATTATTTCCAACCCATCCATTGCTTATATTCTCATGATGTTAGGCATTTTAGGTTTATATTTTGAATTCTCAAATCCGGGCGCCATTCTGCCGGGTGTATTAGGCGGTCTGTTCCTTATTTTAGCTTTTTTCGCTCTGCAACAACTCCCGATCAATGTCGCCGGTATATTGTTAATTATTTTTGCGACAGTGTTGTTTGTACTTGAAATCAAAGTCACAAGTTATGGAATACTGACAATCGGAGGTATCGTTTCCATGCTATTAGGCTCATTAATGCTTTTTAAAAGTACGCCATCGATCTCTGTTCATTTACCAATCAGTCTGATTATAACAGTGACCCTGGCGACTTCCGCATTCTTCATCTTTGCTATTTTTATGGCATTGCGAACATTTCGAAAAAAAGTTACCACAGGATCAGAAGGGATTGTTGGTGAAACTGGCGTTGCTGTGACTGATATTGATCCCGAGGGACGTGTTAAAATTCACGGTGAATATTGGAAAGCCCGCAGTCAGGAAACTATTAAAAAGAATGATAACATTGTTGTCACTAAAGTTGATCGGCTCATACTTGAAGTTAAAAAGTCTGATAATTAAAAACAATTAGGAGGTAAACCATGCATTCAATCGTAGCAATTTTTGTCATTTTCCTTTTTCTAATAATGAGTGCGATTCGTATTTTTAAAGAGTACGAACGAGGTGTAATTTTCAGATTAGGGCGTCTGGTCGGCACACGTGGACCCGGTTTAATATTAATCATCCCGATCGTTGATAAGGTTGTGAGAGTGAGTTTGCGGACAATTGCTATGGATGTTCCGCCACAGGACGTTATCACAAAAGATAATGTGTCCATTAAAGTAAATGCAGTTTTGTACTTCCGGGTTATTGATCCGTCTAAAGCCATAGTGGAAGTTGAAGACTATCTTTTTGCAACATCGCAATTAGCACAAACCACGTTACGCAGTATCCTGGGACAAGCCGATTTGGATGAATTATTATCTGCTCGGGAAAAAATAAATCAGGAACTACAGGAAATCATTGACCATCACACTGACCCGTGGGGAATAAAAGTCTCGCTTGTTGAGGTAAAACACGTCGATTTGCCGCAGGAAATGCAGCGCGCCATGGCAAGACAAGCCGAAGCAGAGCGAGAACGCCGTGCCAAAGTTATTCATGCAGAAGGTGAATTTCAGGCTTCAAAACAATTATCTGAAGCAGCTCATGTCATTTCCAAACATCCGATGGCGATGCAATTGAGATTTCTGCAAACTTTATCTGAGGTAGCTGCAGAAAACAATTCGACCACTGTATTTCCGGTGCCGATAGACCTCTTCAGACATTTCATTGAAAAACCGAAGGATGAAGAGAAGAGTTAATTCTGGTGTATGGCATCTTTTTTCTTTTAATTTTTAACCAAAAAATATCAATCGAGACAAAGTTAAAAAAGCGAGTTTTTTCAGACTCGCTTTTTCGCATAACACGCGGAAGGAGCATGATAAAAAAACGACTTTATCTCCATGATGCTTATCGGAAAGATTTTGAAGCTACGATAATTGACAAGATAGCTTACAATGACAATTACGGCGTGGTTTTGAATGAGACTGCCTTCTATCCAACTTCGGGCGGCCAACAACACGACACAGGTCTGATCAACGAAATTGCGGTTGTGGATGTTATGGAACAGGATGGTGAAATCGTTCATATTCTGCCTGAATTACCTGGAACAAAAGAGGTGTCATGTCAAATAAATTGTCAAATGAACTAATAAAATTATGTGGGAAAATAAATTGATGTAAATTAGATTTCACAGATAGTCAAAAAGCAAAAATTATAATCTGTGGAATCTGCGAAATCTGTGGTTTCTTTTCATTAATTAATTCGCGAAGCGATGTTCTTGAAAGCTGATTGCTGAAAGCTATTTCAAGCTTCTTATTTTTCCCCCCTTGGGCTTATACTCGAATTTCGCATCAAACAAATCCGGCATGAATTTGTAATTCTTCAATGCCAGTGCAGCCTCTGGCGATGTCGAATAGATTAATGAATCCAGCGAATTGATCTTCTTTTCACTCACTTCCACTTTGGAAATTACTTTAACATCTGTTTCCGTTTCAGGATAACGGCCTAAATTTTGTTCAGCAAACAGGAAATCCGCCATCCTGGGATTCGGATCAATGATGGTGATGTCCTCGTAGCCTGCTTCAGCAAAAACTTTCCTGAACTGATTAATCGAATAACCGTAATGGGTGCAATTCAAACTGGCAAACAGGTGATCATCCGGGGTTACTTTCTCGAGTGCCTGTTGCACATATTTTTTAATATAACCGATCGTCTCTTCGCTGTCCGTGCCACGTTCGATACTGCCGGCTAATTTATGGCAGGGTTGGCCGATAATTTTTTCCGCTGCGATGCCACGATCAATCAGCATATTTTTGTGTGAATTTGCAGCGATCGTGGTTTTGGTGGCAAATATAATAACCTTGCTATCCGGCATTTTTTCAAATTGTTGCTGAATCAAATCCACACCGGTTTCGACAATTCCAACAACAGGGAAAGTTGCCTTTTTTGAAAAGGGCGTCTTGTGGTAGAGTACAGAGAGCGTGTTGCACGCGATGAGGAGCAAATCAGGATCATATCGTTTATCCATTGCCTTTAAGACACGATTGAAAATCTCCACCTTTTCTGTTTCCGAATCCAGGCTGTTGTAACCGCTCTTATTGTGAAACAGCGCGTTATAAAATATGATATCCGTTTTTTCAAATACACCGCTTTCCGGTAAGCGTTTTGCAACATCGGCGGCAACCGACAATCCGCCCAGACCTGAGTCGGTCACCAATATCGTTACGTCCTTTTTCCCCTCGAAAATTTCTGTGAGCATCTGCTGGTTATCCTTCTTTTTACCGCAATAAATAAAAATTAAGGTCAAACTGAGAAACATAACGACCAATTTTTTTGTTAAATGCATACTTAACTCCCATGTTTTTAATACCCAATAGCGACGCCGTCTCGTCTTGAATCAGCGCCTCCGACCAGTTTGCCTGACTTGGAATCAATTAGTATTCCCTGAGCGCCGCCAAAGTAATTATCAAAATCCGGATAGACTTTGACCGGATGTCCCATGGATTTTAGCTGCTGAATTTTATCATCGGAAATTCGTCCTTCGACACACAATAGCTTTTTAAAGCAATGAACACGAGGCGCCTCAATTGCCTCGTCCATGGACATATCAAAATCAATCACGTTGATGATAATTTGTGCCAGCGCGGAAATAATTCTCGAACCACCGGGTGTGCCCAAAGTCAGAAACGGTTCGCCATTTTTTAAAACGATGGTTGGTGCGATACTGCTGGTGGGACGTTTGTAAGGTTCGATAGAATTCGGCAATCCCGGGTCATCGTCAAAATCTTTCAGATGATCGTTTAACAAAATGCCGGTTCCTGAAACGACAATGCCGCAGCCAAACCAGTGATTGATGCTCTGGGTGAGTGCAATAATATTACCTTCATTATCCACAATAGAGACGTGGGATGTGCTGTTTGACTCTCTTTGAGTCATGTTTTTGGGTTCATAGTCATATCGTGGTTTCTCCATGTCGATGCGCATACGGAGCGTATCTGCGTAGGATTTTGTTGTCAATTGATCCGTGGGTAGGTCATAAAAATCAGGATCAGCCGCATTTAATGATTTGTCCGCGTAAACCATTTTCAGCGCTTCGGCAAAGACGTGGATGTATTCAACTGAATTGTGCCCCATTTTTTTGACATCAAAACCTTCCATAATATTCAACAATTCAATCAAATGTGTTCCGCCTCCAGATGGCGGAGCAGAGGAAATAATGTCGTAGCCGCGATACGTTCCCCAAACCGGACCCCGAACCTTCGCCTGATATTTTTTCATATCGCTCAGATCGAAAAGCCCTTGATGGATTTTAACTTCTTTCACAATAGCTTCGGCAATTTCTCCCTGATAAAATACGCTTCCACCTTCTTGCGCAATCATTCTCAATGTGTTCGCTAAATCAGGATTGGTGAGCCTGTCTCCTGTTTGGAGCGGCAGCATATCCTTAAGATAAATTTTCGCTGTAGCCGGGTAGTTGAAAATCTTTTCATAATTTTCCGCAATCATTGCGCTCAATTTTTCGCTGACCACAATTCCCTGTTTACAGAGTTCGATGGCAGGTTGCAGCACCTCCTCAAGAGACATGGTGCCGTAGCGAACTAACGCAGTGTCGGCACAAGCGACTAATCCCGGAACGCCAGCCGGATTGGCAGCTTGTTCCATCAACTCATCATATTCCGTATTTGAATGGTAAAAAAAATCATTTGTTGCTTTCCCGGGAGCAGCTTCCCGGTAATCAATCATCACCGCATTTTTCATATCTTTCATTTTGATCAGCATGAATCCGCCACCCCCGATGCCCGACGCATTCGGTTCTGCCACCGAAAGTGCAAATGCAATTGCCATAGCTGCATCGACGGCGTTTCCGCCCTGCTTCAATACCTCGACACCAACCGAAGACGCCACCGGATGAGCAGTGGCAACCATCGCATTTTCAGCGATTGTGTCCTGTGCAAAAACAGAAAGTTGAAATTGACACAAGACAAAAATGATTAGCAATACACTGATTTTTTGAAAAATCCGGCTTGAATTTCGTTTATAAAAAGAGAACAAATTTTCCTCCTCTTCCGTCAATGGAATTCGATTTTGTAAATTTTTTTCCTTTTTCTATTATCCAAAATGTATATTGAAAATTAAATTTTGATAAAAATTCGCTTGCGATACAAAATCCACATCATTCCCAACAAAATAAGTAAAAACACGATAGGATACAACAGCGACCCCAGATAATCGCCGGCCCAGGATTGAAATAAATTCTGATACATCCATGTCTTGAGACTGATTTCAGAGCCGTCACCCTGTGTCCATTTGATGTAAATCGTTGTTCTGGCAATCAAAGCTGACAGCGCGTAAACCGTAATCGCGTTACTTCCGAATACAATAAACGGCTTTGTCCAACCGGTGTAACCTTTGACATCAATCACCCAGTAACTCATCGCCAAAAACACAGTCGCCATTCCCGCCATAAACACAGTATAACTGGAAGTCCACAAGTTTTTATTAATCGGCAGCCAGATATCCATGATGATACCCAGCACGAGCCCGATGTTCCCTGCGACAAACAGACCGGAAACTTTTTCATACTGATCTTTATCCTTCCGTATCCAGTTTCCGGCGAAAACACCAAACAACACTGTGGCAATTGCCGGAATCGTACTGAGAATCCCCTCCGGATCAAAGCCGGGCGCAGGCGCTCCGCTCCAGGTATGACCAGCCAATAGATGGCTGTCAATATACCAGGCCAAACTTCCTGTCGGTTCTAAAACACCGGGACCGTAACCGGGTACAGGGATCAGCTTTATTGCCAACCAATAGGCAACAAGCAGGAATAATGTCCACACGTATTGCCATTTTTTACTGGCATTGAGAATAATGATCGATGCAAAAAAATAGCATATTGCAATCCGTTGCAATACTCCTGGTATCCGCATGGAAGAAAAATTAAATTTAGGGAAAATGTTCAGAAATATGCCGATTGCAAAGATGATTAAAGTTCGCTTCACCACCTTTCCAAATAATTGGCTGCGATCATCTCCGCGATCGATGCGTTTACCAAATGAGAACGCCATCGCTACGCCAACAATAAACAGGAAAAAGGGAAATACCAAATCGGTCGGTGTCCAGCCGTTCCATTCAGCGTGGCGCAGTGGAGGAAAAACATAAGACCAACTGCCAGGATTATTTACCAGAATCATTAATGCGATCGTAAACCCACGAAACATATCCAGCGATATTAACCGTTGTGGTTGATTTTCATTCATTCCGCCTCCGGTTTAATTTGTTTTTTATTCACAATAACAAGAAATAGATCTTGATTAAAGCCCGTCTCCGTAAATTACGAAATTCTTCTTTGCGACTGCCACTTCTTTGGTAGTGACACAGGTGACCTTTATTTCCAACGTATAAAAGCCACCAGGCAGTTGAACTATATTATAGGAACCATCCATGGCTGAAGACGGCGGTATTTCTTTAATAACCTTGGGTTTAAATATTGACACGCTTTTGCCAAATTGATTCAATATTCTTCCATCCAACCGATAGAGGACTTCCGCAGATTTTCCATTTTTAGTTTGATGATAAATTTCGACATAAAAATATAATTCCGGAAATGCAGCGCCATAAACGCGATCCGGATTTGGGATGACGAACAGATCATTTTTATAGAATTTGCTGGTATCGTTATCCGCTGTTTTTATCAAACTTGCCAATTCAATATCACTCAAACTCAATTTGTTATCATCAAACGGTGAAATCTCAATGTAATCTTTCACTTCGCTAAATTGACCGGAATTTAAATCGATGAAGACGGAATACAATTGATAATATCCGGGACTAATTTTCATTTTGCATACATCGACAATCTTTTTTCTGGGGAATATTTCTTCGACCGAATAAATTGCATCCTCAATTAACAAACTGTCCGACATTTTATATTCGAAAGAGGAGCCATCTTTCGTTTTAATCTCGCCGGTTTCATTATCGAAGTGAAATAGCGTATCAGGAATATTCCAATCTTCTATTAAAAATGTTTTAATTACACCTTTCGCTGTGAGACTGTCACCTGATTTTTCGTAAATTAAACTTCTTTTTAGAATAGAATAACTAAGCTGAAAATACACAAAGTCTTCATCATATCGAAACTGGGCGTGATCGACAAAAAATTCAGGCTGGTTGAATTGAGCATAACTGTCGTTAGATAAGGATGTAAGAAATAAAATTAATAAAAAGATGATTACGAAGGAAATCGTCAACTTCGAGAGAGTTTTTTTCAAATTCATGGCTTTATTCTTTCCGTTTTGTTCAGCAGAAAAAATAAACAATTATTGTTTAAAAATCAATGATTTTCTTGCCAATGGTAGTTGCTTTTCTGAACAGAAGTTTATTTTAATTAGAAGTATCGCAATGATTCATTTTTTAGAACCCCACCGTCTCCATTAAAATTGACAGCAAGATTCCTGCTGCTACTGCTGAGCCAATCACACCAGCGACATTGGGTCCCATAGCGTGCATGAGTAAATAATTGTTTGGGTCTTCTTTTACCCCGAAGTTTTGGACAACTCGTGCGGAATCCGGTACTGCCGAAACACCGGCTGCGCCAATAAGCGGATTGATTTTGTTTTCACCTTTGAAGAACAGATTCATGAATTTAGCAAACAAAATTCCACAGGCAGTTGCAACCATAAATGAAAAGGCACCCAGTACAAAAATCAGGATTGACTGGGGTTTCAAAAAAGTCGTTGCTTGTGTGCTCGCGCCAACTGTGACACCAAGTAAAATTGTCACAATATCAATCAAAGCATTACGTGCTGTATTGCCCAATCGATCCGTAACGCCGCTCTCTTTGAGCAAATTTCCGAAAAACAGCATACCGAGTAAAGGGATTGAGCCCGGAGAGATAAAAGCCGTGATCAGAAACGCAAAAATCGGAAACATGATTTTTCCAACCTTTGATACATTTCTCGACGGTTTCATTCGGATAATGCGTTCTTTTTTCGTTGTTAATAGCCGCATGATTGGCGGTTGAATCACAGGAACCAGCGCCATGTAAGAATAAGCCGCAATAGCGATCGCGCCGATTAAATCCGGGGCCAGTTTTGATGCAATAAAGATTGCTGTTGGTCCGTCTGCGCCTCCGATAATACCGATAGCGCCGGCTTGCTGTGGGTTGAAACCCAGTGCCAGTGCACCCAATAAAGTTATAAAAATACCGACCTGAGCAGCAGCACCCAATAGAACCAATTTTGGATTGGATAACAGCGCCGAAAAGTCAGTCATGGCTCCGATGCCTAAAAAGATGAGCGGCGGATAAATCCCCTTGAGCACGCCATAATACAGGTAATTCATCACACTGCCTTCTTCGTAGATACCGAGCTGTAAACCGATATTTTCCAAAAACGGAATATTTCCAATCAGGATGCCGAAACCAATCGGAATCAATAGCAGCGGTTCGTAATCTTTTTTGATTGCCAGATAAATAAATACCAACCCGATGACAATCATAATGACATGGCCGATGGTCACATTGTAAAACCCGGTAAAATGAATAAACCTGAACAATCCCTCCATTTTACCCCCCGATCTCCACTAATGCCTCGCCTTCGAGCACAGAATCTCCGGGTTTTACTTTCACGCTGATAACTTTACCGGCTTTGTTCGATTGAATGTTGTTTTCCATTTTCATTGCTTCCATCTTCACAACTGTTTGTCCAGGCTTGACTTCATCGCCTTCTTTAACTAATACCTGCATAATCAGCCCCGGCAGCGGTGCTTTCAGTACTCCTGCTTGTGCAGGCTGGCTGACGGCTTTAGTTTTGGACGGACTTTTTTCAGCTTCATAGTTCGGCTTTGAACGGATGAGCTGAGGCGTTTTTCTCTGCCGCGGTTCTTCAATAATCCCCACATCATATTCAGAACCATTCACTTCAACCACAGCATGATCATCATTCAATTTTTTGATAACGACTTCGTAAGGATTTCCGTTGATCGTGTATCTATATTTTCTCATCTTACATCCTTTATACAGTATCCATTAGCGTGCGGACCGTCTCAAAATATGAATCTTTGAGGACCACGGAGAATAAGGTTTGGTAATTCGCTGCAAGGTAATTATAGTTTCTTCCATGTCGTGAAATTCTTCACGACTCTGATGAATTGCCATGGAAATAGCCGTTGCAATTTCTCCGGTCATCGGTTCGGTTTTGATTAATTTTGAAATTGCTTGTACCGCAGTCTTGTTTTCTTTTTTGATCTCTGAATATTGCGACGCAAATATGAACAATTTCATAAATATAAATAAAATGATCAGTCCCATGAAAACCACGCTGATCCCGAGAACTCCGATTGAGATCCCTCGTTCCAGTATTGAAAAATTACCATTATCAAGTGTGTTTAAAATATGTTGTATAAAACCGAAAATCATTTTTGCTTCTCCGACTATAATGGAATATTGCCATGTTTTTTTGGGGGATTGCTATCCCTTTTCGTTGCGATACTTTCCAATGCCCGTATCACGCGAAACCGTGTGTTCCGGGGTTCAATCACATCATCGATGAACCCGTATTGGGCCGCCACGTATGGATTGGCAAATTTTTCCCGATACTCAACTTCCCGATTTTTAATGACTTGTTCAGGATTTTCCGATTCACGTGCTTCAGTTCCATAGATAATCTCAATTGCTCCCCGTGGTCCCATAACCGCAATTTCAGCGGAGGGCCAGGCATAATTTATATCTCCCCGTAAATGCTTGGAACTCATCACATCGTATGCTCCGCCATAAGCTTTTCGGGTAATAACCGTTATTTTGGGGACTATGGCTTCTGCATAGGCATAGAGTAATTTTGCACCATGAAGAATGATTCCGCCGAACTCCTGAGCCGTACCGGGCAAAAATCCCGGGACATCGACCAATGTTAGAATTGGGACATTGAACGCATCGCAAAAGCGAACGAAGCGGGCTGCCTTTCGTGATGCATTGATGTCGAGAACGCCTGCTAAATAATTTGGCTGATTTGCCACAATGCCGACTGACCGTCCGTTCATTCTGGCGAAACCGATGATAATATTCGGCGCGAACATCCGTTGTACTTCGAGAAACTCACCATTATCCACAATCCCGTAAATAATATCTTTCATATCATAAGGTTTGCTGGGACTGCTCGGTACAATATAGTTCAAAGAATCTTCCAGCCTGTCAATGGCGTCGTTGCAGCTAATAATTGGCGGGTCTTCCAGATTATTCTGGGGCAAATAGCTGAGTAATTTCCGAATCAGTCCAATGCCTTCCTGCTCATCTTCCACCGCAAAGTGCGAAACACCGGACACCTGATTATGAACCATTGCCCCGCCTAATTCTTCAGTGGTAACATCTTCGTTGGTCACAGTTTTCACGACCTTGGGACCAGTCACAAACATGTAACTGGTTTCCTTGGACATCACGATAAAATCAGTGATCGCCGGTGAATATACTGCACCACCAGCACAGGGACCAAAAACGCCGGATAACTGAGGCACAACTCCGGACATCATCACATTGCGTAAAAATATATCAGCATATCCTGCCAGACTCAATACTCCCTCCTGAATTCTGGCACCGCCACTGTCATTAAGCCCGATTATTGGCGCTCCGTTTTTCGCCGCCATGTCCATGACTTTGCAGATTTTTTTGGCAAAGGTCTCGGATAATGAGCCACCAAATACGGTGAAGTCCTGGGAAAAGACATAAACCAACCGATTATCAATTGTCCCGTAGCCTGTCACCACACCATCCGACGGATACTTGTGTTTTTCCAGTCCGAAATCTTTGCAACGATGTGTAACGAACATATCGAATTCTTCGAAGCTACCGTCATCCAGCAGCAGATCGATTCGTTCTCTGGCAGTCAGTTTTCCTTTGGCATGCTGCTTCTCAATTCGTTTTTCACCGCCACCGAGCTTCGCATCTTCTCGTTTCGACAATAACTCTTTCAGTTTTTTTTCTATTTCTTCCATAAAATTCTCTTTTAAAAGGATGTTGTATTCAGTTTTTTTACTCTTTGCACATTATGCCACTATGGCTTTGCGTACCCACCATGTTCACACAATTCTGTTAATACACCAAAAGTCGATTTGGGATGTAAAAAGGCTATTTTATGACCACCTGCCCCGACTCTGGGTTTTTGATCGATTAATTTTACTTCATGCTCTTCCAGCTTCTCTAACCCCTTCTCCAAATCAGAAACCAAAAAAGCAATATGGTGAATGCCTTCACCCTTCTTTTCCAAAAAGCGAGCAATAGGACTATCCTCAGCCAAAGGTTGTAATAACTCGATTCTGACCTCTCCTACCGGAAACATTGCCACTTTGACCTTCTGCTCCTTAACCACTTCCGTTCCGTCACAGGATAGCCCCAAAACCTCGCTATAAAACTTTATTTGCTTATCCAGATCTTTAACTGCGATACCAATATGATCAATTTTTTTTATCATCTCATCCCTCAAAAAATAATAGACAGGATCAACAGGAAATTCAACTATCAGAAAGTTAATTCATCATTTTTGCCTTTTCCGTCTCTATCTCCGACTAATTCAGCATTCAACACAACAAGCTTTCCAAAAACTGGACATGTATTTCATTTAAAAACAGCACCTGACTAATCATCGTATTTTCATATTCGCTGTTTATCAACATCTCAACATCATTCACCTTTTACAGTCATGGGAACTCTTGCTGATCCTGTCAATTTATATAAAAATCAGTTATTACTAATATTTTCCCGGATAAATTCGACCACCTTTTTCATCGACGTGCCCGGCGTGAACACCGCTTTTATTCCTGCGGCTTTTAAACCAGGTATATCCTCGTCCGGAATCACGCCGCCTGCAATCACCAGTACATCGTCAACTCCATTCTCTTTAAACAGCTCCATAATTTTGGGAAGCAGGTGATTATGCGCCCCCGAAAGGATGCTGATCCCCAACACGGATGCATCTTCCTGTATGACTGTATTTACAATCGACTGGGGTGTTTGCCGGATACCGGTGTAAATGACTTCCATGCCGGCATCTCGTAGCGCCTGGGCAATCACTTTCGCGCCCCGGTCATGGCCGTCTAATCCGGGTTTCGCCACAACAACTCTGATTTTTTTTACCATAGTATAACTCATTCATTGAGGTTAATTTTGTTTTCAATCACAACACAATGGTTTCTTTATATTCACCAAACTCTTCCCGAAGCACCCCACAAATTTCACCGAGAGTCGCATAAGTTTTCACAGCATCTAAAATCACAGGCATCAAATTATCATTACTATTCGCCGCTTTTCTAAGCTTATCTAAACTTTTTTGAACTGCCTGATTGTTACGTTCATTTTTCAGCTTATTCAATTTTTTGAGTTGATTTTCCTGAACTTGAAGATCTATTTTCAATAATTCAGGTTTCCGGTCTTCTTCAATTTGAAACTGATTCATCCCGACAATCACGCGTTCTTTGCTCTCAATATCCTTCACATAGCGGTATGACGACTTTTGGATTTCTTTCTGAATGTACCCTTTTTCAATCGCCTGAATTACACCACCCAGTTGATCAATATTGTTTATATATTCCAGCGCTTCTTTTTCGATTTGGTTCGTTTTTGTTTCAATATAAAAAGAGCCGGCTAAAGGGTCGATGGTATCGGCGACTCCGGACTCGTGCGCGACAATCTGCTGTGTTCTCAGCGCGATTCTGACTGACTCTTCTGTCGGCAGTGCTAAGGCTTCGTCATAGCTATTCGTATGCAGAGATTGAGTTCCACCCAAGACAGCGGCTAAAGTCTGTATTGCCACTCTAACAATATTATTCAATGGTTGCTGCGCTGTCAAAGTGGAACCGCCGGTTTGGGTATGAAAGCGGAGCATCATTGCTTTTTTATTGGTTGCGCCAAAACGGTCTTTCATAGTTTTTGCCCACAGCCGTCTGGCAGCACGAAATTTTGCCACTTCTTCCAGTAAATCATTGTGTGAATTGAAAAAGAAAGACAGCCGTCCGCCGAAAGAATCCACTGCTAATCCGGCGTTGACTGCCGCCTGAATATAAGCAATGCCATTTGCCAAAGTAAAACCAATTTCCTGGGCGGCGGTCGAGCCAGCTTCACGAATATGGTAGCCCGAGATACTGATCGTATTCCATTTGGGAACTTCTTTTGAGCAATATTCAAAAATATCGGTGATTAAACGCATGGAAGGGGTTGGTGGAAAAATGTAGGTACCGCGTGCCACATATTCTTTCAAAATATCATTTTGGATGGTGCCGGTTAATTGGTTGCCGGGAATTCCTTGTTTTTCTCCCACCGCCAGATACATCGCCAGCAACACAGCCGCCGGCGCATTAATTGTCATTGAAGTGGAAACTTTATCCAATGGAATTCCATCAAATAACGCCTCCATATCTGCCAAACTGTCAATAGCAACACCGACTTTACCAACTTCACCATAACTCATATCGTGATCTGAATCGTATCCGATTTGTGTCGCCAAATCAAAGGCCACAGACAGACCGGTTTGCCCTTGCTCAAGCAAATATTTATACCGTTTGTTAGATTCAGCAGCAGTGCCAAATCCGGCGTACTGTCGCATCGTCCACAACCTGCCGCGGTACATTGTTGGTTGAACACCGCGTGTAAACGGATACTGACCCGGAAAACCAAGCTGCTCATCGTAATCGAAATCAGGTGTGTTTTCGGGTGAATACAAACGTTCAACCGGAGTGGATGAACCGGTGAAAAATTCTTTTTTTCTCTCGGGAAAGCGGGCAAGTGCCGGATTCAATTCCTCTTTTTCCCACTTTTCCCGCGCTTTTTCAATATCTTTAATTTTCTGTTTATCGTACATTTAAACCTCGTCGGTCTTTTTTGTTTTTAATTCATCCCGAAAATCTTTATGTTACTCAGTTCATATTCGAATTTTTTGTTTTCAGGAAGCTATGAACTGCACTTTTGATCTGGTCATTATTAAACGGCTTTCTAAACATCGCATCGGCAAACTGGTACAAATCATACTTTAAATTTTCAGGAATTTTTAGATCATAGAGTATGATGATGGGTAAATTATTATGAATTTTTTTTAGCAAACCGAGCATATTGATATTGTCCACATCAATTGCATTGAGATCAATAATCAATAAATCAATTGAATAATTTCTCCAGTAAGATGCCAGCCGTTCGTTCAACTCAATCGGAACAACATTAAATTGATCCTGAAACAAAAAATTTAATGCACTGTCCAGCGCCTTGTCAACTGATGTGATAGCTATATTTTTCATGTAGTTCTTGCTTAGTTTTTTTTAAATTCTTGTATGATAAATTCAATTTGATTATTATTATTCGTCTCCGAAATATGCAGAAACAATTACCATGCCAACATTTAAATATTAATTTAATCTTTAAATATCAATAGGTTATAATTTTTTATATTATTATATCTCTCAAAAATGAAAGGAGTGTAGATATTTTATCTATCAAATTTGATAGAAATTTAGTGACAAAGAAATAGTTATTACGGTCAATTTAAAGCTCGAAATAAAGTTCTTGATTATTTATCACTTTTTCACTATATTATAAATTAAAACTGAGCAATTAGGTTTGAATGGGAACATTTTTCTTTCTTTAATAAATGTCATTTATCGTACTATTTTTAAGGAGTTTCAATGAGTAAACCTAAAGTTGGAAAAGACATAGAAGCATACTGTGGTAAGTGTAAAATCGACACACTACATGTAATCACATCGTTGGATGATGATAAAATCGAAAAAGTCATGTGCAAGGAATGCAACGCCTATCATAAATTCAGAGCACCAAAACAAAATTCGGAACCAGCGAAAGCAAAAGCAGCTATTGCAAAACCAAAAAAACGAAGAACCAGACGGGATAAATGGACACGACTGTTAGAAAAATCAGATTCTCAATCAGCTACCGAATACATTATGTCTGAAAATTATGAGTTAGCTACAGCCATTAATCACAAAAACTTTGGATTAGGTGTGGTTAAAAACGTAATCGACAGCCGGAAGATTGAGGTTTTGTTTGGGGATGGCGCCAGAGTTTTAGTCCAGAATCTGTCTGTTTAAATGATAGCAGTTTATGCTGAAAAAAACACCCGGACTGTAAAAACAGACCGGGTGATCACTGAATAAGTTCACTCATTCTTTTCTTATTCTATAATAATTGCCTCGGCCGGACAATCATCTGCTGCTTCCTGTGTACAATCTTCTTCATCGGCCGGAACTTCATCGACCTTTACGACTGCCACATCATCTTCCATTTCAAAAACTTCAGGACATGTTTCTACACAAAGTTCACAACCTGTGCAAAGTTCAGGATCGACTTTTACTTTCATTGGCATATCTCCTTATTAATGATTTAAATTACAATGAATTATGAATAAGTTGTTAAAATAAAAGAAGTGATATTTCTTATGGTTACGTTTGAAATAATTGCCTTTCTTTTAATCATGTTAAATGAATTTGAACAGTTTTTGTTTCATATTTATTCGGTCCTGTCTTCATTATATCGAAAACAAGTTCTGTTGTATCGATGTTGTTAGTCTCTATTTTGGCGCCAGTCACGTACTTAATCTTTTTTCCCGTTCGGAAAGGTAGCCGGTAGGTCTTTTCACTTATTCCTTCCAGTTCGAGCGTAAATATGTTATCCTTCAATTCATAGTCAATTAACTTTAACAGCGATGAACGGCCGCCAATTTTTGTCTCTGAAAACGGCAGCTCAAATTCGATGCCAGGTTTATAGTCTATTTCGATTTCGACCTTTGAATCGATATTCGTCTCAAGCTGACAATGTACGTCGTATCTCACCTTTATGATTTCAAAAGCCACATTCTCGCCGTTTATTTTGACATCATTTATTTCCGATCCCAAACCAAGTGCTGGCGAAAAAGTCAAGCGATGCGGATCGCCCTTATTTTCCATTATTAACATTATCTTTTGCTCAAGTCGCTTCAGGGTAAAACCGATAACATTCGAGCCACAGTGGATATTTGAAACCTTTAACTGATCCCAACTTGGCGGAAGATGTGGCGTCAATTTAATATGGTTGCTCAAGGCATCCATTTCTAACCCCAACATTCCCACCACCATCGAACTAATGATCGGTGAAGCAGAAAACAGTTGATGCGGTACGGATTCGGTTACGGTTCGATAAAATTCTCCGGAGAGCAGTTCTGGCTGCCATCCCGGTGAGTCGATAAATGTCAAATGTGCGTTCGCTTTCAAATTTTGAAACCCGTTTACGGAGCGATGATTTTTGTATTCTGCAACAGACACAAATCCGGTTGTAAAAGGCCAGACACTTCCGTTGTTATAATTAATCGGATTGTAATACTGGCTCGATTTTGATATGGAACGAACTCCCCAATCCGCACTCATCGCGCCACTGGCTAACTCTTTCAAAACATTTTCGATTTCGAGATGGGAAATTAAATCAAAGAACAGCGGTACGGACTGCCAAACCGTAGTTTCTTCATGTTTTTTACCGTTTATCAAGAGTGCAAAATTGAGCTTTCTGTCTTTTTCATTAACGAATATTTTATTAAACGATGTAACTGCTTTGTCAAAAAGTTGTTTTGACTCATCAAATGATTTTATTTCATCAAAAAACAGATAAAACCGCTGCATCGCCGCAATGGCTTTCAACCAAACAGCCGCCAGATAGATGTCCACTTTATTGTGTTCAAGCATACCCCCGACTTCCATTGCGCCTAAACCGGCAGCAGTATTTTCCATTAGACCATCATTGTCCTCATCCGCTTTCAAACAATATTGATAGGCTTTTTCAATCGAGTCTTTGCTGGCAATAATAAACTTTTTGTCTCCGCTGTGAATGAAATAATCCCACATCGCGACGATATAATATGCGGTGGTATCTGCATGATAAAAAGCATGCGGATATTCCTCAAACCAATTAATGAAAGAAGCAGTTTGGGGAAGTTCGTGGACAATCTTTCCGTCATTCCGCTGTGTTTCTCTCAACAAGTTCAATGAACGCTTCACTGTCTCAAAATCACCGTAACAATTGATTGCCAAAGTATTGATACATGTATCTCCACCAAAAAACCACGCAAATCCCGGACGATGGGAGGACCCGGAAATTCCGTAACCGGCAACCAGCCCTTCTCCCAGACTCGGATTTTTCACTCTTCCCTTATCAAGTGCAATTTTCGCCCACTCAAACGCCAAATTCAAACTGGAATCGGGGGACTCAATCGTCAAAAAATCGCTGTGCAACTTTTGATAATGAAACAGACTTTCCTCATAAAAATGTTCAATTCGATCAAACATAACTTGATAATTTTTAATTGCATCCGTTTTCCCTTTTTCACTGCCGGCGACAAAAATCGGGATAAAGGATTTAGAAGCATCTTCCGGTGTCAATGATATTCGAAACTGCATGGGTTGATCTGGCAACTGATGCCCGGGCGTTTCTGAGAGACGTTTTGCAAATGGAGAGCCAAAAATGCCTGCAAATTTCCTGCTCGCCTCTCCAATGTAATAAGCGGATAGTTCATCCAACCAGAGTGTATATTGCCCTCCTAAACCCGCGGGCCACATCGGAATCAAATTTGGAATAAAACTGATAATCATTTCCAGCGGACTGTGAGTGTCGATATCAGCCAATAAAATAACTCCCGGATGCTCCAACGGAGTGAGTAAATGCAAACGGAGACTGAATAACTCGTGTGAGAAAATCAGTGATGTCAGTTCGGGGCGGTTAATTACTGTTTCTGAAATATCAGTAGTTTTTAAATGAAGATTAAATTCAGGTATTCTAACAGACAGTTGCAAATCACTGATGATCTTAAACGGATAGACCCAAACTTCAAAAATCCCGGACTCATCGCCTAATATTGCTGCGCGCCGTCCCACACTTTCACAGTATCTGCCTCTCCTGGCAGAATGGGGTAATTGGAGATGATTGTCCTGAATGTCGAATCTTTTGAAATGATGGATTTGTATCATTTGCTTTGGAAAGGATTTTGATACCTTCTCAAATTGACATCTGAATTATTTAAGCATCCTATTGATTATTTAAGGTTCTGAATTTACATTTTAAAAATTTAAATTGCAATAGTTATTTTAATTTTTCAGAAAAACGAAAGTTTTATAAAAGCTCACTACCGTGCTTTGTTTTTAACTATTATAATAATATAGTGTTCTTTTTTCTTACCACGGATTAACACGGATTTTCACAGATAATTTCCATTATTTGAAGAATATTCTCTAATAGATATTTCAAAATCCATGTTTATCTGTGCATATCTGTGGCATCAAATCTAATTTTTTAAAAAGAGCCCGCTATCCAATATAAGAATATTTCATTTTTGAAGACCAAATGAATAGCTCCGAACAATCCAAATATCAGTCGCTTTACCAGCTTTGGTTGCTGGTACATACCTCCCTTTTAAAGCAGCTCTCCTGGCAGCTTCTGCACAGAGATTGCTGTTTGTCGTATTTTCTAAAACCACCGCCTCGATTACGCGTCCGAATTTATCCACATGCAAATGAAGTTTAACCACTCCCTGAATACCCTTTTTCTGCAATTCTTTTGGATACTCCGGAATTACTTCCAAAATCGGACGCGGCTGAAAAACAACCCGCTGATTTGAAAACAACCCCTCCCCAATCCTTTCTGATGTAAAGTCAAAATTGATTTCCGTCTCCTCAATGGTGACATCGTCAGGAATTGACTCATCCTCGCTCGGAATGGGAACTGCTGGCTTTGGTGGTGGTTTACGTCTGGCACCCTGATGGGTCACAGGAATATCTTCGACCTTGATCGATGAAATGAGGGCGATTTTGTCCTGTTTTTTTTGAATGTCAAATTTGGGGAATAATAAAAATATAAGAATTGTCAATATCAAGGCAACAATGGTTGCCCTCTCAATATTTCGTCTATAAAAAAGGCGGGATTCGTCGATTGAATATTTGGCCAAAATATGAACCTATTGAAAATAAATTCTTGTACATATTATAAATAATCGAACATGATAACATCAAATAACATCAAATAACATCAAACACATCTTTCTCTACCCAGCCGACTTTACCATCAGTCAAGCGTATCTTTGCCCAGTCTCCGCTATACTCTTCGATTTTGAATTTAACGCCCTCGTGAAGCGAAAACAATTCAGTGCTATTTTGAGAGGGCGCGCCCAGAACCACCACTCTTGGCGCCAAGATTATTCCGTGTTGAACAGTGCTTTCCTCGTGAATTCGAATAAGAAAAATGATCGAGACAACAATCCAGATGGTTGCAACGATAATTAAAACTGGCTTGAGTACCCGTTGCAGTCTGAAATCGCGAACTAACAATCTAATGATGATTAATACCATAAAACTGAGAAAGAAAATGATGGTTAACCAGGTGAGAGCCGCTATTCCTAAAAAATTCTTTATGTTATCAAATACTGCAACCAGGAAAAACCGATTAGGAACGACAATATTGTCAACAACACGTAGATTTGCTAACTGAAGATTAAAGCATATATCCTCATGCTTGGGATTCAACTTCAGGGCGCGTTCATAATTTATAACAGCCCGACCGATCTGATCCGATTTGAAATAAGCGTTGCCTAAATTGTAATATAACTGCCAATTTTCATAACCATTATTCAATATTTCCTGATATGTTTCAATCGCTTTCTGGTATTGATTTTGTTGATAAAATTGATTTCCCTGTTCAAAAAGATGTTGAATATGATCTGCTTTTGCAGGCAGAATTATTGAAGCAATGATGCAACTTATAAAAAATATAATTTTAATGGATTTAATCATTTACACTTAATCCCTGTATTAAGCTAAATTACCAACGATAATACGATTCAATTAGTCCGAAAGTGGACTCGTTATTTTTATTAAACTAAATTATTTTTTCCAGAGCAATGATTGCTTCTTTGGCTTCATGATAAAACTGCTTCATGTTTTCAATTTTGGAATTTGACGGTGCGAAACGTTGATAGTCGCATGTTTGCAAACAGCCTAAATATTGCTGGATAATCGGTTGGTCAATCCCTCTTTCTTTCATCAACGCTTCCACTTCATCAGTGATAATGCCTGCGGCAGACATATTGAATTTATCGCCTAAAAATCCCAACATCGCATTGGAGACCTCAGCATAGAATTCCTTTTGAGTTTCCTCGGACAGTAATTTTTTCGCCTTGTGTAGTCTTTTCATTGCCACCTGGTTTGCTTTCCGGCTTCTGGCATAAGCAATGTTTCCGCTCAGTTTATCCTGATGCCGGCGATAACCAAAAGCAGCTATTAAACCCAAAATCGGTACAATAAAGATGAGGAAAAAATATATTCGTTCATAAAATTTAGCTGAAATTTTGTGAAAATCAGACGCGGACAGTTGTATATAGCGAATATCTTTACCCAGTAATTTCACATCCTCTTTGGAACGTGCGATCGCGCCTGTTACAAATTGATCCTCTGATTTGGCTACATTGATAACAATTTCTCTGGTTTGCGCTGTTTTATATTTTCCGGTTGACAGATCAAAATATGAAAAACGAATGGGTTTAATTTTATGTGTGCCCGGATAACGCGGAATAAGAACATATTCAAGGGTTTTACTCCCGACAACGCCATCGTCGGTTCGACTGATTTTCTGGGAAATTTTGGGCGGATATTGCTCAAAATCTGATGGTAATTCTACTTCAGGATTTGGTATTTGTTTAATATTTCCCTTGCCGCCAATTTCGATTTTCAAAGAAATAGCTTCATTTGCCGTGACATCCTTTTTATCAACATTTGCCGAGATGTTAAAGTTACCAACCAGTCCTGAAAAATCTGTTGGTTTACCCTGATCAGGCAACGGTTTTACATTTATCGTCACTGACTTTGACGTTAATAATTTCCGCACACTGCGACCAAAGAACGGGTCATCAAAAAAACTGTCAAAAATAGAACGACGTCGTTGTTGCACACGGACATTGCATTCAATTTCCATCGAGCCAATTGTCTTTTTCCCGACATCTGTGGGAAAAAGCGCCATGCGTTTAATTTCTGCAACGATAAATTTTTTGCCGTTTATGACTTTATTTTCCATTTTTGGCTGTGTTCCCAAATCGTACTCTTCAACCCAAAAACCTGCTGTGTTTGGCAAACGGTTAATGCCGTATTGTGTGACAGATACCTGTGTGTATATCTTATAGGATACGATAACAGGCTCATTCACGTAAACCTGCCGTTTATTGACCGAGACATCCAGGTATAGAGCCCCTTCACCGGTTTCGTCCGGAGTTTGAGTTGCCGAGCGTGGCTTATTGGTTTTGGGTTGCTGTTGAGGCGTTGTTGCCTTTCCGATTTCGATTTGTATTGGCTGCGAACGGTACCGCTTTCCGTTTAATACCACTTCTGCTGGTGGAATTGTAAAATTCCCCATCTTGACAGCCTTGAACATGAAGGACTGGGATCGGGTGACACTCATTTTCCCGTTGATAATTTGTATGTTTTGTGCTGTGCCTGAGCTCCCCAAATACACAGCAAAATCATCAATATCCGGTACAATAGGATCACCTACTTGATTGGCTTTGTCTCCGGAAATTTCAATTGTTAATGTAAAATCCTGATTTAACGAAACTTTTGTGCGGTTAATTGAAGTAGTAATTTCGATATCAGCCGCTTTCAAGGGATAAATCATACCGAATAATATGACTAACATCATCACGGTTAAAAATTGTTTTACCCCAATCCTCATACTCAATCCTTCTCGTTAAAATCCTGCTTTTATAAAAAAATCAAAAATCACCAATCTTTGACCACACGCACTTTACCCGGTGATTTCATTCTGGTTTGTTTTTGCAAATCCTTTTCATCCTCTTTGAGCGCATTTAAAATTCTTTCCGCTTCTTCTCTGGAAATCTCCTTCTGATCTTCCGGTTTTGCCTGTTCTTGTTGCTGTTGCTCTTGTTCTTCTTCTGACTGTTCCTGTTTCGGTTCCTGTTGTTGATCCTCTTTTTCCTGCTCTTCCTGCTGTTGATTTTGCTGCTGTTGCTGCTGCTCCTGTTGCTGTTTTTGTTGATTTTGCTGCTGTTGTTGTTGATTATTTTGTTTTTGTGCCTGTTCTTTTAATTTACGACGGGCTAACTCCAAATTATATTTTGCATCCTCATCATCCGGATTCAGTTTTAATGCTTGAGTGTAAGCCAAAATACTTTCCGGCAATTTTCCCATTCGAAACAGGGTATTACCCATGTTATAATAAGCTTTGGATTGAACTAAAATATCATCAACCGCAAGGCTCTTTTCAAAATCAGTCATCGCTTCTTCATATTTATTCTTTTTATACTGGGTTGCCCCGATATTAAAATGAATCTTCGGATTTTCCGGATTGTTGACCAGGGCGTCACGATATTTATTATTTGCTTCGTCGTATTTCTCTTGTGTAAACAATTGATTTCCTTCCATTACCTGTTTTCTGCCCGGCTGAGCCATTAAAAGCATTGGTAACAGCAAAAACACGACGACAGTGATAACCATTATTATTCTATTTGACATTTTCATATTAGAATCTTCCCCTCCATTCTGTTTTAATTTTCTTTCGTTCGGAAATAAAAATTTCAGCAATTAAAAACAAAATAGCAAAAATGAGAAGATATTGAAACCGGTCTTCGTATTGTGAAAATTTTAAAGATGCCAGTTCAGTCTTTTCCATTTTCAAAATATCTTCGTATATTTTATCCAGTTCACTTTCACTGCTGGTTGCCCGATAATATTTCCCACCGGTCTGCAAGGCAATTTTTTCCAACGTGAGTTCATCCAACTTGCTGGTGACAACCTGTCCCTCCTTATCTTTTTTAAATCCGGTGTTTCGCCCGGATTCATTATAAAGCGGAATCGGATCCCCTTCCAGCGATCCGATACCAACGGTATAGATGACAACGCCTTCCTTTTCGGCAATTTCTGCAGCTTTCAAAGGTTCCCCTTGATGGTCTTCGCCGTCAGTGATCAAAACCAAAACTTTATGTTTTCGTTCGCGTTCATCAAAAGTTTCCACGGCTTTGAGAATTGCCTTTCCGATTGCTGTCCCCGGTTTTGGAATCAGATCCGAGTCCAAAATTTCCAAAAACATTTTAGCCGCGCCATAATCTAAAGTCAATGGGCATTGTACGAAAGCGTCACCGGCGAAAGCAATGATTCCGATTCGGTCACCCTGCAGCAAATCAATAAACCGGCCAATCGCATGCTTGGCTTTTTCCAGCCGATTGGGTTTTATGTCCTCTGCTTTCATTGACAAAGAAACATCAGTCGCGATGATGATATTAACCCCCTCGCGTTTGACCTGCTCGAGTTTGGTTCCAATTTGAGGTTGCGCCAGCGATAGAATCAGGAACAGAACAGCAAGAGTGATCAAAATCACTTTATAAATTTGTCGCTTCCTGCTGATCGAATCAGTTAATTTTTTCACTAACTCTAAATTTCCAAACCGTTTGAGCGCTCTGTTTTTCCACCGGAAAACAAACGCGTAAAAAACAATCAGCAGCGGGATAAGCCACAATAAATGTAAATATATTTGATTATTGAATCTTAACATATCTTAACCTGTATAACTTTTTTCGTCTCTCATTGTCCCGATTTTGACAAATTAACAAAATTAAGGTATTTTTCGGAAACGTGTATTTGTTAGGGTAATTTCCAGCAGCAGTAATCCTAAAGCTACGATCAGAAAATTAACGAATAACTCTGAATAGCGGGTAAACGCTTTCACCTCAATTTTTGTCTTTTCCAACTCACCAATTTTCTGATAAATTTCCTTCAAACTATTTTTATCAGTTGCCCGATAATAATTTCCGCCGGTGATGTTTGCGATCTTTTGCAATACTTCTTCATCGATGTCAACCTTCATCGGGACGTAGCGTTTCCCAAGGAACGGATCATCAATCGGATAGAGCGCTTCCCCACGCTTACCGGCGCCGATGGTGTAAACACGAACATTCATCGCTTCAGCTAACTGAGCGGCAGTGATCGGATCCAATTCACCACGGTTATTGCGACCATCAGTCAACAAAATAATGACCTTGCTTTTCGCCTTGCTGGTGCGCAAACGATTCACACTGGTAGCAAGTCCCATCCCGATTGCGGTGCCGTCTTCGATCATGTTGACTTTTATTTCGTTTAAAAATTTTATCAGAATTCCGTAATCGAGCGTCAACGGACATTGGGTAAAACTTTTTCCCGCAAAAACCACCATGCCAATTCGATCATTTGTTCGGCCGCGAATGAACTCTTCCGCAACAGTTTTCGTAACATCGAGCCGATTTTGATGACGCGCCAAATCCTCCGCCAGCATACTGCTGGAAACATCCATTGCCAAAATGATGTCGATGCCTTCGGTAATAATTTTCTCTTCCTTCGTTCCTGACTGGGGTCGCGCAAATGCAACGATCAAAAGCGCAATTGTCAGAACTCGAAGAACAAACAAAACATGACGATATTTTTGGGAAGCAGTGGATTTTATATTTTTAATGTTGCCCAAATATGAAAATTTCAAAGATCCGCCCGCCTTCTTCAACCTCTTTATATAAAACACAGCTAAAATGGGTATAATAGCTAATAACCATAAATATTCCGGATCCGCAAACCTGATCACCCTTAATCCACCTCCTTCTCTTGCGTAACCTCAGCTTCAACTTGTTCCCCTGTCTTTGTTTTTTCGGATTCCATTTCCTTATCCGTGTCTTCAGCAATTTTCTCTTGTTCATCGCTTTCAGGCGTTTCTGGCTCAAAAACGATTTTTGTGTCGTTGATAATTTTGACGGCTAAATCAGCTACTTGCTGATTTTCCTTATTTGTAGGGATGTATTTCGCAAACTTCACCAAATCGCACTGCATCAAAAATTGTTCAACGTCTTGAATGACCGTTTCTTCGATCTCGCTTTCTCTCATGGCATTTATTAAATCAAAGGTGGTCATTTCGATTGCCAGAATAAAAAAACGATCTCCAATATAACGCCTGACAATTTCGGATATCCGAATGTAATGTTGCTTCACTTCCCCTTTTTCGATTAAATTACCATTTAGCAGCTTTTCCAATTCCTCCAGCGCAATCTCATGCGGCGGTCGTTTTGGCTTTTCGCGCCTCGGAATCAGCGACTTTCCCTGCTTTCGCATTTTAAAATAAAAGAAGATTAAAATACCAACGACCAAAATCAGAAAGCCTGCGAAAATAAAACGCGCGATTCTCATCCAGTCGCGTTCAAATTCGAGTGGCGGTTTAATATCACGGATGTCACCATCTTCACTAGCAACAATGCTTTCCACTGTAATTTTGATTTCTTCAGTTTGCAGTTTTTGCCAGAGCGTATCACCCGCGGGTTGATAATGGACTGTAACAGGTGGTATCGTGTAATCACCAATGTCATAGGTTGAAATGTCATACTCCCGGCGCTGAACCATTTCTCCGTCAATCTTTTCAGGTTCCAAATCATGGTAATCCCGAATTTCAAATTGGCCCAGATTAGCGCCCAGATTCGGCATTTTTATTTCAATATTTTCATCATGCCTGACTTCAATCGAGTAATTGATTAAGTCTCCGATTTTTATTTTACTTTTATCCACTTTTGCCTGAAGTGAAATTTTTCCCTCTTCGGCAATTAGATTACTCAACCCAATAATCAAATTTAAAAAAATGAAGACAAAAATTATTTGTCGTATTTTGTTCATTCGTAACGCCTCAATCTCCTAATCGCTATTTCAGCACATCATCATAAATTTTAACACCTTCTGCCCGCATCAGTTTTTGAACCAACTGTTCATAAACCTGTTGCTGACGTTCCATCGCCAAATCCTGTCCAACTTGCTGGCGAACCTCTGAAAAAGTTTTTTCACGTTTGATGTTCCCCTCCTCGTCACGTTCCACGTACCTGTCCTTGTTTGCCTTGTAATAAAGCTCGACATCTTCAGGTGTAATGTTCACCTTTTCGGAAATTTCCTGATTTAAATAATTTTGAACCATAATATTTTTCTTTGCCTGAAAAGCAGCTTCGATCACTTCTTTATTCTTATCCAACCCTCTTCTCTTAGCAGAATCGTATAACAGTTCGGTTAAAATATATTGCTTTAAAAATTCCACTTTTTTATCTTTTGGTTGATACTGCGAACGAATTGATGGCGGGAGCTGACTCAATTCGAAATCGATATCGCCCTGGGTAATTTCTCTGTTACCAATCACCGCGACCACCGCACCGGGTCGTTTTATCTGAACTTTTTCAGGCTCAAGGGTTGTTGATTCCTGCAGCGTTTGCTGAGCATCTTCAGGTCTCTCCAATCGTTCCAAACAAGCGACTATTTTTTTGTCAACTGATCTTTTCAAATCCTCCTTCGGATGTAAATATTTGACACGAATATAATAGGCCAGGGCATTTTCATAATCGTTCAGCCGCTCAAAGTAAATATCGCCAATCGTATAGCTAATATTCGCCTGTTCATTTTCATCTAAATTATAGTTCCTCAAATACCAATCATACTCCTGCGCAGACTGCTTAAAAAGTTGCCGGTTGTACAATTCATTGGCATAATTTCGGGCTTGTTCTTTGCTCAAACTCGGTTTCTGTCTGGTATCATTATTACAACCGACTAAAAACGTAACAATTAAAATCAAAAATACATTTGAAAGCTCACGCATTTTTATTCCTCCGTTCCTATCCGCTTTTCATTTTCTTGATCATAAAAATCAGTTTGATTTCAAAAACCTGATTTTTTCAACTACCTGAACCGTTTCGCCCGCATTCTAAAAAAGCGCATCAACGGTTCGATGTACGGCTGATCCGTCCGAATATCAATATGATCGACATCAATGGACTGAAACAGCTTCTTCCGACTTTGTATTTGTTCAGATGATAATTTCGAATACAAATCCCTCACATCCCGATATGACGTATCCACCATAATGATCTCACCGGTCTCAGCATCTTCCAGCTCTACGAAACCGACATCCGGCATGTCGATTTCTCTGGGATCAGTAATCGTAATCGCCACGATATCATGCCGCCGGTTGGCAATTCGCAACGCTTTTTCATAATCTGTACTGATAAAGTCTGACACCAAAAAATCTACGCTCCGGCGTTTGGTGATCCGGTTTAAAAATTCCAGCGCTTTGGCGATGTCTGTTTTTTTCCCTTTAGGCTTGTGGTATAACAATTCTCGCAGCACTCTCAGCACATGTGTCTTCCCCTTTTTTGGGGGAATGAATTTCTCGATCTCATCGGTAAAAATAATCAAGCCGACTTTGTCATTGTTTTTAATGGCAGAAAAAGCAAGCAACGCACAAATCTCGATAGCGATTTCACCCTTCATTTGCTCATAAGTCCCGAAATTGCCGGATGAACTGACATCGACTAACAACATCACGGTAAGCTCCCGTTCTTCCTCAAAAACTTTCACAAACGGATGTCCCATGCGAGCGGTAACGTTCCAGTCGATGGTACGGATATCATCACCCATTTGATATTCCCGCACCTCGGAAAACTCCATGCCTCTGCCTTTAAAAACCGAGTGGTATTCACCGGAAAAGACATCATTAACCAAGCCTCTGGTCGTAATTTCAATTCGTTTAACTTTTTTCAGAATCTCTTTTGGAATCATCGCTCAAATTATCATTAAATTCAAATTCTGATCTTTATCCGATCATTAACCTATGCGACGTTTACTTGAACATTAAATAATTTTTAAAATCATTATGGTACTTCGATCTTATTCAGCACCTTTCGAACCACGTCTTCTGCAGTAACTTCTTCAGCTTCAGCTTCGTAAGTGACAATCAACCGATGGCGCAGGACATCCATTCCGATAGAACGAACATCCTCTGGTGTAACATATCCGCGATGTCGCAGAAAAGCGTGCGCTTTTGCTGCCTTTGCCAGGTAGATCGATGCCCTTGGAGAAGCACCATATTCAATCAACTCGCTTAATTCATCTAAACCGTAATTCTGCGGTTCTCTCGTGGCAAAAACAATGTCCACAATGTAACGCTCGATCTTTTCATCCATGTAAATTTCATTTACCACATTTCGGGCTGAAATAATTTCCTTTGGCTTGACCACAGCCTTAGACTGAGGAATCACTTTTTTCGTCATTCGGCGCATGATTTCCAATTCCTCATCTTTTTTGGGATAACCGATCGCCAATTTAAGCATGAAACGGTCAATTTGCGCTTCAGGTAACGGATACGTTCCTTCCTGTTCAATCGGATTTTGTGTTGCCAAAACCAAAAAAGGATCGTCCAGTTTGAACGTTTTGTCCCCAATAGTTACCTGCCTCTCCTGCATCGCTTCCAATAAAGCGGATTGAACTTTTGCAGGGGATCGGTTGATCTCATCAGCCAAAATCAAGTTTGAAAAAATTGGTCCCTTTTTAGTGGTGAATTTATTATTACTCTGGTCATAAATCAGTGTTCCGATCAAATCCGCTGGTAACAAGTCTGGGGTGAATTGAATGCGCTGAAATTTCGTATCGATGGTGTCGGACAATGTTTTTACAGCCATCGTTTTTGCCAATCCCGGAACGCCCTCAAGATGAATATGACCGTTCGAAAGCAGCCCGATCAATAAACGCTCGATCATGTATTTTTGACCGACAATTACCTTGGCAACCTCATTGGTGATTTTATCGACAAAAGCACTCTCTTTTTTTATCTTTTCATTTAACGCTTGAATATCTACGTTCATCCCACCTCCTCAACATTTTTCATAAACATATAAATTGCTTTGAGTAAAAGATTCAAAATTTATATAATTTTTATGATTAACCAATGGATCAAATTTGATAGTACATGTTATTGTTCGCTCATATCCTGTTCGGGTTCATCTTTTTGTCTTATCAAATTGCTCTCCAAAATTGACTCGAACAGTGTATAAACTCTTTCCAATTCCGGTCTCTTTCCCTCTCCTCCGGCAAACTTCACCAAATCACATTTATCCAAAATTTCCTTTATATCATCCAAATCACGCTCATCAACCTGAGTTATTGATAGCTCATTCATTATTTGATCGGTTGTATATTCCAGCGCCGGAAATTGGTATTTTTTTGAGAGATACTTTCGAAATAATGTAGATAATTCCCAAAAACTATTGTTGACGTTCAATTCTTGTTTTGACAAATCAATCGTCTCATGCAGTGACTTCAAAAATTCCTCTTCCAATGGAATGACTTTAATTTCCTCTGCATGCTTCTTTTTCACCTGTTTCTTTTTCCAAAGCCCATATCCCACCAGACCAAAAATTGTCAACATGATCAAAATGCTGATAATCCACTTAAAAAAGTATCTATTTGATCCCGGTTCAGGAACCGATTCAACGACTTCGACTTCAATCCTGTTGGTAATTAAGTGATGACCTTCTCCGGTCTCATTATCAATGTATTTTACCATTACTCCCTCAATATAACCCATTCCCATCGACAGAGGTTTCAAAGAAAATTCATAAATCCTGGCTGCTTTGCTTACGCCTCCCTCACTCATCCGATGGTCGGCGCTGGATGTAGAATAGACTTCAAAATTTTCCATAATCGGGTCTTCTAATTCGCTAACTTGATAGCGATCAATTTCCCCGACCCACTCGATTTTGACAATGAATTTTAAAAATCTGTTGAGCGGAACTCTTTTTTGATCGACTCTGCCCGTCACATTAATCGATGATTCTACAGCAGAATCAGTCTTCAAAGTATCCTGACCAAAGGAATTGGGCGATGCATATAATGAGAGAAGATAAAAACCAACTAATAATATTAATTTATTCCTTCTCATAATTACCTCGATATTTTGCCTAAAGCGATCAACCAAAATAAATAAAACACAGGTTTCAAAATTTTTTATAATTTAAAAAAAGCAAAATGCTCACATCCTGGATGTATCGTAAATAATTTTTAAATATTTCGTGTACTCGAAGAGGTCAAATAAACAATAAGCTAAATCATTTTCCGACTTTTTCTTGCTGAAAGTAGCTTAGTGTTATTAAGACCAGACGTTGTTCTGATAGCCGTTCAACCAATTTGTAGTTTCATTGGCTTTGAAATGACTAACAATCTTCATTGTGATTTCGACAATTTCTTTTCATTGAAAAAAAATAGTAATAGTCACACTGCCGAAAGTTAATCTATCTGCTATCCCTCGAAAATTTTGAGTAATGAGAGCTAATTGCTAATAGCAGTATCTGTTTGAATAAAATCGATCTCATTAATATCCTTCCCTAAATGATCTAATTCCCATTTAACAGAATTAGCCAATTCATGTTCCGGATACGTTTCAAGAAATCTATTATAATATGTTCTCGCGTTCTCAAAATCCCGAATATTGTTTGCGAAGTGGTAGCCGATCATAAACAAGGAATGCGCGGCTAATTTGCTTTCGGGGTAGTTGTTAATAAGAAGTTTGTGGGTTTCTACTGATTCTTCAAAATTTGATAAATTGTTGGAATAAATTTGTCCGATTCGGAAAAGTATAGAATCCGAAGCTTCAGCCTCGGGATAATTTTTAACATATTGCTCGAAAGATTTTATGGCCTCCTCAAATTGCTCCTCTCTTTCATACCGAAGTGCCTCAGCATAAAGTTGCTCTTTTGTTTTCTTTTGACCACAGCTAATGATTAGAATCAAAACTAACGCGAAAATAATTGCCAAAGTAGCAATGCGGTTCATCCTTGTGCCTCCCATGATTTGTTTATTCAATGTGATAAATTATTTTTGTCTGACTTTGAAAGATACTTTCATTTAAAATAACTTGATAAGTATCGAATTATCAACTTTTCAACTTGAATAGAAACTAAAAAGTTCCGAATTATTCCGGTTCTTTCCTGGTTGTTTTTAGAATATGGATCCCGATATCAACAGCGAATCCATCTCGCTAACATCGGATGAAATACAGTTGTTATTCAGATGTAACTTGAATGCAATTTTCAAATTGTATCATTAAGCAAATAATCAAAAAATCGGGGGTTAACAGAATGGATTCAAAAACGATCGTTGACAAGTGCAATGTATGTAAATACTGGGCAATATGTGAACTGCAAGAACTGGAGAGTACAATCTTAAAAAGCTGTACCAATTGCGGCAATAAACACTAATTCATGAAAAGCAAACGCTATAACCTCAAATCAATGATTGAAGATTCGGACAGAAAACTCCAAAGATACATAGATGCTCACCCGGAATTGAAATATTTGAAAACACCGGGTGATTTTACCAGGCTGCCTGATTTTAAGCTAATTTGATATAAACCAATCCTAATGAATGGACAAAAAGATAAAACACGGAAAATTTCGGAAGTCGGTTTATTATTAAGAAATTAATACAACCGGGTTAACGCTCCGTGTGTTGGTTCAAGATATTCAGATCGCTGTTGATTGATATTATGGAAGGATGTTAATGTCTGTTTCCTTTTCAGTCGCGATATCGCCTCTTTGCTGGGGATAATTAATTCTTCAAATTGAATAGATGTCGTGTCATTCAGTTTAAGGCTTCGGTTTACTAATCCCAGTTGTTCAGCGTAATTTTTCGTACCGTAAAATTCCTCAGATATATTCTCAAAAAAAACTTGCCGGTTTTGGTACTCAGGCTGCGGCTGATGATTGAGGCAATTTTGCGCCATTGATACAAAATTATTTCGAAAGAGAAAAACCACACCAATAACCATGAATATGAATAAGGCTTTCTTTTTCATCTCCAATTCCTTTGCTTATTTACACTAATATTTTTTTAGTTTAATATGCAAGACTAGTGCCAAAATGCGGATGGCTTTTCAACCTGTTGATTTTATGTAACTTGAGCAGATTAGAAGGTTATCTGTTCAGACACGGAATTATTGAGATGATGTAATAATTATACTTTATAAGAATAAAATATTATTCAACTATAAAATTTTTATAATGCTATCCAAATATTAGAAAATAATGTAAATATTACATTATTTTTTATAATTTTGATAATATGAATATCAATCGTTCCTTCAGCAAAATATTCTTTTCATTCAGTTTTGAAATTTTTTATCGATTAGGGATTGTTAAATTAAACAAAGAGATGGGAAATTATTCAACATGAATAATTCATACGCCACAAAGTCACTAATACACAAAGGCACACAACGTAATGAAAATATAAAGCCTGGCAGGCAAAGGAGATGAATCGACTCAGAATATTTTTTATGAATGCTTCTTTCACAACTTTTTGATTCTTCGTGACTTCGTGACTTGGTGCCTTGGTGGCAAGATTTATGAATTAAACAGGTCAATACTTATTTTGGATGATATCTGAGAAAAAAATGTACAGGGAAAAATCATGCAGTGTTTTTAATGTGCTTTTTTTGTTTTAAAATTAATTTTACAGATATCACTTGCTTACGGCTTGCTTTGTATATGACGATTTTGCATTGTTCCAATTCAAGGACTTCCCCCTCGACCGGAATATGCCCCAACTTCTCAATAATATAACCGCCGACAGTTGAATAGGATTCCTTTTCCGGTATTGATATACCAAATTTTTCATTGACTTCATCAATTTCTGCTTTGGCATCAATCACAAAAGTAAACGCATTCTGCTTTCGAAACATGTGCTTCTTATCAATATCAAATTCATCGTATATTTCACCGACTAATTCCTCAACCAGATCCTCAAGCGTTACTAATCCCGCTGTCCCCCCATATTCATCCAAAACAATTGCAATACTGGTGTTTCTTCTCCGAAATTCTTGCAGCAGTCGATAGGCATATTTGGTTTCCGGTACAAACATTATATCATGGATAATATCCTCGATTTCTTCCGGGTAAGCGAAAATGTCTTTCGCATAAACAACGCCGATGATATCATCAATTGTATCATTATAAACCGGAATTCTCGACAGTCCACTTGCATTGAATTGTTTGATTAAATCGGTTAATGACGTATCTTTTTTGACCGCCACAATGTCCGTTCTTGGCACCATCGGATCTCTAATGCGTGTCTTACTTAAGTCAAATATCCGATTAATTAATTTGCCTTCTTTTGATTTAATAACACCTTTTTTTTGACTCTCATTAAGGGTTTTGATAACGTCCCGGCGCGAAAAAATCAGTTTGACATTATCCTCTTTGGAAACATTGAATGTATTTACGATGAAATTGGAAAAGTGAATCAGCAACAGATTTATCGGATAGAAAATAAATTTAAAAAAGTTGAGAATTCTGGCATTAATAATGATAAGATTGTTCGAGTACTCTCGCCCAATTGTTTTTGGAATAATTTCAGCAAAAATTAAAATATACAATGAGGACCCGATGATAATGACAACTTCGTCAACCACGTCCTTGAGTAGTAAAACAATGATTGATGAAAATACAACATTCGCCAGATTGTTTCCAACCAGTGTGGTCACAATAAAAGATTCCGGCTTATTGATAAACGGATAGACTTTTTTGATCCCCTTGACATTTCTTCGCAACAGAATTTCAATTTTTATCCGGCTGGCAGAAAGATACACAGTTTCAGTGCTTGAGAAAAAAGCAGATAAAATAGTGGCAATTATTAATAAAGTAATTTCCATTCCAGTGTATCTACCCTACTTGTTCAATTTGGATCCGAGCCGAAGTCGCATCGGTCAAGGCAAGTTTCATTTTTTCATATTTTGACCGGCGGATCGAAACCTTCAATTGCGTTTTTTGCTCATAGTTCGAATCCAATATATGTGCATGCCATTGTGAAATAATCTGCATAACAGATCCGGTGAATTCATAATCGAATATCAAATTGCAAATGCGATGTATCCTTTTTTTATGGAACGTGCACAAATTAAGTACATTTTTCGTGCAATCGCTATATGCACGAATCAGCCCGCCTTTGCCTAACTTTACACCTCCGAAATAACGGGTTACAACAACCAGCGTATTCGATAGATTTTTTCCGTTGATGACATTGAGAATAGGAAGGCCAGCAGTACCAGAAGGTTCTCCATCGTCATTGAATCGCGTAATTATCGAGGGATGAAAACCAACAGTGTATGCATAACAATGATGAGTTGCATCATGGAGTTCTTGTGAAATCGTGAGTATTCTTTTCTTTGCGTCTTTTTCATCTGTTACTGGAAAAACGGTACCGATAAATTTTGAACCTTTGACCTTGATTTCCGCGCTTTTTTCCAGGTCAACAACTAAATATTCATCGTCATCCATTTTGAGTATAGGTTTTTTTCCTGATTGCAAAAGGGCTATCATTAACGATAGCCCTTGTTTAGCGGGGCCGACGGGACTTGAACCCGCGACCTTCGGCTTGACAGGCCGATGTGCTAACCATCTGCACCACGACCCCGAATAAACTTAAAAACTTCATTGCTTACTTAATTCAGTGGGCGATACTGGACTCGAACCAGTGACCCCCTGCTTGTAAGGCAGGTGCTCTAAACCAACTGAGCTAACCGCCCGAATTCGGTTCAATACGATCAGACTCTTTAGAGCTTTTTTTTCTGTATAATATCGAAATCGGTATAATAATTACATAGCTTATTACTAATAAAATTGGCGCTAAAGTTAACGACCAGAAACTGTCTGCAGGTCCTTGTGCCATAAATACATAACCAACAATAATAATCAAAACGCCAACAAAGAAAATGATATAATTCTCTCTGTTAAACGGTATTACAGCCAGGACTTTTTTCTTTCGCGCTTTTTTTCTTAATTTTTGTGCTGTCATAATTGTTCAATATAATCAAATAGAATGAAATAGTCAAGAAAAAATATGCTAAATTTCAAAATATCATCAATCAAATTGAATAACCTGACAAATTTAATTGACTTTCACGCCATAAACCTGAAAATGTTCACCAAAAAGATGACAAATTTAACTAAACTTTTTAGCAGCTAATTCATTCGGCATGAAAGAAAATCTTGATTTTGTTCAATAAATTTCTTATTTTCATTGGCATTTAGAAACAACTATTGGTTGGCTATTAACTATATCCCAGCGCACCTAAAGGTGCAATAAAAATATGTCATTAATTTTGACCTTAA
>CAYYMH010000035.1:0-43508 GCA_964472785.1 uncultured Cytophagia bacterium | reverse complement strand
ATCCCATAATCTTGTGATCCAGATTATGGGATTTATTTTTGATATTTTCCGTTTACTTCAGTAATAACATTTTTTTAATCGCTGTATATTCGTTAGCGTTAATTCGGTAGAAATATATACCGGAAGGGAGATCTTTCGCGTTGAAATGAATTGAGTAAAAACCAGCGGTTTTTTTTTCGTCTTTTACAACTGTTGTTACTGTTTCACCAATTAAATTAAATATTTCGATGGTTACCATGCTTTCTTTAGGCAAACTGAAATCAATGACCGTTTGGGCATTAAACGGATTGGGATAATTTTGCCCTAATTGATAACTCTCCGTTCTTGAAGACTCGGAAGGTTCAGTTACACTTGTAAAGATTGAATCCGACATATCCTGTATTTCAGTGTTCTGCATAAACATGTCCCAACATAATTCAGTTCGGTAGTTCTCAATCATCGGGACGATCGTACCCTGATCAATCGAAACATAAATTTCAGCAAACCAATCCTCGTCCAGGTTGAATGCGTCTTTGAAACCAAATTCTCCCCACAATCGATCTCCGTAATGATAATAAAAATGTTTGAGCGTGGCTATCGATTCGGTTGGTGTATAGGGCATCGCACTAATCGCTGCTGTAGGAGTGATTGTGCCATTGTCATTGGTTACAGGTTCATGAGCGCTGTATCCCCACGGATTATAACTTGCTGTCAGTCCCCAGACAAGGGAGTCATATCCGGCGTGTTGTTGCGGATTATCCATACAATAAGCGCGATGAATCAACGAAGTATTTCGGTTGTTTTCAAAATAATTACAAAATTGATCTTCTTTGTCACGGGGATCAAATCCTAAAAATGAATAATGAGTAAAAAAGAGTGGACCGCCATAGGGTTTTCCGACCCATTGTTTATAGCCATAATAACTATTTCCGTTGGCATAATTTGGAGAAGCAGCCCAACCATCATAATACAAAGATGCTGGAACCGGATGTGTCGGTGAAGCAATTGCCAGCAGATAGACGATCATCGCTTCATTGAAACCGGTGACAGGCATGTTCATTCGCCACTCATAGTTTGGAGACCAATGCCAATAGATCACCATACCATTCGGATTTCGCCTGTACCAGTCCCATTCGACCGTTTCCCACATTTCAGTGGCGCGATTGCGGATTTCAGTTTCGGTCGGATTGTTCTGGTTAAAATATTCTCGGATCGTCAAAAGTCCCTGGACAAGATAGGCAGTTTCTACAATGTCGCCTCCATCGTCGTAAGTGCTGAAGGGAATGGCTTCACCGGTTTCACCATTTATCCAGTGTGACCATGCGCCATGGAAGCGAGTGGTACTATCCTGCAGAAAAACTAACATTTTTAATATTCGAACCGCAGCGGAATCGCGATCTACAAATCCGCGCTCTGCTCCGACCATGATTGTCATCAAGCCGAAACCTGTGCCGCCGCTGGTGCACGTGTTTCCCGATCCTGATACTTCCCGGGTTAATCCGCTCACCGGATGACCATAGTCCCAAAAATAGCGAAACGTGGCTTTTTGAATTGACGTGAGCAATTCTTCTTCACTCATTTCATGAGAGGTGGCAAACACAGTATCAGAAGGTGCTGACTCATCGTATTCATTATTTACAGATGTCACATAATAGTAATATGTTTTATCGTTCTCTCCGAAAAAGTCACTGTACAGGTGTCTTTTATGGGCAATTTGATTAATTTTTTCGTATGGTCCCTGTTCAGCCGATGAACGATAAATATAAAAACCTAACAAATCCGGATTTAGGATTAAGTCCCATTTCAGATCAATCCGGCTATCATGCCCCTCTGCGATTAAATGCGTTGGGGTCGGCGGTGGCGTTGGTCCGGGACCGCCGGTTGCGACAATCCGAATTTCATCAATCCATGCAATATGTTCTACACCGTCCGGATTGGCTTGATAATGAAAGATTGTTTTTATTTTGGTATAATCACAATTATCCGGTCCCACTGGAATTGAATCAATTGGGATGCTCACTTTCTGCCAGCTTAAAGAATCACCGTCCACGCCATCAATAAACCGAGCTAACTTAACCCGACTACTTCTCCGATTCGTGACATCTTCGATGCCGAGGTCAGGCAGGTCAGCCGGAGCAATTGCAGCCGGGGCATTGATCCAGTAAATAATACTATCATATTTTGTAAAGTCCCATCGCTGCCAGCCCTGAGAAGCTATGGCAAGCCCCCAATCTCCGCCGCTTTGTGAAATCCAGTGAAGTCTTAAACTATGTGCTCCCTGATAAGGGTGTTGGGGATCAACAGGGAATTTATCATTATTTCCCTTCAGTTCAAGGTAGCTGGGTTGACTATAAAATCCCCACGATGCGTCCACCAAAACATCTCCGTCCGGACTATCTGAAAAGAAAATAATATCTTCTTGACTGAAAACAACTGCAGATAGCGCACAAAGAAAAAATATAGTAGCTGATTTTTTCATATTTTCTCCTTTAATCTGTTTAAAGTTAAATTTTTACTTGTACTTCAACTTTTGAACTGTTTGGTTTTGGTTTGATCAAATTTCCTTCAATCTCATTTCCATCGACTGTAATTTTTCTAACACCATCTGCTATTTTTGAGATATGAATTGAATATTGGGTTCCTCTGAAATAACGGTGAATTTTTATCTCATTCCACGTGTCGGGTAATTGCGGATCAATAACTAAACCTTCATAGTCAGCGCGGATTCCAAACAGATAATCCAATGTCACACGAAACAACCAGGCTGCAGATCCGGTGTACCATGTCCATCCGCCCCGACCGTAATGTGCAGACTCCGGTCCTTCTATATTGCCGGGTGTGACGTACGGTTCGGCACAATATGTGTCTGGTTGTTGACCATTTAAAATCGGGGAAAGTTTTTTGTACAACCGATAAGCAGTATCGCATCTTTTCAGCATACATTCAGCCCAGAGTGACCAGATTGCGGCATGTGAATAAATCCCCCCATTTTCTCTCACGCCGGGTGCGTAACGGGATAAGTAGCCAATATCCTCATCAGGACGATTATAGGCAGGTGTAAATAATAACATACCGTAGTCACACTCTAACTGGTTTTCAATTTGCTGGATTATCTTTTTCTGCCTTTCTTTATTTGTACTCTGGGAAATTATTGCCCAAACTTGAGCATTCAGAAAAATTTTTCCTTTCTCATTTTTGTGGCTGCCAATTAATTCTCCATTGTCTTTACTGGCTCGCCAGAACCATTCGCCATCCCATCCGAATTCGTTTATCGACTCTTTTAAAGCTGATGCACGCTGTTTGTATTCAGCAGCTTTTTTGAGTTCATTTTTTCTATCGAGAATCGGAATAATTTCATTCAGTATAAAATATAAAAAATGAGCAAGCCATATGGACTCGCCTCGTTCGTTCAAACCGATTGCGCTTAATCCGTCATTCCAATCGCCGGCAAGTATCAGTGGCAATCCCCGTGTGCTAAAACGAGCGAGTGTCAGATCAATGGCGCGTAGGCAATGTTCCAATATTGTAGCTGAATCTGAATTATCATAAAAATTAACTTTTTCATCAAGGAAATTCCAGTCCGCTGTTTCTTTTAAATATTGGATAGTGAGAAAACTCAACCAGAGTAAGTCATCGGTCATATTGGCATCATTTCCTTCATCGGTGATCGGATGCCACCAGTGGAGGACTTTTCCTTCGCTGAATTGATGTTTCGCATGTTCGATAATACGATGTTTTGTGAGCTCAGGATCAATGTATAAGAAAATCTGGCTATCCTGTAATTGGTCGCGAAACCCATAAGCCCCACTTTGCTGATAATAAGCAGCTCTGCCCCAGAGACGGCCGGAAATGCTTTGATATTTTAGCCAGGTGTTGGTCATAAAATTTAACGCCTCATCCGGGGTTTGAACTGTTGTTTTGTTGAGATAGTCGTGCCACTTATTTTTCATATTCTTAAATGCTGTTTCGATAAATATAGTATTTCGGTATGTATTTAAAACTTCGATTGCATCCTGTTTATTATGTGCCGCTCCAAGAAAAAAATGGATATCTTTATTTTCGTTTGGTTCTAAAATTACGTGCTTTTTTAGTGATCCAATCGAATCGTTCCACTTTCCTTGAGTTTGATTCAGATTGCCAGTCTCTAAAGCGAGCGGTGAAGTAAGGTTTCGATACCGTCCAAGAAACTGCTCTTTTTCCGATTCAAATCCATCCAGTGATTGATTACATGCCAGATAAGCGATATAATCCCATTCCCGGTTCCAATGTCCCCGCTGTGACGGTACTTCCCACAATCGTTTTCGTGCAAATAAGGCGTGTTTTACCTGATCAAATTCGGTCTCCAAAAAAGACTTGTGAAATTCACGATGTGCATCCGGTGCAACACCCAGACACCATTCCAAATATGTAAATATGCTTAATCGTCTTGGGACATCTGACAGGTTTTTCAGGTTCAGCGACCATATTTCCAAATTGTGTTCAAAAGGGACAAAAATACGCAGTTGAGCTTCAAGCTCATTATAAACAGAATTGAAATTTGTATAACCTATTCCATGTGTGCATTGAAACTTATCTAATTCTTTCATAACTGGTTTGACTGTTGGACTCCAGTATTTGCCATTGTCTTCGTCACGTAAATAGATATATTTTCCCCAATCATCACGAATTAAGTCTTGGTGCCAGCGTGTTAAGCGATTTAAGTTAGAATGAATCAGCCAACTGAATCCGCCGTTGAGTTGTGAGACAACCAATCCATATTGGCCATTGGAAATTACATTGACCCAAGGCCTTGGGGTACGATAATTTTTAATGATGTATTCGGTTCCGTCATCCGAAAAATAACCATATTTCGTTTCAAACTTCATTTGACCTCAAAATTTAAATTCGATTGAAAAACGATGCACATTATTTAAGCGACTCCAATCTGCATAAGCATAGTCAAAATGCAGCGGATGATGTCTTGACAAATAATAAACAATTCCCAAGCCGAACGTTAAACCACGTTCGGATGCTGATTCGAATAAAGTTTGGTACCCGCCGCGTAAAAAGAAGCGACGCAAAAATCCGTACTCTAAACCCATGCTTAAACTCTCAGTGTTATCATTTGGGTGTCTTCCTTCAATCGTAGTTAAGAATTGACTTGTATTATTATTCCACCATTCCATGGCTAAACCAAAACGAAACAGCAGAGGTAAATCCCATTTATCGGTTTGTAGATTGGCAAAGATGTTTTCATTGTCTCCCCACTGATCCGGATTAAAATCATAATTAATGAATACATCTTTTCCTTGAAATTGCATTTTCGGGCCGAAATTAGAAACACTCACTCCCAGTGTCAGCCAATCAAAATCTGTTTGGAAAAGGATGCCAATGTCAAACGCAATTGATGATGCTGTCATGTGCCAAATCTGTTCGCGAATATATTTGGCATTGAATCCCAGACTGAAGCGATCTGTAATTGAGCGAGCATAGCTCATTCCCATTCCCAAATCTAAAGCACTGAAAAATTCACCGGTTCCCTCGGGTTCAAATTCGGTCCGTACTTCCATATCGGGCATGGACAAACTGGTAAAATTTAAACCAAACCGACCAATCGAACCAGCGTTGATAACGACCGCTACATAATTAAATTTTGTGTCAGCCAACCAGTCAGCATAAGAAAAATTCACACCACCTGTTAACCCGACTTTTGTCATCCCTGCCGGATTCCAGTAAATGGCAGAGACATCATTTGCCAGCGCGACAAAAGAGCCACCCATTCCAATGGCTCGTGCACCAACCGGAATTTTTAAAAATTGCGCTGCTGTGGTTCCGGTCTTTGTCAAATCACCTGCCAACAAATGGAATGGTATGATGAAGAAAAAAATGATAACACGAAAGCAGAATTTAACATGTTTTATGCTCATTTTGATACCTGCACTTGATTGAATTAATTGAAAAAAGAATATTTGCTTTTATTTTATGAGTGCAAACCGCCCGATTTTCTCACCGATTTCTCCGGCATCCACATGATAAATATAGACGCCTGCTGCTACATCCAAACCGTCTTTGGTGGTCAAATCCCATGATTTTGCGCCATCAAGTAAATTGCTGTTATGCTCGATCGTTTTTACATGTTGGCCGCTAATTGTGTAAATCCGTATGGTACACTTCTTCGGTAAATGAATAAAAAATATTCTCCGCTCACCGCGTCCGCTTGCGAACAGGCGAGGAGGTTCCCATCGGGCAGCGACGACATAGGGGTTGGGTACCACCGCCACATTATCCAATTCCTGACTCGCAAGTTGCTTATCCTGTTTTGCGGCTTTTGTGGTAAATTGATAAACATCGCCACTGCGGAACGGCGTTTTGATTTGGATAAAGAGTGTATCACCGGATTCAGGTAAAATCGGCTCTTGGTTTTCGTATGGTTCCAAAAAATTAACGCGCCAAACTTCGCGCGGGATGGGACCATCTTTTATAATAATTCGAATAAAATCACCAGGTGAAACGCTACTATCGCGCATTGCTTCATTCGGTTCTTCCAAGGTGATGATCACCTTTTCATTTTCGTACACATCCCAGACCGAAAAATTAACCGGAAAGCGTGGTACATACCACCAGGTCGTATCCGGATCACCGAAGCGAATCTCGTAACTGCTGGGATAACCGTGTCGTCGCTGCGGGAATTTGTACCGATGTTCGACATTGATCGGCAAGTTGCAGTCACCTGAAATCCAGCCTGAATTTTGACCATCCCATTCAATACTATCTGTGAAGGTAAACAGCCGCATACCTGAAAAGACCGGATTATAATCTTCGGCCCTGACAAAAAAGGAATTGTCTATTATGGTATCAGGCAAATCCGGAGAGGTAATGTTAACTAAATTGTAGCTGATTGAGTCCGGATGAGTGGTATCGTCAAAAACGACCTGATATGTTTGATCATTTTCGACAAGTAATGGATCTAATACATCAATCCATACATTCCCCGTGGCAAAGCCGCTGATATGACGGATCGAATCTTGCAGTCCGCCAGAACGATAACCAGCAACAGGTGCCTGAGGTGTCACTTCCACTGTGTTTTTATCCAATGTGACCTCACCATTAATATCGCGAACGATCACCCGGCTGCATTCCGAGGGATACATATTTAAAGCGGCATCTCCGCGATCATAAGAAACGACAGCATAATAATATGTTTTTCCGTTAATGACATCATAATCTGTCCAGGAATGTTCCAGTCCTTTATTATCTCCCATATAAATCTTCGTCCCCTGATAATCCAGAGGAAAAAAGTCCTTCACATCATTCCTGATATCAAACTGGGCTACCGGTTGGAGCAATGTTTTTTCGCCAAATGCATTCGTGATCACTCGAGCATCCAAAAATCCGGGGTCAGTACTCTTATAGACTTTATAACCCTCAAAATCATTCGGCGGGTCCGAGAACGGATCATAGCTGGCTTCTGCTTTGTCATCCCAATATAGTGTGACGTTTTTATCGCCGGCTACTGCCCAGACTTCTGGCTTTTCCGGTGGACGAGCAAAATTGTAGTTTTCGTTATAAATATCCTGAACCACCTGTTTGTTTCGGAAAATATCCTGCTGGTTTTCTCCAAAGACAAGACATACAGAAAAACGTTCAGTAGTTTTTGGATACAGTGGAAAGGGACCTGATCCATAGAGGAAAGCAATATTCCCGTTTTGCAATCTGGTATCAAAATGGCTATAAGAGAGACGATTCCAGATGACATCGTCTTTATAGAAAGCAACACCGGTACCGATATAAAACACATCAAATGCGGTTAAACCGATTTGATCGGATTCATCTTTATCGGTGGCGTCAAAATTGGGTTCGCCCGGCGTTGGAATCCCATCACCTTCTCCGAAATCGCCAGTTCCGGCTAATCCGTCTGCTCCAACGTCGTCGCGTTCAGCATCCCAATCGTTGTCATTATCAATTCCATCATTACGTGCTTCATCAATTAATTCGTCAATCCGACCATCGCCATTGTTGTCGATTCCGTCAGCGTATTTAAAACCAATGTGCAACTCTGCTTCATCGATCAATCCATTATTATTGTCATCTATCCCGTTTTCCGGTATTTCTCCTAAAATCATATTTTCGGTAATGGTTGGACTCCCCATTTCACCGTCACCATCGTCGTCGATATTATTGAACGGATTTCCCGGACTTTCCAAAAAAGCATAACCACACCAACCGGTTGGTCCCCAACCTCCGGCTCCTAATTCATTTGTATCCCAGGAATAGGTGATGTCATCATCCACATCAAAAGAAGCATTATCATCATTCGAATCATATTGTCCGCCAACACCAACATCCACGTACATACCAAAAATCATCTTTTGATACTGGGTTGTGCCTTCATTTGTAATGTCATAATGCCAGAATATTAAATCCTCGGCCAACATGTTGGACCATTGAAAACCGCGAACGCCAACTCTAAGTCCCAAACCACGGCGGGTTTTGTCTATGGAATACGGATAAAAATCATGACCATCATCAGCATCATCATCCATGACAAAATAACTTTCCTGATCCGCATTGGTACGTTTTCCGAAATAACCGTTCCAGAATCCATTCCAGGTTTGATCTTTGTCGGGCCAGCCATCAGGCCATGAGTTGGGGTTGTCGCTCATCGCGATGTTATCCTGATTTGGATTCGCATAACCGGGTCTGGGCTGCCAGCCCCGCTCAATGCCATCAGGTGACACATCCATCAGTTCCCGATAACCTGCTTCGCAAATATGCAACGTGTCACCGTTTCCGTTTATCACTTCAGTGACAACAATGGGAGTGATCCCATCCATGTACGAATGACCGCTTCCTCGAGGCCAGACACCTGATGGTTGCCGGCCCCACCAGGCAACTTCACCGAAATTGTAAAACAGCGTTTCTACTAAATTGCCGTTGTGAATTCCCTGTTTTCTGTGTTTGCGGTTTCCTCGTTGTTCTTTGGAAACATTGTCCTGAGCGGTGAGCTGAGCGCACAGAAACGTCAGCAAAATAAGCAACCATTGTATTTTGTATTTCATATTTTGACTCCGCGTAATTGAAAATAAAAACCACGACACTAAAGTTCAATTTCAAAACCGATAAATATTTTCCGGGGTTCTGAATAAAAGTCTGGGCGTTTCAACCATTCATCAAGCGTATTTACATAGGCTCTGCGTTCACCCACATATGTACTGACTAACGAATAGCCTGCCCGTCCGGTATCCGAATAGACATTAATTTCGTTTTTTCGATCCATGAGGTTATATACTTTAACAAAGAAAACGTAGTTCATATTCCAGAATTTCACACGCTTAAACAGGCGAAGATCGAGATTGTAGTTGAATGGTTTTCGCCCGCTGTTTTGGAACGTTGTCTCTTCACTCTGGATTTCTGGGGTATAGGGCAATCCGCTCTGAAACTGACCGATTAAGCCGATGCCAAAATATTTTGGATTATCAAAAGAGACTGACAAATTAACCGTATGTCTCTGATCCCAATTTAAAGGAATTACTTGAATATTACTTTTCTTTGGTGGATCAGATTGTTTATTGTAAAATTCATGGTTTGGGTCGGATGCGTTACCTTCGACAATTTGATAGGTATAATCAAAGGAAACTGTCAGAAAATCAGAAGGCGTTGGGCGTTTATTGACAGATAGTGTAATCCCGCGGATATTTCCATAGTCACGATTGTCATAAAGTGCGTATCGATCGCCTAAAATATATGTTTCATATATCCGCGTTCCTAAAAGATTACGCGCATCTTTAAAAAATCCGGTGACATCAATGCCTAACTGTCCTAATAATTCTTGCTGAAATCCAACTTCGTAAATGACAGTTGATTGCGGATTCAAGTTTGCATTTCCCATTAATGTATTTAGCCCGCCGGGAGCTACAGCAAAGCGGGGATTCAGGTATAAATATTCATAGGGTGGAATTTGAAAGAAGTGTCCGTAAGAAACATGAAAAACTCCACTGGCCGAAACAGGAAAAGCAATACCAATACGCGGACTCACCTGATGTTTCGGTTCTGCCTCTTTATAACCTGTTGAGTCAGTTTTGATCGAATTTGATGGATCCCTTCTGTCTGTCGGTATTTTTCCGTTTGAATCAAAAAAATCGTAGCGTAATCCAATATTCAACGTCATGTTTTGTAATTCGACTTTATCCTGCACATAACCAGCAAATTCGACAGGGTGATGTTCGTACTCACCGGTGTTAAAAAAAGCCTCAGAGCTAAAAACACCGCCTCCTTCCTCTCCCTGATATGATGCAGGAAAGCTTCTTAAATGGATGTTATTATATTTATATTCAATACCTGATTTTAATTGGTGAATTTTCGTAACCTGGGATGTGATGTCGAATTTGGCAACATCAACGGTTGTGTTGCGATAAAAGTGGGACATATTAGTACCACCGGTCAAGAAACTGAATGCGTCTTCACGATTTCGTAACAGGACGGGATTAACATATCTTGTGTCTTCGGGATCCTCATATAAAAATGATTCGAAATCATAATAATAATGAGAAAATTTTAGCGTGTAAAATGTTCGCGAAGAAAGCATGTGATTGAAATTCAAGATATTGGTAAATCCATATTCGGAATTGCTGACATCACCTTTGGGATTGTATTTAAATAAATGCTTGTAATTTTGGAACTCAGTAAGATTACCGATAAAGCTGTAGCTCAATTTCATATTCGGTGTGATTCGATAGACGAGTTTTGCATTGGCGAAATATTGGGATTGATCGTTCATGGGAACGATTTTATCGTCACCCGTTTTCTCAATGTAAACTGCATCCGGGTTTTGAAAATTTGCTGAATCACTGGGATTGTATCTACGCTGTCCATATAGCCAGCCTTCGTTATAAAATTTACGAAGTGATAAATAATACGATAATTTTTTTTTCAATCCCGGTACGGCGCCTGTCAGATAAAATTGGGTGTTATAAATCGCAGCAGGTTGAATACCATTGATGTTTAAAAACAGATCATCGTGGTTGCTGATATAGTCGCCGGTGTAAAATGATCCACCGAGGTGAAATTGATCTTCAGGTTCTTTGGTCACAATTTCTACCACGCCAGACATCACTTTTCCGTATTCGGCATTGAAAGTACCACTAATAACCTTCATTTCTTGAATATTACTTTGATCCACATTTATGGCTGACTTACCCGAAAATGGATCCGAAACTGACATACCATCTATCATATAAGCGATTTCGCTGGAACGTCCTCCTCTGACGTGAAGTTCTCCTTGAGCGTCTTTCACAATTCCAGCCTGTAATTGCAAGATATCCTGAAAACTTTCCACCGGCATTAATCCGATTTCATCGGACGAGACAGAGTAGGATGAGGATGTTAAATCTTTTTGTATCAATGGCTGTTCAGCCGTGATAGTTACGGACTCGCCAAGTTCGACTACGGTCGGCTCCAAATTAAAGTTAACTTGTGTCGTTCGGTCAACAGATACTTTTACCTTTTCCACAATTGTTTTTTGATAACCGATCATTGAAGCAATCAACGTATAATTTCCCGGTGGTACGTTCAAAATGATATAATCTCCCTGTAAATCCGATGCCGCCCCCATGGTTGTACCTTGAATGACAACATTCACACCGGGCAAAGCTTCACCATTAGAATTATCAACGATTTTCCCGGTAATTTTACCGGTTTGTCCGGCATACGCCAGATAACCGATCAGGGAGAGAATCATCGCTATTAATAATAAATTTTTTATTTTGATAAACGGTATCATGATTAGCATACCTTAATTTAATGAAAGGGAATGGTTTCTGGTTGCAAACAAGAATTGTCAAAAAATTAAATAAAATGGGGTGCCCTTAAAAATAAGGACACCCCAATCATTAAAATTATTTCATCAGCAGCATCTTTTTCGTTTTTTCAAATTCAGTGGTTTTAATTTTATAAAAATAGACACCGCTTCCGACTAATTTTCCGCTCGTATCTTTTCCGTCCCACGTGATCGTATGATTACCGGCGGATTTTTTACCATCGATGAGTGTGCGTACTTTGTCACCCAATACGTTGTAAATATCAATTTTTACATCCGTATCGGTCGGTAAACTATACACGATTGAAGTTGATGGATTGAACGGATTAGGATAGTTTTGTTTCAGATTGAAATCAGTGACCGTAGTCGCTTCTTTTTGATCCTGTACTGATGTCTGATTCAATAGAATGACATCGCGGTACATAAAATATTTTTCAAAATTGGGATCTGCCCATTGGGAGCCCCACCAGTTTGGAGCATAATCTGCAATGTTTTCGTCAAAAGCGTCAGCAGAAGCAAAATCCAAATCCCAAATGCAGGCGCTAAGTTTGACCGTGTCACCATCACTGTAGCCAAACATATCGGTATGCACAACGATTTCCAATGAATAACCCGCATCTGCGCCGTTCGTCTCCGTGTGCGTGAGGGTGCCTTCAGGCTCATAAGAAGCACCTTCTGCTGCACCTGTGGGAACATTTGCATTCGTTTCAAAACTAATGGATGCACCTTCGGTGGCATCAAAATACATCGCTTTGATTTCCAACCGGTCTGCTGGTTGTGGGATAATTCCTTTGTAAGTCATCCACAGAAACAGTCCGTCAGCTTCCCAACCCGGTGACCATTTACAAACAGATGCATCATTAGATTCAACTCCAATATATAAATCATGTGCACGATGGACAAATTTGACCACAGCCACACTGGTATCGGTGTACGTGTTATCCGGATTACCCCATTGCATGTAATAACCCGCTGTGCTTAAATTGGAACCTTTCGCTATGGCAACCGATTCGGCATTATCCCAGAATGATTCACTTAATTGACCATCTAAAGTGATAGTTTCTTCAGTTTCTACTGCATTTACGGCAGGTGGATCGGCCAATCTGAGAGTGCGCATATCCGGTCCCCATTCGCTGCCCCACCACATTTTGTGATAAGAGCCAACAGCCCAATCCTGTCCGTCTTCGCCAGTGTAACCATCCGGGTCAAATATGTTAAACAGTACCGGAACATCGGCGTACGGATCGGTGTAACCTAAATCATCCAAATGAATGACCAATTCTGCAGTGTAACCTGAATCTGCTGCTGTGGTGTCATTGACAATTGTCGCTGGATGTTTCCAGGCAGCGGCTTCTCCAGAGTTGGGATACAAACCGGGTTGCTCTAAATGAATATCCGGGTCAGCACCAGCTAAATTAAAATAGAGCTTGTACTCGACCGTGGTGCCACTGGCATCATTGATTTTCATGAACAATCCGTCACCTTCCCAACTGCCGTCAAAACGACACACGGATTGATCATTGGAATTCAGAGAAATGTAAAGGTCTAATCCATGATGTAGGATTTTAACAATCGTAGTGGTGGTGTCTGTATAAGGTGCTTGAACTGTTACTTCTCCGGTGACACCGTATTCGACATCCCCGGGAGTAAAACCTGAACGGAAAACCAGATGATCGAAACGTCGCTGCCAGTCTGTTTCGTCCAACCGACCATCTACAGTAATCGGATTTTCAGCCGATTGAATCTGCAAATAGGGCGGATCAACGTGACCTAATTCTTCCGGTTCTTCCTCCACGGGTAACAAAATGACATCGCGGTACATAAAATATTTTTCAAAATTGGCATCTGCCCACTGGGTGCCCCACCAATTTGGTGCATAATCAGCAGCATTAGGATCGAAGACATCAGCAGATGCAAAATCCAAGTCCCACATGCAGGCACTCAATTTTACAGTATCTTCTTCGCTGTAGCCAAACATGTCAGTGTGGACGAGCACTTCGAGTGAATAGCCGACATCAGCACCATTAGTTGCTGTATGCGTAACAGTGCCTGTTGGTTCGAAGGAAGCGCCTTCAGCGGCTCCGGTAGGAACATTGGCATTTGTCTCAAAGGTAATGGACGCACCTTCTGTGGCGTCAAAATACATCGCTTTGATTTCCAACCGCTCTCCTGGTTGCGGGATCAATCCCTTATAAGTCATCCACAAGAAAAGCCCGTCAGCTTCCCAACCGGGTGACCATTTACACACAGAAGAATCATTTGATTGAACACCAATATAAAGATCGGTTCCGTTATGGGCAAATTTAACAGTTGCCATACTTTGGTCAGTGTAGGAATTCAAGGTATCGCCCCATTGCATGTAATAGCCTGCAGTTGAAAAATTTGAACCTTTACCGATGACGACATGTTCTGCGTCAGACCAGAAATCTTCGTTTAATTGACCATCCAAAACCATCTCATCTGTTGTACCAATAGCATTAGCAGCAGGTGGATCGGCCAATCTGAGAGTGCGCATATCCGGTCCCCATTCGCTGCCCCACCACATTTTGTGATAAGAGCCAACAGCCCAATCCTGTCCGTCTTCGCCAGTGTAACCATCCGGGTCAAATATGTTAAACAGTACCGGAACATCGGCGTACGGATCGGTGTAACCTAAATCATCCAAATGAATGACCAATTCTGCAGTGTAACCTGAATCTGCTGCTGTGGTGTCATTGACAATTGTCGCTGGATGTTTCCAGGCAGCGGCTTCTCCAGAGTTGGGATACAAACCGGGTTGCTCTAAATGAATATCCGGGTCAGCACCAGCTAAATTAAAATAGAGCTTGTACTCGACCGTGGTGCCACTGGCATCATTGATTTTCATGAACAATCCGTCACCTTCCCAACTGCCGTCAAAACGACACACGGATTGATCATTGGAATTCAGAGAAATGTAAAGGTCTAATCCATGATGTAGGATTTTAACAATCGTAGTGGTGGTGTCTGTATAAGGTGCTTGAACTGTTACTTCTCCGGTGACACCGTATTCGACATCCCCGGGAGTAAAACCTGAACGGAAAACCAGATGATCGAAACGTCGCTGCCAGTCTGTTTCGTCCAACCGACCATCTACAGTAATCGGATTTTCAGCCGATTGAATCTGCAAATAGGGCGGATCAACATGACCCTGAGCGAACATTGTTGTTACTGAAAACATCAGTAGCAACATCAGCACGAAAATGATAGTAACGAAGTGTTTCATACATGCCTCCTTAATTTGGTTAAAAGATAGTGATTAATTAACGAGTTAATTTATTTATAATGAAAGGATTAAATTCACTATCAATTCAATGCATGTCAACGGTGTCATTTTCGCAAAGAAAAAGTTAATTCAAACAAAGGGATTAAAAGTCAAATATATGTAAGTCCTTTTATATCTAATCACTTGTTTCCTATTTATGTTAAAATAATGTCGGCATCGTAGAATTTTTGCATCCACAGGAACCACCAATGACTAAACCTGTTGTCAATTCTTCGCAGTATGATTTTTTCGGATCGACTTGATTATTAATCATTTTTAACAAATAGCGCATGGATTTTCGACCAAGTTCAACAATAGGTACATGAATCGTAGTAAGTCTGGGAGAGAGTAAACGACTAAGAAAAATATCATCAAATCCGACGACTGCGACATCCTGCGGAATCTTTATGTTAGAAGTTCTTGATGCTTCATATACACCAACCGCCATCATGTCATTCGCTGTAAAAATCGCATCAGGCTTTTTGGGTTGACTCATTAAACGGATAAATCCGTAGTAGCCTGATTTTATATTAAACTCGCCCGGAATAATTAAAGAGTTTTGTACAGGCAAATTATGATTTTTCAATGCATTGACATAGCCACGGTAACGTTCATCTGCATCGATGTTACCTTCCGGGCCCTGGATCATAGCGATATTTTGATATCCATGACCGATCAAATGCTCAACTACATTGTAGGCTCCCTGAAAATTATTAATATTGAAACTGACAAAACCATTATCATTGAAATTGTTGTTGAGCAAAACGATAGGCCGTTTGCTTTTATGAATCAATTCATTAATGTCATTATGAATTTGCGGCACCAACAAAATTAACCCATCAACGCGACCACTGCTCATAAATTCCAATAACGTTTCTACAACATTGCGTTGGCTATAAGAGCTTGAGACGATGACAAAATTATTTGTTCGATGAGCTTCCTCGTCGATACCGCGGATAATCTCAGTAAAAAATTCATCAACCATCTCAGGAAGAATAACACCGACAGTATCTGTTTTTTTACTGGATAGGCCTCTGGCAATTGGGTTCGGTTTATAGTTTAATTCGCGAGCGATGCGTTGGATTTTTCGGCGAGTTTCTGGTTTTACCGAACCATTATTATTTAAGGCACGGGATACAGTGGCAATCGAAACTCCAGCCAGGCGAGCGATTTCTTTGATATTAATGTCCAATTTACAACTTTCCGTAACCGATTACAGTTATAATTTATTGTTAATTAAAGCATGTTTGTAAATAAATGTAAGCGTTTACATTAATCAATATAATATCAAAAAAAGTAAATGTCAAGAACTTTTTTTACAAATTTGAAATAAAAAATCTCGGAGTAAAATTGTTAACACTATTCCTTAACGCCACCAAGTAATATACCCTGAATATAATATTTTTGTAAAAACATAAACACAATCATAATCGGTAGAATTGTAATGACTGAACCAGCCATCATTAATTCCACATCATGGGCATGTTCCCCGAAAAGATTTGCCAGGGCAACGGGCAGAGTGTACATTTCTTCCTTTGTCATCACGATGAGCGGCCATAAAAAGTCATTCCACGTTCCCATGAATGTAAAAAGAGCCAGGGTGACCAAAACCGGTTTGGCTAAAGGGAGAATGATACGCCAATAAATAGTGAAATGAGATGCGCCGTCGATTTTGGCAGCTTCTAATAGACTGTCGGGGATCCCTTTCAGATATTGGTTTATCAAAAAGATGGCGAAAATACTTGCCATTCCAGGAATAATGATTCCGAAATAAGTATTCAAGAGACCGATTTTATTTAGAATGAGGAATACTGGTAACATGGTGACTTGAGCCGGTATAATCATCGAGCTTAACAGAAAAACAAATATTGGTCGTTTTCCTTTAAAACTGAACTTAGCAAATCCATATCCTGCTAATGAGTTAATTAAAAGTGAAACCAGCGTTACAGACACCGCCAAAATCAAACTGTTCAAAAAATGACGTCCCAAATTTATTCGATTAAACAGATATTTATATTGATCCAGCGTAATCTCTTTAGGAATAAGCGTCGGAGGAAAAGTGCTTGCATCTCCGGTTGGCATCAGTGATGTACTCAACATCCAAATAAAAGGGATCAATGTAATCCCGGACACTAAAAATATCAATAAATGAAAGGAGATAACAATAAATGTTTTTCGTAATTTTATTTTGAAGCTCATAACTACTCCATTTTTTTTCGCAGTAACATTTGTAGCATAGCTAAACTAACTACAATAAAAAACAGAATAAATGCAATTGAAGATGCATATCCCATTCGCCACCAACGGAATCCGTGCTGATAAAGGTAAAGGACGATACTTAACGTAGAGTTTAATGGTCCGCCCTGAGTCATAATATAGGGTTCAGCAAAAAATTGAAAATAACCAATAATCGTCATGATTGTGACAAAAAATGTGGTTGGCGCCAATTGAGGGATCGTGACATTGACAAATTGCCGCCACCAGCCAGCGCCATCGATTCGCGCTGCATCGTAGAGATATTCAGGAATGGTTTGTAAACCAGCCAAAAAGATCATCATGTGATATCCAAAATTTTTCCAGACAGCGAGCAGAATTAGAGCGGGCATAGCCCAGTTTGGATCTCCAAGCCAATCGATGGATTCGATTCCGAAAAATGACAGAAAATAATTGATCACGCCAAAACGCGGATGGTATAAATACCGCCAGACCACAGCAACAGCCACTAGGGAAGTAACAACAGGCATAAAAAACGCCAATCGAAATAACTTTTTGAAGCGAAGGATTTTCGAATTTAAAGCAACAGCCGTAAATAATGACATCAAGATTGTTAAGGGTCCTCCGACTAATACGAAATAGCCGGTGTTGAATAATGCTTTCCAGAAAATAGGGTCATGCAATAATCGAATATAGTTATCCAGAAATATGAATCTCGCTCGTTTGAGGCTGCTTAACGAATAGATATCAAAGTCAGTCAGACTCATGAGGAAGGCTTCACCAACCGGTAAGAAAAAGAAAATTAGTAAAGTCAGCAAAGCTGGTGCAATAAAAAAGTAAGGTGTCAATAATTTGGTTTTCATTTTAATCCAAATCTAAGTTAAATTGATATTGGATTTGAAATAAATTTTTGATTAAATCTTTGGACAACAGCCACCTTCTCTTTTCCAAAATACGGTCAATGTCTCTATTCATATCTTTTACGATCACTTCGACTGGTAAATCTTTAAATATCGCTCGCTCCAGGTGTTCTTGAATTTTTACTGCAACTTGTTCCCATTCTGCAATTTTCGGAGTCGGTTCTGCCAGTTCTAATTGCTGATAAAATGCATCTATTAATGTATCACGCTTAATTTGATTGAAATGCCAGGCTGCTTTTTTTGCCGGAAGGTCCCGCGTTAATTGATAGAATTTCATCTGCGTTGTTTTCTTGGATAGAAATTCGATTAATTTCCATGCTGCTTCTTGTTGATGCGATTGCTTAAATATCACCAGACTTGACCCTCCGGCGATCGAAGTGCAATTGACTTTACATGGCATCGTTGCTGTGTCCCATTTGCCCTGAATCTCCGGGGTTCGCTTTTTGAATTCATTTACATTCCACGGTCCTGTCACTAACATTGAAAAAATGCCATCAGCAAATGCCTGGTATATATTTGAGACTTCGGTCATTTTTTTTACCGCTAAGTCATTTCGAAAAAATGAGACATAATATTTCAATGCTTCAAGTGTTGCTGGATGATCAAAGGCAGCATAGCAATTATTGTCTTTTAATAAAATACCATTATTTTGCATGATTAAAATGACCGGTACAGCCCAATCATCATGGATGGTAGAAAAGAATACTGCGTATCGAGGATTTTGCTCTGTAGAAAGCATTCGTATCTTTTTGGAAATTTCAAACCATTCATCCCATGTCCTTGGGGGATGTGTAAATCCTGCCTTTTTGATAATGTCTGATCGATAAAAAAGCACCCGCGTATCCACATACCACGGAATTCCGTACGTAGCCTCTCCAATTATATTCGTGTCCCAGATACCCTTGAAATATTTGTTTGGAGAAACAATGGAAGATTTTGTGATTAATGTATCCAACGGTAAAAGGGCGCCGATTGCCTGAAATTCCGGGATCCAGGTGTTTCCAAGCTGACAGACGTCCGGTGTGGATTGACCGGCAAAGGCAGTGAGTAATTTTTCATGAGCAGCACGCCATGGAATGGATTGAACTTTCACTGCTATTTTGGGATAAGATTTTTCAAATTCCGGAAGTAATTTTTCAATGTGTTGGCCTTCGGCTCCCATTGTCCAAAATTCGATTTCGATTTTTTGCTCATTTTTTTTATGACAACCAAGAAAAATTAAACAAAACCATAAAATCAGACAACGTCCAAAAATTTTCGAATCACATTTTGTCATAAAGTTACTTGCTTTCTGATAAATGTAAACGTTTACACTAAATTTAAAAATTAATTTGCTTTTGTCAAGCATTTTTTTTAATATTCAAAACACGAGAGAATGATGAACTGATTTTTTATTTGTTAAAAAAATTGAACAAAAGCTGCCACTCATTTAATGAGTTTTTATGATACCATGAAATTGATAGGTTATCCAATCAAAAATGTCCTGAAACAATTTAAAAAATTATCCACAGCCTTAATTGACTCCTCTTCAATAATCTACATGGAAAAAGCGGACTTTTTCGGAATTGTGCTGAGTTCAATTGAACTGTATTCCATCGAAGAAATTTTAGCGGAAGTCAGGCAACCGTATCCGCAAATTAAAAAAATCAACAGTGACTTGCGTGGTGAAACAAACGATCAGAAGCTGATTGAATGTGCTGCAAAATATGGATATCCGATTATTTCAGAAGACAGTAAAATTTTAAGAGCTGCTGAACTCTTAAAAGTTCCTTATTACAATTCATTGATGATTTTGAATTTCTTGATTTTTAAAGGTGAAATAACTCAAATTCAGTACAGCAAATTTATGGAAAAACTTGAAGCGATTGCCTGGTATAGTGACGATGTCTGGGAATACGGTCAAAGAGTGTTTCTTTCAATTTTATCGGCTAAATCAAGACGTTTAAATTAATAGCAACTTAATAGCTGACATTTCGTAAAGAGGCTTCAAATAGTTAATAAATCAAAGGGAGATCATATGATGAAAAAATCAAATTACTCAGGAATTTGGACAGTATTATTTGTCATTCTATTCATTGCTTTTTGCAGTCAGACTGCGTGCGTTATCAGTCATCCAATGAATATCGAAGATCAATTGACGAAAGAATTTAGCGTCAAAAAGGGACAGTTGTTTTACTTAAAAACTGACTTCGGTTCGGTCGAGGTAAAAAGCTGGGACAGGGATCAGGTTAAACTCAATGTCACGAAAAAAGCGAGGACATCGAGTCAACGGGAAGCAGACCGGCTGTTTGAAGATTTAAAAATCCGTTTTGATCAGGATAACAACGGGGTACAGGTTGTTGCCGAATATACCGGTCACAAAAGTTGGTTATCGGGACGACGTCGAGTGAATCTGCACTTTGAAGTCATCGTTCCGAATGTATTCGATCTGGATGTGAACACTTCTGGCGGGAGCATAAAGGTTGAAGATTTAGCCGGTAACATCGACCTCAACACTTCGGGCGGATCAATTTCAGTCGGACAAATTAAAGGGCCCGTGAATGCGAAAACATCAGGCGGCAGCATTAATGTTTCGGAAGCAGTGGGAGACGTTTTTGTGCATACGTCCGGCGGACGTATTAACATTGGCAAAACGTCGGGTGCTGTTGATGCCAAAACCTCGGGCGGCGGTATTAATTTGGATGGTGTCGAAGGAAATACCACTGTCCGCACTTCGGGTGGCAGCTTAAATCTCAAAAAACTTGGTGGTACTGTTCAGGGTTCCACTTCTGGCGGCAGCATTTACGCTGAACTGACCGGTAATATAGACAGTGACTGCTATCTGAAAACATCCGGTGGCGGAATTACGGTTTACCTGCCCGAAGATGCTTCAGTCGATATTGATGCTCAGACTTCCGGAGGACGTGTTTCAATCGATTTCCCGGTAACCGTGCAGGGAAAACTGAAATCAAATTATTTGAACGGAAAAATCAACGAAGGCGGTCCATTGGTGAAGCTACGGACTTCGGGTGGGGGAATTCGCATTAAAGAGTGGACTCAGTAAAGTTTGAGCCAGAACTTCAAAACCACTGGTGCCTCTTTTGCATCGGTGGTTTTTTTATGTTGAGCTATGTGGTCGTTTTGATGACCGATTTGATTGCGTAAATCGATAATATTTCCACAAAAATTTCTTGTTTCTGAAAATTTTAATGTGTATATTTTTCAACTCATGAGTCATCTAATATTGGAATAAAGATTTGGAAAAAAAGCAGCATACCATCCTTCACATCTCTCATCTCAAAAAATCTTTCGGTCATTTTCAGGCAGTGCACGATTTTTCACTCGTTCTGAATCAGGGCGACATCTTCGGAATTTTGGGACCGAACGGCGCTGGCAAATCCACCATTATTAAAATGATTTTGGGATTGATCATTCCTTCCGAAGGAGAGATAAAAATTTCTGGGTATTCAATTACCAAGAATTTTGAGAAAGCGATCGTGCATACCGGTAATTTGGTTGAGACGCCGGCATTTTATGATTATTTATCCGGCAGGAAAAATTTGGAATTACTACAGAAGTTTACCTCAAAGTCAATTAATTCAGACCAACAAATCAACTGGGCACTGGAGAAGGTAAAATTGCTGGATCGTGCTGGCGACAAAGTAAAAAAGTATTCGCAGGGCATGCGACAACGATTGGGCATTGCCGCCGCAATTATGAATAAACCAAAATTAGTGATTCTCGATGAACCGACAAACGGTCTCGATCCCGAGGGTATGATTGAGATGCGCGAGCTGATTAAACAACTGGCGAGGGCGGATAACATCACTTTTCTCATTTCCAGTCATCTGCTGTCGGAGATCGAGCAGTTGTGCAACAGGATCGTTATTTTAAATCAGGGCAAGGCCATCGCCGAGGGCGCTGTTGCCGACCTGATTCGTGCGGAGGATGAAAATCTGGAGAAATTATTTTTAAGGCTCACAAAGAAGAAACAGGTTTGATCAAGTCAAAATTAAAAATTTGAACGCTATGAATACAACACTAAATCTCTTTGAAGTTGAATATATCAAACTAAAACACCAGCGCTTCCCGGTCTTTTCGATTATTTTTGTAGCCCTGTTCACAGTAACTGTGGGATTATTCAGAAATCATTTATCCAGTTTGGGCACGATTGGAATGGGCAGCGCTACCGGCTGGCAGATTTTTGCCTTCGCTGCGTCGTGGAGTATCCAGATTGCCGCGTTGCTGGTGCTTATAATTTCTATTAACTTAATCTCCGAGGAGTTCTCTGACAAGACTATCAAAAACTTATTGACACGTCAACTTACCCGCAGCCAGTTTTTATTGGGCAAATTACTAACCATGGGTTTTGTCGTGCTGATTTTTTTGTTCATCATCTATTTATCAGGATTCATCACCGGCATGTTACTTGGTAAAATGGGTCATGTATTCGAGCGAGGCTACATGATTGTCAGTTGGCAAAAACAGCTTTGGAATTTAATTGTTGCCTTCATTTTTAGTTTCATTACAGTTTCCGTAGTTGGTATATTCGGGATGTTCGTCGCTGTTTTGATCCCCAAATCCGGCGTGGCAATCGGCGCCAGTGTATGTTTATATTTCGTATTGAATATTGCCTCCCAATTCGATGCCATTAAGCATTTTTTATTCACTTCGTTCACCACGTTTCCCATTGATACGGCAAAAGAAATTGTGCACGGACTTGCCACCAGTTGGACGCCGGATATGTATTGGTGTTTGACAACAAATTTTGTCACTGGTTTCGTGTTGATTTTCGCTTCGCTTAAAATTTTCAATCGAAAGGACATCCTGTCATGAGAAATCTGGTTTTCTTATTTTTTTCGCTCCACTTAATTACGAATCTTTCTTTGTTCGGAAATGATAAATATTTTGAGATTGAGGATCTTCAGTTTAACGAGAATGTCAAAAAGATTGAAGTGCTTGATTTGAACGGTGACAGTTTGCAGGAAATCATTACCTTTACGAAAAATAAAAATAGCGAATCGAGATCGATGATACACATTTCCTGGCAGACCCAGAACGGTTTTTCAATTGACAATACGCAAAGTTACCAACCGGAACAAGCGATGATTCTGTTCGATTTCGGTGATGTCACGCCTGATCCGGGGAAGGAATTCGTGTTTCTGACGAGTGATGGTGTTTATTATTTCAGTCTCGATGAAAATAGCAGGTACGAATTTAAAAAGAAAAAGCTGGTCGATGTTTATTCCATTTTTCGGAATAGCGATGAGGATTATGTGTTTTACTGGAATTTTGTAGATGATGTGAATGATGATGGAAAAGATGAAATTTTGATCCCACAATTCAACCGTTATCTGATATTTGCCGAAAATGACAGTTTGGGCTGGCAGCAGCAAAGTCGATTGAATATCCAGACCGCTGCGAACATTGCAATGTTTCGAAATATTTCCGTTAAATATACGCCGGTCAAACTATCCTTTGCCGATTGCAATCAGGACGGTTTTCCGGACATCGTTGCATTAAAAGATGATCAGTTTTCAATTTACTACCAAAAAGAGGATCGAACATTTCATGCGAATGCCAATGTACGGTTTGACATGCAGTTTGATTCGGAAAATGAAAAAGAGGGTCAGGAAATTAATGTTCAGCAACTCAAAGATATGAACGACGACGGTTTGCTCGATATGCTGGCAACCAAAATTTCGGCGCGCGAGAGTATTTTTAATCCCCAAAGCCAGATTCAGATTTATTTGGGTAAACCGCATCAGGAGCGGTTGTTTTCCCTGACGCCGGATCAAATCATCATTTCTTCCGGCGTTCAGGTTGAGCAGCAACTAATCGATTTTAATAATGACAAAAAACTCGATCTGGCAATTCCGACGATTAAACTGGGTCTGATGCGAATCATTAAAATGCTGCTGACCAAAAGCGTGACCATTGAAATTAATATCTATCAAATGACGGGCGAGAGCCGGTATCCGGAGCAGCCTGATTTGGAAAAGGACGTTACATTGACGTTTTCATTTTCACTGGATGAGAATTCCGCCGAAGGCCGGGGCACAGTTCCGGTTTTTGCGCTGAATGGTGATTATAATGGAGACGGTTATAAAGATTTACTCAGTGCGCGTAACCAACGTGAATTTAAGATTTATCCGGGTAAAGAGGACGGTGTATTTTCCAATAGTTCGGAATACGATTTTGAAGTCACATTGCCGAAGAACGGTGATGAGGTGGAGATTCACGACTTGAATAATGACGGTAAAAGCGATATTATCATCCGTTATGAAAAACAGGACGATCGAACAGGTGAATTACAGAAGACGGTCCGGGTGCTTGTTAATAAAATTTAAGCATGAAGTAAATCTGCAATCTCGTTTACATCATTCAAAACGGTAACCGCACCATTATTTTTCAGCAAGTCAATCTGTTTTGCACTGCGGTCGTTGTCCGTTAAAACACCGATGGGTGTAATTTTCGCTGCTGATGCGGCTTTCATGTCATCGATGGTGTCCCCCAAATAGGCTGCCTTTTTCACCTGCAATTTTTTCAGCGCCAGATTGATACCATACGGTTCCGGTTTCCCCTTTCCTGCTGGCGTTTCGTCCAGTGTGATTAAAACACCAAAATTTTCTTCAACATCAAATCGTTTCAGCACAAATTCAGCTTCTTTACGAGGTCTTCCGGTCACAATGCCCAGCTTGTATTGATGGGCTAATGCATCAAGAATTGAAGCTTTGAGCAGCCAGGTTTCATTTTGGATAAAACCGTCAAAATTTTTTCCCAAATAATATTCCTGAAATTTATCCACGATTTCCCAATGGTAGGCGTCTTTGTAGTGAGCGGAGATAATCGCCTGGGTGCAATCCCAGTCGTTGTTGTAACCGCCGCGGTTTTTCATTTCCTGTATTTCCGAAAACTGAATTTCCTCGCCGGTGAAAAATTCCGCCGTCTTTTTTATGGCGTAGCGGTACGATTGCGATACGTTTACCAGCACGCCGTCCATGTCAAACAAGATTGCTTCTAAATTCATGATTCCAACCAAATCATTTTTAATGCGTCCAAAAATTTTACGTTATCTTCCCGTCTCCCGATCGAAATTCTCAAATAGCCATGGAGCAATGGGAGCTTTCCTAAATTTCTCAAAAGAATATTTCGCTGTTGCAGTTTCTGATAAATTTCATCCGACCGCTTACCGATTTTCATCAGCAGAAAATTGGTGAAGCCTGAATGTGTTTCAATTCCGAGTTTGTTAAGTTCTCTTTCCAGAAAGGAGGTTTCCTTTTTCGTGCTTTCGATAACGGATTGAAGAAATTCGGCATCGTCCAGTGCAGCGTGGGCAGCTTTTAGCGCCAGATTATTCACAGCGAAAGGCAGATTCACTTTGCTTAATGCTATGATATTTTCGGAATCTGAAAATGTCATTCCCAATCTCAATCCAGTCAGTCCGAATGCTTTGGAAAAAGTTTGTACGATAATCAAATTATCGAATCGGTTAATCAATTCAATATGGGACCTGCTGAAAAAATGATGATAGGTTTCATCCAGCAATACGTACGCATCGGATGCGTTTTCCAGAATACGAATCAGATCACTCTCGTCGATAACCGTTCCCAGCGGATTTGCCGGATTGACGATGATGATCAATTTTGTTTTTTGGGTAATCGAATCCAACACTTTTTCGGTCGGAAAAGAAAAATCGTCGTGATAAAGCACGTTCACAACATTGGCGCCCCGGATTCTACTGAAGATATCGAACATGCCGTAATTGGGAACCGGAATAATAACTTCATCAGCTTCCTCCACCAAACAATCGAACACGCAGCGAATCGAATCATCGGCGCCATTTGACAAAGTCAGATTTTCCGGTTTTACGCCTGAATGATCGGCTAATTTTTTCTTTAATGACTGGTATGCGGGATAAAGTGAAATATCCTTTATTTCTGAATTTTTGATTGCCAGCAACACTTTTGGCGAGCAGCCCCAGGCGTTTTCGTTCAAATCAAGACGGACTTTTTCGTGCCGGTTTTCGTTGAAAACGGAGTAAGGTTTGACGTTTGTCATGGCTTTGCGTGGTTCTTTCATACGACGACCTTTCGGATCTCATATTCTAAAATATCGGTGGCGCCCAATTTTTTCAAGAGCGGAATTAATTTAACAACCTCGGATTTTTTCACTGCTATTTTTATGGCATATCCCTGTTCCTCATACAGCGGGGAAACGGTCGGCGCGCGCATACAAGGGAGTTTTTTGACAATCTCCTCAAATTTATCGTTGGGTACATTCATCTCCAGCATCACCCGACTACGTGCATCCAATACCGACTGAAACAGCATGTTCATTTCTTCAATTTTTTCCCGTTTCCAGGGATCGCTCAACGCGCTTTTGTTTGCAATGAACCTGGTGGATGATTCCAGAATATGATGCACAATGTGCAATTTATGCTCCAACAGCGTTCTGCCGGTGGACGTGTTGTCAATGATCATGTCCGCATCTTCCGGTGGAAAAACTTCGGTCGCTCCATAAGTTCGCATAAAAATGAAATCGTATTTTTCCCGATTTAAAAAATGGGTCGCGATTCGCTCGTATTCCGAAGCCACGACAATCCGTCTGTTACGCAAGTCCGCTTCTCGAAATTTATCCGGCACGGCGGCAACAATCTTGACGCGGTCAAATCCCAAATCGAGTATCTCAACAACATTTGCTCGCGTCTCTTCAACCCAATCGAAACCTGTAAAACCGACATCATGCGAACCCAGTTCCACCAGTTTGGGTATATTTTGCGGTTTCATGATCTTGGCTTCGATCTCCGGATCGTCAACTTGGGGGACATAAACCCGCTCGGCTGTTTCAACACCGAAGCCGGCATCGTTCAACAGGTGAATCACGTTATTATAAATGCGTCCTTTGGGAATGACGATTTTTAGTTTTTGCATGAATCATCTCCGAAATTTTATTGGTTAAAAGGGTTTAAAAGTAATCAAATATTATGTTAAAATCAAATAAAAATTTTGAAAAATTAGTGGTTTTCAATATTTGTGTCAGAATGGTGAGCAAAATAGGGGCACAAATTATTTAGCGGGCATTCGGGACAGGCTGGTTTTCTCGCCCGGCAAATGGTCCGGCCTAATTTTAAAAAATTCATGTGCAATGAAAAAGATTTGCCTTCGGGTACAAGTGAACGCATCAGCCAAAATGTTTTTTCAGCAGAAACATTGTCCGGCACAAGTCCCAGCCGTCTGCAAATTCGGTGCACGTGGGTATCCACCGGAAAAATGTCAACACCGCAGGAAAACATCAGCACAACACCGATGGTTTTTACACCAATGCCGTTAAGTTGAGTAAATTTTTCGATCACGTCATCCGGTTTCATTTCGCACAACCGAGCCAGGTTCAAACTGCCAAATTCCTGCTTGATCCATTCCAAGATCGCTTTCATTCGTTGGCTTTTCTGATTGGCCAATCCACCCGGACGAATTGCGTCGGCGATTTCGTTTGCAGGCGCAGTCATCACGTCTTCCCAGGTCGGATAAATGCGCTTTAGTCGCTCGTAGGCTGTATCGCGATTTTTATCGTTGGTATTTTGAGATAAAATCGTCAGCATCAGATTGCTCAACGGATCGGTGATATTCTTACGCTCTGGAGTACCGAACGCTTTTTCCAGTTGTGTGGTTATTTTGGCTGTTTTTTGTTTCAAAGACACGGCTGGATTCCTGTTTTTTTAGCTTTCTATTTCAGACATTGGTAATAGTGAATGTAATCAAAATTAATCGCCGAGATCGCAGATATTTTATTAAAAAAAATTCATTCACCTAAATATGTTCGGGGTTTTATACTCATTCTCTCTTCGCGTTCTTTGCACAATCTGCGGTGAATGGTTACAGACAATGAAACGTCCGATAACTGAGTCGGTTCCTTTTTGGGTTCAGGATAAAAATTCTTGCCTTTTTCAGAAAATGTTGTTACTTTTATTTATGAACAAACCAACTCAATACGTGACCAAAGCCGGAATCATTGCTGCCATTTATGCCACACTGACTGTTTTTCTGGCGCCGTTAAGTTACGGTCCAATCCAGATTCGATTTGCCGAAGCGCTGACCGTGCTGGCTTTTCTGATGTCCGAAGCGATTTGGGGATTATGGATCGGCTGCATGGTAGCGAATATTTACGGCGGTTTGGGTCCAATTGATATTTTCGGTGGGAGCTTTATCACGCTCCTGGCCGCTGCGGTGACTTTCAATTTGAGAAAATTAAACAAGCCGATTTTAGCGCCCTTGCCCCCTGTTATCTTTAACGCTGTCGGGGTCAGTGCTTATTTGCACGTGCTCATTGCTCCGCCACCATTTTCTTTGTTCGGTTTTGAAAATATCCCGCCTTTTCTGCTGTTCGTTATTACCATCGGGATTGGTGAATTTATTGCCTGCTACGGATTGGGTTATCCGCTGTTATTGATTTTGAGAAGAAGATTCCAAAATCAAATATAAATTGACCGCTGCATTTTGGGCAAACGGGCAAAATTTCAGAACAAATGTGTTTTAATACCCTTGGCTAAATTTTTATCGGAAATTCCAATCACGGCAACGGTCTCCCTGTTGCATACCTTACCCAGCTCATCTTTGCTACTGAAAATATAAATCGGGATATTGTTTCTGCGGCATTCCCACTCAATTTCGTGTTTGAGTTTTTCCGACGCGTCACTGGCTAACAGGACAAGAGCGGCACGCTTTCGTTTGATCAAAACCGAGACCGACAATTTACCGATATGCAACAACCGTCCTTTTTGACCAATCTGCAAAAGAGATTTTACTTTTTCAGCGTTCAAGATTTTTCACCTGATTAATGATTAAATCGTAACTCGCCGGATCGATTTTGCTCTGAAAGGATTTTTCAAACCCATGGTTTTGTTGTGCCTGCAAAAAACAGGACGCACGAGGACAAATGTAAGCACCCCGACCGGCTTTCCTTTGTTTTATATCGATTTCAAGTTTATTATCAATGTTTTTAATAAATCTCAATAATTCATTTTTATGACGTGCTGCCCGACAGCCGACACAAATGCGATACCAATTGGGTTGGGCCATGTGACACCTATTTGATATAAATTAATTTAATCGCGTTGGATAAATGAGTTTCCCTGTTTGGTAATGCTATTTTCAAATGACAAAAATACACGCCTGAGCTGCACTGGCTGCCTTGCGTATTTTTACCGTCCCAATGAATAGAATTATTTCCCGGTTGTATAAGACCGATAATTTTATCGACAACCTTCTGTCCGTTTACGTTGAAAATTTGCAAAGTGACCAATGCAATTTCTGATAGCGAATAACGAATCGTGGTCCGGTTATTAAATGGATTCGGATAGTTAGTGAGTAATTGGAACTGAACGATTTGATTAACTTCATTTTCCGGGTCATTGATATTGGCGACCACTTTTTCGGTTTGTAGTGAAATATCGTCGATGAACCAGCCAGCCATTGGTCTTTGCTGGGTGGCATCTGTTTGCAACCGGAATCGCAATGAAAGAGAATCATTATTTGGTGAGTAGTACTGCCCAAGCGAATAAAGCCGTTTCATCCAGTTTTTGTTTATCCCGGTGATTGCCGGACCGGTCTTGTTCCATGTTTTGCCGTTGTCCAGACTGATTTCTACAAATCCGAAATCTTGATCCGTTTCTAACTCATATTTTGTCCAAAAGGTTAAAATAACTTCTTTCAGAAATTTCCTCGGAATGGAGCGCTTTAATGTCAAACTCAAGTTCGAATTATTTTGATAAGCGCCACCGGGACGGGTGGAAATTGAATACATTTTCGAGTGAAACTGGATATCGTCCAATCCCCATCCGTGTTTAGAATACGACCAAAATTGTGTCCCGTTTTCAAAATTTTCAAAGCCTAATAGATAATAATAGAGCGTTGATCTGCCGTAATTTGCCGGTGATGCTTTATCTTTCGCTGAAAAAAAATAACAGATCGAGTCTCCAAAATCATACATGGGCGGTAAAGCAGCGTGAAACCAGTTTTCCGAACGCTGATTCATTGGAATACTGTCTTGCCGTGAAGCTGTTCTGAAATGCAGCCAGACCGAATTGGTATCGAGCTGAGCATTGTCTTGCACATAAACCTTGACAGGCCGATCTTGGTTTTGTACGATCAAGTCGTTTAATTTTTGGTGAAATATTTCGGGTGGATCGGTGTCGCTACCGATTCTAAATTGGTACGGCGTGTCTGGCGCTGTCACCGGTAAACGGAATGTGAAATAGGGCGTGGTTAATTCAAAATAGTATTGAATCTTTCCTGTTTGTTGGGTAAAGTCGATTATGTGCTGATAGATGTGTTCATTGAAAGAATTCAGGGGTTGCTCAACAAACGATGGCATGGTGTCATTTTTCCAGAAAAGTGATACTAAAATTGGCTGATCAATTAACCCAGCTGATTTTACGGTAAAATTAATTGGAGCCGTTGAAGTTTCAATGTCCGGAAGCGGGTCGTGAATTAGCGGACCAAAGCGGTTGAGAATTCGGGTCATTAATTCATAGCGCGGATAGGAATACCGCTTCGGATCGTCTCTGAAGCTGCCGTCCACCGCCTCGAAACCAAAGCCGAGATTTAGAACCCGGTGTGAATTTTCGAAAATAACGCCACCCACTTTTTGGTTGTGATATTCAAAGCAGGATTGAGCGTCTGATGCAGGTTTAATCCAATCCGGGAATTGGAAATGTCTGGGTATATTGGGCTGATAGATTTTGAAATTTAAATTTTGTCCGATCGTACCCGGAACGCCGATTACGGAATCGGAAATGCTGTTATCGGCCATATAAATGGAATGTAAATAATTCTGATAAAATTGGACTGAAAGCTCAGAATACTGGTTGTTTTCAGTGTCATCAGGGTCTGAAAGATCCCAGCCGATGTCCTGCCCTGAAATGAATAATCGCCCGCCATGATTCAGATAATTTTGTAAAGCAACCCGGTCTTCCGGTGATAAACTGGGGAATGCCCATTCGCAAAACCAGATAATTGTCGGAAAGTGTAAAATTGTTTGGGGCGGAGGCGAACCAAGTTTCACGTGATCCCAGAGAAGAAACGGAACATTTAAATTATCTAAAATATTGGTATAAAATTTTTCGACATTGTGAATCCCGTCATCATCATCAACCAGCAGCACACTGCTTTTTCCGATTATAGCAAAAAGTGTATCGCTGCCGCCTGTTCCATTTCTTAGATTGAAATCCAGACTCAATTTCGCCAGATGGGGTACAGCATTGTTTTTAACGCGAAAGCTAAGTTGGTTTTGAATGTGCATCAGCGAATCGGACGGAAATGATTCGACCACAACACGATCACGAATAAATTCTATGGATGCGTCTGCCGAATTTAATCTAATTTCAAAATCGAGGCCCGGGCTAATGGCAAAGTTACGGTACCAGACATCCACACTGATAATCTCGTTGTTTTCATACAAAAAATTTCCGTTTCCCCACACAGAATCAGAGGTGGCAGTTTTAAAAAGACTGATTTTCGCAGATTCCTCTTCCTGAACATCTTCAGTTAACGCGCGAAAAGCATTGACGCGGCCGTAACCGATGAGTCCCGCGTATTCCAGATTGACTGAATTGATATTATTGGCAGTGAGAATGATTTGTCGAGACAGTTGAAAATTACTGAATTCCGGAAATTGTTCTTTTAGCAGCCCGATAACTCCGGAGACAATTGGGGCTGCCATGGAAGTGCCGGACAATTCGCCGTACATTCCCCGGTCAGTCGGATACAAACTGAAAATCCCGGCTTTGCCAACACGCCGGTCTCCGCCTGGGGCAGAAATGTCAATGTATTTTTCGTAGGTTGAATAACTGGCTTTTTGATCTTCTTCATTTACGGCAGCAACGGCAATCACATTGGTGTAGGCGGCGGGATAGTAAAATGTGCGCGTATTTGAGTTACCTCCCGCAGCGACGATGATGCATCCCTTGCTGGCGGCATAATTTATTACATCCTGTTCGTATTGAGAATAATTTCCCCGGCGTCCCCAACTGTTACTGATAATGTGAGCGCCGTTATCGGCAGCGTAAACAATGCCTTCATAGCCAAACGGTGTTTGGTAGGTATTGTCATCCCGGCTGATTTTGACCGGCATAATTTGACAATTCCAGCCAATACCGGCAATGCCAGTAATATTATTGGTAACTGCTGAAGCGATACCGGCAGTATGCGTGCCATGGACAGCGATGATTGACTCATCAGTTCCGTGAATCGGATCATTGTCATTTTCCCCAAAATCCCAGCCGTAAATGTCGTCAACATAGCCGTTCAGATCATCATCCACACCCGGAATGCCTGAAAATTCAGCCTGGTTTTTCCAGATATTTGCTTTTAAATCGGGATGGTGATAGTCAGTCCCGTTATCCACGATAGCGATGACAATTTCCGATGAACCGCGGCTAATGTCCCAGCCATCAAACATGGAAATTTGAGAGAAGTGAGATTGTTTTTCAATTAATGTGTCGTTGGGTATGGTGGTCAGGAGATGAGAAATGTATCTCGGCTCAACATATTCAAAAATGTTCAGCTTTGACAGCTTTTCGATCACCAGTGACGGATGAATTTGGGGATCAAACTGGATTTCAAGAATCTGTGAGAGTGATTTTCCCTGACTATGCGATGGGAATTTTGGTTTCATTTGCAGATTAAATTTTGACAAATCTTTTTTGGCAGTTTGAGTCATGACGCGCGAAAGGTTCACCCCGCTTTTCAATTTGGCAACAACGACACCCGGGATGAAGTGATTCTCTTGGATTATCGTTTCATTTTTTGCAAAACTGTACGTTATGCATTGAATCCCCCAAAAGAGAATAAAGAGTATGCTGATTAACCGTTTTTTCATATTTGTGAACTTAAAAAAGAATAAAAAAAAGAAATGGGCGTGTAATACTATTTCGAAACTATAAAATTAAACGATGTATGACGTTGATCAGGTTCCGAAAATTTTTGTGATGATTCAAATTCAGGTGTTATTATTCAGTCACAATGTATTGAAGAAACCCAAAAAACAATTATAAATTTTTGAATGAAGAGAATCAATATTCTATTAAGTTTCTCGGCAAGTGCTGCTATAAATTTTTTCGTGATTTTAGTGTTTTTAGTTGGCTGAATAAAATAAATTTTAACTTGCATAATTAGCAGAAAAATATTATATTAGAAGTTATATTTTTTGAGCAATAATTTCAAAAAGGGGGAGATTGGGATTATTTCAAATTCGGAAAGGGTGTGAGGACAACCGGACATTACATCATGGATTAACAAAAGGAGCTTGATATGCAGCACACGACAATCCCAAAACAGAAGGATGTGAATTCAGCAGAAAAAAAAGACAATTTGGTACCGGAAGCAGACGTCATTTCTCTGGAAACCGTGGTCAACATGTTGGTTCAAAAAGGAATATGCACCACTAATGAATTGTTTATGCTTGAAGGCAAAGTTCAGAAAAAAAATGAAGAGCTTAACAAAAACAATTATGTGGCGATAAAAAACAAATCCAGTCAGGTTCGATTCCATTGGCTAAAACGTAAAATGGGCAAACGGCGATGGACCCGACGACTGGGGACAGCATTGTTTGGCTGGCAATGGAAAAAAGTAAAAAAAGCAAACATCGTGTAGTGATAACAATTAATTTAAAAATTTAGTTAAGGTTTCTGGTGTGTAACCTGCGTGTCAGAAACCTTTTTGTTAGGGAGACCATTTAAATTAATCTGTGGGAACTTAACAGTGTGTAAACACGTGAAAATGGCAAATAAATACACAATTTATGAGAAAGTGATTATGAGAAAATTTAATCTAAAAATCGGATTATTATTCGTCAGTTTAATTTTATTATCCGGCAATCTGTACGCTCAGGATTTTCCAAAGCCGGTGGGGCATGTGAATGATTTTGCCAATGTCATTTCATCGTCCTACGAGCGGCAAATGGAAGCGATCTGCCAGGAAGTGAAACAGAAAACCGGCGCGGAAATTGTGGATGTGACCGTGAAAACATTAGGAAACACGTACATCGAGGATTATGCGGTCAGACTTTTTGAAACCTGGGGAATTGGTGAAAAAGACAAGGATAACGGTATTCTGGTACTCAATGCAATTCAGGAAAGAGAAGTCCGTATCGAGGTGGGCTATGGTTTGGAGGGCATCATCCCGGACGGATTAGCCGGTGAAATTCGGGATAAATATCTGATTCCGTACCTGAAACAGGGTGATTATGATAAAGGGCATCTCTATACGGTTGCTGCAATCGCGAATATTATTGCCAGGGACCACGGCGTCAAAATTACCGGCAATGTACCTGTATCTACGCCGAGAGGTTCACAAAGCGGACGATCCGGATCATCGGGTGCTGGTAAACTGTTGGGTATGTTGTTCATTTTCTTTTTGATTATCATCACCCGGGGACGTGTTTTACCCTGGCTGCTGTTGGGATCGATTTTAGGTGGCGGACGCAGCCGCGGTGGTTGGGGCGGTTTTGGCGGTGGCGGTGGTTTCGGTGGCGGATTCGGTGGCTTTGGCGGTGGTATGAGCGGCGGTGGTGGCGCCAGTGGGAGTTACTGACAGTTAGTTTTGGGTTCTGGGTTTTGGGTTCAAGGTTTTGGGTTCTGGGTTCCGGGTTTTGGCTACAAATTCAAAATGGGGATTTGATCATGCCTACGTGGTAAAGTTTTGAAGAAATCGAAAGTTGGAAGAAAGCCAGAATGCTCTGTCAACAAATTTACCCGGTAACTCGTGAAGATGTTTTCTGCCGAGATTATGCTCTGACAAATCAAATGAGAAGGTCAGCTATCTCAATTATTTCTAATATCGCGGAAGGATTCGAGCGGAGTGGAACTCGAGAATTTAACCAGTTTTTGGCGATCGCAAAAGGTTCGACCGGAGAATTGATGAGTCAGCTATACATTGCTTTGGATCAAAATTATATTTCAATCACAAAATTCAATGAGCTTTACAACCTGACATCAGAAATTTCAAAATTAACCGGTGGTTTAATCAAGTATTTGAAAACTTCGAACATCAAAGGACAAAAATATAAGCAATAATAAAAAAATCAAGCGTCAATCTCAAAATTAAAGACTTGAAACTACAAACAAAGTCGTGAAACCAGAAACACGAAACGAATAACCAGAAACACGAAACGAATAACAAGAAACACGAAACGAATAACTCGTAACCAAAAAACTGAACATAAAAGGAGCATTTCCATGGGAAAAATTCCAAAATCTCCGGATGAAATTTTCGAAGCATTTACCAATGAATACAAATCTGCCTTCGGGGATAATTTAATTTCTATCATTCTTTATGGCAGCGCCGCGCGCGGAGAATATGTGTACAAAAAGTCGGACATTAATTTTATGATCGTGCTGTCTGATCAAGGTATCCGAGATATTCGCAAAGCCCACTCATTGGTCAAGCGCTGGCAGAAACGCAATGCCGAAACACCGCTAATGTTGACTAAAGGCTACATTGAATCTTCGTTGGATAGTTTCCCTATCGAATTTTTAACGATGCGGGAGAGCTATCAGGTGGTTTACGGTGAAGATGTTCTTGCCGACATAAAAATTGACACCAAAGATTTGCGGCTGCAATGTGAACGAGAGCTTCGGGGTAAACTACTTCACCTGCGGGAAAGTTATTTGAATACGTACGGCAAAAAGAAATCGATTCAAGAATTGATGACAGTCTCATTGCCGACGTTTACGTCCATTTTTTCAGGGCTGTTGTATCTGAAGGGTCAGGAAATACCTTCATCAAAGACTGATATTCTCAAATCGACTTCAGAAGAATTCAACTTAAATTACAATGTTTTTGAGCAATTGGTGAAATTGAGAAATAATAGCCTGAAATTAGGCAGTAATGAATTAAATGATTTGATGGAAAATTATATTGAACAAATTCGTAAATTGACGATAACTGTAGATGCGCTTTAAAAGAAGGAGATAAAAAATGAGTAAAGGATTGAAAATCTTTTTAATTGTCTTAGCAGTCGTTGTGGTCATTATTTTTCTTCTCTTTTCCTCGATCAAAGGGACTTACAATTCGTTGGTGACCATGGACGAAAATGTGAACGAAGCGTGGTCACAGGTTGAAAATGTCCTGCAGAGACGCTATGATTTGATACCAAATCTGGTGGAAACAGTGAAGGGATACGCCAGCCACGAAAGAGAGGTCTTGACCGAAGTAACAAAAGCCAGAGCCAGTGTTGGGCAGGCAAATACGCGTTCCGAACAAATTGAATCCAACAACCAACTGTCCAGTGCGCTTTCAAGATTGTTGGTCGTCGTTGAACGTTATCCGGATTTAAAAGCAAATCAGAATTTCATCCGGCTTCAGGATGAGTTAGCAGGGACAGAAAACCGGATCGCGGTTGAGCGGCGACGGTATAACGAGCAGGTCAGAAATTACAATCAAAAAGTCAGACAATTTCCGACCAACATCATCGCCGGAATGTTCGGTTTTGAAAAACGCCCGTACTTTGAAGCACCTGATGCTGCACAGGAAGCACCTAAAGTGGATTTTAGTAATTAAGGTCGCTTAATTGTAAATGATAAATTTCCGAGGGGAGGCTTATTTGTGAGTTCGACAGTACTGATTATTATCACTGTAGTCTGCTTTGGAAGTAGTTATCTTTTTTACGGAAAATATTTATCCAAAAAACTCGGTATTGATCCGAAACGAAAAACACCGGCGCACACCATGCGGGATAACGTGGATTATGTGCCGGCAAAAGCGCCGGTTTTGTTGGGTCATCATTTCGCATCCATTGCCGGTGCCGCACCGATTATCGGTCCGATTACCGCTGCTGTCTTTGGCTGGGTACCGGTATTTTTGTGGATCATTTTCGGCAACATCTTCATCGGTGCTGTCCATGATTTCACGTCACTCATCGTCTCTGTTCGCCACAAAGGACAGTCCATCGGCAAGGTGATCGAAGAGCAGATCGGCGTACGGGGAAAGCAGTTGTTCCTGATTTTTGCCTGGGCCACGCTGGTGCTGATCATCGCGGCGTTCGCCATTTTGGTGGCAAAGACGTTTGTGGCGACCCCGGAGGTGGCATCTGCTTCAATTTTATTTATTCTGCTCGCGGTCATTTTTGGACTTTCTATTTATCGGATGAAAACATCGCTCGCAGTGGCAACGATTATCGGCGTTGCGCTACTGTTAATTTGTGTCTGGATCGGAATTAAATTTCCGCTGGTGTTATCGGCGAACGGAGTCGCTGCCCAACAGAGTTGGTCGTGGATATTGTTAGCGTATATTTTTGTTGCCTCGGTTACCCCGGTCTGGATTCTGTTGCAGCCCCGCGATTACTTAAATTCATTTTTACTTTACATCGTTTTGTTGGGTGCTTTTATCGGGATTTTGTTCAAGAATCCGGGCATTCAATTTCCGGCATTTACGCATTTCATCAATCCCAAATTAGGCATCATGTTTCCGATTTTATTTGTCACCGTTGCCTGCGGGGCGATATCCGGTTTCCATTCGCTGGTTGCTTCCGGAACAACTGCCAAACAATTGGATAAAGAAACTGATGCCAAACCGGTCGGCTACGGCGGAATGCTAATTGAAGGTTTGCTGGCTATTATTGCTTTGATCACAGTCGCTACTTTACTCAAATTCGACTATGCAGTCAGGTTGGCGCACGAGGGTCCCATCAGTTTATTTTCCAGTGGCATTGGCAGTTTTGTAAATAAGTTGGGTGTTCCGATTGAAGTCGGCGTTACATTTGCAGCGCTGGCTGTTTCAGCATTTGCACTAACGTCATTGGATACGGCAACCCGTTTGGGACGATTTGCCTTCCAGGAATTTTTCAGATCAGAAAATCAGAGCAATGCTCAAAACTTCCTCACCAATCGGTTTGCGGCGACTTTTCTTACTATTTTACCGGCAGGCATTCTGGCACTGTCTGGAAGCTATACCGCCATCTGGCCTATTTTTGGAGCAGCCAATCAGCTTTTAGCAGCACTGGCGTTGTTAGCCGGAAGTGTGTGGCTGGCAAAAAAACAGCAGAAAAACCATTTTCTCCGCTACCCCATGTATTTCATGTTCGCGGTGACGCTGTCCGCGCTGATTGTGCTGGTTTATAAAAAATTCACTCTGCTTGCGCAATACTATTCGGGGAACGTGATGCCGGAATCGTTCAATTTAGTCAGCACCTTCCTGTTGGGAATTATCGGGATTGTGTTGTTTTTTGTGGCGCTGATTTTGGTTTTTGAGGCTTACAGGAAGCTGGCTTTAGCGCAAAGTAAATCATAATTGTATTGAGATATGAATATAGTCATTCTAATAGATTAATTTTATTAATTTTTGAAATTCTATATTTTATGTTGACAATTAAAAAAAAATGTTATATCTTTTATTCAGATAAATGACATATAGAGTTAATTAAAAAAAGTGCACTGCAATAATCGGAAAGAATATGATGCAAATTGATACCAATTATTATCCAATTTCAATTGACGAGATACAAACTATAGTTGCTAAAAAGAATAACAATAGAATTGGTAAATATAAAAAAAATAAACACCAATATGCACTTTTTAAGAACAACTTGCCTTATAATGTAAAAGAAATAGTAAATGAATTCGGTGAAAAAGTTATACAAGTTGATGGTGAAATACCACCAGATTTGCCAATCAATGATAATGATAGATTCTTATTTATTAGTTACGATCAGAGCATACTTACACACGGGTTGCATAAATATCCTGCCAAATTTTTTCCAGAGCTGCCTCGCTGGTTAATAAAAAGATATTCGGAAGAAAACGATATTATACTTGATCCTTTTTCAGGTAGCGGTACGACAAATATCGAAGCATTATTAAATAGAAGACATTCTGTCGGAATTGACGTAGACCCTTTCTCAAGATTTCTTTCTATTGTTAAAACGAAGCCATTAAATGAACAAGACCTAATCAAAACGAAAAATGTTCTTTTAGATTCAGTAAAAAAGTACCATCCTAAAAAAGTGGACGAAAGCGATATTCCAATTTTTCCATATAGAGATAATTGGTTTAACAAAGAGATAATATATGAACTTGCTTATCTGAAAAAGACAATTGATAATCTTGAAGTAAACAATTATGTAAAGGATTTCTACAAAATATGTTTTTCGTCAATAATTCGCTCTGTTTCCAATGCGGACGATAATTGTACAAGAACAGTCATTAGAAAAAAGTTAAATAAAATCGTTAATCCAGCTGATGCATTGAAGCGGTTTACAGAAACTATTTTAATTAATATCCCTAAAATGATAGAGTTTTCCAATATTTGCCCAATTGATATAAATGCTGTTTTTTCTGAAAATATGGATGCACGAAAAATTAACTATCCAGAGAATTATTTCGATTTAGCAGTTACCTCTCCCCCTTATGCTAATGCAGTTGATTACCCAAGAACACATCAATTAGAAATCTATTGGCTGGGAATAGCAAATGGGTCTTTAACACCGTTAAAAAAGAAGCATGTTGGGACGGAGAGTGTATCAGTTGAGAATTATAAAAATCTTCATAAAATTAACATACCTGAAGCAGATAAAGTCATTTCTAATATTTTTGAAAAAGATAAAAGAAGAGCGTTCATCGTCTATAATTTTTTAAAAGATATGTATCTAAATTTAATTGAGACACATAGAGTCTTAAAAGACAATGGTCGATATGTTTTGGTTGTTGGTAACAACAGAATCCGTGGAGAAATATTTGAAAACTGGAAGTACATTCTGCAGCTTTCAGATAAAATAGGATTTAAAATTGAAAATTATTTTGCGTCTGAAATAATTAGACATTTTATTAAAGTTCCAAGGGAAGAAAGAATAAATACAGATTGGATATTGGTCTTAAGAAAATGAGTTGGTATAAATAATCATGAATAAGGAAGAAAGAGGACGACAGGCATCCGTTGATGGATTTGCTCATGAACATATTGTTGTTGGCATTTTAATGAAAAAATACCAAAATGTTTCTTTGGTAGATTTACCATTGTCACCTTATGACATCATAATTGTATTTAAAGAAAGCGATGGCACAGAAAATATTATTAGAGCCCAAGTAAAAACAGCAAAAAAAAGCATTAGCTTCATTGGAGGATCGAGAGGTGGAGTTGACAGAACTTACAAGTCTGGTGTTAAGGAATATGTCCAATCAACAGCTCATTCTGATGTCATTATCGGCGTTCATCCGTTAGCAAAAGATACTTTTGAACTATATTTCGTCCCTACCTTTTTAATTCAAGAATTAAATCAAAAGTCAATATCAATAAAAAAGATCAAGGAATTAAAAAACAATTATTTTATTTTGGAAAACTGCAAAGATCGAGATTTGATAATTGAACAAGTTAAAAAATTTGGTATTCTGAAATAATCAAATCATTGATTACAGTTGCTATTATGACTCAATAAGGGAAAATCAATTCCACGGTACACTGTATTAGTTCTTTGGACTTTGTAAATTTTTTTGCATAAAAATTAAACGCTTTTGCATATCTTAAAATAGTTTGAGTAGAATAGATATTCAGATTTCCCAAAGCTTTAGCAATGACAAAGAAAACATATCTGCTTTTTTTAATATTGCTTTTAATATCCTTCAATTGCAGCATTCAAAAAACTGCTGTCCGATCCATGTCCGGCATTCTCAACAATGCCATGGAATCGCTCTACGAAGAAACCGATCTTGAATTAGCCGAACAAGCCATCGCCTCTGATCTGAAACTAATTGAAGGGCTGATAAAGACTGATCCGGAAAATGATGAATTATTGCTCATGGCGTGTCAGGGATTTGGGGCTTACAGTCTGGGATTTGTTGAGGATAAAAGTCCGGAGCGCGCGCAGGCACTGTATTTAAGAGGACGGGATTATGGTCTGCGAATTTTGAATGAGAACAGTGAATTTAAGTCCGCTTTGACCGGGAATGTTGATGCGTTCGAAAACGCGCTCCATCAATTCGATGAAGCGGATGTGCCGGCGCTGTTTTGGACAGCCAATAACTGGGCAAGCTGGATCAATTTGAATTTCAGCAATCCCGACGCCCTGGCTGACCTTCCCAGAGTCCAGCAGATGATGTCACGAGTGCTGGAGCTGAACGAAGGCTATTTTTATGGCAGCGCGCATCTGTTTTTTGCCACCATCTACGCCATTCGTCCTCTGCTGTTGGGTGGAAACATGGAAAAGGCAGCCGATCATTTTGACCGGTGCTTTGAATTCAGTAGGGAAAAATTTTTAATGCCCTATGTCTATTACGCCGAATATTATTTAACCCGGCAGTTTGATGAAGAGGGATTTAAAGAGATGTTAAACAAAGTGATCCAAACACCGGTCGATATTTTGCCGGGACAGCAGTTGACAAACGCGATTGCGAAAAAGAAAGCCAAAATGCTGCTGGCGCGAATTGAGGATTTGTTTTAATTGGTTGATTAATTTTTGAAAAAATGTCTAATGACCAATTTTATATAAATTAGGCAAGTATAATGACCAAATTTATATAATTTTGGGAAGTAGAAAAAACAGCAAAAACTGAATAAGCGCAAAAAAGTTAATAAGTTGGAGTCTTTAATGAAAAAAATATTCTTTTGTACAATCCTGTTTCTAATTACAGCAAATTTTGCTCTCGCCCAAAAATATACCATCAAATTCGCCAGCCTGGCGCCGGAAGGTACCACCTGGATGAATGTCATGAAAGAACTGGACCAGGCAGTCCGGGAACAAACCGACGGCAATGTCGGATTCCGTTTTTATCCCGGCGGCGTGGCTGGTGATGAAAAAGATGTGCTGCGCAAGATCCGGTTGGGACAACTTCACAGCGCCGGATTTACCGGTGTGGGAATGGGCGAAATTTTTTCCGAAGTGAGAATTTTTGACTCACCGTTTCTGTTCCGGAATTACGATGAGGTTAATTTTATTCAGCAGAAGTTTTATGATAAATTTGCCAAAGGATTCGAGGAGAACGGTTACGTGTTGTTAGGCTGGGCAGATGTGGGCTTTGTCTATGTTTTCGCCAACACGCCGGTCAAAACCATCGACGACATGAAAAACGTCAAAATGTGGATGTGGGAGGGCGACAAAGTTGCCGAAGCCACCTTCAAAGCGCTGGGCATCAGTCCGATTCCCCTGTCCGTGATCGACGTGATGACCGCGCTGCAAACCGGTATGGTGGACGGCGTTTACACGTCGCCGTTAGCCATGATCGCGCTGCAGTGGTTTACCAAGATCAATTACATGATGGAAGTGGCGCTGGCTGACGCTGCCGGAGCCGTGCTCATTTCCAAACGCATGTTCGACAAAATACCGGAAAACTACCAACAAGTGCTGATGGACAGTTCAAAAAAATACTTCGCCAAACTGATGAAACTCAGCCGCGAGGAAAACCAGAAATCCATCGAGACGCTGAAGAAAAATGGCGTGGAAATCGTGCCGGCGCCATCCCAAGGGCAGATGCAGAAATTCTACCAAGCCGGCAGAGAAGCGCGGCGGATGCTGGTGCCGGATTTGTATTCAATGGAGCTGGTGGAAGAGGTGGAGAAGGCGTTGGAGGGGTTTCGGGGGGGGTGAGAAGAATAATCAGCAATAGCTCAATCTGTAACGCCTATAGCTGCCGCATGATTATAAGCACATTAATCAAGACATTATTAAATATTAGCTATTACAAAGAATTTCAGATTTGGTGCCCAAACAATGCAGTCAGCTATTGCGGATATTGGTCACTTATATGAAAAAAAAATATTAACTGGACTTCAATTTGCGCCAAATGTTTTCATACAATGAAATATTTTGCCCAATATCCTCCAAAGATTCACATTTGTCTATTATATCTTTTGAAGGATAGACTCCAGGGTGGTTTCGAATTTCATCTTTTACCATTTTACGAGCTTTAATATTAGGTAAAGCAAACCATGTAGCATTAATAATTTTTGCTGCAACCTCTGGATTTAAAAGATAATTAATAAATTTATGAGCTAATTCATATTCATTGCATGTCACAGGTACACAAACATTATCAATATAGATTACTGCACCGGATTCTGGAATAATGAAATTTAAATTTGTATTTTCTGGAATAGACTGAATTATATCCCCACTGTAACCATAAAAAATCCAGACTTCCCCACTCTTTAACAAATCGACATAATTTTCACTATTATAAGCTTTAACAAATTTTTTCTGATCAATTAATAATCTTTTGGCAATATCTAATTCATTCTTTTTAATTGTATTTATAGAATATCCTTTCCAAATAAGAGGTGCTGAGATTGTAAATCTCATATCATGTCAAAGTCCACCAAAATTCCCCATCAAAATCAATTTAGGTCCATTTAAATTC
>CAYYMH010000034.1:0-43926 GCA_964472785.1 uncultured Cytophagia bacterium | reverse complement strand
CTAAAGGCTTTTTAATAGTAGGCAGAGCTATTGATAATTTTACCTACGACATCAGAATTCAACGAGTAAATCGTTATGGAAAAATATTGTGGTCAGATTATGGAATTGTAATAAGTGAAATCGCTGATTTTTATAGTAGACCGGAATTAGTGACAGATGGACAAAGTGGGGCTCTTATCACTTGGACTGCAGATACAACTGCAACCGACAATAAATATTTATATTTTTCCAGAGTTGATAGTAGTGGAAATGTGATATGGATTAATAATCCAATCTCGATTTCCTCCCGATGGTCCACAACAAAAATTGTATCAAATAGTAATTACGGTGCTATCTTTTGCTATGCTAAGGATTCTGATGGTAATAATCCTGTTTATTATTTACAGAGTGTTGATAGGGAAGGATTTTTATTATGGGGGAACTACGGTATTATTTATAGCACAAAACTCGAAAAAAAAGGAAATATCTCATTAAATGGAGACAGCTATGGTGGTGCAATCGTCGTCTGGAGCGAATTCCCTCATGATATTTATGCACAACAAATCAGTTCTAATGGGAATTTAGGGGAAGTGATTACATCCATATCACATAAAACACTTGAAAATAATCTGTCTAATTTAAATTTATTGCAGAACTACCCCAACCCCTTCAACCCCGACACCGAAATCCGCTACCAGCTCCCTGAAGCGAGACTGGTCAAACTTGAAATCTACAACCTATTGGGACAGAAAATCCGCACCCTGATCGATGGGCAAAAGCCAGCCGGTTCGCACATAGTTCGTTGGGACGGCATGGATGATTCTGGCACCGCAGTGAGCTCCGGGGTTTATTTGTACACGCTGACCGCGGCGCGGTTTTGTGAGACGCGGAAGATGGTGTTGATGCGGTGAGTTTTTTTGAAATTCCAAATGACAAAAATACAAATCCCAAACAAATCCCAAATTCAAATTTTCAATGATCGAAACATTGCTGGTTTGGGATTTGGGGATTGAAATTTATTTGTTATTTGGGATTTGTGTTTTATGATTTTATTTTTCGTTGAGCAAATTGTAAAGGTAAAAATGGATTATGAATAAAGATTCACTTTTCAAAATTCTTAAAATATCAGAAACAATCTTTAAAAATCCGGGTTAATAAAAAGTGTGTGGTAATAAGATTGTAGATTAAATTTTCTCTGCAGGTATTTTAAATATCAAATGAAATCAAGCTGAAAGGAACAGAAAGATGCAAACTCCTTTTATGATTTACCTTAATTTGATAATTCTATTCGTGGTATGTTCAGCCGAATCAGCGCCGCCACAGGTGACAAAAAAATCTAAACTCATGAATCAGGTTGCTGATGCACCGCCTTCCTGGGTTCGATCTTATAACACACTTCAATCTCAATTCAACATGGCCCCGGATGCATACGCTATTATCGTTGATATTTCTGACCAAAAATTATATCTCATTCAAAATGAAAAAACTATTCGGATTTTCCCGGTTTCCTCCTCAAAATACGGAATCGGTAATCAACAAGGGAGTAACAAAACTCCGTTGGGCGTGCATCGCATTTCTCAAAAATTTGGTGAAGGTAAACAGATTGGGACGATATTTAGATACGGTATTGATACCAAAAGAATTGCCAGAATTTATAAAGACAGTACTGACGTTGAAGATGATTTAGTGATTACCCGAATTCTCTGGCTTGAGGGACTGGAGCAGGGAATCAATAGAGGCGGAAAAATCGATTCTCATAACCGGCGTATTTATATCCATGGCACGCAGGAAGAAGGACTGATCGGAAAACCATCATCCCATGGCTGCATCCGAATGAAAAATAAGGATGTGATTGAATTATTTGATTTTGTAACAATCGGAACGTTAGTCTGTATTCAAGAGTGATCATTTATATTAAAATAAATGTTATTTCACTTATCAAGTCCATTTTTTTACCCGGCTATTTTATTTAACCCTTTCCTCGCCACGATATAATCATGGGTAGCTACAAGTAAGTGCAAATGGCACATTTATTGCGCAAATCACTAATGGGTATTTAATATTAAGCTTTTTTGAACAGAAAATTTATATATATTGATTTCTATACTCTTGATTTATATTACGTTAAACCACATTGTTCAATCAACTTTAAATTTTAAGCAAATTTAATACTTTGTCTGTATTAAAAAAACATGTCCCGGATGAGACCTCTTTTTTCATTTTGAATTGCTTTTAGATAAAAACAATGAAACATTTGGAGATTAAAACGGTGAAAATTTCCTTATAAGTTTACTCACTCGGAAAACTGCAGGAGACAGTTTTAATGGGAACGACTAAAAAAGAAAAAACATATCTGGAGAAATACCAACCGACAATTTCGTTGAGCGCTGAATATTACCTGCCCTTTATCGGGCAGCAGCGAGTTGACGAGTTGAAGCGACTTGCTGAACCGGTAAGAGATAAAGAATGGGCAAATATAAACTCAACATTTATGGGCGGTGGCGTAGCAGAAATGCTGCAGAGTGTCATTCCCCTGACCCGGGGGCTTGGCATTAATGCCGACTGGTACGTCATTCAGGGATACGACGGTTTTTTCAATGTGACTAAAAAATTTCACAATCTGCTTCAGGGAGTGAAGCAACCCATCACAATGGAAGAGATCTTCGGTGCCTATCTGGATACGATTGATGAAAACTCAAAAAAAACCTTTATCGCTTCCGACATGGTGGTAGTTCACGACCCTCAGCCCGCTGCCCTCATCATGAACGGTGTGATGTATGGTAATGTATTGTGGCGTTGTCATATTGACACATCAGCGCCGGACAAAGTCATCTGGCGGTTTTTACTTCCGTACATTAATCAATGCGCCGGCGCGATATTCACCATGCCTGAATATATCGGACCCGGTCTTCAAGTGCCGATTTATCAGATTTATCCGTGTATTGATCCGTTAGTGAAAAAAAATCATCAGTACACCGACAAAGAGGCGATTGATGTGTTAGCGCCTTTATTTAACGAACATAACATTGATCCGGAACGGCCGATTTTGGCGGCTATTTCCCGCTATGATATTCACAAGAATCAAAAGACGATTTTGAAAGCCTTTCAAAAAATGCGCGATGAAAAAAAATCAGCTCCAGCGCCCTATTTGATATTTTTAGGCAATACCGCTTCCGACGACCCGGAAGGCGGTGCGATGCTGGAAGAATTAATAAAGCAAGCCGGTGACGATCCGGATGTTCGTTTCTGGGTTAATGTGGAGAACAACGATCCGGTTGTTGGTTCGCTGATGCATCTTGCGAAAGCGTTTGTTCACATCTCGACCCGCGAAGGTTTCGGACTGGTTGTCACGGAAGCCATGTGGCAAGGAACGCCGGTTATCGGTTCCAAAGTTGGTGGCATTGTGAAACAAGTGCTTGAGGGAAAAACAGGCTATCTGGTCGATCCACTGGAAATCGACTCTATCGCTGACAAAATGGCTTTTTTACTGGAACATCCCGACGAGGCAAAAGCACTCGGTGAAAACGGAAGAGAACATGTGAGAAGTAATTTCCTGATTCCGGAAATTATCCGGCGCTACCTGATTCTATTGCAATTTTACACCGGCGAGAGCAATGAATTGCCCGAGTTTCGGTTGGATGATATTTCTTACAGTGAAATTATGCAATCCATGAAAGTGAAACATCCGTATCTGATAAAATAGTAAAGATTACCAGGGATGCACATGTGTATCCCATACGGTCTAATTGTTAATCAAAAAAACCAATAACTCAATGGTCATTTATATTATTTCCTAATCTGTTCTCTGCGTCCTTTGCGTCTCTGCAGTGAATTTTTAAAACGCGAAGACGCCAAGTACGCAAAGTTTTTTTATGATTTTTTTTACCAGGGATGCACATGTGCATCCCCTACGGTCTAATTGTTAATCAAAAAAAACCAATAACTCAATGGTCATTTATATTATTTCCTAATCTGTTCTCTGCGTCCTTTGCGTCTCTGCGGTGAACAATAAATTTTGACCGGAAATCCAAATTTAAATACAGCACTTTGATCCCAAAAAAGAAAAACAAAATATCCGCCGAAAAATTAAAGCCGATAAAAAACCGCTGTTTTGAAGTTCAATTGCCTGCTCATCTGGATAATCTCGAAATCGTTCGCAGGGTCACTACCGATTTTATCAATGAGGTTAATTCGAGTGTATCAGAAAACTGGCTCGACGAATGCCGGCTGGTGGTCACGGAGATTTTCGTCAATATCTGCAAGCATTCTAATCCGGAATTTATCAAGTTGCAGTTTAAATCTTCCAAAGCAAAACTAAATATCATCATTTCAGATGACGGAAAGCGGTGGAACCCGGATGAAGTGGATGAGCCAGATCTATCGGAACTTCATGTCAAGGGCTATGGTTTATATCTGATAAAGAAATTATCTCAAAAATTTCATTATTTGCGTAAAGCAAAAGGATCGTTAAAAAACGTCACACGAATCGAAAAGAAATGGTAATATGAGTCGACATAAAATATTAGTTGTTGAAGATGAGCCAATGATGCATAAATTGATAGCGTGCGTACTTGGCAACAGTTATGATATTATACCTGCAATGAATGGTGAACAGGGACTTATCGAAGCCCGCAAAACGCATCCGGATTTGATCATCTCCGATGTGAGAATGCCCAAAATTGATGGATTCCAATTTCGGGAGCAACTTCGGCAAATCCCGGAATTAGATTTGACACCTTTTATTTTTCTGACCGGGTTGCATTCCGATGAAGCGAAAATTAAAGGGCTGTCCATGGGCGCCGATGATTTTTTGCTTAAACCGATAAAGCCGGCGGTATTACTGCGACGTGTACATCTGCTTTTGGAGCGCTCCAGAGTCTATCGCGAAGACTCGCTCACCCGATTTTCCAATGAAGTAAATTCGGCATTCGTTCATCAGCAACCGCCTAATATCATGAATTATGACATCAATTTTATTACCATGCCGGCGAAAACCGGGGGCGGGGATCTGATCGATTTTGTGAAGCAAGGGGAGTTGATATACAACTTCATTTTCGCCGATGTCATGGGCAAAGGGACAAAAGCAAAATTTTTCGCTTATTCTTTTATGGGTTATTTAAGAGGCTTGCTCTATCCGATGATCTTATCCGAACAGTCTGTCAAACCTTCGGATGTATTAAACAGATTGTCCCAGCTTGTTGACATTGATCCTTTTCTTCAGGATGTATTCATCACGCTCCTGTTGGCACAGTTTGATTTTAACAAGAATTCATTTTCATATACCAATGCGGGACACATGCCAAGTTACCTGTTCAATCGTGAGAAGCAAACGCTGTCAGAACTCAATCACGGCGGCGGAATTCCGGCATTTACCTCATGTGAATATTTCGAAGGTAAAAAGCATTTGAACCCCGGTGATTTTCTGATTGTCTTTTCGGATGGTGTTACCGATGCCAAAAATACGCAAAATGAAATGTTAGGACTTGACCTGACCAAAAAGTGGATTTCGGACCATTATTACTTGTCCGCCAAAGAAATATCAGAAGGCATCTTGGATATTATCCAAAACCATTCTGTGAACACGATCCAATATGACGATATATCAATTTCTGTTTTAAAACGAATTAAATGAAACGCAAGAAAAAATTTATGCTAAACAATAGCGAGCTGATGATTGGTTAGATTACAGGAAAAATCAGGAGGAGAGAACGTGCTGGACATTGAAAAACTGAATCACAACACCGAACTGATAAGAATTAATGGTGTGCTCAACGCTCAAAATATCATTGACTTAAAACAAGAGACAAATCGGATTTTAAATAATGCTGTTCGTCTGGTTATTTTGGATGTAGAAAAATTGGAGGAAATTGACAGCACCGGTATTGGCGCTATTTTGTCTCTGGTGAAACGGATGCGGCAAAAAGACGGAGATGTCAAATTGCTGAAGTTAGGAGGTACAGTAAAAAAATTATTTAAAATGCTACGGATTGATCAGAGTATGGAAAGTTATGGGACGCTGGAAGAAATAGTAAATTAAGCCACAATGATGCAATGATAATTATTTAAAAGGGAAGCAAAATGACTAATATCAGCTTCCCTTTTCCATTTATTTGATGCAAATTCATTCATTCAAAAATAACTTCCGTCAATTAATTTTCCAATTTCCCCGGATACGCCGTCCCTTCCATCTCCGCGACAAACTTTTCTGCTTCCATTGCGGCGGCTGCGCCAGCGCCTGCTGAAGTGATTGCCTGCCTGTACAAGGGATCCTGCACATCGCCTGCCGCAAACACGCCGGGCACACTGGTTCTTTGCCGTTTATCTGTGATAATAATTCCGGAATCGTCCATTTTTACCTGTCCGCGGAATATTTCAGTATTGGGAATATGTCCGATAAAAATGAAAACGCCATCCGTTTCAAAAATATTTTCCGCCTCAGTTTTCACATTTTTTAACCGCACACCGTTCACTCCTCCGGTTTTGTCGCCCAATATTTCCGTGACTACCGAATCCCAAATAAAATCGATTTTCTTGTTCGCCTGAGCCCGGTTCTGCAAATGCGCATGTGCCCGCAGCCTGGCACGCCTGTGGACAATAGTAACCGATGATGCAAATTTTGTCAAAAACAACGCTTCTTCAACAGCACTGTCACCACCACCAACAACGATCACTTTTTTATCGCGAAAGAAAAATCCATCACAGGTTGCGCAATATGACACGCCCTGTCCGACGAACTCGTTTTCTCCGGGAACATTCAATTTTCGGGGATCAGAACCGGTCGAGATGATGACGGTTTTTGTTTTGTACATTTTTTCACGTCCCTGAATTTCAAGTGGTTGTTTCGAGAAGTCCACCGAAACAGCGGTGTCAGAGATCAACTTTGCTCCAAACCGTTCCGCCTGATTTTTGAAGTTTTGAAACAACTCGTACCCGGAAACGCCCTCCGGAAAACCGGGAAAATTATCCAATGCTTCGGTGATTGTAATCTGGCCACCCGGCGTGTCACCGGTTAATATCAGCGGATTTAATTCAGCTCGAGCTGCGTAGATCGCAGCAGTCAGTCCGGCAGGTCCGGTACCAACAATAATTACATTTTCCATAACGATTACCCCTTTAGTAAAAAGAATTCTAACAAATCCAATTCGCTATATTCGAAATTATTCACGGCATTCGGTTCATAAAAAATGCGAGTAATAATTGTTACTCGCATTCATAATTTCTATATCCATTTTGATGACTTTCGATCAAAAAAGTTTCTTGAGATGTAACGATATTTCACCGTTTTTAAAGTCACTTTGAATTTGAATTTTTACCTGCTCCTCATTTTCCTGGCTCAACTCTTTGTTGTGACGATACGTCTGCCACACAGCGTCAATCGCACTGAGCAGATGGTTTGCAAATATTCCGCCCAACACAAAAACGGAACGGTTGATCGCCCTGTCGCCGGCAATGCGCATATTTTCAAATTCACGTCGGTTTTGATCGGAATCCCACTCCCAAAAATAATCATCCGTGTCATAAACTTTATCAAATTCCCGCATCCGCTGTTTCGCATCGTTGTACTCATAAATATCGCTGTAGTTACCAATGTCCACATAATACTGAGATGGTTTGCCATCAATGCCAGCGCCCGAGTGTGTTGCCGCATAAGCCAGCGCATCATCTCTGACCCAGTTCCCGTATTCACGAAACGCGAAATAACTCACCCACAGCGTAACTTCAGTGATCAGAAATGCCTTTGCCAGCGTCTTTTTCCCCAGGTATCGTTCACCGGAACCGGGCAAAAGTAACGAGCGGATAAATGCTTTACCGCGATGTTTATAATCAGGATGCTGTGTCAGATTATTTTCCTGATTGGTTTGAATTTCCGTTAATTCAGCCTCTGACATCAATCGAAAGTTCATTTTTGATCTTTCGACAGCAATCGGTGATGGCAAGAATACCGATTTCTGATTTTCCTCGCCTTCTCCGCTCAATCCTGTATTAATCGAAACAACAAGCAGTAATAAAGCGATTATAATGTAATGAATATTCTTCATATAAAAACTACCATTTAAACTTGAGTGATAAAACGGGCTCCACTCGATCATCAAATTGAATTTGTTCCATTTTCAGTGCTGTCTTCAAGAGGCGATTATTTTTAATTTTTGCTGTCCAGGCAGCGTCAACCGCACTGAGCAAATGATTAATCATGGCAATGGTGGTGCCGTTCCGTGCCTGCGCGAAAAAGTCATTGCTTTTCGCGCGCATACTCATATAGTCATCAACAATTTGGGAAGCTCGGTGCTCTCCAAATAATTCCTCTAAATCAAATTGATTTGGATCATCGACCTCATCCCATCCAATATAAAACTCGTAATATTTTCCAATCATCTCATAATATTGCTGAGTCGTTCTACTTTCTCTGATCAACTCTAACATATGGCCTGCATGAGTGAAACTATTCTTTTGGTTATCAGTAAGTCCATCATACCAAAACCTCCATTTTGTTGAGTCCCAATGCGCATTAGCGAAGTTTTCGTACTTATCTTCTTGTTCTTTACCTTTTTTCTGGTATACACCGTAATAGGTCCAGGCACCAACTTCGATTAAGAAAAACGCCGCTGCTTTGAGATAAGATTTTACATACAATTCACCAGCACCAGGAATAACAGCCGAGAAAAACAATGCTTTTTTCGGAAGTTTGTAGCCGGGTAATTGAGCTAACTGCTGTTCTCTGGTAAGCGCGGTTGTGTCCTGCAAACTCTCCGCGCCCAGCGGATTAAAATATTCCACCGACAGCCGTGTCATTTTTGAAGGTGTTAATAATGAATTGGCATGATGATTTTCTTCAAAAAGATCACCGGCTTTAACAGGATGTGCTATCATCATCATTAAAATCAGCATAGCAATAGTGAAAAGCCTTTTCATTGGATAACTCCTGTGTTTGGTTCTAAATTTTTCTATAGTTAATCAAAATTATTTTGTGATTATTCAGGCAATTAAAGAATGCCACAGAGAGAATGAGAACACAGATGGATTTATACAATCAATTTGTCGAGTCTAGTATAATGATTTGATTTAAAAGTTTTATTCTAAACCCTGATATACAAAAATGAGATAAATATGTGTTCTAAATTTTATTGATTTTTTCTCCGAGTTCTCTGTGACTCGGTGGCTGAATAGCAACAATCAAAATGTTCAATCTATTTAATTAAAGTAGCCAAACGTGATCCCGAGATAATAGCGCCATTCGTTTCCGTAATTCAACTCAACGTTGTTAAATTTTTCAATTTTTGTGTAATCATCAAATCCGTAAGCCGCATTAAAGAATATGCGGGTCGGGAAATTATAAAACGAAAATAAATCCAATCTCAGTTCAACGCCGGCTGTTTTCTTAAAATTTGAAAACACGACTTTGTCTTCATTAAATGCGTTGCCATAATCGAAAAACACACCGGCAAAAAGTTTGTCAAAATACAGATGGAGCAACCTGAAATCCATGTGGTTGAAAATCGGCATTCGATAAGTCGCCCGCCCGATCAGCATTTTTCTGCCTTCAATACTATAAAACGGATAACCGCGCATTCCGAGCAGTCCACCCGCAAAAAAGTTAAAAAACTCATGCACCGGTCTGTCAATCCAGCCGCCCTGAAATTCAAAGTTTAGCGCGTGATTCCGGTTGTACCATAAACTGTAATATTCCTTCCAATCCAGTTCCACTCTGGCGTAATGATATTTATCGAAATCTTCGACCCAGGTGCCGTATTCGGTCAGCTTGAAATCATCGATAAATTTATCAAATTGTTGGTAGTAGCGTAATGAAATCTTTCTGCCCAACGACGGATTGATCTCGGAAGTTATACTGGGCTTCATTGCATTATAGTTCCATTGCAGCAGAAAACCCCTGCCAATATAATAATTATATTTCGTCGCCGGAAATTCAAATCCGTTCAGCTTTGCTTCCGGCTTTGTCCGGGCGCGATATTGACTGTAAATGAATGTGGAGCGCAGGTCTTGCTCATCATTTAGTTTAAAATCAAGTCCGGCATCAACTTCCGTAAGATGATATTTATAACTAAATTCGGTCGTAATCGTGTCCGTTGGCGTCAGTCCCCAATCATCCATTTCCGAATGGTGGCGCGTTTGATGATAGATTTCCAAAAAGACAGTGGGTCTGAATTTGCGATAATTAATGATCCCAAACAAATCATAATCATAATCCCGGTTGATGGCAAATCCGCCGAAAATATTGTACTTGTCTAAAATATCCCCTGAATAAAAATAGGTGCCCAGTTTCGTTGTCCCGTAATCAAACATGATCCGTGGCAGAAAAGTGAACGAACCGTAGGTTAAATTATAGTCATTCGAATCATATTCCGGCACCTGCGTATCGTCATAATCGATTGATTTTTGCTGAATAACCTTGGGGTAACTGATTTGCTCGTTGCTCTTTGATGCCAGCAACGTCGTTTCTTCGTAAGCCAAGTATTCCGAGTTCGACTCCTCAACCGGTTTCGGATCTTCGATTTTAGCGATGCAATAACCCCTGGCGTGAAAATCGCTGTACAGGATTCGTCCGTCCTCATCGATCGAAGGCATAAAAGCACCACCAATAACATTGGTCCATTGCGTTGTTTCTTTCGTATCCAAATCAATTGAGTAAATATTAAAAATCCCGGTTTTATCCCAACTGAAATAAATGCGTTTGCCGTCCGGTGAAAAAACCGGGTCGCGGGCATCATTTCCGTTCGCAATCAATGTCTCGACTTGCTGATCTTCAATGTCGATCAATTTAATCTCCCGACCCTCGGTTTGCGAAAAACCAAAAACTATCGTATTCCCATCCGGAGACCATTGCGGCTGAAAAATCTGTTCACCGTGATTCAATTGCAAAATAACAGATTGTGATTGAGTTTCCAAATCGAACAGGGTGATATTGTGATTCCCATCTTCAGCCGTGACAAAAGCGAGCTTCTTCCCGTCCGGTGAAAGACTCGGATAACGGGAACGAATGTTTTGGGTCAGCCGTTCTTCTTCATTTTTTTCGAAATCATAAACATAAATATCATAATAGTGCGAGCCGTGTTTGTTGGGATCGGAACGTCTGGTATAATAAATCTTCTTCCCGTCCGAAGACCATGCCGGCGTCGTTTGCACACCGCCTTTGATCATTTTTGTTTCTTTGTTTGACAAATCCGTGACATAAAGCGCAGTCAATGATAAATAGTCGAATCCCCGATTGGACACAAAAGCGTACTTTTTACCATCCGGCGACCATACCGGGAACAGATTGGCAATGCCTTTTTTTTGAACTATTTCACCGGTGCTTAAATTGTTATTTATCTTTTGCAGCGAGTAACTGTACTTTTCATCCAGATATTTTTTCCACTCATTGTACAACTGCTTTTCATTCATCCCAATGATATTTTTCAGCGCGCCATTAACTGTCATGCGCCAGGGCGTGCTCATCTCATGAAATAAATCACGCAAGGCTCCCATGCCATAATTTTCTGCTAAATATTTAACCAGCGACATGCCGTGATTGTACAATTTTTCATTGCCAAGACTATTTTTTCCAAATACGCCGATCTCTTTGAAACTGAGCAGCTCATCTTCCAAAACGGATGTGCGGAGAATCATATCCCGGTGCGAATCCCAGTTGTCGTACTTCAGCGGTGGCAATTGGTACTGCGCTACGCCCTCGGCAAGCCAGTTGGGCATTACCGTCATTGCCAACGGATACGAGACAATCCGGTTGGGAAAACCGTAAAGTACATAGGGATTTTTTTCCGGCTCATAGCCCATATATTGAACATAAAAAGCCGGTATTTTTCTAGTCACTTTTCGAGCAGCACCGAGAGAAATCATGTGCACAAATTCATGCGTGACCACGTTCCTCAACCAGTTGTGACTCCCGCGCAGGACAAAATCCATCGGAGACGCCCAGATCTCCACTTTATTGTCGTAATAGTAGGTAATACCGTTTGAAAAATCATCGTGGTCGCGAATGATGAAATGTATTTTGCCATCCGGCTCGTATTGGTAAAGCTCTGTCACCGGTCCGTAAATCTCTTCGATGATTTTGGTAACAATTCCTGCTGTTCGCTCTGTTCCTTTGTGATAATGCACCTGAAAATGCTCCGTGTCGATGGTGTACCAGTCCAATTCAGGATGGTTGTATTCCACCATTTGCGCGTTCAGGTTCGTGCTGATCAGCAGACATAAAATAATAAATATGTTAAATCGGAAAAATAGTCTCAAGTCTTCACCCACTTCATTTTATCACTGCAATTTTTATAATGGCAGTCTGTTTTTCACTGTCTCCTTTTGCCGTCACGTTTGCTAAATAGACACCGCTTTGGACGTCGGAAATATCCCAGATTACTTCATTGTCAATTTCCGGGTAACCGGTGCCGATGATTTCCTCGACAAATTCACCAGCCAAATCAAATATTTTGATCAGCACATCGGCTTCCCGACTGAGATAGTACCGGATTGTGGTGAAACTGCCCTCTGTCGGATTGGGGTAATTGTACACTTTTTCAACCGGCATCAGCGATGCTGCAATCGCCGGTGCTAAAATTTCTTCGAGATAAATTCCGTTGTGTTCGGCATTTTTCAGATAGCTCCCCCAAAGCACGTGATCTTCAATGTAATCAAATTCCAATTCCCAGGCATAACAGTAGTCATCACCGGTTCTGGCAAACAAATTGACCTTTCCGTTATTTGACAAATCGGCGACACCGCAGTGAACAGCGCTCGATCCGGACATGGAAAAAGAAATATCCTTTTTTCCATTCATATCGAACACAAGTAGCTGATTATCACTTGTACTGACAATGATCTCCGGTAAATTATCACCGTCCAAATCAACGATAACCGGATCAGGGTTCATTGCCTGCTCTTGATCCTTTTCAAATTCAAGAGGAAAATTTGTCACCGAAATTCCGGTGTGATTAAAGGCAGAAATTTTACCATCCCCTGTTGCCACGATGTCCAAATATCCATTGTAATCAACATCCGCCAGAGTCGGATTTGAAAGCGGAAAGTCAGTATTACTTTCAGCAATCATATTTCCAGCGCTATCCAAAATCAGCACTGTTCCATTTCTTGAAGTGACAATCAACTCCTGCTGTCCGTCGTTATTCAAATCACCCAGTGCCGGATAATTCAAGTATTCCTCACGGGCAAGGTCGAATTGCCACACTATTTCCGCTTGATCATCGAGCCGAAAAACCGAACCGTTATTTGTTGTGGCGATCAATCCTGTTTCACCATTTATCTGGTAAATTAACATACCAGTGATCAGCGAAGTTTCAAGGTTTTTATTAAAAAGAATATCTCCGTCTCGCGTAATGATCACGATGTTTCCGTTTTCCAAACCGACAGCTATTTCCTTCCCCGGCTCGGATGTGCTGAAATCACCAACAACAGGTACAGTTGTAATCCTTTCTTCACAGTCAATCTGGAACAATAAATCTGCCCGACCATCCTGATTATTATCCGCGGGTTTCCAGACGTACAATAAACCGTTATCCGAGCCAGCGATCACTTCCAGCTTTTGATCTCCGTTCAAATCGGACAAGGAGGGCGTCTGGCTGAATTTTTCATCTTCAATTTCAGCAAATACCGCCAGTGGCACGTACGTCGTATCTCCATTTAAATTCACGATCATTGATTGATCATCATTTTCAATATATTTTTCACCAGTAAATTTCCAGGCTAATATTTCCCCGTTTTCAGTAGCAGCAAGTATTTCCTGCTTTCCGTCACCGTCAAGGTCACCGTTGACCAATGGACTGACACCGGAATTTTCATCCAAATAAACCGGAAAACCAGTGTACGCATTTTTTGACCGAAGGGTAAAATACATAATCGAATCCGGTGCGCTAAAGTCAGTGATGTAAATACCGGTACCGGCACCGGAATGGGCGTTCGAATTGGGCATAGTGTTGGGAGTAAACATCACCTGTTCCGATGAGTTCGCGTACAGATGGTCGCCGTTCTCGTCCCACCACATGTCATACAATCCACCCGGATCATATCCCGTGATGCCAAAGAAATTATAAAAATGCCCGATGTCCTGAGCGCCATCTGCTTCGACCACATCCACGCCGCGGTGATCCATGTCCGCGTTAACACGGTTTTCTTCAAAATGCTGGTTGATAACATTTTCATCAATATGCCAGATTAACATACCGGAGCCGGGAAGTCCGAAGTCGTACTCATCAATTTGAACAATCACGCCAATCCGGTTCGTTCCCGGCGGCAGAATAATTTCACCGTCATCCGTGAACTCAATCCGCGATCCGTATTCATCATAGCCAATCGCTACCGCCCTTGATTTCAGAACACTTCGCTGGCGGTTTTCGATCAAAAAATACTCATGGGCGTTGATCGGAATTTTGTAAATCTTATGTTGATTTTTCGCTAAGCTGGCAGCAACCGGAATGTTATCTCCGTCCGTCACTTCAATCGCTTCTTCCCATCCGAGGAATATTTTGCTCCATGCACAGGGCTGAACCGGAATAAAACCAGAAAAACTGCCCGATCCCTGATCCATTACACCGAAAATTCCGATACCGGGACGTCCGGTATCTGTATTAAATAAGTTTGGCAATCCCAGTTGATGACCAAACATAATCGCAGCCGTACCCAACATGCCGAACTCGTATCCGCTTTGATTTTCTGTCTCCGGTAAAATAATCCCCTCTTTTATTCGAAAGGCGCCATTGTTGACTTCAATTCCCTCGAAATCCGCTTCATTCTGACCGATAGTCCGTTTCAGATCACTGAAATTGAGAAATACGGAAGGGATGTCATTGGGCGTCGTATCCAAATCCTGCGTAAATTCCGCACCCACGCCGGCGTGATAAATGATATAGACATCGTAATCGGAAAACGTGATGTCACTGTTTTGATCCGCAATCTGGATGGCATCCCGAAACAGTTCAACTAACCGCTGATCCAATTCATCTTCAGTAGTATTGGGATTGTAATAATCCATTTTTTGACCGAGCGTCCAGACACTGTCTGCCTGCTGAGGAAATACAGCATAATTTCCCAGCTCGTCCTGGATATTTAATATGAGTTTCCTCTTGGAAACATTTTTCCAGTAATCTTTGAGTGCTCTGAGTTGGTTCGCGAAATAATTGGAATCGTGGGGTGGCGGATTCAGAATCAGCGAATCAGGTGTTGTCAGATCAAACCAGCCGTTTCCGGTGGTGTTGCGATCGCTATCTTTCTGAAATTGAACGCGGATTGCCATCACATTCAAGGTATCCGGAAGGTTGGCATAGAATTCGGGTTTAAACGGATTGTGTTGTGAGAGGTTTTGGACTTCTCTCACTCCATATTTTAAAAATCGTTTTGAGGGATTACTTTTTTTATATGCAGGTTTGCGTGCTTCCTGTTGTGAAAATATTGGACTGATAACCGAGACAATAAGGGCAATTGCTAATACTAATTTTCTCAAAGACATTTTCCATTTTTCAGTGTAAGTGAGTTATTAAAATCCGCAAGCGGGAGGCACTTGCGGATATGTTGTTATGCAATTGATTATTAATGATAATTTGTGGCATGGTCGGCGCATTAGAATCCGAAACTGAGAGAAAACCTCATCGTATTTGCCAACGGATGGCCTTCTTCTGCTGCCACATAACCAAAGTCAAAACTATACAGCGAGTATTTTAAACCAGCGCCAAACGTTAGATAAGTCACCTTGCCTTCTTTATCATGATAATAGCCGCCTCGCAAACCGATTAAATCACCGTACCAATATTCCAAACCCACGCTCCGGGTAATTTTGTCAAGTTCTCTTTGGAATGGCTCATCATACCAGGACGTGATCAATGCCTGATAAAACGGATCAGCAGGTTTATCATTGTGAGGTGTGACCAACAATTTATTAATATCCGCTGACAGTGTAAGTTTATTATATTTTTGGTTGACAATTTTAATCGCGAAACCGGTTTTCAAGTTCGTTGGCAACGGATCCGCCTGCGCTGCATCAATGTAAGCAATTTTGGGTCCCATGTTTGATATGTTCATGCCCCAGATAATTCTTTCATTCCAAACGGGAAATCGGTACATTAAACCCACATCAAAAGCAAATGCGCTCGCCTGACCGCTTCCTTTTTCAGCGCCCGCTCCTCTGTTGGAAAGATTACTTCGGATGTATCTCAAATTAACACCCATCGCCAGGTTGTCGCTCACGGTTGCGCCGTAGCTCGCCGTAATTGCAAATTCGTTACTGCTGAATGTTCCTGTTTCATTCCCTTGCTCGTCCATACCCTGCTGCTCACCAAGATCGAGATACACCACGTTCATTCCCACCGTGCCAACACCCTCGATGCTCACCACGCCGGTGAGGAACTCGTAAAACAAATCGTCTGTCAATCCTGACAGCCAGTTGACGTGCATGAAGCTAATTTGCTTTCCGTATTGATACGCCAAGCCAGCCGGATTCCAAAAAGTAGCAGTCGCATCATCTGCGACAGCAACGAACGCTTCCCCCATTCCGGCGGCACGAGCTCCGGGAGAAATCATTAAAAATAATACCGCTGCTTCACTTACAGCAAAGGACTGCTGAGCGAACATAACGACGAGCAGTAAAATACTCACAATGATGACAATTCTTTTCATGAAAAAACTCCTTTAAAAATAAATTCTTTTTATCCTACCCAGTTACGAACAGAAAAGAAAGAAATCTATTATCACACTATTTTGGCAGGACCAGGATAGCTCGAATATTCCTCTTTTTTTAAATTAATAAAGCGCCTTTTAAATTAGCAAAATTACATTATTAAAACTATACTCTATTTCAAAAGTTCCTCATTTTTCCGTGAATTCAAAACAATTTTCAAGTGCAATATTAATGCCTTACCTTTCTATTTTCTTTGAACATGGCAAAAATTCAAACACGAATTAAATGAGTGACAACGTAAAGTACCAATGAATACCATTAATGTTCCGTAAAATTGAAATATTTGTGTATTAACACATTGGAGATAAAATTAATGTCTGAATAAAATGAGGCAGAAATAGCGGGCATGACAAAACTTCATTTTTGCAGTCATGGCGCATTATCAAGTCTTGGATCAAGGTGTGAACGTGTAATTAATAAATGTCCGAATGAACAGGGATTGATTGCCATTGATAACAGTTTCAATTGGCTTCACATAAGCGGCTAACCACTTTAAAAAAAAACCACACTTACTCAACTTTAAGATTAAAAAACGTAGTACCATTTTCCCTATTTAAAATAAGCCAATTGCTCAACCAAAAAATCCATCTGATCTTTGGTTCGTTTTTCCGTCACTGCAATTAACATCTGGTTTTTCAAAGCGTAATCGAACCGTGACAGATCAATCCCAGGAAATAAATTGTGTTTTTCCAACTTTTCTATAATTTTTGCTGGCGCTACCGGGGTCTTCACGACGAATTCTTTGAAAAAAGGTGAATCGTTTGCAAGCTCGAATCCTGGCAGATTCTTGATTTGATCCGCTAAATAATGAGTGTTCTGCAAACACAACTTCGCGACATCCTGGATACCCTGTTTTCCCATCAATGCTAAATAAACTGTTGCTACCAGCGCATTTAACGCCTGATTTGTGCAAATATTAGAAGTCGCCCGAGCGCGGCGTATATGCTGCTCCCGAGCTTGAAATGTTAACACAAATCCCCTTCGTCCCAGAGTATCTTTGGTCGCTCCGGCAATGCGGCCTGGCATTTTCCGGATATAATCGAACTTCGCAGCAAAAACACCAAGGTAAGGCCCGCCAAAACTCAACCGATTTCCCAGGCACTGACCTTCACCTGTAGCAATATCAACATCATATTCTCCGGGTGGCTGCAGTATCCCTAAAGATATCGGATCATTGGAAGTAATCAACAGTGTTTTATTTTCATGGGCAATTTGGCTGATTTCCGAGACATCCTCTAAAAATCCAAAAAAATTCGGATGTTCAATAACGACGGCCGCTGTGTTTTGATCAATTTTGGATTTCAGATCGGAAACAGATGTTATTCCGTTTTCAAGTTTGAGAATTTCGAGCTGAATTCCCTGACCATGGCAGTAAGTATCAATAACTTGTCGATAATAGGGATGAATAGCGTGTGAAATCAACACCCTCTTTTTTCTTTTATCAGCAACAGCCATCAAGACGGCTTCGGCTAAAGCAGACCCACCGTCGTACATCGAAGCATTTGCCACCTCCATCCCCAGTAGTTCGGCTATCATCGACTGATATTCATAAATCGCCTGCAACGTTCCCTGACTTACTTCGGATTGATAGGGCGTATAGGCTGTATAGAATTCTGATCTGGAAATGACGTGTTCAACCGCTGCCGGAATAAAATGATCGTAAGCGCCTCCTCCCAAAAAACTGATCATATCGTTTGTGCTTCGGTTACATCGTGCTTTTTCCTGAAGCAAGTTCGACATTTCCAACTCGGATAATGGATCGGGTAAGGTCAATCCGTCTTTTGTTTTCAACTCCTCCGGAATATTTGAAATTAATTCCTCATAATTCTTAACACCTATCCGCTCCAACATCTTTTTACGATCTGCATCAGTATTCGGGATAAAAGGCATAACTTCGCTCCATTTTGCACGTTTACTATTTAAAATTTTCCTGTTAGCTTATTTGTTTCTCATAATCTTCAGGGCTTAACAATCCATCCAATTCCGAGCGATCCGATATTTTGATTTTCAGCATCCAGCCTTCATCGTATGGGCTTCTGTTAATAATTTCCGGTTCATCCTGAAGCGCATCGTTCACTTCAAGCACTTTTCCTGACACCGGAGCAAAAAGATCGGACACTGCTTTTACCGCTTCTATCGTGCCAAAAGGTTCAGCCTGGGTTACCTCATCATCGACATTGGGCAGCTCGACAAAAACGATGTCACCCAACTCGCCTTGTGCGTAATCTGTAATTCCCACTGTGGCAGTATCATCTTCAACAAGTACCCACTCATGTTCTTCTGTGTACAGCAATTCTTTTGGAATATCCATGTGTGACTCTCCTGTGTTAATTTTTATGATTCATTTTTGGGTTTACTTAAATAGGTTTCGATAAATTTTGTATCAAATTCTCCTTTTTGAAATTTCTCGTGATTTAGCACTTTTTTATGAAAAGGAATAGTTGTCGATATGCCTTCAATGATAAACTCATCAAGCGCTCTTTTCATTCGACCGATTGCTTCCTCTCTGTTTTTTCCGTAAGTAATGGCTTTGGCGATCAGTGAATCATAATATGGCGGAATAACATATTGCGCATAAGCATGGGTGTCCACACGAACACCCGGGCCTCCGGGTACGTGGAAACTTTCAATTTTCCCCGGACTCGGACGAAAATTTTTATCCGGATCTTCTGCATTTATTCGACACTCTATTGCGTGTCCCCGAAGCTTAAAATCTTTCAAAACTGTATCGATTTTTTCTCCTGCGGCGAGCATTATTTGTCTTTTCAGCAAATCCATACCAAACACGACTTCAGTGACCGGATGTTCCACCTGAATACGTGTATTCATTTCCATGAAATAAAACTGGCCATCCTCATCCAACAGAAACTCGATTGTACCGGCGCTTTCATAATTGACGCTCTGCGCCCCTTTCACGGCAGCATCGGTAAATTGCTTCCTCAATTTTTCATCAACTGCCGGAGACGGGGACTCTTCGATCAGTTTCTGATGTTTCCGTTGAATGGAACATTCGCGTTCCCCGAGTGCAACAATATTACCATATTGATCTCCCATGATTTGCACCTCAATGTGTCGGGGATGTTCAAAATATTTTTCCATATACAGGTCAGGATTGCTGAAGGCAGCTTCTGCTTCCCCTCTTGCCGTGATGAAGGCATTTTTCAATTCACTCTTTTCCCGAACAATTCTCATTCCCCGCCCGCCACCACCGGCTGTCGCCTTCAAAATAACCGGATAACCGATTTCTTCAGCAATGCCCATTGCTGTTTCAACATCTTTAATAACGCCATCACTGCCTGGAATTGTTGGGACATTCGCTTCCCTCATTTTTGCCTTGGCATAGACTTTGTCGCCCAGATTCGCAATCATCGAAGAAGATGGGCCGATAAACTTAATATTACACGATTCGCATATTTCAGCAAATTGGGCGTTTTCTGCTAAAAACCCATAGCCCGGATGAATCGCGTCAGCATTTGTTACTTCTGCTGCGCTTATAATCCGCGGGATGTTTAAATAGCTGGCACTGCTTGGGGCCGGGCCTATTTTGACAACTTCATCGGCGAAACGAACGTGGAGAGAATCTTCATCGGCTTCGGAGTAAATGGCAACCGTTGAGATATCAAGCTCTTTGCACGCGCGGATAATTCTTAAAGCAATTTCGCCCCGGTTCGCTATTAGTATCTTTTTAAACAAATCTGACGACTCCAATCGCTGTTTTGCTTTACAATTTTTCTACTCGAAACAATACCTGATCGTATTCAACGGGTTTACCATTTTCAGCAAGAATTTCGACAACTCGTCCCCGAAATTCGGAGGTGATTTCATTCATTAATTTCATCGCTTCAATGATGCAGAGCACCTGATTGGGAGTAACAATATCCCCCTCCTGTACATAAGGATCAGCATCCGGAGCAGGCGCACGATAAAAGGTACCAACCATCGGTGATTTTACCGCAATAATGTTGGCATTCTCCTCTTTTTGAGGTGCTGTCATTCCTTTGGAATCTGATGATAGCGGAGATGGTTCTGTCGTTTCATGAACCATGGGAGCTGGGGGCGGGTTTGAAACGCTTGCGAGTTCAGCAGCAGGAGCGGTTGTTTTAGAATTCACAGAATTTTTGGTGATTCTCACTCTTTTACCAAAACGACTGACTTCAATTTCATGTATATTACTCGACTCGACTAAAGCAATCAATTCCTTTATTTGTTTGGATCTCATTATCAACTCCACGTTTTTGAAAAATTTTTAACTAAAGCCTGTAAACCTTAGTCTTCTCCTTTTTAATATGGATTACGTGTGTTCCTGTTTTTAATTTTGCATGACGTTTAATTTAACCGAAAAAGATATAAAAGTCAAGAAATTTTTCGGCTTATTCCAAATTATAAATCGGATAAAATTTTGGTAACAATTCGATTGACGATTTGAGGATTCGCCCGACCTTTTGTTTCACGCATCACTTGCCCGATAATAAAATCAACAATCTCTGTTTTGCCTGCTTTATATTTTTTAACGGCGAGCAGATTTGCTTGAACGACCCGTTCCACAATATTCTTAAGTTTATCTGAATCTGAAACCTGAAATAATTTTTTTTCTTTAATCAGCTCGGTTGCGTTTTCTCCTGTTTCGGCAATTTCTTTGAGAACTTCTTTCGCAGTGGTCTGATTTATTATCTCCTTTTTGAGGAGAAGAAGCACTTCGACAAACTTTTCATTCTTTACGGGTATATGATCATCCTGACTGTTATCTTTCATTAAATGTAAAATCTCCCCAACAACCCATTTGGCCGTTAGGTTGGGATATTGTGTTTTATGAGCAGCTTCCTCGAAATAATCTGCTACTGGTTTCTTCTCAGTTAAAATATTTGCTTTATATCTTGAGAGGTTAAACTCATATATAAATCGATTTCTTCTCTCAGCAGGTAACTCAGGAATCTCCTGGCGAAGTTGTTCAATTTGCTTTGTGTTTATCTGAATTGGTATTAGATCCGGCTCCGGGAAATAGCGGTAGTCATGTGACTTTTCCTTTTTCCTCATCGGCACAGCAATATTCCTGACATCATCCCATAAAAGTGTATCTTCAGTTACTTTCCTGTTTGAATTTAGGATATCAATTTGCCGGTTTCGTTCATATTCCAATGCTTTTTCCACAGTCCGAAAAGAATTCATATTTTTTAGTTCAGTTTTATTCCCGAACGCGCTTTGCCCACAAGTCCGAATCGAAATATTTGCATCGCAGCGTAAATTCCCTTTCTCCATATTTCCGTCACAAATGTCCAAATAAATCAATATTTGTTTAAGCACTGTTAAATACGTACGAGCTTCTTCCGGCGAGTGAATTTGGGGGTGACTGACTATTTCAATCAATGGTATTCCGCAACGGTTTAAGTCAACCAAAGTTACATCCTTTTTTATCCAACTTTCCGAGTGAATGGATTTGCCTGCATCCTCCTCAATGTGAATGCGTGCGATCCCTATTTTCTTTTCTCCCCGATCAGTATCAATGAGCAAAAATCCATTTTCACATAATGGTTTTTCATATTGCGTAATTTGATATCCTTTGGGCAAATCCGGATAAAAATAATTTTTACGGGCAAAATTGGAGACTTCGTTAATGTGACAATTTGTAGCCAATCCCATTTTAGCTGCATATTCCACAGCTTTTCGATTGATTGCCGGCAAAACACCCGGCATACCCAGGCACACCGGACAGGTCTGCGAATTGGGTTGCTGGCCAAATGTTGTTTCGCATCCGCAAAACATCTTCGATGCGGTGTTCAGTTGCGCGTGGACTTCAAGTCCGATAATCGTTTCATATTTAATTCCATTGCTCATAAGACAACCAGTGCGAGTTAATTCTCCAGTTTTTCCACTGCCAATCCGACACGGTAAATTATTTCCTCGTTAAAATGGCTTGCCATAATCTGGAGACCAATTGGTAGATTTTGAGAATCCTGACCACAAGGTACAGACATGGCAGGGAGCCCGGTTAAATTTGCTGCTACGGTGTAAACATCGGACAGATACATGGTAAGCGGATCGTTTATTTTTTCACCGATTCGAAAAGCGGTCGTCGGTGTTGTTGGTGTTATCACACAGTCACACTGATGAAATGCTTGTTCAAAATCTTGTTTGATCAATTGTCTGACCTTCTGTGCCTTTTGATAATATTTTTTGTAATAGCCTGCAGAAAGAACGTAAGTACCGAGCAGGATTCGCTTTTTTACTTCATTTCCGAATCCTTCTGTCCTGCTTCTGACATAAAGCTCATTTAGTTCCGCTGCTGATTTTGTTCGGTACCCGTAATGCACTCCGTCGTAGCGGGCTAAATTGGAGGATGCCTCGGCATTGGCTAAAATATAATATGCAGAAACAGCATACTGGGTGTGAGGCAGAGAAAGAGTTTTTATTTTAGCGCCCTTGTTTCGCAGCCGTGCTACAGCGGCTAATATTTTTTCTTTGACTTCGTCGTTTAAACCATTTCCGAAGTATTCATCAGGCAGACCAATTGTTAGCTCTCTAACCGAATCATCGAGTAAATCAGAATAATTGGGCACCGGAATCTGTGACGTCGTAGCATCTTTCGGATCGAACCCCGCGATCACTTCCAAAATTCTGGCATTATCGGCAACAGTTTTCGTTAGGGGACCAATTTGATCAAATGATGATGCAAAAGCAACCAGGCCATACCGCGATACACGACCGTAAGTAGGCTTCATACCAATTACACCGCAAGAAGATGCTGGCTGCCGAATTGAACCGCCGGTATCCGAGCCCAGCGCCGCTATAGTCATTGACGCTGCCACTGCTGCAGCAGAGCCACCGGAAGAGCCGCCCGGCACTTTTGTTTTATCAAGCGGATTTTTGACAGGTTGGAAATAACTAAATTCGTTGGATGAGCCCATGGCAAATTCATCCATGTTGGTTTTGCCAATAATAATTGTACCTTCGGATTCGAGTCGCCTGATCACAGTCGCATGATACGGAGAAATGAAATGAGAAAGTATCTTCGAGGCGCAGGTTGTTCTCTCGCCCTGCACATTAATATTATCCTTTACTGCAAGGACAAGACCGGCAAGCTTACCAACCTTTCCCTTTGCCAGCCTATTATGAATCTGCTCTGCTTGTTTGCACGATCGTTCCCTAAAAACAGAAATGAAGGCATTTAATGCGCTGCCTTCATTGATCTGGTTAAGATAATAAGCGGTTATCTCTTTGCAATTATATTTTTTGCTCAGAATGAATTGTCGAATTGAACTGTAGTCAAATTCGTTTAAATGCAAATTCGTTCCTCATCAATTATTCTTTGCTTTCCTCTTCTCCTTCTCCCTTTTTTATCTTTTTGGGCTCCTCTTCTTCAAGTTCCTGGCTGGCTTTTTTGAATTCGCGAATCCCTTTCCCCAAACCGCTTGCCAGATCGGGTAGTTTTTTTGCACCAAACATGAGAATAATAATAAAAAATATAATAAGTAACTCAGGCACACCAAGACCGAACATTTTACCCTCCACAGAAATATTTGATAAATATGATGTATTTAGATTATCTTTTTCACTAACCCTTCAGTTTTTTATCAATATCACTGATATCGATTTCATCCTTTACGTCATCCATTGCTTTCTTAAACTGCTGGATCCCTTTACCAAGACTTCGAGCCAGTTCGGGGAGACGTTTGGAACCGAAAAGCAATAAAATGATTAACATAATGATGATTAATTCTGAAGGGCCGATTGCACCAAACATTGCTTGTTACCTCCTAACCAATTAATAACGATGCTCATGGTACCAACGCAGCAGATACGCTGCAAAAGCAATTCCCACAACACCGATAACATTCAAAACAAAGTGAAACCCAAACGTAAAATCCATTATTCCCAAATTAAGCGTCAGGGGATCGAATCCGATCGTCACAGAACGGAGGAAAAACTGTTTAACCACTCCTTCCGGTACAATTAAACCAACGATTTCCCCCAGTCCGGATCCCAGTATTGCGCCAATTATCAGGATTACCAATATGATTCCCGCGGATTTTTTTTTTATGAATGTCATCTTTTCCCGTTGTTAATTCAGCATAAACTTCACAACTTAATCCAATATAACTAAATTCATTTTAAAACACAATCTTTTTTTATCTAATGCTGAATTATTTCATCTCATTCTGTTTGCGCTGTTCTTTTTATTTGACCATAAACATACCGTACGATTCCCCAGACAATATAGAGTAGGATTATCGGATAATATGCCTCATTGGGAAAAACAAATAATATTGTAACCATAATCGCTAAACACAAAATTTTAAATGTGTTTTCTTTTCCTTTTTGAAGTGACAATTTAGGAAGCACATAATATTTTACTTTGCTGATCATCAAAACACTGATAAAAATCAGATGCGGAATTAACAATCGCGTCAAATACATTTCATTCCAAAAATAGTAGTTGAAAATAACAAACGAAACGAGAGACACGGCAGCAATGGGAATTGGAAGACCAACAAAATGTGTTTTTTTCTTATCTCTGAAACTCACATTAAACCTTGCCAGGCGGATACATCCGAATATTAATGGCACAAAACTAATAAAACTTCCTAAAATTCCAAATTTAAAAAAGTAAATTTTGTAAATCAACAGGGATGGCGCAACACCGAATGAAATGACATCGGCTAATGAATCGAATTCCGAACCGAAACTGCTGTTGGTCTTTGTTAAGCGGGCTAATTGGCCATCGAACAGATCAAAAATTCCTGCCAGTGTGATTAACCATGCTGCAGAAACTATCTTGTCCTCAACGATGCTCACAAGTGCAAAGAAACCGCAGAAAATATTTAAGGTCGTGAATAGATTTGGGATAAAACTTTTTTTATTTCGTATCATAAGAGCCTAAAATTGTTCCGCCAGCCTTTACTCGCTCATTTAGCCGAATGTTGATTCGAAGATTTTTGGGAACAAAAATGTCAACACGGGACCCAAACTTGATCATGCCAAAGCGCTCCCCTTTTTTTACTGCCGTGCCTTCCCGCAGATGACAGACAATTCGACGCGCCACGATTCCGGCGACTTGTTTGAACAAAATTTTCACATGCTCGTTCTCAATCCCGATCATTGTTTGTTCATTCTCATAAGAAGCAACTTCGCGAAAAGCCTGGTGGAACTTTCCCCGCTTATAATCAAAATAACTCACGTTTCCGTCCATCGGAATTCGATTGATGTGAACATCAAAAACAGACATAAAAATACTGATGTTAACGGCATCCGTTTTGAGAAACTCAGTTTCATTGACCTCTTTTATGGAAATTATTTTTCCATCCGCCGGAGAAAGAATTAGGTTTTTTCCGGCTGGTATTTGTCTTTTGGGATCGCGGAAAAAAAATACGGTAAAACAAATCATCAAAATGCTGATCACAAACAAAATCTTTAAAACAATGCCACCAGTATAAATTATACCCATCAGAATGACAACGCTGAACAACAGCATTGACAATAAGACACCTAAACTTTCTTTAGCCAATTTGCCCCTTTTTGCTGATTATGTTAAAATTCTACTTTCTATTTCCTGAAATGCGTTTTCAATGTTCGATTTACTCAGCGCGAATACGTCGTTATCCAACGGGTCTCCGGACGAGGAATCCCAAAACCGACAGGTATCCGCCGTAATTTCATCACCGAGTACAATTTTTTCTTTGTATCGTCCGAATTCCAATTTAAAATCAACTAACTTAATTTGCCGGCGCATAAAAAACGATTTTAACACCGCATTTATTTTCGATGCCAACCGTTCGATCATTTTCAATTCGTCATTTGTTGCCAAACCGAGTGCAATAAAATGAGATTGATTGATCATTAATTCTTTATGTTCTTCATTTTTAAAATAATACTCTGTTACCGGACATTTTAATTCCGTACCTTTTTCAATTCCATATTTCTGAAAAAACATATCTGAAGCGATATTCCGGACAAATATTTCCACAGGTATCATCTTCAGTTCTCTCACCAGCATTTCACGATCCCCGATTGTCTTTATGAAATGTGTCGGCACATTAAATCCTTCAAGATATTCAAATAAATGAGCAGACATTCGGTTATTTATGATCCCTTTCCCCTTAATCCTGGTTTTCTGTGAACCATCCATCGGGATAGCATCATCCATGAATTCCTGAATCAATTTTTCCGACTCGGTTGTAGCATAAACACTTTTACCTATACCATCATTAAGCTTTTTTTTCTTCTTCAATTTAAACACTCCAGTTTGAATTTATCGGTTAATTTATTTTATCCCAACTTTCCGAAAAATTTTATCTACATTTCTTAAATGTTTTTTCAAATCAAATAGCTCATCAATCTCCTTTCTTGTCAGTTGTTCGGATATGTCAGAATTTTTTAAAATTAATTCCTTAAAATTTTGTCCGGTTGTCCAGCACTCCATAGCAACATCCTGAACCAGTGAATAAGCTTTCTCCCTGAGAATCCCTTTTTTTGTCAATGCTAACAATATTGATTGGGAAAAAATCAATCCATTGGTTTTATTCAAATTTTTCAGCATATTATCCGGATAAACCAACAACTGTCGCACAATAGCGGTAAATTTATTTAACATGTAATCAAGCAAAATTGTACTGTCCGGTAAAATAATCCGTTCCACCGAAGAGTGAGAGATATCGCGCTCATGCCAGAGGCTGATATTTTCAAGACTTGCCATAGCGTTTGCCCTCAGCACACGAGCCTGTCCTGAAATCTGCTCACAGGTCACCGGATTGCGTTTATGGGGCATGGCAGAGGAACCCTTCTGACCTTTTGAAAAATACTCCTCGGCTTCCAATAATTCTGTGCGCTGCAAATTTCTCACTTCAGTGGCAAATTTTTCCAGTGAGCTGCCGATCAAAGCAATGGTCGTTAAAAATTCCGCATAACGATCCCGCTGGATGACTTGAGTCGAAATCGGAGACGGTTTCAGCTTCAATTTTTCACAGACTTTTTCCTCGATAATCGGATCCAAATGAGCAAACGTGCCAACCGCACCTGAAATCTTTCCCACCGAAATGGTTTCGATTGCCCGTTGAAGACGCTGGATATTGCGGTCAGTTTCCGCATACCAGAGCGCCATTTTTAATCCGAAAGTTGTCGGTTCCGCGTGAATACCATGCGATCTGCCGATGCAAACAGTATCTTTGTATTTGAGAGCATTTATCTTTAACGCTTCTTTTAAACTTTCCAGATTATCCAGTAAAATTTCTCCGGATTCACGCATCAGCAGCGCATTAGCAGTATCCAGCAAATCCGAAGACGTCATCCCCAGATGAATGTAACGTGACGTTTCACCAACATATTCTCCGACATTTGTCAAAAAGGCAATGACATCGTGCTTGACTTCCTTCTCTATTGCCAATATTCGTGCGATGTCAAAATTTGCTTTTTCTTTTATCTGTTGCACCGCACGTTCCGGAATCAGTCCCAATTCCGCCTGCACTTCGCACACGCATATTTCGACATCCAGCCATTTTTTAAATTTATTCTCATCCGTCCAAATAGCTCCCATGGGCGAACGCGTATAACGCGGAATCAAGTATCGCTCCTCAATTTACCTTTTCCAGTTTTAATTGTGTTTTAAAAAATTCATTTTCTCTGAATATGACCAGTTGAAGAACATCCCCTGCTTTAGCGTCTAAATCGTCAAATACTTTCTCGATGGATTCCGTGGATGTGATCGGATTATCATTTATTTTCACAATGATGTCACCGACTTGCAACCCGGCGCGAGAAGCCGGACTGTTTGGTTCCACACCTGCAACAATCACACCATCAATTTGTTGAATACCAAGATAAGCGGCAAAGCTTCGCGTCAAATTCACAACCGATAAACCTGTGGTGAATGTCCGATCAACCGACCCGTATTTTCTCAATTCTTTGATAATATTTTTTACACGGTTGATCGGTATAGCAAATCCAAGTCCAATCGAAGTACCCGCCTGTTGGCTACCGGAAAAAATAAACGTGTTCATCCCAATCACTTCGCCCAAACTATTCACGAGCGGTCCGCCGCTATTTCCGCTATTAATTGCAGCGTCTGTTTGGATCATGTCCTTGTAAATTCGTTCATCACTTTGCTTGCCAAAATCCCGATCCGTTGCGCTGATGATTCCCTGAGAAACAGAGGGCTGACCCATATCGAACAGACCAAACGGATTTCCGAAAGCGATTGCCCACTCACCGATAATCAAATCAGCGGAATTACCTAACGTTACATAGGGGAAACTTTCCTTTCGTTCAATTTTGAGCAAGGCGATGTCAGAAATATAATCAGAGGCGACCGGTTGCGCATCGTATTTCTCACCATCCGGCAAGGTGACAATAATTTTGGCTGCTTTATGCACGACATGCTCGTTTGTCAAAATATAGCCGTCTGGAGAAATGACGAATCCTGAACCCAATCCTTTGACCAACTGCTGGCGCTGCGGGAAAAAATAGCGAAAGAACGGATCATCATCAAAGAGCATACTGGGTCTTCGATAAGATTTTATTTGAATCACATTAATTCCGACAACCGCGGGACTCACCTTCTCCACTGCTCTGGTAATAACCGTTTTTCTTGAATCATGAATTTCCTGGCGATTAACAAATCTAATGGGGAGCGAATCAGGGCTGTCTGAATTTGTCACCACATTCTGTACCGAGCTTTCATAATAAATCGGTGCTTCAGGTCTTTTAGATTGATAATTCCAAACGAAGATACCAATTAGTCCGCCTAACAGAAATACCAAAAAATATGAAAACGCTTTTTTCATCGTAGAATGTACCTGAGATATTTTTATAATTAAAGGTTTATACAAAACTTAACGTGATAATGTTCCCATTCACCAAAAATGCAATTTCAAGCACATCATACAGCCCAAGCGTGAATAAATCAGCGATTTTTCACCTTTTCCCAATCAGCCAAAAAACTTTCAATGCCATTGTCTGTTAACGGATGTTTGGTGAGTTGATCAATCACTTTAAAAGGAATCGTGGCAATATGAGCACCCATAAGCGCAGCTTCCACAACATGCATCGGATTGCGGATGCTTGCCACAATAACTTCGGTTTTAATCTCGTAATTATTAAAAATTGTCACAATTTCATTGACCAATTGCATTCCGGTAGAACTGATATCGTCCAAACGTCCGATAAAGGGACTCACAAAACTGGCGCCCGCTTTTGCAGCCAACAATGCCTGAGTCGGACTGAATACTAACGTCACATTAACGCGGATTCCTTCGGATTCCAGTTGCTTCACAGCTTTGAGTCCTTCTTTAACAATAGGAATTTTAATCACCACGTTTTTGTGAATTTTTGCCAGCTCTCTGCCCTCTTTGATCATGCCATCTGCATCTAAACTCACGACTTCGGCGCTCACCGGGCCATCAACTTCCTCGCAAATAGCTTTAATGATGTCCTCAAATTTACCCGGCACCTTGGACACCAGTGACGGATTTGTCGTGACGCCGTCCAAAACCCCCAAACGATTTGCCTCTCTAATTTCTTCAATGTCGGCCGTGTCAATAAAAAATTTCATACTTCCTCCGCAAGTTTAATTTTGTTTAATTTTTCTCTAACTAATAGTAAATTTGTTCAAGACAAAGCCCTTTTGCCGGTGCTGTTTGACCTGCTTTTCGACGATCACGCAAGTTAAGAATTTCCGGGATAGCTTCCGCTGCCGTATATCCTCGTCCGACATCAATCATCGTTCCGACAATTATCCTCACCATGCTGTGAATAAACCGATTGGCAACAATATTTAAAATCAAAATATCCCCATTCTCAATCCAGTCAATTTCTTCAATTGTACAATAATGATGCTTCAAATCAGCACCCGCCTGACAAAATGATTTGAAATCATGTGTGCCTTTTAAATAATTTGACGCAGTCTGCATTTTTTGAACATCGAGTTTCCCTTTAAAGCACCAAAAATAATGTCGCTGAATCGCACGTTCCCGCCGGGTAATATAGTAGCAATAACGTCTCTTTTTTGCGTCGTAGCGAGGATTAAACTTCTCATCTACCTGTTCGGCTTTAATTATTCGGACATCTTTGGGAAGCGTTCCGTTCAGCGCCGCCACAAGACGTTGGGCTGACATTTGAGTGTCAACAACAAAAGTCGCCACCTGTCCTCTGGCATGAACGCCACTGTCGGTTCTGCCTGCGCCAGTAACCTGAATTTCCTGATTAAAAATTTTCTTTAGTGAAAATTGAATCTCCTCCTGAACCGTTCGAACGCCGGGCTGTATTTGCCAACCACAAAAGTCTGTTCCGTCATATTCGAGCAGAATTTTGACCTTGTTCATCGGTTGCTATCCCACTAAAAGAATGATCGTAAAATAACAAATCAGATAGAATGATATACCAACCAGCGCAATATAATCATTCATTGAAAACCGGAGTTCCTTAAAAGTTGTCCGTCCTTTGCCACCGACATAGCACCGGGAATCCATTGCTAACGCCAATTCATCTGCCCGACGAAAAACCGAAATGAAAAGCGGGAGTATTAATGGTATAACACTTTTAATCCGCTTTATTAAATTACCCTCAAAGGTTGCCCCGCGCGAAATTTGTGCATTTTTTAATTTGTCAGCTTCTGAAATCAGTGTCGGAATAAATCTGAGTGCCAGTGTCATCATCAGAATAAGCTCATGAATCGGCAGTCCAAACCGTTTAAAAGGCGAAAAAAAACGTTCCAATGCGTCAGTAATTTCAATCGGTGAGGTGGTCAGCGTTAAAACAGCGGCAATCAAAACGAATTCTGCCAGCCGGGTTGAATAGATGAATCCGGCGTAAAGCCCTTCTTTTGTCACGACCCAATCAAAAACTGGAAATTTGAACAACGGTTCGCCCATATTTGAAAGAAACGTATGAAAAAAAAGGGTAATCAAAAACAGCCAAACAAAAGGTCTTAAATTACGGAGTACTAACAAAAATGGGACCTCGGAAAAATAAATAATCGAAATGATAAGGACAAAATTCACCAGCAAGGCAATAATTTGGTGGGAAGCAATCAGCATTACCATGAGAGCGAAAATTGAAATGAGTTTAGTTCGCGGATCTAACCGATGAATTATCGAATTTGTCCGGAAATATTGTCCGATTGTTATGTCTGTTAAGAATGCCATATTTTTCAAAAAATTTTAAGATAATATACCATTTTATTTTTTAAAAATCAAGTAAAACACTGAAGGAGTTTCGCAAACACGCTAATCCGCCTATTTACCCAAATCAGAATGATAATTTATGGGATTATTAATGTAATGGATGTACATGTGCTCCCACATAAACGAACCATCTAACCGGTCTTTCACATTATTAATAAGTGAATAACACATGTTGCCTTCAATATAAACTTTTACTTGATTCTGAAACTAAAGTTTTGTATCTTTATTTTCAACTTATTATTCGCAAGGCATCATTCAGGATGCCTTTGTAACAAAGGTCAGCGCCTTGTTTCGCGTTTTTTATCTAAATCATAAACTCGAGGTTTAAATTGTCAAGCTTTGAGTCGAGAATAAAAACATACCGCGAACTCATATCAGCGGAATTAGTAAAAGTTGCACACAAGGAAACACCCGAAATTTTTTACGCGCCTGTCCGATATGTTTTGGATGGCAATGGAAAACTGCTACGCCCGATTCTTTTAATGCTTTCATGCAAAGCAATGGGCGGTAATGAACAAAAATGTATCTATCCGGCGCTCGCTGTTGAACTGTTACATAACTTTACGCTCGTACACGACGATATCATGGATAATGATGATAAACGAAGAGGCAGAGAAACAGTTCATAAAAAATGGGATGTCGCCACGGCTATTCTGGCGGGTGATGGTTTGGTAGCGTTATCATACCGTTATTTACTCAAAACTCCATCGGATAGAATCAGGGAAATTTGTGATATATTTACTTCCGGGATAATCGAGTTGTGTGAAGGTCAGGCAATGGACAAAGAATTCGAGACCCGGCATAATATTGAACTCGAACAATATATTTCGATGGTCGAAAAAAAAACATCACTTCTGTTGATGATGGCGGCGGATATCGGATCGATAATCGGCGGGGGAAATGATAAAGAGCGAGAGGCGTTAAAAAAATATTCCAAAGAATTGGGCTCTGCTTTTCAAATACAAGATGATCTTTTAGACATTGAATTGACCAGTGGAAAGACTTTTGGCAGTGACATTAAACAAAAGAAAAAAACGTTTCTTTTCGTCCATGCGATGAACTTTGCCGATGCCACAACTCGGGATGAAATATTAAGGATTTATCAAAAAAATCGTATCAGTAACGATGATATTTTGTATGTAAAAAAATTATTTGATGATTCCGGCACCTCCGAATTCACGAAGAATGAAGTATCGCAGCGAATCCGGCGAGCTCAGCAGTATTTGAATCAACTCCCGTCTTCCGAATCTCAGCAAGATTTGGAAAATTTATTGAAAATGATTCTGAACCGTAAATCATAATATAAAATATACAGCAGTCAACATGTAAACCAATTTGGGAAATTTTACATTCAATGGAATATCTTCCAGCAGTTATCATCATTGGCTTGATCGGAGGCATCGTTGCAGTTGACACCACAGCCGGCTGGCAAATCATGATCAATCAGCCGTTGGTGACCTGTCCTGTAATCGGGCTTATTTTTGGTCAGTTCGAAGCGGGTGTTTCGATCGGGGTTTTACTTGAGCTGCCGTGGCTGATTAATATTCCAAGCGGCGGTAAACATGGCTCTGAAGCCAATCTCGGGGCGGTTGTGGCGGCAGGAATGATGGTTTATTTTGTTGATCACAATTTTAATACGATCAATATCATTATAATTCTTTGTCTCGTTTACAGTTTACTTATCAGCAAAGCCGGTGGCTTCCTGGTGGATTATGTCAGAAAACAAAACCTAATGCTGATGCACCAGGCTGACCAAGCTGCTGAAAAGGGAAATTTAACAAAAATATCCCAATTAAATATTATCGGGTTGTTACATTCTTTTTTCATGGGATTCATTTTAACGGTAATTGGATTTTCTCTTGGGCTGGTAATTTTAAAACCGATCATCGGCTGGATTCATCCAGATTTTGATTATGCCTTTGGTCTGGCAAAATATGCGGTGTTCGGTGTCGGATTCGGTACTGTTGCCACAATTTTCGTCAACAAAAATACCCAATGGTATTTCGTTGCATCGGCAATTGTCTCATTTTTGATTTGGATAATATTTCTCATATAATTTTCATTTTAACTAAATTTGGAAAGATGAAGCATATACGGAAAAGAGATCTCGTTGCCGTGTTTTTTCGAACCTTCCTTGTCCAGGCGGCGTGGAATTATGAACGGATGTTAGGTCTCGGATTCTGCTTCTGTTTAATACCAATTGCCAAACGATTATTTTCCGACAAACATAAACAAGTGGATTTTCTGAAACGGCACCTCTCTTTCTTTAACTCGCATCCTTATATGGTTACCTATGCGTTGGGAGCAATTGCAAATATCGAACAGCAAGCAATCACAAAAAAATGGGACGACAGACATCCGATAAAAGTCTTTAAAAAACGAATTATTGGTCCGCTGGGCGCTATCGGCGACACCTTTTACTGGAAGCTTTTATTGCCAGCAGCGGCAACCCTGGGTGTTACCCTTTTATTTTTCTTTGAATTATGGGGTGTTATTGTTTTTTTAATTTTCTATAATATTTTCCATATTTATGGTCGAATACGAGGATTGGTACTTAGTTATCAAAATGGCTTTGATATTATTCGCAATCTCTCCATCAGGGGCACGAAAAAAGTCTCCCAAATCATGAATTACCTAATTAATCTGGCGCTTGGAATAGAGATTGTCGCTGTGACCGCTAAGATAACGAAATCAGGCTATCAGTTCAAGGGCGCTTATGTTTTTATCATCTCAGCTTTCATCTCATTTTTAATTATGCGTAAAGAGCGAATTTCTGTTGATCTATTGTTAATTATTAGCATAATCAGCTCGATTATTGTTGGACTTATTTTTTCAGCCTAATTTTGAGCAGACCAGTTTTAAAAAAATAATATGCGTTTAAAATATCGAAAACAATAACAATATTGATGTCTTAAATTTAAGATGATAATGCGATGATTCAAAATGAAGTTGTCATACAAAATTCAGATGGTCTTCATGCCAGACCGGCCACTCTTTTTGTGAAGCTTGCAGCCAAATATGAAGCAGATGTTACTTTATCGAAAAACGGACGTGAAGTGAATGGAAAAAGCATCATGGGGGTAATGATGTTAGCTGCTGCGAAAGGAAACAAACTGCTTTTGAAGACAGAGGGGCCGGATGAGCAGGAAGCCATGAAAGCGCTGGAAGAATTAATCAATAATAAATTTAATCAAGAAGATGACCAAAATGAAAAAAAATCCTAAAGAGATGATAAAATTGAAAGGCGTACCGGCTTCACCCGGGATTGCCATTGGTCAAATCTTTAAACTCACTGGTGATGTCATTAAAGTTGAAGAACGTGATATTTCACCCGAACAGATTGCTGGTGAGATCAAAAAATTTAAGAAAGCCATTAATAAAACAAAAAAGGAATTATTTCAAATACAAGATCAAGCGAGAGAAAAAATCGGAAAAGAAGGTGAAGAAATTTTTGACGCCCACCAATTTCTGTTAGAAGATATTGTGATAATAAATGAAACGGAAACGCAAATTGAACAACAATGTAAAAATGCTGATTTCGTTTATTACAATGTCATGGAGGAGTATCAAAAATCATTGGAAAATGTGGATAACGAATATTTTTTAGGACGCGTCGCTGATATCAAGGATGTAAAACGACGCCTGATCCGAAATATTCAAGGCGGACAATCCCAATTTTTAACCAACATCATCAAAAAAGCGATTGTTGTCGCGCACGATCTAACACCATCGGAAACGATTTTGATGGACAAACAAAAAGTTCTGGCGTTTACCACTGATCTGGGAGGTAAAACCTCACACGCCGCGATCATGGCGCGCTCACTGGAAATTCCGTCAGTTGTCGGATTAAAAAAGATCACTGCTTTGGCAAATACCGGAGATACCGCAATCATTGACGGCCAGAATGGTGAAGTCATTTTAAATCCAACATCAGCAGTGCTGACAGAATATTTGAAACTCAGAGAAAAATATGATGAACTCACCAAAAATCTATCCGAATTTCGAGAACTTCCTTGTCGAACATTAGACGGCAAAGATGTAGAATTATCCGCCAATCTGGACTTCCCAAATGAGATCAATACGATCATCAATTACGGTGCCCGAGGGGTGGGATTGTTCAGGACAGAGTATCTTTATTTAACCAGGGAAAAAATACCAACTGAGGAAGATGAATATAACGAATACAAAAAAATCGTTCAAAAATTGAGTCCCCATCCGGTGATTATCAGAACTTTGGACATCGGGGGTGATAAAAAACCACGATCCATTATGATCCCGGATGAAGCCAATCCGGTCTTGGGTTGGCGTGCCATTCGCTATTGTTTGGAGAAACCACAGTTGTTCAAGTCACAATTAAGAGCGATTTTGCGTACCAGTGCTCACGGCAATGTTAAAATTCTCATTCCAATGGTTTCATGTGTTGAAGAAATTGTTCAAACCAAAAATGTAATTGATCAAGTTAAAGGAGAATTGATTTCGCAAAACAAACCCTTTGACGATAAGATAGAAATTGGAGCAATGATTGAGGTTCCATCAGCTGCCATTATGGCCGATGCAATTGCTGAAGAAGTGGATTTTTTGAGTATCGGAACCAACGATTTAATCCAATACACAGTTGCCGCTGACCGGGCTAACATCAAAGTCGCCCACCTTTACAAACGATTACCGCCGTCGGTAATGAGAATTATTAAAAACGTGGTGGATGCGGGACACAGCAAAGGAGTGTGGGTAGGCATGTGTGGTGAAATGGCTGCCGATCCGTTGGCAACGCTTATTCTGTTGGGATTAGACCTGGACGAGTTAAGTGTCAGTCCGGCTACGTTATTGGAGGTCAAGAAAATAATTCGTCAGGTGACCTTTTCCGATGCTCAGCAGATCGCTGAGAAAGCCTTGCAGATGAAGACATCCGAGCAGATCGAAACCTATATTCGAAATGTGATGGCCACGCGCTATAAACTGAAAATCACTTAGCTGAAAGAACAACCATGGACATCAAAAGACTGATTCGTCAGGTAGATCAGCAGGACATGCTAAAATTATTGTTTACTTTTCCCGAGCAATTTCGACACGCAGTTGAAATCGGCAACAGCTTTGATTTCCACTTATCCGATGATCCGATAAAAAATATTGTTTTTAGTGGAATGGGTGGATCTGCAATTGGCGGAAATCTGATAATTTCCTATTTTGGCGATGAATTAGAGATACCAGCTATTGTCAACCGAAATTATTATTTGCCTCAATTTGTGGACTCATCGAGTTTAGTCGTTGTAACAAGCTTTTCCGGCAATACCGAAGAATCACTGAGCAGTTATGAGGATGCAAAATCAAAAGGCGCTCAAATTTTGTGCATTACATCAGGCGGCACGCTCAAACAAAAAGCCCGACAGGATAAAACTCCGGTTATCACCATTCCTGATGGTGTCCCGCCGCGTACCGCCTTGGGTTATTTGAGTATCCCGGCGATTTTCTCGCTAATGAAAGCGCATCTCGTAGGAGATAAGACAGCAGATTTTGAAGAAACGATTCTTTTGCTGCAAAAAAAAGCAAAAGTCTATTCACCTGATTCAACATCCAATCCGGCGCTGAATTTAGCACAAAAGTTGCAGGCCAAAATACCCATTATTTACAGCACCAACGATTTGCTCGACATCGTTGCACTACGTTGGAAAGGTCAGTTTTCAGAGAATGCCAAAGTTCTGGCGTTTTGTAATGTTTTCCCTGAGCTCAATCATAATGAAATTGTCGGCTGGGAACAGTTGCCAGCGCTGCTGAAAAATTTCCAAATCATCTATTTACACGATCTTCAAGATCATCCCAGAAACAACCGGAGAATGGATATTTCAAAAGAAATTTTGGAGCAGGTCACAAATCCAATTATTGAACTGGAAACCGAAGGAAAGTCAAAATTGGCAAGACTTTTCTCATTGATCTATTTCGGGGACGTTGTCAGCTATTATTTGGCGATTTTAAACGGAGTTGATCCGACTCCGATAGAAAAAATTCAATATTTAAAAAATCAACTTGCAAAATTATAAATTCAATAAACGAACCATACTGGTAGATTAGAGGAGCGGAAAATGAAATCATTTTTATTCACATCGGAATCAGTCACAGAAGGGCATCCTGATAAAATAGCAGATCAAATTTCTGACGCGGTTTTGGATGAAATTTACAAAGATGACCCTAACGGGCGCGTCGCGTGCGAAACATTTGTCACCACCGGATTAGCAATCGTTGGCGGCGAAATTACCACAAAAACGTATGTTGATATCCCCAGAGTTGTTCGCAGCGTAATTCATGATATTGGCTACATCGATGCAAAATTTGGCTTTGACTCAGAGACATGCGGAGTTCTGTCAACAATAGATCAGCAATCACCAGACATTGCTATGGGTGTTGACCGTGACGGCGCCGGAGACCAGGGGATGATGGTTGGATTTGCCACCAATGAAACCGAAGAGTTAATGCCAACTGCCATCATGTTAGCGCATAAACTAACCAAAAGATTGGCAGATGTTCGAAAAAAAAATATTCTCACATATTTAAGGCCTGACGGTAAATCTCAAGTCACAGTCGAATATGTAAATGATAAACCAAAATGGGTAAATACCGTTGTTATTTCTGCCCAACATAATCCTGATATCAAATTGGTTGATTTGAAAAATGACCTGATTAAATATGTTGTCAAACCTGTAATTCCGGAAAACATGGTCAATGATCACGAAATCATCATTCACATTAATCCAACCGGTCGTTTTGTGATCGGCGGGCCACAGGGCGATGCCGGATTGACCGGACGTAAAATAATTGTGGACACCTACGGTGGGTTTGCGTCCCATGGCGGCGGCGCTTTTTCCGGGAAAGACCCAACCAAAGTAGATCGTTCTGCCTGCTATGCAGCGCGATACGTTGCTAAAAATATTGTCGCTGCCGGGCTCGCCGATAAATGTACGATTCAATTAGCCTATGCGATTGGCGTCGCAGAGCCTGTCTCTGTAATGGTTGATACGGATGGTACAGGAAAGCTTCCGGATTTGGAGATTTCAAAATTGGTGAGAAAACATTTTGACCTGACGCCAAAAGGAATTATCGAAACGTTAGATTTGCGGAGACCGATCTACCGGCAAACGGCAACTTACGGTCATTTTGGTCGAACAGAAAAAGATTTTAGCTGGGAAAAAACAGATATGGCTGAAAAATTGGCGCGCTAATTAAAAGATTACTTTGTGAAATATGTTCATAATTTTGCTACATCTTTAACACACATTTCAATGACGATAATTGAAAATAATAACAGGAGGTTTTGTGAATTACGATATAAAGAATATTAAACTGGCACCTGATGGAAAAAAACGTATTGAATGGGCAGACAATGACATGCCAGTATTAAAGCTGGTTCGGGACCGATTTGAAAAAGAAAAACCGTTACAGGGACGGAAAATGTCTGCTTGCTTACACATGACGGCCGAAACAGCAAATCTGGCGCGTACGTTAAAGGCAGGCGGTGCAGATCTCGTTTTATGCGCATCAAATCCCCTGTCCACGCAGGATGATGTTACTGCCTCATTAGTGAAAGATTTTGGCATACCGGTTTTCGCAATTAAGGGTGAAGACACTGAAACCTACTATGATCACATTAAAACGGCGATTGAACATTTTCCTCAGGTGACAATGGATGACGGCGCTGATTTGGTCTCAAACATTCATTCTGATCACCCCGAAATCGGCGAACAAATTTTGGGCAGCATGGAAGAAACCACCACCGGCGTAATTCGGCTTCGGGCAATGGAACGTGACAACGCCCTTCAATTTCCTGTAATCGCCGTGAATGATGCCATGACAAAAAACCTGTTTGATAACCGATATGGTACCGGTCAATCGACGGTGGATGGCATTATCCGAGCTACCGATATTTTATTAGCCGGAAAAAATGTGGTCACCGCAGGATACGGTTGGTGTGGCCGTGGTTTTGCAACCCGCTGTAAGGGCATGGGCGCCAATGTCATTATTACCGAAGTTGATCCCATTCGGGCATTAGAAGCAGCGATGGACGGATTCCGGGTCATGCCGATGGATCAGGCGGCGCCCATTGGTGATCTTTTCTGCACATTGACAGGCGATATAAATGTTATCAGAGCAGAACATTTTGAGAAAATGAAAGACGGCGCCATTGTTGCTAATTCGGGTCATTTTAATGTTGAACTGGACATACCGGGTCTGAAAAAAATCGCTGTTGAAGTTCGTACCGATATTCGAAACTATGTCGATCAATACGTTCTTAAAAACGGCAATCGCATCAATTTGTTGGCTGAAGGGCGATTAATCAATTTAGCAGCCGCAGAGGGACACCCGGCTTCTGTGATGGATATGAGTTTCGCGACTCAGGCACTTGCCACCGAATATGTGATTCAACAAGAGGGAAAATTAAAAGCCAAAGTTTATAATGTCCCCACTCACATCGAAGACTGGGTGGCGAAGTTAAAATTAAAATCAATGAAAATCGAAATTGATGAATTAACCGAAGAGCAGAAGAATTATTTGGCATCCTGGCATATCGGAACATAACAACGGAAACTAAGGCTGTTTCATCCTGCAAATGAAGGTTGGAACAGCTTTTCATTTTTGGAGAGATTAAGATGAAAAAATATTTCTCGCTATTCGTTTTAATTTGTACGTTATTCTTAATCATCACTTGCGGCAAAAAAGACGAAGAAAAAACAGGTGAACTTTCCCAAATGGAAGCTAAACAGGGAGAATCCACTGTTCAAACCATCAAACCGAAGCCCATTAATTATGATTCTATGCTGGTGGTCTTGAGCAGTTTGAGCGATTCAGTATTAGCAAATCCGGAGCAGCCTGAATTCAAACAACAACTGGTTGCTGCCGGTTATGATACGTTATGGGACACCATATTAGCGCCGGGATTCGGCAAAACACCACCAAGTGACAGCACAAAAATTGATATGCAAACCAGGGAAAGAGCTGCGGTTGTTGACGCTTATCGCTGGGCAGCGTACATCAAAAAATGGCACAGTGACTCTTCTTTATCTGGTTTCGGATCAATCTCCACTCAGATGAGTGGTGGAAGAATCGTTGCAAAACAAACAACGGTAAATAATCATGTCCGTGTTTTACTGGAAATCAAAGGTTCAAAATTACAATAACAAAGCAATGTCACTCGGGCATTAAACTTTTCATTTAACAGCATTAATTGAAAGTGCTGCTGTTCATTTCAATAACCTGTCTTGTTTTTCATCCATCGGTCACATTTCAGGCAACTGACGACAAATTTTGCAATCAAGGATTCATCTATGCCAAAGAAGCTACTCCATATTATAGCCCATACGCACTGGGACAGGGAATGGTATCTCACCTATCAACAGTTTAGGCTCAAGTTGATCGATTTAATCGACAATTTGATCATGCTGTTGGAAGAAGACAAGGATTTCAAATGTTTTCATCTTGACGGGCAGACAGTGATTTTGGAAGATTATCTGGAACTTCGTCCGGAAAAGCGAGATGTTTTGAAAAATTATATTGAACAAGGGAGAATTCTTGTCGGTCCGTGGTATGTGCTTTGCGATGAATTTTTAGTAAGCGGTGAATCGATTATACGAAATTTGTTGTTGGGGCACCAGCAGGCGCAGAAAATGGGCAAGGTGATGAAAATTGGCTATGTTGTCGATGCTTTCGGTCATATTTCTCAACTTCCCCAAATCTTCAATAATTTTGAAATTGATACCGCAATTTTGTGGCGAGGTATCGGCGGCGATGAAATACCATCCGAATTAGTCTGGAAATCACCGGATGGTTCCGCAGTTCTTCTTTATAAATTACCAGACGCTGGCGGTTATTGCTATGGAGTTGCTTTGCCCAAAAACGAACACCAACTCAAAAGTCGGCTGCTGGAAATTATCGAAGAGCGGTCTGCAAAATCATCAGCAAACCATTTGCTATTAATGAACGGTTGCGATCATGTTGAAGCTCAACGTGATTTGAATTATATTATCCACGCCGCAAATCTGATTCAGGATGAGGCTGAAGTTGTCCAAAATAGTCTGCCAGATTTTTTTAATTTATTAAAAAGTGAAATCAAAAAACCAACCACCATCAGCGGTGAACTCCGGGACAACCGGGCTGTAAACCTGCTGCCCGGAACGCTTTCCACTCGAATGTACCTCAAAAAACGAAACAAGCGCTGCGAGCGTTTACTGGAAAAATATGCCGAGCCATTGGCAACGATTGCCTGGTCTTTAAACGGAAATTTCCCAACCGCTCAACTCTGGCAAGCCTGGAAATATCTGTTACAAAATCAACCTCACGATAGCATTTGCGGATGTAGCGTGGACGCAGTGCATCGGCAGATGTTGACCCGCTTTGATTGGGCGGAAGAAATCGCGTTGGAGTTAATTGATCGGAGTTTGTTCGGTATTTTCAATTGCCCTGATTATGAGCAGCTTTCTTCTGCTCAGGCTTTCTTGCTGGTATTTAATCCGATGAACTGGAAGCGCACTGAAGTTTTAAACGCAGCTGTCGATTTCCCGGAAGCTACCGAATTGTTTTATATCGAAATTTATGATGACGAAAACGTACTTATCCCCTGTCAGGTAACAAACATCGAACTCACGGAAAAACTTAAAACTCAGCCCAACGGAGAACCGAAACCCATCACTGTCAGGCAGGTATCTTTTACGTTCATTGCAGAAAACATCCCTTCCTGTGGTTACAAAATTTTTTCAGTAAAACCTGCTACAGAAATGGGTGAATACTCAACCGATCTCAAAATCGGAACGCGCTTTATTGAAAATGACTATTTGAAAATTGAAATCAAAGATAACGGAACTTTTGATGTTTTCGACAAAAAGATGAAAAGCAGCTTTTACAACTGTAATCTGTTTGAAGATGGCGCTGATGTTGGTGATGAATACACTTATTCGTACCCTTTGAAGGATCAACTCATCACCGGGTTTTCTGACCAGCCTGAAATAGCGCTTATTGAACAAGGATTTGTCAAAGCTACCTTTGAAATTAAAGGAAACATGTATCTCCCGGCTGAAATAACGCATAGCCGCCAAAGTCGCAGTGAAAACAGAGTAAAATGTCGGGTTGTTTCTCAAATTTCTCTGTCTGCAAAAACGAATCACGTTTTTATTAAAACTGAAATAGATAACAGAGCCAAAGACCACCGCTTGCGCGTACTTTTTCCGACGAAAATGAACAGCCAAAAATCCCATGCGGGTGGTCATTTTGATATCATAGAACGGGAAATTGAAGTTCCTTCAAAAGCAGGGTGGATTGAAGATCCGATGCCCACCCACCCGTTTCAGCATTTTGTGTCGATAAATGATTCATCCCACGGTTTAACTGTGGCAAGTCCGGACCTAACCGAATACGAAGTAAAAAATGGAGCATCCAGTATAATTGCCCTGACATTGCTGCGGTGTGTAGGTTCTTTGGCTCGTTACGATTTGCTAACACGGAAAGACAGGGATGGCTGGCGCTTTAAAACACCCGAAGCTCAGTGTCTGGGCAAACACGAATTTTCTTATGCACTTATTCCTCACGCAGGCAACTGGTTAACATCAAATAGCTTTAAAACCGCGTATAATATTTCATCACAGCCTTTGGTGAAACAAATTGACGGACCAACAAATCAATTGCCTCAAAAAGGGGCATTTGTCTCCGTCTCTCCTGATACGGTCATATTATCGAGTATTAAAAAATGTGAGCAGAGCGAATCAATTATTTTGAGATTTTTCACAGTTTCAAATCACGATGAGATGGCGCGAGTTCATTTTTTTCAAAAAATATCTTCAGCACGAGAAATCACCATGGCTGAAGAACCGGTACCAAACGGTGAAATGATGATCGAAAATAACCATTCAGTATCATTCAATATTCCCAGAAATAAAATATTCTCTTTGGAGATATTTTTTAGTCAGGACAAATCACAAATTACTACTTTCAAAAAATTGACTTACAAAATTATTAATATGAAATAAATATAATCTGCCAATGGATCGAACGAGTCACCGCCCCAAAGAAGAAACGATTCTATCAATCAGAAATCTAAAAAAATACTTCCCGGTTAGC
>CAYYMH010000033.1:0-44151 GCA_964472785.1 uncultured Cytophagia bacterium | reverse complement strand
AGTTTTATTGAAAATATTAAACTTAACTAACACAAGTGTCGAAGTTGGGTTAGATTTTCACAGAAATCAATCAACTTCTCAATGACCGCAATGTTATCATTTTCCTTGAACCATTTATTGCCGATCAATCTATCTGCCGTGAATCGATCAGCATCAAGTAAAGATTTTTCATTTTGAAATAAGAGCCAACTGATTTATTATTAATTTGAAATCAAAACAAAACCCACCTTTTATCCCGGACAATTTTGAACAGAACTGACTATGTACTTATAAACATAAGTCTATAAATATCAACAACAAAAAGATATTTAAAATATTTAGATTTCAACTGCTATTTCCTCTATATTCATCAAAACTGGTACAATCTTTGTGTTAGAATTAAGCAGAAATACGTGCAACTTATGAATCAAGAAGATGAAAGGGTTGGGAAATGAAAAAGGGTTATGTGTTATTCTTTGTTCTGTTGTTCGGAATGAGTTTAATCGCTTTTGCAGGCGATGAGAGGAACAATAACGATGTGGCAACGAAAAAAGCGGAATCCGTTTCCGAAAACGAGCTGAATGTGCTGTTCATTTCCAGCAATATTCAGAATGCGAATAAAATTGCCGAAGCGACCAAAGAATATGGTGTGGTGGTGGTTTACGACTTTGAGGATGCAAATTTGCGCACCATCAATTTGACGTTAGAAGAATTAATCGAGTGGAAAAAACAAAAAATCGATCATTTATCATTCTTCTGTCACGGTGCACCCGGAAGCATTCTGTTAAGCGCTAACGAGCTGGTAGATTTGAAATCCGTCACCCAAAATATGGACGAATGGAAAGCGATGGGCAAGTTGTTTTCAGCAAATGCGACGCTTGACATCTACGGTTGTGAGATCGGTTGGGGTGAAGCCGGTGAAAAATTCGTCAAAGCGATTTCCTATTTAACGGGCGTTACGGTCAGAGCCAGCGACAATGCCTCCGGAAATATTCACGATGCAGATTGGGATTTGGAAGTGAAAGCAGGAACTAACGCCAGATCAGTTCTCTTAAATTTCTCCCAGTTAATCAAAACGCCGGTATATTTTTAATTGCGATGCTAATAAAATGATTAGCATTGCCTTTAACCATGCCGCAGGTGAACGCCCCTCAGCCTGCGGCGTGAATTTTTACATATTGCCATTCCTACAAATGCGGCGGACTTTTCGATAATTTTTAACCAATCGGGAATCAAATTTAAAATGTCACACAAAGTTCTGGTTATCGATGACGATCTCGTTGATCTGAAATTGATGGAACGCTTTTTTTCAACAAAAAATCTAACCTGTCTCGTCGCCAAAAATGAGCAACAAGGGCTTCAGCTCTATGAGAGACATCGTCCGAAAATTGTCTTCATCGATCTGATCATGCCCAAAATGAACGGTATTGAGATGATGGAAAAAATTCTCTCGGACGATCCCCAGGTTTCCATCGTCATTTTTACCGGCTATGCATCCATTGAAACCGCCGTGGAAGCCATCAAAAAAGGAGCGCACGACTACATTACCAAACCGATCAATCCCACACAACTATCGCTGCTTATCGAGCGGATTGTAAAATCACAGGAACTGGTTTCGGAACGAAATACACTGCAACACAAACTGGATGAGCTGTTCGGTTCTAAAAATTTTATCGGGCACAGCAAAGCCATTCAAAAAATTGTCAATCAGATTGAACAGGTTTCAAAAACCGACTCCACGGTGCTGATCACCGGCAAAAGCGGAACAGGCAAGGAACTTTGCGCCCATGCAATCCATTATGCCAGCAAGCGCAAAGGCAAACCGTTTGTTAAAATGAACTGCGCAGCTTTAGCGGAGAATATTATTGAAAGTGAATTGTTCGGACATGAAAAAGGCGCCTTCACATCTGCCATCAACCGACACATCGGACGATTCGAGTCAGCCAACGGTGGCACGTTGTTCCTCGACGAAATCGGTGACATGCCGGTTTCTACCCAGGTCAAATTACTCCGGGTTTTAGAATCACAGGCTTTCGAGCGGGTGGGCGGACGAGAAACCATTCAGGTGGATGTGCGTTTGATGGCAGCGACCAATCAAAATCTGAAACAAGCTGTGGAAGATAAAAAATTCCGCGAAGACCTGTTCTTCCGGCTGAACGTGATCAACATCCACATTCCGCCGCTGCGGGAACGAAAGGAAGACATTCCGTTGCTCGTTTCCCACTTTCAAAATAAATTTGCCGCCCAGATGAATAAGTCCATCACCTTGATTTCACCAAATGCGCTGTCGATTTTAACCGGCTACCACTGGCCCGGAAATGTGAGAGAACTGGTGAACACAATTGAACGGGCGGTTGTATTCTGTGAAAAAAACATGATCACCGAAACCAATCTCCCGCCGGACATTCGCGGTGTTTCAGACGACAAATCAAATGGAGCTGATGTTCCGGTGATGACATTGGCTGAAATTGAGAAAAAACTGATCACCAAAATTTTGATCGAAACCAACTGGAATCTCCGCCGCTCCGCCAAAATTCTCGACATCCACCGGGGCACGCTTTACAGTAAAATTGATAAACATCAAATTCGGAAGGAAGATTTGGTGCTGAACTGATTTTTCCTGATCGATTTCTTCGTGTCACTGTCGGAGAGTTTATTTGCCACAGAGAGCACCGAGGGCACAGAGGAAAAAAATAAAAAAAATGCCACGGATTTACACGAATTGACACCGATTTTAAAAATTATAAAGGAACATCTGTGCCAATCTGTGGCTAATCAAATCAGTTTTCTATTCTTCGAGTCTTCGCGCTTTGTAGGCATTTCGACTATGGAAGTGAATTAGTTTGAGTCGTATCCGGCTTCGCTAAATGTTCCCGCATCCATTGGGTCAGATTGCGGGCGCAGCGGATTTTGCGGGAATCCACCCAGCCGGTTTTTTCCACGTTGAGTTTATTCAGCACGGCGACTTTTTTCCACTCCCCGTCAGTTTCGATAACCACTACCTGTGCGGTGCTATCCAGCCGGGCGATTGGAGCTTCATCTGAAAGTGTCGAATCAGCATCATCTATCGGCTGTTCCATCAGATCAAATTGCGTCACAATACCCCACAACTCATTCGGTTGCGCCAACGAAAAATCATCGCCGTCTTTGCAGTAATTGTGCTGATAGAAACTGTAAACCAAAATCGAGGTCAGGACGAGCACCAAGACGATCACAGCAATCGCGGTGCCGGTGTTGACTTTTTTGTTTTGCTCGGGATTTTCTGGCATGTTATTTCCTTTGTATTTTGAGGGACATTTTTCTGTTTTGAGAATCAAGCTTGTTGGCTTCCATCCACGAGGCTGAAGTCTCGTGTTAGCCATTGTTTTTAATTAGTTAACCCTGCCATCTTTAGCAGGGGCTTTAGCCAAATTCCATTGCTTTTTTTAAAATCATTTTGATGTTCAACCCCTGCGGGGTTGCTGAGTTTTGGGATACCGATATTTGCTACAAATATTCAACACCTTCGGTGTTGTGTTACGGAGAGCAGATTTTCAAATGTGCCTTCAATCCCGAAAGGATTGGACATTTGTAGTATTCACATCAAAAAATCCAATAAAAACCCTGAAGGGGTTTAACAATACCACTGGATATTTTGGTCATGCATTATTGACAAATCTATTTTCATCATGTTTTTTTTGAAGCCGCATCGCTACCACCCTATTTTACAAAAAACATACGAATAAATCAAGTACGATTTGTTTTTTCATAAATTTTTAATATAATTGGAGAAAGGTCGAATCCAAAAACATCAACATGAATCTGATAACTTAAGAGAAGTCTATGCATTTTATAATTTGGAGTACCAATTTTGAATACAATTTTAGATAAAATAGAAAAGCTCTGGTCTCGTCGGGACAAGCAGACGGATGAACACTATTCGGTGCAGCCCAAACATGAGCTGGAATCCATTCTGAACAGCATCAAAGACGGCGTGATTGTGGCTGACAAAAACGGCAAATTCCTATATTTTAATGCTGCCGCTGAAAAGATTTTAGGCATCGGCAAAAGAGAAGTGGATTCAGTTGACTGGGCCGCGGTTTACGGTTGCTATTATCCGGATGGAAACACTCCTTTTCCTTCGGAGCAGCTTCCCTTAGCCCACGCATTGAAAGGAAACGAGGTCAATGATCAATTAATTCTGATTCGGAATCCGGAGCGCCCCGAAGGGGTTTATATTAGTATTTCTGCCAAACCACTCAATCAAAACGGTACGATCACCGGCGGTGTGGTTATTTTTAACGATGTGACTGCGATGAAGCGAGCGGAAATGATGCACCTGCAGAGCGAGGCAAGTTTTAAAGCTTTGTTCAAAGGGATTCCTATTCCGACGTATGTCTGGCAGAAGCGCGATGATGATTTTGTGTTACTTGATTACAATAACGCTGCTGACATCTTAACGCAGCATCACATTCATAAATTTGTAGGGAAATCATTGAGTGAAATGTACCCGAATTCCTCGAAAATCATTGCAGACATGCATCGATGTTACCGCGATAAGAGCGAAGTCAGTTGTGAATTGTCTTATCAATTCATCAGCACCGATCAAATTAGAGACTTGAAAATCCGCTATGTGTTCTTACCATCGGATTTGGTGATGGTGCATACAGATGATATTACTGAAAGCAAACAGCGTGAAAAGGAATTGGAAAAATTATCCAATGCCGTTGAGCAAACCGCAGACAGTGTGATCATTGCCGATAAAAACGGCATCATCGAATACGTGAATCCGGCTTTTGAGGAAACGACCGGCTACAGCCGTGAAGAGGCGGTGGGACAAAAACCAGCGATTTTGAGGTCCGGGAAACATGACAAGAAATTTTATCAGGAGCTCTGGCAGACAATCGGCTCGGGGAAACCCTACCGCGGAACTATTATTAACAAAAAGAAGAATGGCACGTTATACTGGAGTGAACAAACGATCACACCGATGAAGGATGAAAATGGTCAGGTAAATCATTATGTGTCTGTGCTGAAAGACATTACCGATCTGAAAAAGAAGCAGGAACAGGAATTACAATTATCCATTGCCCGCGAGATCCAGCAGCGATTATTACACCCCAGTCCGTCTCTACCCGGATATGACATTGCAGGGGCGACATATCCGGCAGTGGAGACGAGCGGGGATTACTTTGATTTCATCCCCATGAAGAACGGAAATTTGGGACTGGTGATTGCCGATGTCAGCGGTCATGGTATTGGATCGGCGCTTATCATGACTGCGACGCGTGCATATCTGCGCGCATTTGCCAAATTTGAAAATGATCCGGGTATTATCCTGAATTGGGTGAACAAAAAGCTCTGCGAAGATTTGGACGAAATCAACTTTGTGACCCTTATTTTAGCACGAATTGATCCCTTTAAAAATCAACTCAATTACGCCAGTGCGGGACATGTTCCGGCATATTTGCTGGACAAACACGGTGACGTCAAACATGTGTTGGAAAGCACCGGCATTCCGCTGGGCATTATGAAAGACCATAAGATTGAAAAAGGCAAAACGATCCAGCTTGATCCAAAAGATATGGTCGTATTTCTCACCGATGGCATTGCCGAAGCGACATCGCTGAACGATGACCAGTTCGGTTATGCACGTATTCTTGATTTCATTAAACACAATCGAAAAGCGCCTGCTGAAAAAATTGTCCATAAACTATACACTGCAACCCGTAAATTCAATCAAAGTCAACACCAGGAAGATGACATCACTTCTATCGTGTGTAAAATCATTGCCAACGATTAATAGCTATTTACCCAAAAACCACTTTTCAAACATTGTCTCATTTGCTCAAAGTTACATACATTAGCAAGACACTTTATTGAGACACTTATCTTTTTTCAAACTTTTTTGAAAGCGACCTATTTTTCATTTATTCATAACCTTATAAATTATCTTTTTTGTCGCCATCGTCAACTGTCTCAATTGTCTGTCTCATTTAACATGGGTAGTATGAATTTTGAAAATAGTATTTGGTTAACAATTCAGTCAAGTATCATAATAATTTTATTACACTTATAGCTTTACCATATTTTGCTTGAATTCTCTGGCACGCCGTTTGTATAAAATAGAAGTAGATTGATAAATAATTTGAATAAAAAATTTAAAATAAAGGAACAGTACAATGAATAAAAAAATTAAAATTATCGGAACATTAGCTTTAGTATTTGCTCTGCTATTAACTCTACAAATTGACTCTTTTGCACGAGAAAAAGTATATCTGGACAGAGAAGTAAAAGCCAAAAATATTACTTACAAGGAAGTGATTGATGATTTATTAGTCAGTTTGTTTCCAATTTATCGTTTCATAAAAGTTGACGTAAACCAAAGGTTTGACGACTTGGAACTTTCAAAAGATGATTCTTTTTCCCTAAGACCCATAGATGGTCGGGAAGTTTTAAATCCGAAAGATAATCAGAAAGCAGTTCCGCAAAGCCGAAGCAAAGTTCAGAAGATTGACTAATTTTTACTAACCCAAAAAAAATCAAAAATGACCCTGTAAAAAGCAGGGTCATTTTTTTTGCCTTTTCAAATGCCGAATTTATATTTTCATTCACAATACACTGCAATGGCTGACACCACTTCCCGCTGAAAAGTTTTCCCCTCCGGTCTGTTTATTAGCGTATTATTCACCACAAGCGTGGATGATCCGCCACCGTCTAAATTCAGCGCTTCCACGGCTCCCAAATCGATCATCAGTTGTGCCAGTTCCTCGAGATTGACACCGCGGCTTTCCGGGTATCTTCCATCTACCACCAGTAAAATTAATTCACCTTCTTTGGAATATCCTGCCGCCGTGCGCGGATGTGTTTTTGGAATCGACGTTCCAAAAAACACTTCCTGGTCCGAGGTGATGTTCATGCTCCCATTTTCCACAAGGGCAGGTCCCGCACTCACCGCGTCGCTGACCTTCCAAACTTTCGCACGATTGAAATTAAAATAAGCAGCCGGTTGATCGGGCACATTTTGTCGGGGTTGTCGCCATTGGAAAACTGTATCGTTTCTGGTGCTCACCCAGGCAACATCGATCTGCTCCTCCTTATTCCATCCAATAGCAGCCCTGGCAACAGGATAAGTTTGGGCGCCTCGATTTACCGAATGGGTAGCTGGTGAGATTAAGGAATCGTTGCAAAGCAGTAGTCCGACATGGCTGGACGGAACTTCATTCATTTGAAAGTAACCGGCATTAACAACCACGCAGGCGCCAAGATCAGAGGCGAAACTGGCGACCGTTTCCCGATTATCGGTCGTATCATCGGACATTACGACGTCAGCCTTTATGTTTTCTCTCTTTAAATCAACAGAAACATACCAGGCATTGAGCGGTAGCGAATCGTTTTTGCCGGCGAAAAGCCTCACCCCGTCAGGCAAATTGGCGTTGATCGAATCCACCGGCTGCCAATTCATCGGGACTGTCGTGGTGGCTGTTTGTTTGCGTTCACAGTTTGTCAGTGAAATCGTAATCACGATTAAAATCAAAGCAATTTCGGAAAAACAAAGTCGGTTGAAGTTAGAACGTTTCATGGGTTTACTCCTGTCAAATAATTTATATTAAATTCAAATGATTTGAAAAAATTTCAGTGAGTCTTTGAACAAAATCAGCGCAAAAATAAAAAGCAAAATGCCTAAAATTTTCATAATGGCAACATATCCCCTGCTTTTTAAAAAGGTGCTAAATTCTCCCGTAACCAGCGCGAGAAATATTTTCGATCCAACAAGCATCGAGTAAAAGCACAGCAGAAAAATAAACGGAAAATATACATTTGCTTGCTTTACAACAATTAACAGTGGTGCGCCAACGGTGAGCCAAAATATATACGGATGCGGATTTAGTGCGTTTATAATAACGCCTTTGCAGAGAGATTTTGGTTGATCAGTAATCATTGCCGCTCCTCCGGTCGAGGTGGTGAAACTTTCGTACGCCAGGTACAAAACAAACCCGCTTCCAAGCAGAGAAATTATCCCAAATATCAGTTCCACCTGTTTTAATTGGGACAAAATAATGAAGGCAATTAAAATGATTGGCAGATCAGTAATGAGCGGTGAGAGTGCGATTTTAAAACCTTCTTTAACACTAAATTGCAACGTGTGCCGAATGACAAGTGTTTGCAGTGGTCCCGGAGAGAAGCCAGCGGACAGACCGAATAGGATAGCGGTAAACATCAATGAAATCATATCTATTTTTTATCAACCTTGAAATTCCATGATTAGACAAGTTTTATACTTAAATTTCAGTTTTTGGTTCGATTTGATAGTAACACTTTTACCTTTTAATATAACCACAACATCAGAAACACGAAAAAATCACGGGTTTAATTCAATAATTGAATAAAGCTTTCATAAGAATTTGATGTCTTGTAACAAAACATGCAAAGATATAAATTCATCAAAAATTATTATTTTTTCAGATAAAGGATTTTATGCCGTCGGTATTAAATCTTTTGGAGAGATAATTTTCTTACTTGAGTAATAATTCAAGGCCTTTTACTTTTTCAAAATGCTTAACGTTTAATGTTGCTAAAGGCAGAGTATTACTTTTTGCTGTAGCAGCGATAAATAGATCGGACAACTCGAGTAGGTTATTTTGTTCCTTCAGGAAATGATAAATATTAACAGCTTCATCAATACATAATTCGTCAACAGGTAATATTTCCATATTACTTGTAAGTATCTGATAATCTTCCCACTGTTTTTCTGTTTTCAAACCTATTTGTATCTCAAAAACTGTTATTGCTGATATGCAGAAATGGTACTTTTCAGATAAATCATATAAAACGGATTTCGATTTATTCTGCTTACGGAAGTATTCAATAATAATACTTGAATCTAAAAGTATTGTTTTGGTTTCCATGTGTTAATGTAATCCCTTGCTTTGGTTATTTCGGCAATTTCCGATTCCGACCAAACAGAAGTTCTTAAAAGTTCCTTTCTCCACTTATCGATTTGATTTTTGTCATCTCTCAATTCTTTTGATGATTCACCTTCAATTAATTCAAGCAAAGCTTTTTTCTTTACAATCGGTAATTCTTTCAATTTTTGAATTATTTTTTCTGTCAGTATATCATCCATTTTCACTCACCTTGAAAAGTATATATTTAATTTTACTTAGATTAATTTAAGAAAAAAAAGGATATAATGCAATAATAAATTGGCAACCGTTAAAACAACAAAAACATTATGATCGAAAAATTTGACTTGCTTCTTTTTAATTTTATTATTATTATTGCTAATGCACCTCATAATTATTCTCTGTCATAGAATCCTAAATGATTAGCGAAAATGAAATATCTCCTTGAATTTTTATTTATTTCCTTTTTTTTGTTCTTGGATGTCAAAATAGTTCGCAAAAAGGACATCATTTGGTCAGCCGAAAAAGCGAACGAATGGTACGCTCATCACCCGTGGCTCGTAGGATATAACTTTATTCCCAGCACAACGGTCAATCAGTTAGAGATGGGGCAGCAGGAAACTTTCGATCCGGAAACGATTGAGAGAGAATTAGATTTTGCCCACCAAATTGGATTCAATTCGATTCGCGTATATTTACACTATCTGCCGTAGGAACAGGATGAAAAAAGTTTCAAATAACGCATTGATCACTTTCTCAACAGCATACAAAAATATAACATGACAACAATGTCCGTTCTGTTTGATGATGAGGAAATTAAGATAATCCGCCGTTTAACACAGAAATTAAAATATTTACAATGACTATCATATAAATAAAAGATAGGAATATCAGAGCTTTATCCTTCCGAAGCTAAAAAAATGCCAAAAAGGTATCACTATTTTGAAAGGAGGCCAAATCAAAAAATAAAAAACTTATCTGTTCAATTATCATTAGGTTATTTTAAATTTAAAAAACATTCACTTTTAAGAGGAGGTACGTAATGAAAAAGCTGTTTATCACTATTCTTTTAATCTCAATCACATCGCTTGTTTTCTCAAATCAAAATAAGACGATCTATGAAATTGTACTCAAGGATGGCAGAAGTTATGTCGGCTCATTCGTCAAATCAGAAACTATTGATGATGTTAAATATTTCGTAGTTATGGATTCGAAGGGACAGGAATATAAAATTGACATGAAAGACATTAAACTTCAAAGAGAATTAGGAGAGAATCTTCCCTATCAAGCTGTATCAAAAGGACCATCCCAACAATCGAGTGACATCGCCATTAGTTTCAATCTAGGCAAATCTTTCATTTACACGAATGAAATTGTATCCTATTCCGAACAAGATGATTTTTATTATTCTGGATATTTTCTATCTTCACCCTTTGTACCCACTGTCCTCTCGAGCTCTCTATATTTGAATCTGTCAAGTGGTATCTCTTTTAAAATGACCGGCGGATTCGGTTTCGCTAAAAATACTATCGAATATGATCAACCTAAAAAAACTTTCACTGACCCTGACGGCGATCAAATTACCGTGAACAAAGAATATTCGAAAGATACCTATAAGTTAGGAGGGTTCAATCTCGAAGCAGCGATGACATATCCGGTAGCAATTGATAAAAACAACAAATTTTTTGTTTATCCGGGGATTGGCTTAGGATACTACCATTATGGCATGTCCGGTGAGTGGGAGCGAGAAGAAACATACTATGACTGGTATGGTAATCTGATAAAATCCGATGAGAACGGCGATTATGAGGAATCTAAAATCAGCGGTTTAGCACAAACCTTTATCCTCGGATTTGACTTTCGACTGAATGAAACGATGAGCCTTAATCTGGAATTTGCCAAATTAGGTTTTCATCTGTTAAAGGTAACTCAGGATGAGGACTATACAGACGGTGATTTTCGTAAAACAATCGGTGAAAATAAAAGTACTCAAGAAAGTTATCCCGGGCTAATTGATGTTGGTGTAACATTTGGAGTTAAAATCAATTTATAGATCAAAACCGTTAAAAATCCACTGTGTCAGATACTGAAATCCCTCGGTTATTTAATCGTAGTAGCATATCAGATTTCTTGACCTTATTACCTTATGACTACTATTAGATAAGGTAATAAGGTTAAAGAATGAGTGGATTGCTATGCTACTAAAGTCTTTAAACCTACAATAAGATTGCTCATTACAACATTTTTCAATTTTATTAAAATAGTTTTGAAATCAAGTAGATTGCAACTTTTTAGAATTGCTCCCGTGCAAATCCAAGTGTATCCGTGGCAAAAATAAAGAGCGACTGACAGTGCAAAGTAATTTACATTTTTATGAAAACTATTGATTTTAAAAATATTATTTTTTATATTTACGACACTTTAAATCAAACATTGAAAATTGAGATACTGATTTTAAGAAAACTTTATCCATGTAATTTAATTTCAAATTTGAAAAATCAAGTTTAATAACAGAGACGAACCGGACAACGCTCTGTTATTTTTTTATCTTCAAGAACCGAAACAAAAAGCTAAGTAAAATAATTCAATCTATGGAGAATAAAAATGTCAGATTTCAAAATAATCGGTGAAGGCATTACTTTCGATGATGTGCTGCTATTACCGGCAAAGTCTGAGGTGCTGCCCGCTATGGCCCAGACTCACACTCGATTAACCAAAAACATCAATCTTAATATACCGCTGGTAAGCGCAGCTATGGATACAGTCACTGAATCGGAGTTAGCCATTGCTATTTCCCGAGAAGGCGGCATCGGTATCATTCACAAAAATATGTCGATCGAGGAGCAGGCAGAAGAAGTCGACCGCGTGAAACGCTCTGAAAGTGGGATGATTCTGAAACCGGTCACCATGACGCCGGAGCAAACACTTCGCACAGCAGTTCAGGTGATGAAGCATTTTCATATTTCGGGCATTCCCATTGTAAAAGATGACAAATTGGTTGGTATTTTAACCAACCGTGATCTTCGGTTTGAAACAAATCTGGATTTGAAAGTGGAAGATGTAATGACGCGAGACAATTTAGTCACCGCGCCTGAAGGAACCACGCTGGAGCAGGCAGAGAAAATTTTGCAGAAGCATAAAATCGAAAAGCTGCCGGTCGTGAATGAACAAAACAAACTCTGCGGTTTAATTACGCTGAAAGATATTCAGAAAAAGTTAAAATTCCCACTGGCGACAAAAGATGTTCACGGACGTCTTCGGGTTGGCGCCGCGGTCGGTGTCGGCGGCGACCGGGATAAACGGACGAAAGCATTGGTAGAAGCCGGCGTTGACGCGATTGTGGTGGACACTGCGCATGGTCACTCGCAGGGCGTTATCGAATCGGTGAAGCAACTGAAGCAGGATTATCCGGATTTGGAAATAATTGCCGGAAACATTGCAACGGATCAGGCTGCCGAAGATTTAATCAAAGCCGGCGCCGACGCAGTAAAGGTCGGTATCGGGCCCAGCGGAATATGCACAACTCGCGTGGTCACCGGAGTCGGCGTACCGCAGATAACCGCAATTATGAATTGTGTCGAAATTTGCAAAAAACATGATGTGCCGTTAATTGCCGATGGCGGCATCAAACAGATCGGGGATATCGCTAAAGCATTAGCTGCCGGCGCAGATACAGTGATGATAGGAAATTTATTTGCCGGTACAAAAGAAAGTCCGGGCGAAACGATTTTCCTCGAAGGGCGAAGTTATAAAGTTTACCGTGGCATGGGCTCTATCGAAGCCATGAAAAAAGGGAGCAGTGACCGCTACTTTCAGGATAAAAACGAAACCAATAAACTCGTTCCTGAAGGTATTGAGGGGCGTGTCCCCTATCGCGGACCTTTGAGCGACACGATTTTTCAAATGGTTGGCGGGCTGAAAGCATCCATGGGTTACTGCGGTACAAAAACTATTGCCGAGCTAAAGGACAGGGCGCAATTCATTAAAGTATCAGCTTCAACGGTTCAGGAAAACCATCCACATAGTGTGATTATTACCAAGGAAGCGCCAAACTACAAACTGATGAGCCGATAAAATACAGCGAATTGCTTTGAACAACGTTTGAGTTGGTACCCATTATTTCGGACGATTTAAGCACGCATTTCCAATAATAACAAGGGCTAACTCGATTGTAATCTGACGCAACAGTGAATTCAATGGATCAACTTCCAACAGAATTTATTCAAGAAATAGCATCAAAAATTGGCAACAAACACGTTTATGCTGTTCCGGAAAAATTAGAAGCATATAATTTCGACGGAACCGATCTTCGGTATTTACCAGAACTCGTTGTTGAACCTGCAAATGCGAACCAAATTTCGACATTAATGAAATTGGCTTCCCACTACAAAATTCCTGTGACTCCACGCGGCGCAGGTACCGGAATGAGCGGCGGTTCCCTTCCGGTTGCTGGCGGTGTCGAATTATCCCTTTTAAAAATGAATAACATCATCGAGATCGATGAAATCAACATGACTGTGATGGTTGAACCCGGTGTGATCAATTATGACTTGCATCAGGCAGTGAGTCAAAAAGGCTTGTATTACCCGCCCGATCCGGCATCTTATGAAACATCGTCAATCGGCGGGAATATCGCCGAGGATGCTGGTGGACCGCACTGTTACAAATACGGAACGACCCGGGATTATGTGCTCGGATTAGAAGCGGTGCTTCCCAATGGCGAAATAATCAACATGGGCGTGCAAACCAGAAAAGGCGTGGTGGGCTACGACCTCACTAACTTGATTATCGGTTCGGAAGGGACACTGGCAATTGTAACCAAAGCGATTTTGCGCCTGATTCCGTTACCGGCAAAAACAATTACCCTGCTTGCTTTCTTTCCCGATGTTCACAAGTTGACGAAATCATTCAGTCAGATGACAGCAAAAAAAATCGTCCCCGCTGCACTTGAATTTTTAGATACGGCAAGTATTAATTTGATCCGGGATTACGTCACTATCAATATTCCTCAAAAATCATCCACCATGCTGATCATTGATCTGGACGGCGATCCCAGCGAGTTGGATAAACAGATGGAGGCAGTCGGTGAAATTTGTCTAAACCTCGGCGCGGAGGATGTGCTCGTGGCAGAGAGCTCACAAAAGCGAGAGGGTTTGTGGAGCGTACGGAGAAAATTGAGTGACATTGTCAAAGAGAGCGCTGGATTTAAGCGATCCGAAGATGTCTCGGTTCCGATTCGACATATTCCGGAGTTGATTGGTGAATGCGAAGCCATCGCGCGAAAATACCACTTTGATAATTATAATTACGGTCATCTTGGTGACGGTAATGTGCACGTAAATCTGACTCATGCCGAAAATAATGATGAAATAATTCAAAGAGCGGGCGAAGCAACCAGAGAAATTTTCCAATTATCCGTAAAATTGGGTGGTACCATTTCCGGCGAACATGGCATCGGAATCACAAAACAAAAATTTTTGGACATCGAACTATCTGCCACTTCAATTGAATTGCAGCGAAAGATTAAACAGATTTTCGATCCATTGAATATTTTGAACCCGTACAAAATCTTTCCCAAAAAATAGCACAAGAACCAATCCTGTGCTATATTAAATTTTCAACAATCCAAAATTTTATTAATGATCATTTCAGAACGAAGTTAATACCACCAAGCAATGTAAAAAATTGATCATCATCAATGAACGTCCAGCGCGCCTGGATATACGGTGTTATTGGACTTCTGATTCTGCCAAATTCCATTCCCGCGATCAAGTTTCCGCCAAAATCAAATTCCTCGCTGACATACTCGCTATCTAAATATTGAACAGCGACACCGGCTCCCAAATAGAAAAAGCCACGAGGATTCGGCTTAAACAGAAAATCACCGTTGAACTGCCATCTGGTCGTATCATTTTCAGTAAAATAGTATTCAGCACTGGGCACGAACTTCCAAAGCACGCCCAGCGGCAACCAGAGATGACCGCCTGCCATTAATTGCTCATTCTCAAAATCATTGCCCACTCTCAATCCAATGGCTGACGGCTGTTCGATCTGTCTCCGTGGACGGTGAATTTTTCTGCGGCGGGGCTGTGCAAAGACCGTATTCACGACAAACAGCATAATTAAAAAAGCACTCAGATAATAGATTTTTTTGTTTTGCATTTTACATCCTCCTCATCGTTAAATTCAAAAATTCATTTTAAGTTTCCTCTGCGCCGATTTTAATAAGAACAAATGTTATACCACAAAACTAATCTACCATTATTTGGAGTTCAACATCGTAATTTACAACATATTGAGCTAATTAAGTTTTTTATAACTATATATAGTACATTTTATCACGTTTCTCTATTTAACAAAAATCACATCTGAATCCAAAATCATTTTCCAGAAATCGTCTCATTTTTCCGTCCATTAAGGTACAGAATTTTGTACTTATTCGTTCAGCGACAAGTAATGCTTGAGTAAATTTTTTTTCATTTTTTTGATAAAATACTTGTTTATTTCATTTATTATTTTTAAAATATTTTTAGTTAATTTTTGAAAAAATTTATTTTGACTCGAATAGTCGATTCATCTTTTATTGTGCAAAAAATAAAAGCACTCACAAGCGTATTGTATTTCCAGTTAGCGGAGACTTTATGTTAAACAAATATATCATTAAAAAACTGAATAAAATTTTCGGTTCCGAAAATGTATTGACAAAAAAGGAAGATCTCCTTTTTTATGAGTATGACGCTTCTTTGGACCGCGGCAAACCTGAGGCCATTGTTTTTCCAAAGTCAGTCGATCAAATTATTGAGCTGATGAAGCTTTGTTACGAACACGAGATTCCTGTTATTCCCCGGGGTTCCGGCACCAATTTGAGCGGCGGAACGATTGCCATTTGGGGCGGAATCATTGTTCAATTTTCTCACATGAACCGAATTTTAGAAATTGACATCGACAATCAATGTGCCACTGTGGAGCCAGGTGTTTATAATTTGGCGCTTCAGGAAGCGCTGGCACCTCACGGTTTTTATTTTGCTCCGGACCCGGCCAGCCAGCGTGTATCCACAATTGGGGGCAATATCGCTGAAAATGCCGGTGGTCCCCACTGCCTGAAATATGGTGTGACCAGCAATCATGTTTTGGGACTGGAGGTTGTTACTGTCGAGGGAGAATTGTTGAAGCTGGGAGGAAAAAATGAACAAGCTTCCGGCTATGATTTAATCAGCCTGATAATCGGATCAGAGGGCACGCTGGGCATCGTTACCAAAGCCATTCTCAAAATACTGCCCCGGCCTGAAGCGATCAAAACCATGCTGGCGATTTTTGATTCGATGGAACAGGCTGCCGAAACGGTGACTGAAATTGTTTCCGACGGAATCATTCCGGCCACTTTGGAAATGATGGATAAACCAATTATCGAAACCCTTGAAAAAACCCATCATCTCGGCTATCCGATGGACGCAGAAGCTGTGCTTTTACTGGAGCTGGATGGTCCGATTGCCGGAATGAAACAGGAGGAAGATCAAATCATCTCGATCTGTAAAAAAAATGGCGCGCGAAAAATCGAGCAGGCAGAGACCACCGAACAGCGAGATTCCCTCTGGCAGGGGCGACAACTCTCTTTCGGATCGTTAACTATGCTAAAGCCGTCTATTATGATCGCTGACGGAACTGTGCCCCGCAGTAAAGTACCAGAAGTTTTAAAGAAAGTCATGGAAATTTGCAAAAAATACGACTTACAGGTGGGCAATGTTTTCCACGCCGGTGATGGCAATTTGCACCCATTTATCGTCTTTGATGAACGTGAAAATAAAGACAAAGTCATGAAAGCAAATCATGAAATTTTGCAAGCCTGTATTGATGTCGGCGGGACCATCAGCGGCGAACATGGTATTGGATTAGAGAAAAAAGAATCGATGCGTTCATTATATAGCATCACAGATCTGGATGCGATGAAAAATGTGAAGCAGGTGTTCGATGAGAAGGGCATCCTCAATCCAAACAAAATTTTCCCGGTTACGGAAGTCGATAATATTTAATCAGTGAAATGGAAAAAACATGATTGATCAATTAGCAACACAACTCAACAAAAATGCAATAACGCAGAACGAGGAGATACTCCATAAATTTTCTGTCGGGGAGAAAAAACCTGACCTCGTTATTTTTCCGGAACGTATGAACGAAACAACTCAAATCCTGGCAATTGCCCGGAAAAATCGGAAAAAGGTTCTGGTTTTGGGAAACAATAGCAACAGAAATTTTGGCTCAATTGAACAAAAACCGGACATGGTCATCTCAACCTCACGCATGAATAAAATTTTGCAACACGACGTGGCGGATTTGACTGTAACCGTCGAAGCCGGTGTCACTTTGGAGCAACTTCAAAGCCAACTCAAAACCCATGGACAATTTTTACCATTGGATTTGCCACTTTCAAAACAGCGAACATTGGGAGGCATCGTTGCATCGAACAGTTTCGGTCCGCTCCACTTTCGTTACGGTACCTGTCGCGATCTAATTCTGGGCATGAAAATCATCCGCGCAGATGGATCGGTCGTGAAAACAGGGGGAAAGACTGTCAAAAACGTTGCCGGCTACAATTTAAGCAGGCTGTTTATTGGCGCCATGGGGACACTTGCCATTATTTCGGAAATGACTTTTAAGCTTTCTCCAATTCAGGAAAAACGTGAATATCTGATTTTTGCTTTTGACAAGTTGAATCAAGCCGCGGATTTTGTCAAAGAAATTCTTAATTCACAGTTGGTCATCACCAGTTGTGAATATTTCAATCAGCATTATCTTTCACAGGCAACAAAAAACTATTCGGACGAAAAGAAAAAGCATAGCGTCATTTTAAATGTATCCGGCAATTCAGCTATGGTTAATGATACTGTTAGTAAGTCCCGGCAAATCGCCCAAAGGTATCAAACCAATGAGAAACAAATTAGTGCCGATACTGAAGCGATTCGTACAATCAATCAGCTTGATGAATCGGAAAACAAACACATATTTAAAGAAAATACTGTCGGCGCTCAGATATCTGTCGGGAAAGGTATCATCTGGGAATTAATTGACGAAATCGAAAGATATTTTCAACAACAAAATTCTATTCCGACAATTCATTCTCATGCCGGTAACGGAATTGTGAACGTCTATTTTGGCAATGAAGGGACATCCATCGATTCAGAACAGTTGAAAAATCAAATTCAGTTCGTCCGTCAATGTGCTCAAAGATTTTTGGGAGAAGTGGTAATCAATCATGCACCATTAGAATTTCGGGATCATGTAACTGTGTGGGGGATATCGAATAGAAACATGGATTTCATGAAATCAATTAAGCAACGTTTTGATCCGGATCGATTATTTGTTTCGGGCCGGTTTGTTGGAGGATTATAAACTGTGTATAGAAATTTCAATGAAGCATACGAAGAGTCATTAAATTGTATTCGCTGTGGATATTGCCAGCAGAATTGTCCGACTTACGCGGTCAGCGGATTAGAGAATGCAGTTGCACGTGGTCGGAATTTATTGGCAAAAATCATCCACGATGGAGAGACAGAATTAACGAAAAGTTTGAAGCACCCCATTTTCGAATGCTTGCTGTGCGGGGCATGCACGGAAAATTGTGCACCATCAGTGAAAACGCAGCAGATTATGATGAGCGCCCGGGCGGAATATATAAAAAGACATCACCAGCCACTGTTACAAAAATATGTATTTAATCAGTTGCTTCCCAATCCTGATCAATTTGCCCGGCTGATGAAATTAGCCGTGTTTGGCAAACGGAGCGGACTTTCCGGGTTGGCCCAGGCATTGCGTGTCTTTGGCTGGATTGGAAAAGACCTCGCCAACATGGAAGGACTGGTCAAAAATATGCCTGCAAAATTTTTCAGAGAAAAAGTAACTGAGCGTCATTTTGCAGGTAGCGGTCAGCAACCAAAAGTCGGTTACTTTGTAGGGTGTGGTATTAACTTTGCTTTTCCAAACGTCGGAGAGGCAACCCTCAACGTGTTGACAAAAAACGCTTATTCGGTTGAAATATTAGACAATGTTTGTTGTGGGCTACCGGCTGCGGGGTACGGGGATCTGGAGGCAGCAAAAACTGTCGCTAAAAAAAACATCGAAATCTTCGAGCAATCCGGCTGTGACATTTTCTTATCCGATTGTGGTAGTTGCTCTTCATTCCTAAACGACTATCCGCTTCTGCTCAAGGATGAGGAAGACTGGCAAGAACGCGCAACTGTTCTGAACAAAAAAATCATGGACATCAATTCCTTTTTAACAAGATTCGAACTTAAAACAGATTTTAAAATCCCGTATGAACAATGTGTCACTTATCACGATCCGTGTCATTTGAGCCATTATCTGAAAATCCGACAAGAACCCAGATCACTGATAAATCGCATTGACGGTGTCTCATTTGGAGAACTGCCGGAAGCAGATTGGTGCTGCGGAGGTGCCGGAACTTACAACATCGCGCATTATGATATTTCAATGAAAATATTGAAGCGGAAAATGGAAAATGTTAAAAAAACCGAAGCCTCTATCCTGCTTTCTTCCTGTCCGGGTTGCCTGGTTCAGCTTTCATACGGCGCGGAACAAAATAAAAACGCGTTCGTTGTTAAACATATTACTGAACTTTTAGACGAATCCATGATCATTTAACAGTTCATTTTAAGAATCTCTATTTGCATCCGATTAGATATCGCGCGATTGAAAATTTTTCTCATTTATATTAAGAATGTACTTGATTTTTTAAATTTTATTATATAAATTCCCGCGCTAATAGTAAATTAAGTATCTTTAAATTCAAGAGGTGTACATGAGGGAAATGAAGAAATATAATGCCTCAACTTTTCATAACAGGTTGGGTGAGACCAAAAAAAGTCAACCGTTTCATTCGCATTACTTCAAAGTTTTTTCATTACTCTTGTTGCGTCAGCAGCTATTAAATTTTACGTTATTAAAGCTCAGTAAAGAAAAGGAAATGCATTCCCCGAATTACGAATTATTAAATTCCGGTCAACAAATGGATGATAAACGAATTTCCTGCCAGGATGATGAGGAAAATTGGAATGAAGATGACTGGTTAGATGATGAAGACTGGAGTGAAGAAGAATGGAACGATGAGGAATGGGAAGAAGACCTGGATTGGATTCCGGACGATTGGCAAGAAGAGAATGAAGAAGATGAGGATGAGGATGAAGATGAGTGGGAAGAAGATGACGATTTAGATATTGATGAAGAAGATGATGTCTGGAACTAAACGCTATACAAATCGAATTCCCACTAAATCATCAGGATAGTTGGAAAAATTTGATTTCTATAATAAAATCACTTTTAAAAGGTCAATGATAGCATACGTCAAAATTACAGACGAACTACATAATTTAGAAATCATACCATAACTTTAAACTTTTTTTTAATCTAAAGCAAAAAAAATGGATTGAACCTCATATTCAGGACAATCCATTTTTTTGTTTCTTGACCAGCTTATTAATTTAATTCCATTTTCAATTTATCCTGTAAATCACTTTTCTCAAGTTTTAATTCGTCGTCAATAAAATCTGATTCTTCGGAATCATTTTTTTTTGATTGATTATTATTCTGATTTTTCGGTTTTGGTTTATTTTCTCTCTGATCGATTAATAGACTCAACTCTTCGATTAATTGATAAGCATCATCTACCGCAATGCTGTAGCCAGCAAGTATCCCGTCAATAATTTGAGGCAGCTTATTCAGTATGCGCTTAAAATTGGGTGTATAATTAATTTTTTTGGTTAACAGTTCTTCAGCCAACTCACCAACAAACAGGGAAAGTTCTTCCAAAGGTTTGTTGGAATACAGCTGAGATGTTTTATGTATACCGATACATGCGTTTTTTAAATTTCTGAATATCTTATCCTCTTCTTCATTTTCGTTCATCAATTTGATCGATTGTTTGAGCATATTCAGATCGGCTTTTATTTCATCTTCAAATATTTCGGTGAAAACGTTTTTTGGGGCTTCTTCATCTGGTGTCTCATCAGCGCCTTTTTTTTGACCATTTTTATCCACTATTCTGCGAGCTTCCTTCAAATCAAAGAACGAATTTGAATCTTTTCCTTTCTTGATTCCATTGTTGAGTTTATCACGAACTGTTAACCGTTCAGAGAACCGATTCCGCAGGTTCAATCCGGTGGCAATGATTAATATTTTAACCTTTCCTTCCATATCCTGTCTTACATTTGCACCCCAAATGATTTTTGCGTTTGAATCCAATTGCCTTGCTACAGCAACCATTATGTTTCGGGCTTCACTGATGGACATGTTTTCATCACCTTCGATGTTGATCAGGGCGTTTTTCGCACCGGCAATATCAACACTTAACAATGGATTGTTCACTGCTTTTTCAACAGCAGTCATGACTTTTCCATCAGTTTCTCCTTCACCGATACCAATCATTGCCGTGCCGCCACCCTTCATAATGGTTCGTACATCAGCAAAATCTAGATTCACCAGACCTTTTTTGGTGACCAATTCTGTAATACCTTTCACCGCATTGACCAAGATTTCATCAGCAATTTTAAATGCTGCATTGATCGGCAAATCAGGCACCATCTCGATCAAACGATCATTTTCGATCACGATAACTGTATCCGAATTTTTTCTTAATTTTTCCAAACCCGATTCAGCGTTTTTCTTTCTCGTGACGCCTTCATCAGAAAATGGCGTTGTGACAACTGAAATCGTCAATGCTCCCATTTCCTTTGCGATTTCTGCAATTACCGGCGCCGATCCGGTGCCTGTGCCGCCTCCCAGCCCGCAGGTTACAAACACCATATCTGCGCCTTCGATAAAGGCTTTTATTTCTTCGGTATTTTCTTTTGCGGATTGCTCCCCAATTTCCGGATCACTGCCAGCACCGAGACCTTTTGTAATATTCTTGCCAATAATTAATTTGTTGTCAGAGCGGGCATAGAGCAGGTCCTGCGCATCAGTGTTAATTGCTATCGTCTCAATTTCCTGAACCCCCACTTCAACCAACCGGGTGATTGTGTTATTTCCGGCACCACCAGCACCGATGACTTTGATAACAGTTTTATGTAATTTAAGTAGTTCTTCAAGTTCCTGGTCATTGACTTGTATTTTTTCTTTTTTGATGTCGTTTTTTTGCTGCGTCATGTACATATCCCTTTATTGTGAAATTGGCATTTTTTCAATCGATTTTAAAGTATAGGTATAATATTCTTTTAGCGATGATAAAATCGCGATCAATTCAGATTCATGTTCTTCGTTTTCAGGATCAAATTTGTTCATCAACAACGCGCCCTGTTTAATCTTTTTCAACAGCGGTCGAGGAAAACTGAGTTTAGCTGCAAAAGAATTGATGCAAATTGACTCAACTAACTCAGGAAAGAACGAAATCTCCTCCAAATCACATTTTTTCGCCAGATTTTTAAGCGAAAAAGCTGCTGTTTCAATTTCTTCAATTGCCGGCACTTCATCCCCGTTTTCTTCCAAAGATTTTACTGCTTCTAAAATTAGCTGGATATAAATTTTTCCTTCCTGATTAAACCTCTGTTTTAAAAGTTGACTTTCAGCTTTTTTAAATTTAACTTCATCCTGGCCCATGTTTTTTGGGGAAACCGTAGCAACCGATTTTTTCGCATCCCCCTTTTTGTCAGTCGGGACGGACATTGATTTGCTAATCTCTTGAATCAATTGCATTAAATCTTCATCGTCTTCCCCCGGTAATGTGAATTGCAGCATATCATTTTTCAATATTTCATGAGCCTCTATTTCACCCACTTTTTTTGAGTAAGGTTTTTCGTTTTCCAGACTCTTTTTCAGCTTTTTGTCTTTATCATAGGTGTTATATTCAGTCTGTTGATTATCGTCGTCATCTGCTTCCTGCTCCGTCCCCCTGCTTTCAAAAGCAGTGTCAGCGGAATGCTGATCGCTTATATTATAAACGCGTTTCTCGATTTTCTTTTTGACAAGATTCAAATCAGCCAAATTATCCTGATGTGTTATATAATGCAGAATCCCATTTTTTACAGCGACAATCAAATCAAAATCATTTGCAGTCAAAACCGTATTGTTGCGCTCAATCTGTGTCAGCAATCCCAAAACCGAATCGCTAAGCTGTTCAACCTCAGTATATTCATGAAATTTTGCAAGTTCATTGACCTTGTAGAACGCGTCTTTAATTTTATTAAAATTATCCGGATTTTCGAATACGTCACCCATTTTATCTGTTAGTTGAGCAAACATTTTGTTGATTTCATCGATGAAGAATTTCTGATAGGCTAAATTCTCATCACTTTGTGTTGACAAGATTTCTTCCGGTAATTCGTCCTTTTGTGCAGTATCAGAACGATCAATATGTGTTTTGTGTTCGATTTGCGGAATTAATTTTTTATCAATGAATTTATCAGAACCATTATAATTCATCAACAACGATCTTAATCTCTGTTTTAAATCAAGATATGATAATAAACGATTTCGGTTATCTTCATCTGAACAAACATCAATCCACTTCTGTAATGAATAAAGGGCAATATTTTTAATCGAATCTTTAACATATTCTCTCGACATATCTTTAAAATTGTAATCCGAAATTTTGGTTTCAAATGTATAATAAAAATCTCTAAAACCTTTAATTTGACTAATTTCGCGGAGATCCTGAAGCAGACTCTTCGAATTAAGCAACCAGTCGATGAGTCGGTTCACAGTTTCCAAAGCGAACGGATCGAAATGCTTTTGGCTACTCTCTTTATTCAGCAACTCCGTTTTTAAACAATGGTAAAAATAGCTCTTGGAATTAAAAAATCTATTTATCAATTCTTCTCGAAAATGGATGTTGTTCAAAGATGTATTTTGAGCGTTCATGAAATCCTCGATAAAAGTTGATGCAATCGCTTCACAGTGTTTTTGATTGATAAATTAGCATGAGAAATTATTTGTTTTTTATAAAATTACGAAAGAATATTTGTTACTATTCAGAGCATTTTCTTTGCCACAAAAACACCAAGACTCAAAGTTACACAAAGAAATACATCTCTAAAAATATTCTAACCCTCTTCTCTGCTTTTCTTTGTGTGTCCGAGACTTCATGGCTGAACAGTAACGAATATTTTTATCACTATTTAGGAGCTAAAAAATACCTGTTTGCGTTTGGAACTGTGCGTATAAATTCAGTATGGTTGGCACATAAGTTCTTGTTTCTTCCCACAACAATGACAGATCGGATTTGTGATTTCTTCGCAGCAGCCAAAGCTTGGCGCGATGTTCCCCGCCATTGTAGGCAGCTAATCCACCATCAATTTCGTAAAGCTGAATCAACGCGGATAAATACCGACATCCCAGACGAATATTTTTGATCGGGTCAAATAGAACATCTTCTGGCTTTGTCCAGGGTATCCCTTCCTCTGCAGCCAACGTTTCGCCGGTTTTCGGCATAATTTGCATCAAGCCTAAGGCGCCGACAGGGGAAACAATATCTTTTCTCCAGGTTAAAGCGCTTTCATGGGTGATGGTTGCACAAATCAGATCCACATTCAAATTTGTATATTTCATGCACATTTCATGAATTTCATTTGCAATTGCATATTTTTGTGATTCAGACATATCATTATTATACCTGTTAATAATTTTGATGACTTTCTGAACATTATGCTGACGCATGCTCACCAAATCAACAACACCGCGCATATTTTGCACGCTCAGTTCAATTTCCCTTAATTTTAGCATCTTTTCATCAGTGAGATTGTCTCTGTCTGAAAAACTGACTGTTGAAATAAACAATATTAAAAAGAGAAATAAAATAAATGTTGATTTGAGCACCTTATCTCTGTTGCTTAAATACCTCATCACCAGGACCTCCTCAAAATCTAAACCAAATTATCAACGTTATCGTAACTAAATGCAATCTGGTCATTTTTTCCATTTCAATTAAGCTTATTATTTTCAATATATTATATTATCACCAACAAGCTCTAAATCTATATTGTAACAAATTTAAAGCCAAAAATTAAATTTTTGGCTATTTTTTTTGTGAGCATTTTTTGAAATAATTTCATTCATTATAAGTATAATAGAATAATAATCTTATGATGTGCTCAAATATTTGTTAAAATATTTTTAAAATTCACTTCACTTCAAATTATATCCCCTCATTTGATTATTGCATTCCAACCTGTTAAGTTTATTCCAAATAGAAAACAGTATTCTATTTATATTTGTTTTTATTATATTTATGGTTAATAATTTTCTGCCTTTTTATATGACATTTTGGTAAACGTTGATTCAATTGTTCCGTCCTGATTCAGTAGTTCCTGCGCCAGCTTCAAATAACTGTCTGCGCCTTTACAGGTTTTGTCGATGAGATTCACCGGTTTCCCATAATATGGCACCTCTGCCAGACGGATATTTCTCGGAATCATCGTATTAAAGATTAATCCGTTCAGCCGATAGCGTAACCGTTCCAAAACAAGTCTGGATAAATTACTGCGCAAATCTACCATCGTCAGTAAAAATCCGCGATAAGATAAATTGGAATTGTAATTGCGTTTTACCTTTCGTACCATACTAAACAATCGAGTTAATGATTTCAGCGCATAGAACTCACATTGAATCGGTATGATAAGTGAATGTGCTGAAACCAACGCATTGAATGTCAGCTTTCCCAATGATGGCGGACAATCAATGAAAATATAATCATACTTTTTCATAAGCCTTTTTAATGGTTCTCTCAGAAAAAGTCGTTTTTTAGCATTAATTTTACTTAACCGTTCCTCATCCTCCGCAAAGATATTTGAAGGAATAAAATCGAAATCCTTTGTCGGAGTCGGATAAATAACAGCAGCGTCCTCGGCTGAATTTTCAATGAGCTCATAAATGCCTGACTTAATATCATATTTTTCATATTTGAAACTCGCTGCTACATGTCCCTGCGGATCCAAATCTATCAGCAACGTTCGGTAACCGAGCGAAGCCAGGCTCGCGCCCAGGTTAACGGCCGTTGTTGTTTTTCCTACCCCGCCTTTTTGGCTGACGACTGAAATGATTTCTCCCATGATTCACCTTTGCTCATTTTTATTTTTTCAATCCGCTGTCACTTTATGTTTAATTTTATACTGAAGAGTGTAACTCAATTGGGTAATTATTTTAAGTATCTTTTAATGAGAAGCGCTCCCAACTAAAGCTGGGAAACATTTCTCAAATCCGACAATTCATCTTTTAAAATTAACTTCCATCCATAATAGATCGTTTTCTTTTTCGGCAGGATGGTTAATTCTGGTTCATAATCAAACTTATCCCAAATCAAGATATTAATAAGCGCCATTTCACCCTTTATCATTCCCAATTTTGCGTGGATGATTTCTCCGTTACAAAAATGTATTTTTCCCTTTTCTTCCCTATTCCAAATCTTCACGACTCCCGTGTATCTGTCCTGATAGCTTCGCTTGATCAAATCTCTCATCGAAACATTAACAATCTGTTTATTACTCAAATTTTTCTTGTTTACAATTGCTTCATTGACAATTCTTTTAAACTCTTCCATGTCAAATGGCTTTTCCAAATAATAAATTCCTGACTTCGTATCCGCTATTTTTTTTAGTTCTCCGTTAGTGAGTGAGCTCATGATGATAACGCGAGAGTCTGGCATCGTTTTTTTAACATAATCCAAAATGAGCAACCCACTCATTCCGGGCATCTGCACATCGGAAATCACCAGATCCAAGGGAAACTTTTTTATCATCGCTAATGCCGCATTCCCTGAATTCACGGAATGTATCTCAAAATCATGATATTGCTTTTTCAGACTTTTTCCAAGACTCCAGGCAAGATCTTCTTCGTCATCAGCGATCAAAATTCTTTTTACCGCGTTTTTCATTATTCCCTTCCAGTGGTTGAGTTGTTAGTTTTTTTCTCCTTTTACGCAAATATTATGCCAATTAATTGATTTAATTAACCCTATCCTGTAAGCAGAAATTTATATTAATAATATCAATAGGTTACACATTCAAACAAAATACTTTTTCTTCGTGACTAAAACTAAAATCCCACTCTTCACTCCGATTGATTAATGTGCTTTAGCTGATAGAATGTATTTTAAACCTTTAAATATTATACACTAATCAAAATGTTTTTTAGGTGCGTTTATTTTGCTTCGGCTTTTTCTTTATTTCACTGTTCTTTTTACAGTTATGTCCTGTTTTATAATTTTGGGCTTACTGGACGATTTCTGTTCAAACTTCAGGGGGGCAAAAGTAATATGGTGGTATAAAATAGCAAGAAAATAACGCAGGATATGTAAAAACAAACAGTTTCGTCTGGCTAATCGCTTGTTACTGAACTTGATTTTAAAATTTGAATTACGTAAACTGCATTACAATATAGAAAGAAAACGGACTAACGTCACCAAGGGTATAAATAGTATCCAGCCGGGGGTTGTCAGGCAAGTCCATAATTCATTTATTTCATTGCTCAACCGATTCCGTACTGCTTCAGCTTCTCGCGTAATGTTGAACGGGAAATTTGCAGAATTCGTGCAGCCTTAGATTTGTTTCCATTAAATTGTTCTAAGGTTTTGATGATATGTTTTTTCTCAATCTGTTGCAGAGAATATACTTTATCAGGATCATTGGATTCTGTTGCAACAGGCATATCCGGTGACAGATCTTTTTGGTGGGCGTTTTTAACCTCAATAGCCAAATGAGACACATCAATGATATCGTCCTGGCATAAAATGGACGCGCGTTCGATAACATTCTTCAATTCTCTGACATTCCCGGGCCAATTGTAAGTCAACAGTAATTTTTGCGCCTCCGGAGAAATTCCCTTGATTTTCTTGGAAAATTCTTTATTATTCTGGTCAATGAACAATTTCGCCATGGGAATGATGTCTTCTGCCCGCTCTTTGAGCGGCGGCAAATTTATCTCCATGACCTTCAGCCGATAATATAAATCCTCACGAAAAATGCCCTCTTGCACGCATTTTTTCAAGTCCTGATTACTCGCTGCGATAACCCGCACATCTATTTTAATATCCGATGTTCCGCCGATCCGGCGAAACTTTTGGCTCTCCAAAACTCTCAGCAATTTCGGCTGCAATTTAGGATTCATGCTCGAAATTTCGTCAAGGAAAATCGTGCCACCATGCGCCATTTCAAAGACACCTTTTTTCATCGATTTTGCGTCAGTAAACGCACCTTTTTCAAAACCAAACAACTCACTTTCCATCAACGTTTCGGGTATTGCGCTACAATTAATCGGAATCATTGGCTTTTCTCTGCGAAGGCTCCAATTGTGAACTGCCCAGGCAACTAATTCTTTTCCGGTACCGCTTTCACCCTGAATCAAAACAGACGTCTTTGGTGTTTTGGCAATAACTTTAATCAGGTCTTTCACTTTCTTCATATTTGGACTGTTTCCGTAAATGGCTGTATCCGGATACCGGCGCCGATCTTGCAATTTTAAGTGGTAGATTTCCCGTTTTAACTTGTTAACTTCCAGAGCTTTTTTTGCCACAACCCGTAACTCCTCAAGGTTAAAACCTTTCATCAAATAGTGGTGAGCGCCAATACTCATTGCTTCAACAGCCGACTCAATCGTCCCATGGGCTGTAATGATGACAACAATCAAATCCGGATCAATGTCGAGAGCTTCCTTTAAAACCTGCATGCCGTTCATATTGGGCAGACGAATATCTAAAAATACAAGGTCAAATATTTCCTCTCGCAAAAGTTCGAGCGCTTTTTCACCCGAATTTGTCGTTTTTACATCATATCCGACTTTGGTCAAACATTTTGAATAACCCAAAGTCAAATCTTCTTCATCATCAACAATAAGTATGCGTTCCTTCATCTAAAAATCACTCCTCAGTTGGTAATAGGATTGTAAAGGTTGTACCTTTCCCCACTTCACTATCTACTAAAATCTCGCCATGATGTTCCTCAATAATCCGATAAACAATCGAAAGTCCCAATCCTGTGCCCTGTGGTTTTGTGGTAAAAAACGGATCAAAGATCACCTTTTTATCATCAGAGCTAATACCGGTTCCTGTATCACTGACGATAACTTTCACGTAGAGCGCCTCTTTTCGCTCTCCGGTAAACATCTTTTTGCGCCGCTCTTTCGGATAGATAATCGTCCTGGTCGTTTCAGCAGTCAGGGTCAAAGCACCGTTGCCGTCCATCGCTTCCAATGAATTTAAAAATAAATTGATGAATACCTGCTGAATTTGATGGAAATCAACATACACTTTTGGTAATTTTGGCTGGAATTGTTTTTTGTATTTAATGCTTTTCTTTTTTATTCGATCCTTAAATAAAACATCAACTTCCTGAATAACTTCTTCAAGTCGTTGGGCTTTCCGGTCCGGTTGTTGTGGCTTGGCGTAAGAAAATAACGATTTAAGCAACCCATCCAACCGATTAACCTGACTGATAATTCGGGTGAGATATTCTTTGCGGGAATCGTTTTGATCCAATTCTTCTTCCAACGTCTGTGCCATGGTTTTGATTCCTGCCAGCGGATTTCGGACTTCATGCGCGATCCCCGATGCCAAAACACCCATCGATGCCAACCGGTCCATTCGGACAACTTCCACCTGCATTTGCTTGATTTGCGAGATGTCTCTGAACGAAATAATCGTACCCACTTTTAAATTATGATTATCGATTCTTGAAGAAACACTATATCCGATAAAAACTTTTTCTTTGTCCTTTTTTGTTAATTCCATCTCCCGGTTTAACGGAAATCCGTAGCGTGATTCATTCGCAGACAGCATTTTCCTGCACTCCTGATCAGGAAAAATCTCATAAATATATTTCCCAATGACCTCATCTTTTTTATAGCCCAAAATCTCCTCAGCGCTGTTGTTGAAGGACGTGATCTTGCTGTCCAAATTTAAAGTAATCAGACCCGAACCCATACTCTGAATGATACTCTCGTTAAAGTTTTTCAAGTCGGTTATTTCCTGCTCCAAATGCTTCCGTTGCGTAATGTCCCTGCTAATACCGACAGCGCCAACAACTTCACCTTTTTCATGAATTGGATTAATATTCATTGAGAGATAGAGCGGATTTCCCGATTGGCAAATGAGACGAATCTCAAAAATACGCGGCTTTCCTTTGAGCGTAAGCTTGAAGTTGTTCCGAGCCTCCACCCTATCTTCCGGAGCTACCAGATCAAAAAAACTTCGCCCGATCCAATCCTCACGTTGAAAACCAGTCAGCGTGCTCAATCGTTTATTAATGAAAATAAAATCGCCTTTTAAATTCAAGGTATAAATTAGATCATTCGCGTTTTCAATCAAATCCTGATATTTGTATTCACTGCGTCGAATTTTTTGCTCAAGTTCAATGTTTTTTTGTTTGACTTGATTGAGGATAAAAACATTGTCGATCACATTAATCAATTCCCGGTGTCCGAACGGTTTGACTAAAAATGCAGCCAAGCCCATCTCGAACAAAGCCGTGCGGTCAATATCATATTCACTTTTTGCGGTTAACATAATCACAGGCGTATGAGATAGATGTTTGTAACGCTGGCTGGTCACAAGCCGCTCGAAAACCTGGACACCGTTCAATCCGGGCATCAGATAGTCGAGCAAAATTAAATCCGGTTTATATTTTAAAATAAAATCCAAACCTTCCTGTCCGCTGGACGTGGATAAAAAATTGTAACCCGCAGACACAATGATCTTTCTGCCGATTTCAACCATATCCGGATCATCATCAACCAACAGAATCGTTTTTTTGCTGCCAGGCCGATCATTAGTTGCTAATGATGCGGCTGTCTGGCTGCTTTTGTAAATATGATCGTTAATAAATTTTTCTAAATCGTTTACGCCTTTTCTGTCTCTGATAAAAGCTTTCTTTTTATTTTTTTGAGTTAAAGGCATAAAGTCCTTTCAATTAATGTAAATTCAAATAATGAATATCGTCAGTAATTAACTGCTTGACAGAATTCAAAGTTTCAAAAAAGCAGTTGATTAACTTTGCCAGCGTTTTTCATGTATTTCGCACGAATGGAGACTTTTCTCTTGCCACGGATTAACACAAATTTTCCCAAATACTTTCCATTATTTAATGAATTTTCTAAAATTGGAACTTTAAAATCCGCTTTTATCTGTAATATCTGTGGCAATAAAACCATTTTTTAAAAATCCGGTATCCAAATGTATTTTAAAATCCTGCGGTTACTTTCATTGAAAATGCTGATTATAGCGGGAGCTTGAAAATGCTATTATCCGAAAGAAGAATTATCACAATTTAACACAAATATGTGTTTGAACAGGTTAGTTGTCAGCCATCACAATATGTACATTGAAAAACTTTACGCTACGCCCTGATGATCTCGTCCATTGATGAATCAATATATTGCTCTTCTCCGGTCTTTGGCAAAGTAAACATAAAAGTGGAACCTTGATTCAACCTGCTTTCCACCCAAATATCGCCATCATGCTGGATAATGATCTCTTTCACAAGGGATAAGCCCAGTCCTGAGCCTTCTACATTTTGCACATGTTCATCACTTTTAACGCGATAAAATTTGTTAAATATCTTGTCCAAAGAGTCTTCGGGAATGCCATATCCCTGGTCAATGACGCTGACGATCTGATAATCATCGTTCTCTTCAATTCGGATATCAATTCTTTTTCCTGCCGGGCTATATTTTATCGCATTTGAAAAAAGATTGAGCACAACTTCACCGACCATCTCACGATCCGCCTGTATATCTGAGATATTTCCTGCAATATCAACTCCGACACTGATATTCTTTTTATCGGCCAAATAAGAGTGCATCCCCAGTACGCTGCGAACCACTTCCTCCATATTGACGGTTGTTTTGTGAACCTGACTTTTGCCGGATTCAATTCTGGAAATGTCGAGATACTTGTTTATCAAATCATTCAGATGCCGGGATTCCTTCAGGATGATATCCGCATAATCCCTTGCCTGATAACGGGTGACATTGTCATCCAGCAGCAGTTCACTGAATCCTGCGATTGACGTTAGTGGTGAACGTAGCTCGTGCGATACCATTGAGACAAGCTCTGTCTTTTTGCGATTTATCTCTTTTGCTTCGGTAATATCTCTGAATATTGTGGCAATACCGACCAGATCATTGTTCCGTCCGATGACTTTTGTTACTTTGGGCTGAAGCGTAATTTCTTTTGCTGAATGAGGCGGCTTGATCTGTATTTCAATTTTTGGTGAGCTCTCCTGATATTCACTGTTTTTTACTTTATAATAAAAATCAAGAATTTTATCATCCTTAATCAAATGGTCAATTTTATGGTTTCCGTTCTTTTTGGTATCGTGATTTTTTTCGGTCTGAATACCGAACCAACTTTCAGCAACCGAATTAAACAGCAAGATTTCATCGTCCGTATCCGTGAGAATAACACCATCGCTGACATTGTGAAGGATAGTGTTGATTCGGTCTTTTTCTCGGAACTGCCAGGGAGCCCCTTTTTCCATGATCAAATTCTGAAATTCTTTTGTCAGAATGTTGAAAAATTTGGCCAGTTTGCCCAGTTCATCATCCATAACAATCGGTAAGCGGTTATCGAATTTGCCTCCGGCGATTTTTCTGGCGATCTGATTATATTTAATCAACCGGTCATAGAGGGGTTTAAAAATAAAAATTGTACCAATCATTGCCAGACCAATCGTCAGAATAATAAATAAAAAAAACACAAGAAAATCTGAACCTGTCCCTTCATAACCTGTTTGTGATTTCACTTTTAATAAATAAAGAAAACTCATCACAACAGGAATGATAGCTACTGCCAAAATAACAAGGAACAGTTTTAGTGAAAAACTTTTCTTGATTTCCATTTTTATACCTTTTGAAATTCTTTAATCAATGACAACGAGATTGCGCCCCTGATCTTTTGCCTGATACAGCCTTTTATCCGCCTTTTTCACCAAAACATCGAATGAATCCCCGTCCTCCGGAAAAGTAGCAACTCCCATACTTACTGTTAATTTGCCGTTCGGCTGCGTATCCTCAAATTTGAACTGGTAATTTTCCACCAGTCTTTTTATTTTATTGGCGACAATGCCGGCTGCATGTTTATCTGTTTCAATCAGAATTAGCGCAAATTCCTCTCCGCCGTAGCGAGCCGCAATATCTATATTTCTAATGTTGTTCTTCAATAGATTGGCAATGGTTTTGAGCACATCATCACCCGCAGGATGCCCGTTGGAATCATTGTAATTTTTAAAATAATCTATATCCAGCATCACAATGGAAATATGGCTTTTGTGCCTTTTCGCCCGAATAATCTCTTTATTGAGTTGTTCTTTGAAAAAACGATAATTATAAGAACCTGTCAATCCGTCCGTGATCGCCAGTCTTTTTAATTTATCATGAGCCACCTGCAACTGACCGATTTTTAATTGCAATTCCTGATTTAACCGCTTTATCCGAAGCAGTGATTTGACGCGCGCCAACAATTCCAATTTATTAAACGGCTTACAAATAAAATCATCCGCACCAGCTTCGATTCCTTTGATTTTACTATCAATTTCATTCAGGGCGGTAACCATGATGACAGGAATAAAGCGTGTTTTAATATTGTTCTTAATGTGTCTGCACACCTGATAGCCGTCCATTTGTGGCATCATCACATCCAGCAATACCAAATCCGGTGATGTCTCTTTGATACGCCGGAGAGCTTCGATGCCATTTTCCGCTAATACAACGTTATATCCGACCTCTTTGAGATAGGTTTTCTGTAATTTTCGGTTTAACGGAATATCATCAACAATCAGGACTAAGGACTTTTCAGGTTCATTTTTGATCATGCTGAAATTCTCCAGAAAGTTGTCGTTCAATGCTGTTGCCCAACGAATTTTTGATAATTCGCACTGAAGAAATTAGCAAAATTTACGCCAGCTTACACTATCAATCAAAATTATAGCGCACATCCGGATTTTTAATCGCCATCACTTCATCCAAACGTGTCACTGGTGTTTGTGTTGGCGCACTCTTTACCGTATCCGGTTCCTTTTCCACCTCTTCACTAATTTGAATCATCGCTTCAGCGAACGCATCCAGCGTTTCCCTTGACTCAGTTTCTGTTGGCTCTATCATTAAGGCTTCACTCACAATCAACGGAAAATAAATGGTTGGTGCGTGAAATCCCAGATCCAGCAAACGCTTTGCTATATCGAGCGTAGAAACACCTTTATTTTTCTGTATCGAACCAGACAGCACAAATTCATGCATCGGCGTTCCGGTGTATTTCAGTTCAAAATAAGGTTCTAATTTTGCTTTGAGATAGTTGGCGTTGATGATTGCATTTTCACTGACGCGTTTTAATCCTTCGGCGCCTAACATTCGAATATAAGTATAAGCTTTAATCATAACACCGAAATTACCATAAAATGAATGAATTTTTCCGATCGAATACGGATAATCAGAACTCAATTGATAACCGTTTTTTGTTTTTTCAATTCTCGGAACTGGTAAAAAATCGACCAGTTTCTTGGAAACACCGACAGGCCCCGAACCAGGTCCACCGCCGCCATGCGGAGTGGAAAACGTTTTGTGTAAATTAAAATGCAATATATCCACACCGACTTCCCCAGGCTTCACGATTCCGAGCAGAGCATTTAAATTCGCACCGTCCATGTACAATAGCGCATCAACAGCGTTCAATGATTCATTTATTCTTTTCATCTGCGTCTCAAAAAGTCCCAGCGTGTTCGGATTGGTCAGCATTAAAGCCGCAGTATCTTCGTTAATTTTTGTCTCCAGATCAGCAATATCGACCAGTCCGTTTTGGTCTGATTTGATCTGTACTGCCTGATAACCTGCGATGGTCACACTCGCGGGATTTGTGCCATGCGCCGAATCCGGGATCAGAATATATTTGCGCGGATTCCCCTTTTTTTCATGGTAAGCCCGAATCAGCATCAGACCGGTTAACTCGCCGTGAGCTCCGGCTGCCGGTTGCAAGGTGACATCTTCCATGCCTGCAATTTCACTTAAATACCCGGCTAACTCTTTCATCAATTCCAGTGCTCCCTGAAAAAGTCTGCCATCCTGTAACGGATGTAAATCGCTGAAACAGGAATCTCCAGCGACACGCTCATTGATTTTCGGATTATACTTCATGGTACAGGATCCGAGCGGATAAAATCCTTTATCAATATGATAATTCATTCGCGAAAGCTCAATAAAATGACGAACCACTTCATTTTCGCTCACTTGCGGAAGTCGAGCAGGCTTTTTGCGTAAATACTTTTCAGGAATCAACTCATTTATTTTTCGTTCCGGTACCTGTAATTTCGGTAAAGAATACCCTTTCCGACCATCAGAAGACAACTCAAATATCAACTTTGCCATGCTCACACCCTTCGACTTTATATGCATATAATTGATTATTTTTTTATTTAAACAAATTTAAAAATACAAGATATTTTGTAAATTGTCAAGCATTTTTTAAGAATTAATTTACTTATGAACAATTTTTAAATTTTGATATTTCATATATTTATTTTTTATTTGCATTTTGGTTTCTTAACAATTATATTAAGGATTATGAAATGAAAAATGATAACAGAATCGTACAACCCATCAGAAAATGACTTTTTAAAATGGTACAAAAGAACAATCATATTTTTAAAATATTTGTCAGCATAATTTATTTTATCGTCCTTTTTTTGATCACTACGCCCTATTCTTTTGGTCAAGATCTCATTCAAGCGCTGACGACGGACATCGAAGATGGCAGCCTCGATGAATTCTCGAAAATAGAAGCGGCATTCATCATTTCAGGTGCCAGAGATCACAACCGCCTCCAACAAGGTTTACAATGGTTTGAGGATTTAATCGCCGACATCCAAAGCAAAAACCTGATTGGATTCGATAAAGTCGCATCGGCTGAAAAACTTTTTTTATACTTCCATTCGACCTGGCTGGAAACTTATAAAGAAAAAGCAACCACATTGTTCGACATCAAAGATCAGCGACGATATAACTGTGTTAGCGCGACCGTTCTTTACAATCTCACCTGTGATCAATTGCAATTATCAACCAAAGCCTTTGAAACGCCGACCCATGTTTACACGATTTTTACAAATTTCACTGAACATGTGATGGTTGAGAACACAACCTCCATGGGCTTTAATATCATGAAAAATCTGGATAATTACTCCCGCTATCTGGCGCAGTACTATCCCGACCAAATGGCGCTCAAAATCGGGCTGGACAAGTTGTACTATCACGAAAACTCAAAAGGAAGAGAAATCAACAATACTGAGCTATTGGGACTTATCTGCTATAATCTGGCGATATCAAATTCGGAGAAAATAAATTTTGCCGAGGCGTACAATTACGTCGAATTGGCTCAACTTTTCAACTCGGATTCCCGCTCGAATCGTCGGTTCGAAATAAATCTCTATTATAATTGGGGACAACAGCTTTTTAACAAAAAAAATTTTTTTCAGGCGTTCGACGTTACCGCAGACGCGTTTTATCGTTACCCGGATAATGATGATTTTAAGAAGAACTGTCAGATCGCATTCACCAATGCGCTCAGTCAACTTTGGCTCGAAAAAGATTGGGACCGAACCGAGCAAATTATTTTGGAAATGGATGACCTCAATATCCTGTCTGATCAAAATCGTCTTAGTCAGAAAAATGTACTGCTGAATTGGCTAAAACATTTTGAAATTAGTAATGACCGGAAAAATTTTAATCGTGCGAATCAATTGTTTCAATCCTATCACGCCAACAGATAATCAATTAGCTTGATTACAATTTGATGACAATCCTTCCGCTGACTTCTCCAGCTAAAATTTTCGAAACATAATTATTTAAATCTTTTAGATGAATTTCTTGTGCGATAGTATCCAAATTCTCTATCTTCCATTCCGTCGCAAGTTTATACCAGGCGTTTAATCTCAACGGCATGGGCCAATGGGCAGAATCAATGCCCAATAATCTTACCCCTCTGAGAATAAAGGGATAGACAGTTAAAGGTAATTTGTTCCCGCCAACCACACCACAGGCCGCAATACAACCCTGGTTTTTTGTCGATTTGATCAGCGTAGCTAATGTCTGCCCCCCAACCGTATCCACACCACCAGTCCATTTTGCCGGCAATAAAGGACTATCTGACTGTTCAATAAGTTCAGATCTACCGATGACTTTGTGAGCGCCGAGAGATTTCAGATAATTGTGAGCCTGTTTTTTTCCGGTGCTCGCTACCACCCGAAATCCCAATTTTGCCAGAATTGCCACCGCAAAGCTACCGACACCTCCCGAAGCGCCAGTTACCACCATTTCACTCGTGTCCGGGGATAAACCATTCTGTAATATAGTTTGAACACTGATGGCTGCTGTGAAACCTGCTGTTCCGATAATCATACTTTCTTTCAACTCCATATTTTCAGGCAAGGGGACGACCCACTCTTCAGGCACACGAATGTATTCCGAATATCCGCCATCGTGATTACTTCCCAATTCGTAACCGGTCACAATAACAGGATCGTCTTTGGTGAAATTTGAATTATGGGATGATACAACATATCCGGCAGCATCAATTCCGGGAACATGTGGGTAATTCTTTGTCACACCATAAACGCCAGTCGCCGAAAGTGCATCCTTATAATTCAACGAGGAATAAGCCACTTTAATCAGCACATCTCCCTCCGGAAGATCACTTATTTTTCGTTCCACAATAGCGGAGGAAAATTTTCCGCGCTCATTTTTGGTGACAAGAAACGCTTTAAAAAATCGCTCTGAATTCATCAAAACAGACCTCCTCAATTTCCCAATTGATATTATTCATTTTACTTAAATTATTACCAAACAGCAAATACATTGGTTGTTTTGGTTCTCATAATCGGCCATTGCCAACTTATCTTCAATTAATCATTGAAATTTTAAGCTAATCTTTAACACTTGCAAAAAAACAGTTTTTAAAAAACAGACAGTTATAACTGTACAAAAATTTGTTGGCACTACACTTTTTACATTTTGCTCAATACTCGTTCTAAAAAACAATAACTTAAGCCAATTGACGTGGCTGTAACCGTAAAAGAAAAGTTATAATCTTATTCGTGTTTAAATGATGCAAAACCAAATTTAAATATCAATTTTTGGTAATTTATTCTAACTTCGTGTTTCGGAGTCTTGGTGGCAATTATACATGAAGAATACCGAAACAATTTAAATGAATGAAAAAAACTGTGAAAATCCGTGTTAATCCGTGGCAAAAAAAATGTCCCATAGAGAGATTTTTCCAAATTTCAACCTCAAAATTCCAGGCCCAACGTCACATGATGCGCATTGCCCAAAACCTTGTAATCCATGAACGCGTAATCCAATTGAAATTGCACAACGTCTATGGCGTATTTAACGCCAAGTCCAAAACTGTAGCTTCCGGTACTGTACTCGTCCATGGGATCGCCCTCAATGGAAATGCCCCGGTAACCGGCTCGTAGTGCAAATAATGCATCCCATTCGTATTCAATACCAAAATTCACGCGCATAAATGCATCGTTCGGGTCATGGGCATTGACGGACAGGGTGACACGGTTTTTCTGATTTGGCATAATTTGGGAGTGCGCTCCCAGCAGATCGGTGGAAAGACCCAATCGGAAGGTCAAAGGCAGCGGGTACGTTTGTGTTTGCAAATAAGATTTTTGCTGAATGATGTCGCTGTGTCCGGTTTTATCAGCATCATCGTTCGGTGCTTTGGGACTGCTGAACCGCATTTCATCGCCGATGTTGCTCATATTGAGTCCCAGCCGGAAACCCATAATTCCGGTGTCCAGCAGTGCACCCAGATCAACACCAAATCCGTGAGCGACCTCGCCATAAGTGCCCTCGCGGATGTACTTCAGCGTGGCTCCCAGGGACAGCCTGTCAGTTAAAAATCTGGCGTAGCTCATTCCGATGCTGTACGATTGCCAGCTAAACAACTCACCGGTACCTTCAGGCTGGTCAACTGTGGTGACTTCCATTTCGCCGGAATCGAGATACAATACACTAAATCCCAATGAACTGCTGCGCTTCAGCGGCATGACAAAACCGAGGAAATTGTAGTTGAGATTCACGTACAGTTCATTTCTGGAAACGACCAGCGCGTTTTTCTCAATCGAGGCAATGCCAGCAACATTCCAGTAAAGTCCGGTCGCGTCATTTCTGGTTGCCACCATAGTTTCGCCCAGTGCACAGGCGCGTGCACCGACGCCCAGTTTTAAAAATTGTACCCCGGAGGTGCCAATCCGGCTGACTTCTTTTTGAGCAAATATCTGTGATGTCAGCAAAAACAGAAAGATGATTACTATTTTTTTTCTCATTTTAAAACCTGTAATTTTTTCAGTTCGTTTGACAAAATGTTATGCACCGTAAAGGCGCAAAGATCGCAAAGAAAAGATTAATAAATTAGAACCTGTCTCTTCGCTCTCGGCGTCTCTGTGGCTAATCCAAATTAATCACTCACCCCGAACTCGAACCGTAATCCCAGACGGGCTCTTCTGCCGATACTGTAAGCAGAGGGATCACCCAACTCGCCGCCAACGCGACCATCGGATGCCACCCAGAGTACGTTTTCCCGGTCGAACAAATTGCGGTACTCCAGGGAGAGGGTCGCGCCAATTTTTTCAGACAGCTCAAAGCGGTAATACATTTTTAAATCCAATGAACTCACGTTTTTCATGCGGGCGTTGTTGGGTTCAATTTGCACGTCCATATCCGGAACCAGGGAGTTGCGGGACGGATAATAGGTATAAGGCCGCGGTGAATTCCAGCGCCAGATGAAATTAATCCCATACTCTCCGGGCTTGCCCAAAAACAACTCCGTGGCAAGTGTATGCCGCTGATCCCAGCTCAGGTAATATTCTTTATTGGGCACATCAAAGCCCCACATGAAATAGTTCATTCCCTGTTCCGCGTTTCCGCTGTAACCTCTGGCGTGCATGTAGGTATAGCTCAATTTACAGGAAAACAACCGGCTGTAACGCTGCTCCAGCGTGACTTCAATCCCGGAGGAGTTTGCTGCCGGTAGATTGACAAACTGGGAAAAACCATCATCTTCAGCTTTACTGTCCGTTGCCAAAAATGTTTTGGTGTCCACCAGTCCGAAAATTTCCTTTTTAAAATAGGTGATCGATCCCACCAAATTCGCGGACAGAATATGGCGGTAGGAAAATTCATAAGCCTTGGTGTGCTCCGGCTTCAAATCCGGGTTTCCGTAAAGTAATTTCACGCCTTTTTTCAAATGGGCGGTACTAATTCCGGTATAGAGATAATCGAACAGCGGAATCTGGAAAAAATGACCAAAGCTGAAATAAAAGAAATTATTCTCCCGAATGGGAAATGAAATTCCAATGCGGGGACTGAGTTGTGTTTTCCTTGATGCCGGCGCGTAATCTTTGATTTCCTTTTCAAAATCTTCGCCGGTCACCGGAATCCATTCGATGACCGGGCGCTGCGCCCGGGGATCAAAGACGTCGTAGCGAAGACCGAAGTTGGTCACAAAGATTTTATTGTCAATTTTCGTCTGAATGTACAGCGCGCCCTGCCACGGATTGTAATCGTACTGACTGCTGAAATTGTACGGCGATTCGTTCAGAATCGGTCTGCCCCAGAATGTCTTTTGCGGCTCATATTTCACAATTTCATTTGAGAGATCATAATATTGTCCTTCGGCACCAAGTTTGAATTCACACACATCAAACACCTGACTGGTCAGATTGAATTTCCCGTAGTAGGTGGTCTGCCGGGAATTCTGCCAGTGCAGCCTGTCCCCGGAGGTGATGAAATAGTACCAGGGCAAATCGTACTGAAAAATCTGATCCGGGTTAATATTGTCCGGATCACCCTGTCCCAGTTTGTCGCGGACGTGAAACCGGCTCAGCGAAAGCGTGTAAAACGTTTTTTGCGAGAGCATCTGGGTAAAGACTGCACTTATCCGGTAGGAATTTCTTTTAGTCGGCGGCAATCCCTCCAGATTGTAGCGCCAGCGGTATTCGTACTGATGTTCTCTGGAATAAGAATAAAGTCCCTGCAAAATCAAGCGAATGTTCGGTGTAAACGCAACGTTGAGTTTGGAAATTAGATTCATCTGTTTTTGGATCGGCGAATCAAACACCGGGCGCATATCCTGCCACCAGCGGGTACCGGACAAGGTTAGGTTCGAGGAAAGGAAGTAATTAACATTATTTTTATAAACCGGTCCCGAGGCAAACACCTCGTACTGACGCCATTTGTTGGATTCCTCGCCACCGATGCGGTCGTCCATTGCGCGCAGCCAGATTTTGTGCCGGTCGCTGCCAGTGGGTGTGGTAACGTTCAAGATACCGGACATGGCGTTGCCGTATTCCGCGTTAAAACCGCCGGTTTGTAAGGATATTTCTCCCAGCGCACCGGTGGGAATATCCGCAGCAGCGCCTCCCTTTTCCACGGTTTCCTGAATCGGGATGCCGTCGATCAAATACAGCACTTCCGTAGCTCTGCCTCCGCGGATATGACCGCCGCTCACAACGCCCGGTTGCAGCTCCATTACTTCTTCGAACGAGTTCACTGGTAGTTGATTGATTCTGTCCTTTGAGACAAAATGGATGCTGCTGGTGACGTCCGGTTGAATTAACGGACGCTCGGCAGTGACCACGACTTCCTCTCCTTCAATGGCAACTTCGGGCAATTCGACATCGAGGGTGGTTTTGTGATCGGCGATAATTTGCACATTTTTAATGATTTGATTGCTGTAGCCCATCATCGTTATCTTCACCGTGTAAAACCCTGCCGGAACATTGTGGATGACAAAGTATCCCTCGGTATCCGCGGCAGCACCGATTTTGGTACCGACTAAAATGATGTTTGCGCCGGGCAATGGTTTTTCCGTGCCCTTATCCGTGACCCTGCCTATCAAAATGCCAACAGTTCCCGCCCACAGGGACGCCGAATAGCATCCGATCAGCAGAGTGAGCCAGATAATTGTTTTTGTTCGTTTCATTTGTTATCAACCTTTGAAAAATTTAAATTTTATTTTTTTACTTGATGTAAATTGGTCAATGCAATGAATGGCAAAGATACTCAATTAATAGGTAGTTACTTCAAACAGATAATTCAATTAAAATCTCCTCACCTTATTTGAACAGTAAAATCTTTCAGATAACTTGCTTGTCATCAATTAGCAATCGGACTAAATAAACACCGCCTGCCAATAATTGCCCATTAAAATTAACCGAATACTCTCCCGGATATTTAAATTCATTTACCAAATCAGTGATTTTCTGTCCGGTCGTGTTATAAACCGCTATTTGGATCTGACCTGCTTTGCGAACATCGTATGAAATTCTTGTCGTTGGATTGAAGGGATTGGGACAGATACAAATCTCCAGCGCTGAAATTTGTTCTTCAATACTATCATCTGATAGATTATTCTCATCATCACCGGGAAACGGTTTAGAAGGATTACCACGAATAAAGACCTCATCAGATGGTTCCGACTCAGGAGAAAAGCCTGTGTGTGCAACAATATAATAGGTGTAAAAACCGCCCGGTCGTCCTATTGTTACCTCTTCGTCATTCATAATTCAAGTCTCCTATTTAATACAAAAAAATTGATATTTACCAGATAGGTACAACTGACCGTTTGCAGAAAGAGCACCCATAAATAATCCACTTGAAATATCAGGAAGTGCACATTCAAATAATATTTTACCGTAATGATCTAAAGCATAGACATATTTGTTGCTCAGGCAAAAGTATATTACACCCTCACTATCGCCAATAATAGAGCTTGGCCAAACATCTCCTAAAACAGCGCTACTCCAACGCAGATTGCCTTCATAATCAAACGAAAGGATGCGTTTATCTTCACTGTAAGCATAAATATTTCCATCCTTATCTATATGAAAACTTATCCTATAATTCAGGTTTTGATTGCTTTTCCAGCGAAATTCACCATCATTGTTTAATGAACAAAGATGGTAAGCGGTACTATCAAATTGAATGAAATAAATATTGCCAGTTGCATCAACCATTGGAGAACTCCATAAAATACGTCCGGTTGGATAATCCCATAGTATTGTTCCTGTCTGGGCATTGAAAGCGTTTAGCGTTGCATCCAATCCGGCACCATACAATGCTGTCCCATCAGGTGACATTGCCAGAGAGTATGAATAGGGAAGGGTTTCGTTTGGATTTATTTTTTCCTCATTGGTCCATTTTAATGTTCCGTCAGCATTAATTGCATAAATTTTCCCATCTACATCCGCAAAATAGATCGTACCATCTAATCCTATTGCCGAGCTAAATGTGTGACTACAATACAATGAAGTTCCATATTTCCATTTTAAAGTTCCATCAGAGCTAAATGCATAAATGGGTCCGAAATAAGTTGGTACATAAATAATATCGCCAGTACCGACTATTGGTGTTGATGCAAATTTTCCTTCAATTTCTTTTTTCCATTTTAATGAACCATCTGGTTTCAAAGCATATAAATAACGCTTCATAACGTTAGCTTTTTTACCTGCTGTAAAATAGATAGTACTATCTGAACCGATTACTACTCCTGATGTTTCGTTTACAAACCGCTCTTCAGTAAATGTCCATGCTACTATGCCCTCTCTGGGACCTATATATTTACTTCTACCATTGCACTGAACATTTCCATGCGGTGATGGCCACGGACTATTTGCCAACGAAGGCCAGGGAATATCCACCTGGGGATGGCTATTATTATTTACAGGCGGTTCAGTAGTGTTCTTTTTCTGACAGTCCGCCAGAAAAAATACACCTGCGATCAATATTATAACTGTGTACTTTTGCATTTGATTTCTTGACAATTTCAACTCATTTGATCAATAAAATTTTCCTTGTAATTTGCTGATCCTTTAATTGCAACCGCACAAAATAAATCCCTTTCATTTATCACTTTCCTATTTGATACATGTTAATTTTAAGTAATGATTGATATATAACCTGCCATCAACAATAGCGCCATTGATTCCGCTGGCCCCTCCAACATTGATTTCAAATCGTTTATTACCTTTTGAATCATAAGAAAAAACATATTCAGAACTCAACATCAAAAAAATATTCCCTTCACTATCCCCAATAATTGGCGTCGAAGGACATAACCCCTCAGGAAAGGGAATTTTCCAACGCAAACTTCCGAAATAATCAATGGAACAAAGATAAAATCCATTGCAAAAATAGATATTCCCATCTTTATCCATGTGCATACCGGCCTTATCATCAAGGTATTTGACTTCTTCAATCTCACTTTTCCAACGGATTTCACCATTATTTGATACCGATAAAA
>CAYYMH010000032.1:43241-45742 GCA_964472785.1 uncultured Cytophagia bacterium | reverse complement strand
TCCGTAAAATCCTTCATCAAAATCCGGTAAAAATAAATACCGCCGGCAAGTCGCCGGGCATCGAAATGAACTGTGTAAATGCCTGCAGACCGGTTGCTGTTGACCAGCGTCTGCACCAATCGTCCCTGAATATTATAAACAACAAGCTGCACACGGCACGGCTCTTTTACGCTGTATTCAATGCTGGTTACCGGGTTGAACGGATTGGGGTAATTCTGTGATAGTGCAAACCTGTCAGGAATCATTCGCTGCCGGGAATCTGCTATGTCGGTCGTCAGTGAAATGACGACCACAGCAGCGCCGGTCAACTGTCCGCTTTGTTCGGTTGCCGTTACCTGAAACGTTCCTTCGATTTCTCCGGCTGTAAACAACCCGGTGCTGTCAATGACGCCGCCGGTGGCTGACCAGTTTACCTCAACGGGAATGCTTCGCTCGTGTGTGTCCAGTCCGTGCGCCTGAAACAACATCGTTTGACCGGGCGTCAGCGTAACACTATCCGGCGTTACAGCCACCTTAACCAGGCTGCTTTCGTAGATGATGACCACAAATGAATCCGCAGCAGTCCATGAATTATCGGTTTGCGAAACAGCGGTGATGCGAACGGTATTGGCTGTTCCCAACGGCAGATTATCCGGCACGGTGTAACGGATCAGGGTATCTGCGCCGGCGCTGTCCTGAAAGGCCAGCGTAAACGGCGTCATTTCGATCCAGCCCAGATCGTCGCTGATGGTAATATCGACCACATCGTCAAACGCTTCCCAGTTCTGAAAGACACACAACACTGTATCACTGGTTGCAGCCGGCGTGTAAACCGTATCCCAGGCGGCAAAAGCGGTCAACGCAATTGGCTGTTCAAGCCAGGTGGCAACATCCACATTGCCGGAAATTCCATCACCGGCATCCGGGCCTTCGGCAGCGCCCCACCAGTTGTCATCCGCCGTAACTATGGACGATTGTGACTGGTTATTGATGCCAAAGCCGCCGTTGTTGACAAAACTGGTTTGGCTCACGTTCAAATCTGCTTCGCCCTCAAACAAAATGCCGTCGCCAAGGTTGCTGCTAATCAAACAGGATGAAATAAGCGGATTCTGTATGTTAGCCATAGGTTTTAGCGCTGCATGGGATTTTTCCCCGATGTGCGCTCCCTGCATCTCATGCAAACCAGCCGCAGATTCACCCGAAGATGTTTTATGGTAAATGCCTCCCATCTGATTCCCTGAAACGTCCGTCTGAAAAATTGTGGGGGGTGTATGCGTTGAATAAACAATGCCATACTTTGAATTGGCTCTCACTTTTCCGCCCAACATATATAATGAAGCCCGTCCGGGATTATCCACCACCAGACCATTTCCGCTGTTCACTGAAATCGATGTCTTTTTGCCGAGCAGCACCGTCTTGCCAAATGAAACAATGCCGTCGCCATCGTTTAATTCCACTTTTAAATTGGTGGCCGTGATACCGAATACAGACCTGATTCCGATTCCACCATTGAATTCCACCGCAAAATGGTCAGGCAGATTTAACAACTCCTGCGTATCGATTCCGCCTTTTCTGTTACGTTTAATAGCGACCGGATGAGAAAATTCAATACTACCCGCCTTGATTCCCCAACCCTGATTGTTGGAAATTGAATTTCCATACCCTTGCGCAAACCCTGACATGCGTAGCGACGAACATAAGATACCGTCCCCGCTGTTAAACTGAATTTTGTTGTCTTGACCTGAAAGCTCTACAAGCCCGGCACGAATGCCATCTCCTTGATTTTCCGTGACGAACAGATTTAAAGCTGAAACGCTTTCCCCTGCAAGTATGCCCACACCACCGTTTTTATTTATGGTGGCGCCGTGCCTCATGTGAACGGAGTTGTTAGCCTTGACGCCACCGCTGTCATTGCCGGCGATTTGAGCATGTTCAGTAAAGGTGATATTTCCCTTGCTTGCAAGATAATCAACCAAACCCGATTCAGACGTTGAAATACCCCACCCTGTATTATTCTTGATTATTATTGTTAAAGCAGACACAGTGATATCACCTTTAGCAGCCAAGACACCATCCCCGTGATTACCTGCGATGTCAATATCCTGACAGCTGACGGCAATATCGCCTTCGGCAGAAACGATGCCGCCTTTTTCGTTGTTATGGATTTCTGACTTTTCGCCTTTGATCGTGATGTCGTTTTTGGTTTCAATTCCCCATCCCTGGTTATCCTTGATCAGAATGGTTTTGGCTGTAAGGCTGTTTTCTGCTGTGATGCCGTTGCCGCCGTTCTTTTCGATAACAACGCCGGCACCGATTTCAGGATTATTGTCAAAGATACCGCCTGCTGTATTTTCATTGATGTTTATATCAGCCCGCATGGTTACATTGGGCTTCGGCAGCAATAGCATGCCAATGTTTTGCAGCCCCCACCCGGTATTTTTCGTGATCGCTATATCTGTTCCTCTGATCGTCAGATTTCTTTCAAATCCAATACCAGACCCCTGATTGCCGGAAATGACAAC
>CAYYMH010000032.1:0-43141 GCA_964472785.1 uncultured Cytophagia bacterium | reverse complement strand
GCGTTGTTTTTATCCACTTTAACCCCTGTGAGCCCTGCGCCGGCGCCGTTCACGGTAAATCCATCGATCGTCACATCATCCTTGTTAATGTCAAATTGACCCCGGACGGTGGTGGTTTCAGCGCCCTTCATCGATTGAATGGTGAGCGATTTTGTCACATCGACAAACTCTTCATATACGCCGGGGCACACCGTGAGGGTGTGATGGTCCTGCGTGGCTTCTGCATTGATCGCTTCGTTAAAAAATAAATAGGCTTGTTTGCTGTCGATATTATGCACGCAGCCGAGAGAAACCGGGCCGCCCTGGACGGTCGGTATCGGCGGAATTCCCGGCAGGATAACGCCGGGCGGATACTCAACAGCAGTGGCACCGATGAATGTGCGGTTGGTGAATACCGTAAATTGAACGGGATCTTGATCAAACACCAGGGTGCTTTTATCTTCAAAATCAAATGTAATCATAAACGTAACGCCGCTGCCGGCTGATATTCTGTTAAAAGGCGGCGGCACGGAAAAACTGAATTGGGTGCCGTAATTGGTGGATGCCAGGATCGGTCCAAACTCGGAACCCAGATGCAGGTTTGCCCGGCGCACATGTTTGGCTTCGAGGTTGCCTTCGACCTGAAAACCGACACCGCTTACTTCCCAATCATCCGCCTGCGAAGCGGTCAGTTGAATCTGAATGACCGGCGTTTGAGTGCTGTCGTTTTCGTCTTCTGCCGGGCAGACCATGGTATAACCGGGATTCAGGGCTCCGGCAGAAAGGGTCAGAATCGGCTGAAAATGCGCCACAACTTCGGTGGGCGGATTGCCCAGCAGTGCGAACGCCTCCCGTTCGTTCGGCGGCGAGGCATTGACCCAGTGAGTAAACGCCCAGCCCGTGGTTGCCACTGCTTTTACCTTAACCGGTGCACCGATGGGACCTGAAGCGGAAGGCGGCGAAGCGGTGCCCGCCTCTGCTGTGGGCGCTACCGAGGTTACTAATCCGCCCATATTTCGCCAAACAATGAGATATTTTTGGATCACCACGCCTTCGCTGCCGCTGTTTTCAACTTGATCGCTGCTGCTCTTATAGGTGCTGCCTTCGGTGGTATAGGCGGCGCCGGAACTGGTCGTTGTGGTTGCGGTTGCCGGCGTGGTTACAGTGACGCCGATGGTGCTGGGCGACGGACATATTTGATAAATGGTAAAAATAGTGCCCCGTCCCCACACATGAACACTGCCGCCTTCCACGCCGGCGAAAAGCAGACCGCCTCGCATTTCCATATCCCGTATCAGACCATTTCCCGTATTCTGGTTGATTTTGGCAGGCGAGCGTGCGTCTGATACATCAAATGCTTCAAGAATATAGGAATTGTCATTGCTGCCGATAAACACCGTATCCTGATCCGCCCATAAACAAGCCGGATCGCTGGCAGTAGAAAATGAGCCGGCCTGCTGCGGGTTCTCCGGGTCGGAACAATCAAAAATCGTGCAGCCCCGGTCTGCAGCGCCGTTGTTGTAAGCCACAAATGCACTGCCAGTGTTCGGATGTTTGAAAATATCAACCCCGCTGCCGTTAAAATCAGCCGAGCCTACACGATTCACCGCAGCCGGATTTGATACATCGAGAATCTCCAGCCGGGAAGGCGTATCGTGTAACAATATATATGCCGTGTCATTTTGCACGGTAATTTCCCGCAGTTCGCCGGTGACCGGCTGAAACATACCGAGTTCGGTCATGCTTTGTGGGTCGGAAATATCGATTATAAACAGCGCCGACCTCTGCAGTGCGTATAAAATATCACCGTTTTTTGCGAGGTGCCGGGCATCCGCCCATTCGGTCCGGGAACTGACAAGCCGGGGCTGGTCCTGTTCCGTAATATCATAGAGCCACAATCGTTTTTCCGAGGCGATAAAGAGTTGATTGTCGTCCGCCAAAATGTGTTTCACGTCCAAGGGCGATGCAAAAGTTGCGAGCACCGCCGGATTGGACGGATCGGCTGCGCTGATTTTGCGATACGGAGTGTCGCTGTTCCGCTGAAACAGATAAAGGTCATCGTTGCTTTTTTCAATACCGATTACCCAGCCGACCGATTCCAGATAGTTCAAGGCAGCGGGATTGGCGGGATCGGCAATATCGAGTGCGAGCAGCCAATTGCTGCAACCGACCCAGGCGATATCATTTTCGACCAAAATACTGATGGGGTTGGCAAAACCGGACGGCGGATTTGCGGTGAAGCGGCTGGTTTGCTGTGGATTGGCAGGATCGCTGATGTCAAAAATCAGCACATCCTGTTTGAGAAAACCGGCAGCCACAAAGGCGTGCGTTTCATTAGCGGTAACGCCGCGGGCGCCGGAAGCCGGAGCCGAAGCCAGCGGGGCAGGCGAGGCGCCGGAGACATCGTAGATTTTCAATGTATTAGACGCCACGCAATAGGCGGTAGTGCCGACGATAACAACATCGTTAACGGCTTCGGCATTGGAGCCCAAAATAACCGGCGTCGCCGGCACAGAGATATCCAGAATATATAACCCGCCGTCTGTTGCTGCGTAGAGCCGATTTCCCGATACAAACAGAGCCCCGTTATTTCCGCCGGGAAGCGGCAGCGAATCGACCTGTGCCGGCGCTTCCGGATTGGCGATATTCACAACCGCCAGCCCGGCGCCGTTTTTCAGGTAAAGATAAACGAAATCACCGGCAGCAGCCAGATCGAACATGGCATCCGCCATTTCCAGGCCGGCGACCTGCTGCGGGGGATCTGTTGTAATATCAAGCACAGTCAGATGAACACCCTGCCCCAGATACGCATAATTTCCCTGCACGCTGCCGCAACTGACGTTACCGCCAAAGTGCCCGGCAGGTTCAATGGAAAATTCCTCGATTTGGGGGAATGCTGTTGTGGCGTAAAAAAGAATGAAAATGATCAGGATAACTTGAAAAAAAGGTTGTTTGTTTGACATGGTGGCTTCTCCTTTTTTGTTTTCCGATTGGCGTTTCGAATAAGTTTGCCGGACGATTGAAAATCTGAAGAAATATCGCCGGGAATAACCTATGTCGATTTTAACGTACACGATTAAAAAATTAAAACAACCTAAAATAACGCATCAAACTTAAAAGAGAACAGAGGATAAGGTGTGAAACTTTATGCTATGAAATGTAACTTTAGAAAAAACTCAAGTGTCCGACTGGAAGTAATTCTAAAAATAAGAATTATAGAATGTGACTCTTGAATTTTATATTTTGTGAGCAACATTCAGACATAAATTTTCAAAATGAGGTTTTAAATCAAAATTTTCAAATAATTATTTCACTGCGAATTATGACTACTACAAATAATAATTATTTATGAATAATTTAAGTCAGATAGTTTCCGTTTAATCTTCACAATAAATTTAATAAAATATTTTATAAAGTCAATAAAAAAATTATTTTATCATCTTTCAAATTAATCCGCTTCAGCAGCGAGCTTTTTCTCCTGTTGCAAGATATACTATTATTATTGAGCTTAACAGGAATTGTGTTGATGATTGTGTCATTGATCGATCATGTTTTTATTGAACCTACAATTAAGATACGCTGAGGGTAGGGAAGAGGGCCAAGTGCAAATATTATTTGAGGAGCATCAACTTTTGGACTAAATTTGGGGCGAATGAATCAGCATGAAAGTAAACAAAATAAATTCCGCTGGCTAATTTTTTCCCGGCGTTATCCGTTCCATCCCATATGCATTCATGTTCGCCTTGACTAAAATTCTGCTCTGCCAACGTTTTTACTGGCTGCCCGTTTATGTTTACGACGAATATTTTGATATGCTCATGTTGCTTTAGCTGAAACCGAATGCTGGTTGTTGAATTAAACGGATTGGGGTAAGCATGCTTTAACTTAAGCGTCGTCGGAACATTGGTTTTTCGTTTGTCCGAATGGATATCGCTGAATGGACTTTGATGGTAACAGGCTAATCCGTAATCTGTACCAACCCAAACCGTATTTTTGTGATCCACTGCAATGGTACGGATCGCATTATTGAGCAGGGGAGAGTTGGTCGTATTAAAACATGTCCAGCTTTCATTAACGAATTTGACAATCCCGGAATTCAATGTACCGAACCATTGGTTGCCACTTGAATCGATGGCGATAGCGAAGATGTCGTTTTCCGGCAATGGCGAATTTTGCGTATTGAAAATGTGCCATCCCGCGTCATTAAATTTAACAACACCGCCGCCTCGCGTACCAATCCATTTGTTTCCGCGGGAATCAATTTCAAAAGCAAAGATTTTATTCACCGGCAAAGGAGAATTTTGATCATTATAAATTTGCCATTGTTCATTTTCGATTTTGACTAATCCGGAGAATGTGCCGATCCATTTTGTGCCGGTGCTAACTGTTTTAACAGCGTAAACCAGGTCATCCGGCAACTGGGAATTAGTTTGCTGATAGTTGATCCAGCTCGAGCCATCGAATACAATAACACCACCGCCGTTCGTTCCCAGCCATTTTTGTCCGTTGTCGTCGATATCGAGTGACCAGATGCGGTCATTGGTGATGGCGGAGTTTTTGGTATTATAAAATGTCCATTGATGATCATCAAACTTAATCAGCCCGCCGATTTTTGTTCCGATCCACTTTGTGTTATGATTGTCAATTTTAAGGGAATAGAGGGCATTAACTTGCGGTCCGAGAACGGACTTTTCAAGTACAACATTTTTTTCGAATTGTCGAAGCCTAGTGCTGTCTGGTGTGAAAGTCAACCAGGTCTCGCCATCAAATTTAACCAGTCCACCGTACTTGGTGCCGAGCCACGCAGCTTGCTGATTGTCAAAAGCGATTGACAAAATGTAGCAGTCTGAAATCGGTGAATTATCAGGCGTATAAATATCCCATGTTCCATTCTGTGCAAAATTTGAACTTACACAGGTGATACATAAAATAATGACACAAATATATTCGTTCAATTTGATGCTGCTTTTACAAATCGACAATCACTAATCCTACTGAGTACGTTGATAATTCAATTCACTGTTTGTTGATGCAATTGCCGGAAACATTATTTGAACCTCATTGGATGGCGGACTTTCATTGTTCACCCGGTCCATAGCTGTGACCACGTAAAAATAATTTTGATCAATGTTTACGGTTTCGTCAATGTAAAAAGTATCCGGCTTCGCTGTGATGTGAATCAGATTTTTTGCGCTGAAAATATCCACCGGAGTTTCAGTGGAGCGATAAATATTGTACCGAACGACATCGGTCTGTTCCAGAGTAGTATCCGGCGATTCCCAGGTCAGCAAAACATTTTCCGGACCCAGTAATGTTGCCTTTAAATTGAAGGGATCCATTGGCGGCGTGTCGTCTTTCCAGGGCATTGCCGGCAGATTTGCCAAATGTTTAAAACCACCGCTATTATTCAATTTTTTCATCGCCCGTTCCAGCCCCGAAAAACTGAAGAATACCATACCGTTGCCACCGTCGCGGGCAATAGAGACTTGTTTCAGCACTTCTTCACCGGGCCAATCTCTGGAGCCAAGCCGATTAATCGACATGCCGGGGAAAATGTAGCGGTCATGGAAATATTCCTTCAGCCATTTTCGAGTAATATCACCAAAGGGTGCGGTTGGATGATCTGTTTGCCAGTAAATCATCGGCGCGATAAAATCCATTTTGCCGTCTTTGATCCATTGAAGCGCGTCCTGATATACGATGTGATATCCATTCCAACTGCTGTAATCGTACTTCCCGATAACCGCGGCGGAAATTTTCACCCAGGGCTTTAACTGAGTGGCTTCGTCATAAAATTTACGCACGAATTGATTGATGTTTTCACGCTGCCAGTCTTCCCAGTTCAGATTTTTTGGATTTCCAAGGGGGGAATTGAACAATTTCAAACTGATTGAATCCTGAGAATATCCCAGTTTTGGTGAACCTTCGGGATAGCGAATATAATCAAAATGAAAACCGTCAATATCATAATTTTTTACAATGTCCAGACATGCGTGATGGACATAATCCCGTGCTTCCGGAATTCCCGGACTTAGGTTGACGTAATGATTACTCAGTGGCATTGGTTTGCCGTCTTTCCCGCAGATAATCCATTCCGGGCGCGCATTGTAAACCTGTTGCGGCTCCGTGTTTGGTGGCGGAGCTGTGCCTCGCCATGCCGGGAACGTATTCACCCAGGTGTGCAATTCCAATCCCCGTTCGTGAGCATGGTTAATTGCAAAGTCCAACGGATCCCAGCCCGGGTCTTTTCCCAGTGTACCGGTCAGCAAATCGGACCATGGTTCGTAATTCGACCGATAGAGCGCATCGCCATTTCCCCTGACTTGAAACAGAATAAAATTGAGGTTTGCCTGTTTAGCCAAATCGAAAATATCGATGATGCGTTGTTGTTGAGCTGTGGAATCGTCAACGATTTCTTCCCGTGCCCATTCCCAACGCGTCACCCAGACGCCACGGGCTTCGCGGGTTTTATCGGATTTGATTTCGTACTCTTTACAGAGAAAACCAACTAACATAAAACAGGATAACCAGAGAATAATAACGCGAGTTGTTTTAAGCATTTTTCAGTCCTGATTGTTTTGATTAAACATTTCTGCTAACTTTTTCCGCCGTTCCTCAAAAAACGGTTCAGCATCTTTTCTCGAAAACGTTCGCTGTTCAAATTCACGTGAAAATAAATTACTCAAAAACCGTTGTTCAAAATCTTTGATTCGTTTGCCGTAAATATGAAACGAATCCGATTCATCGATGTAACGGCCTATCTTTATTTTTCGTCCGATTTTTTTCTCGACTTCTTCAGCGACATATTCCATCACATGAATAAAGGCGAAGCAGTTCATAAATGAAGCATCGTAAGCGTCACGGCTGCGGAAACGAATATTCATGTTTAGTGTCGGAGTGCCATGTTCATCATTCAGAATCCGAAACCACATGCTCTGCAGACAGGCCGGATCGTAAATATCGGTGTCCATAAATGGCTGCCAGGTGATGGCTTGTGCCTGCCGGGTGAAAGGCTGTTCCGATAATTTGTCGATCACATATTGAATCTGGTTGATGCGGACAAATTGGTATTTTTTCCCCTCGACTTCTTTTTCGATGATTTTGGCATAATCCCGATCCAGCAGAAAATGAGCAGTCTCGAAGTCGTAAAATATTTTTTTCTCTTCGGCTGGCAGGTCAGCCAAAATTTTGTCAAAAGGATTCAGCGGGACTTCGTAGGCAAACAGCCGTTCGTGATAGGTGTATTGCCATTTAGTGTCTTCCGGATCGATTGGATTGCGAATCCAGTGGTCTTTGATGCCGTCGCGCACTTCCTGCACGTATTCTTCGAGGTCTTCAAATCCACCGGGAATCCCACCCAGATGAATCATCGGTTCGGTTTGCGGTTGTTCAATCGAAATCAAAACAGAACAATCTTTGCTCGGCGGATCCACATAATTTCCGTCTTTATCTTTTGCGTCGTACTGGGTGCGAATTTCACAGCCGTACGCATAGAGCCCGAGCATGGCATTTTCCCAGGCTTCGGCTAATGAAACGCCCGAAGTTGCGACGACGGGAATGTTTCCTCCTGTAGCCGGACTGACGAGATGGATGCGATTTGATTTTTGTTTAAGAACTTTGTCGAGATTTGATTGATCCATGTTGTTCATCCTGTTGGAAAAATTTAATTAAAAAATATTTATTAGCTACGGATTCGCACAGATTTAAAAAAAAATTATATCAGTGAAAATCCGTGTTAATCAGTGGCTGTGGGTGCAATTCCGAGAAGTTGGTATTTTGGGAAATAAATAAGAAAAATGTAAACTGCTGAAGCAGTTAATCAATTGTTTTATCTTCTTTTAACACCCAGATAAATCTGGGTGTTAATTCAACCCTCCTGTTGAATGATCACCCCGATTCATCGGGGTGGAGTCGTTAAAAAACAGGATATTAGAAACCGTTTCAACGGTTTACCAACTTTATGGAATTGCGCCCGTGGCTGTTTTAATTCAATTACATAATAAGAAGTTTTTTAATATCATCTATATTAAGCTTTTTCCAGATAATGCCCGCCTTTGGCTTCAATGGTTTTCAGCCAGATTGCGAAAATTAATCCCAAAACACCGAGACCGGCAAACATAATCATCGCCGGATTGTAGCTTCCAGTCATGTCCCGGATTGCACCAACGGCTAACGGAAAGGCGAATAATCCCACATTTTGCACCATTGCAATCACGCCGTAAGCTGTCCCGAGTTGTCTCTCTTTTACCATCAGTGGTAATGCAGGCCAGAGTGCGGCGGGTACCAGTGAAAATGAAAGACCTAAAATAACCATCGGAATCCAGGGATTGATGTTAGTATATGCCATGGAAATGTGACAGGGAATCATTGCCAGGGAGCCGATAATCATCATGGTGGCGCGTTTACCGATGCGATCGACAATCGCGCCAAAAATCCAGGTGGAAAACATTGAAATCAAAATGATCGTGCCAGCTAAACGACCGGCGGCGACATTATCGATATTGTAACGTTCGATAAAGAAATCTGTTGCTGCACCCTGAAACGGGAAAATTGCTGAATAATAGGTGACACAAAGGAGACTAATCACCCAAAATGCCAATGGCAAACGCAGCGCATCTCGCAACGTAAATTGCTCTTCAGATTCTACTTCAACAAATGAAACGATCTGTTTTTTCTCACCATAGCGATCCAGCAGTCCATAAAGTAAAGTGACCAATAATCCGAACACATTAATGCCAGCGACTATCCATAGCGCGGTACTCAACGTGAAATTATCCGCGATCCAGGGAAGAGCAAAAAAGGCGGCATAGGTTCCGCCACGACAAAGAAACAGATTGATGCCGAATGCCATGGCTAATCCTCTGTCTTTAAACCACTTGGCTAATATTTTATTCATTACGACGTAATAGCACTCTGCACCGATACCAAAGAGGAAACGGCCGATCAGCATGATAACATAATTTTCCGATGCTGTCAACACCGTGCCTAACGCGAAAAGTCCGCTAAAGAGAATCGCTGCTTTTCGGACGCCCAATTTGTCAGCTAAAACACCGCCCAGCACAACAAACAGGATAACCGGAATCGAGTAAATACTATAGAGCATGTAAACTTTGGTGGAAGAGAGATTCAGTTGTTCCTTTAATAAGGGAGTCAGCGGACCGATACAGTCGTAAGCAAAATAACTTGCCATCGCCGCAAAACTGATGAAAATGAGTGCTGAATAGGCTAAAAAGTAGATGTGCGTTTTTGAAAGTCCCTGGTCGGATGTCGTGGTCATAGTCAACCTTTCTGTATAAAATGTAAAAAATTATCTGAAAATTGTCTTTAATGTATTTTAAAAAAAAGATAATGTCAAGGAATTTTTTCCTCTCAACGAAAAATATAACACTTTTTTAACTTATTTTCAATTTCATCTTGACATTATGCACTCAAATTATTATATTTTGTTTAATAATTGACTGTAATATTCGTGTCACCATTCTAAAAAGTTCTATGGGAAAAAACACGCAGCGTGAACTAAAATCTGGTTTCGGAGACAGTAAATCAGTCAAAATATTTTTAGGTGTACTGGTCGTCATTGCCATCGGTTTTATTTTGCATTTATTGCAATCGGTTTTCAAACCGCTGTTTATAGCAATTTTTCTGTCTTATGTATTTGAACCGATGATCAATTTCATGCAGCGGATTAAAATCCCCAAATTCATCGCTATCTTTCTCGTGTTAATCATTACGTTCGTGTTTTTCTATTTAATCGGTATTATTATCTATTCCAATATTGATACATTCTCCAAGGAATTTCCAAAGTATCAGGAGAAATTCAATGAGCTCTATTTAAGCATAATCGGCGCACTGAAAATACCTCATGAAAGCGTGGTGAACTATTATTCAGAGGTCAAATGGGATGATCTGTTACAAAAGCTGTCGATTCCCAAAGTATTATCTTCGAGTGTCGGTTCATTCATCAGTTTTATTGCCAATCTGTTTTTAGTTCTGCTATTTACTGTTTACATTTTATTGGGACGCGAACATATCGTATCCAATATCGCCAAAGCATTCCCCGGGGAAAGGTCGAAAAAAATCTACACCGTGATGGAGAATATCAACCGCGGGATTCGACGCTATTTTTTCACCAAGACGCTAATTAGCCTGGGAACCGGTTTGAGCGCTGCCATTATTTTGACTGTTTTTGGTGTTGATTTTGCCTGGGTCTGGGGACTGTTGACATTTTTGCTGAATTTCATTCCGAACATTGGTTCTATTCTCGCGACGGTTCCGCCTATCCTGGTTTCTATTTTTCAATTTGGCGGTTTATTTCCGACTGTGTGGGTCGCCTTGCTGCTCATTAGCATTCAGACGATCTGGGGAAATGTGCTTGAGCCCGCGCTGATGGGAAGAAGCTTAAACATGAGTCCGCTGCTGGTGATTTTTTCGTTAATTTTTTGGGGATTCATTTGGGGACCGATTGGGATGATACTGGCTGTTCCGATTTCATCTTCAATTTTGATTGTTTGCGCCAATATCGATTCATTAAAGCCGATAAGTATTCTGATTGCGGACGAATGAAAAAACGCGTTATGTGCAAATTGATGCATATTTTGAATGAAAAAAGTTGCACAAAATTAACAAAGAATTGACTTGTCAATATCTTTAAGTAACTGATAATTAAGGTTTAAATAGTATTTTAATTCAAATGGAATAATAATTGCCTTAACAACATGTTAATAAAATTTTAATCCTAATCCCGAAGGGAGGTGATTTAAACAATTCGAACACATACAATTCATAAAAAAATATCGGAAGGAGGTGATCGGTAACCATTTTCTTAACTCAGTTAGATGATCAATTACCTGTTAATTGATCAACTATTCATTCATTATTCACAAGTGAAACCAAAACGGAGGAATCATGAAAAGAAAGATTGTGGTAGCTTTACTGGTTGCTATGTTGCTGCCTGCTTTAAGTTTTGCGGGCGTAGCCGGTAAGATATCCGGTGTTGTCGTTGACAAAGATACCGGTGAACCACTACCGGGCGTAAACGTTATTATCAAAGACACTCAAATGGGTGCCGCGACTGATATTAACGGAAGTTATATTATTTTGAACGTACCGGTAGGTACTTACACTGTAGTCGCTCAATATATCGGCTACAAAACATTAGAAATAAGTAATATCCGCGTTCATGCCGACCTCACGACGAACGTCGATTTTGAGCTCCCTACTACTGTTATCGAAGGTGAAACTGTGAGCATTGTCGCAGAACGACCAATAATCAACAAGAACGTAACCAATACAGTGAAAACGATTCAATCAGAAGATTTGAAAAACCTACCCATGCGTGATGGCGTGGAAACGGTGATGAACCTTTCTTCTGCAGTGGTTAAAGATGGTAGCAATTTCCACGTTCGCGGTGGTCGATCTGAGGAAAATGTGACATACGTTGATGGTGTGATGACAACGCTGCTGAGAAGCGGCAATACCAACGCTTTGAGCGTAATCAATAACGCCATTGAAGAGTCCAACTTCCATGCTGGTGGGTTTAATGCTGAATACGGTTTTGCCAATTCCGGTGTGTTGCTGACAGCCACCAAGTCTGGCGGATCCGATTACAGTTTCAGCTTTGAAGCCATCTCAGATGAAGTGTTTGAGAACAGTGAAGGTAAGACACTGGGCACTCAGTCCTGGGGTTATAATACCTACACGATTACTGCTGGCGGACCTATTCCGCTTGTTGAGGATAAAAAGTTAAGATTCTTTGTCGCCGGCGAACGTACCTATAATGACGGATATGCAACTAACTGGCACGGCATAAAACTTGACACGACTGTGACAAACAACGGTTTGGAAATTCCGATCAACGTTGATTTTGGTTCTGGTCCATATCCCGGCTATTTTAATAGCAAGTGGGACGTCAACGGTAATCTTAGCTTTAATCCGTCACCATCTTTCAGATTCAAAGTTGGTGGAACATATCATACTGGCAAAGACAGAGCTGGCGGAAGCTGGGGTGATATTACCAATTATCTGAAAAACCGTTTAAACAAGCGCTGGAACGCGAGTGCTTACTTCAAATTCACCCATCAGTTAAGTCCACGGTTTTTTTATACATTAAATTTTAATTATTTTTATTACAAAGATGAATTCGGAGACATCGATCTCTGGGACGATATTGAAAAATATGGCGATCCGGCTTATAACCCAGGACGACGGGACTGGGGACTGGGCTACAGCCACAGTCTGTTCGGTTTACTTCAACCGGAAGTACCGGGTCAGGCTTATGACTGGTATGGCAAAACCGCTCAGGTAAACTATGGTCCCAAATTTGATATGACCTGGCAGTTTAATAATTACAACGAATTAAAAGCCGGTTTTCAATACGATTACTATACGGTTCGCCGTTATACAGTTCTCGCTTCAACAGTCTCTCTCGGATTGCACAGAAGAGAAATTGATCCGGAAAATACATTGACAGATTATGATATTTTCCGTAACAGTTATGGCTATTACGGTTATGACATGTGGGGCAATGAAATTAATGAAGATCAGATGTACGAAGCCACCAATGACCAGAATCAAAAAATCACGGCTAACGGTCATGATGCGCCAAGACATCCGGTGCGGGCGGCTGCGTATATTCAGGATAAAATCGAGCTGAAGGATTTGGTGCTAAATGCTGGTCTTAGATTTGACCATTTCAATACTGGTGTTGAAAGCTGGGTTGATCCGGCTCGTTTGAATCTGAATAGTTTGAATCTGATTGGTGATGACAGTTACGGCGATCCCAAAACGTACACTATCGTTAGCCCGAGATTGGGATGGTCTTTCCCTGTAACGGATAAAACTGTTTTTCATGCTCAATTCGGAAAATTCGTCCAGATGCCCAAAGTGGATGATATGTATGATGGCCATACCTATGCCGGACGTTTTCTCCAGGGTGGAAATGCACGATCCATGATGAATCCGAATTTAAAACCGATGCAGACCATTCAATACGAAGTCGGATTAAAGCAGCAAATTGGTCCCAATGCAAGTTTGAATATTACTGCATTCTACAAAGACATCAAAGATTTTATTCAGCTTCGCGTATTTTTCCCGGAAGAAGGCTATGGATACGCCTCTTACTTCCAGTATCAAAATGTTGATTATGGGACGACCAAAGGAATGCAAGTCAGCTTTACCCTCCGTCGTACCAATCGCATTAGCGCAACTGTTGATTATACCTATTCAAAGGCAATGGGTACAGGATCGAGCAGTGGCGAGCATTTCGATATTGCCTGGCAGGATCAGGAGTTAAGATTCCCGACTTTGATTATGCCGTTAGCTCATAATCAGGATCATGTAGCAAATATTAATGTTGATTTTCGTTTAACCAGGGATGATGGACCAACGTTGTTTGGTTTCAAACCATTGGCTAATTTTGGAGTCAATGCATTCTATACCATGCACAGTGGTTTGCGCTATACAAAAATCGAACCAGGTCCTCTTGGTCTTTTTCCGCAAAATGCACCAAGCCCCATTGAGGCTCTCAATGCTTCAGTGATGCCCTGGTATAATCGAATGGACATCAAGGTCGATCGGACAATTTACGCTGGTGATTTCAGCATAAAACCGTATATCTGGGTTTACAATTTGTTCGATCGTGAAAACGTTACCAATGTACATAACCAAACAGGTGATCCTCATGATAACGGATGGTTAAAAACAGAAGACGGAAGAGCCTGGCTGGAGATCAACGGTTCAACCGGTGAATATCTTGCACGTGAAGATATGAGCGATGGTGGCGCACGTGGTGTAAGCACACCGCGTATTATGCGTTTCGGAATCTTGGTCGAATTCTAATTCATGGAAGATTAATTATAAATCGATAATGCGATTTCTTTTATCAGGAGGAAAAGCAATGATAAAAAAGATCATGCCCGGATTGGCGCTGTTTCTTATGATCTTGCTGTTAGCCAGTGTGGCATTTACGGCTGAAGAAACACAGTCCGGTTCAAAATTAAATAAAGCTCTGACAAAAAGAGCGAATAAATATTTTGATGTGAACAATATTCGTAGCGTTGTGATGAACAACGGAACCTTTAGCCGCCATCCGATTTCCGGTAATTCGGATATGGAATGGCCCAAAGGTTCTGGTAAATATCTTTGCTACAACGCTGGTATCTGGGTTGCCGGTAAAGTCAACGACGTGACTCGAACCGCGTGTGCGGATTACAATGTCGAATATCAACCCGGAAAGATTTTGGAAGACGGAACAGCAGATGCACCCGGTAAAGAAGAATATCGGGTCTATAAAGTCCGTCGCGAGTATCCGGATGGTGAAGCCTCACAGGAAATTGATAGCTGGGGAATCTGGCAGATGTTTGCCGAAGAACAAGGCGCACCACCGGTTGCTGATGAAAACGGTGACTGGATCGGTTTTGGCGATGAAATGCTCTACGCCGTGATGAACGATTTGGATCAAAGTCTCCATCAGGGCTGTTACAACACACTGCCAATTGGTATCGAGCTTCACATCCTGGTGTTTGGTTTTGACAGAGCCGGCGCCCTCGGAAATACGATGTTCATCAAATATACACTTATCAATAAAGGTGATGATGATTTACAGGATGCATACATTGGTGCCTGGGCTGATGTTGACCTGGGTGGTGCCAATGACGATTTAATCGGTTTTGACCTGGAAAGCGGAATGAGTTATTGCTATAACGGAGCCCCAATTGATGAAACTTACGGCTCCCGCCCCCCCGCACTGGGATGGGATTATTTCCAGGGTCCGATTGTCGATTCGCCTGGCGATACGGTCAAGTTGCCGGATGGCAGAGTATTCCCGGATAGCAAGTTATTAGGTGCAACATCATTCAACAAATATTACAACAGTAATCCTGTTTTTAGTGATCCGAGTTATAATGCTCAAGGCGCTGAACAGGTATGGTACTATCTGGCTGGTTATCAAAAAGATGGTACGCCCTGGGTTAACCCGATTACTGGTGAAGAAAGTAAGTTTCTAAATACAGGTGACCCTGTAACCGGCGAAGGATGGCTTTCGACTGCAGAGAGTCCGCCAGCCGATATCCGAATGTTGACCGGTTCCGGTCCGTTTACCATTGCTGTCGGCGATACGCAGGAAATCGTGGTGGGCTGTGTGATTGGTCAGGGTTCGGACCGCCTGAGTAGTATTGATGTATTAAGGTTCTATGACCAGGAAGCACAACAGGCTTATGATCTGGGATTTGATGTGCCCACACCGCCACCGGCACCTGTTTTACAGGTTTCAGAATTGAATCGTAAAATCCTGGTGACCTGGGACAGACGGTCGGAAGATTTTGAATCGAGCTATCAGTTTGAAGGTTACAACGTCTATATCGGCGCGACTCAGGCAGGGCCATGGAAACGATTAGATACCTATGATCTTCAGAACGAATTAGCTGTTATCTTGCAACCAACTTATGATATTAATAGCGGACAAATTCTCCAGATGCCGGCTGCTTTTGGCAATAATTTGGGATTAAAATACCGCTATCTGTTCACTGAAGATTATTACGGAAACTCTTTGTCAAATGGCAGACCTTATCATATTTTAGTAACCTCTTATGCGTATGATCCCAATAGTTTGCCGAACGTATTGGAAAGTTCGTACGATCAGACAAAGAATAAATTAACGGTCATTCCGCATCAACCGAGACCGGGCACGGTTTACAGCCATGACGTTTATTCTGAGGTGCAGGTAACGCATCCCGAGGGCACAGCTAATGAACGTAAGTGGGACATCTGGGTGAAGCTAATCGATCCACTCTATGTCGAAACTGCCGATTACCAGGTGACTGCCAATGAAGATGAAACCTGGACGCTTTGGAAAAACGGTGTTGAAGTGCCTGGTTACACCAATGTTTCCAGTTATGCGGCAGACACTACGCCGAATGATAACGTCATCGATGACAGCGAAAAAGACATCGAGTACCAGACACTGCTCGATGATAGCATCGATTTCTTTATCAAAGTGCTGTTTGATTATCAAGAAGAAGAGTTAGTGACATGGGTACCTGAGCTTATTGCTGGTGACCCCGTAATATTAGAGGGTTTATCCAGTCCGCAGCGAGAGGGATCAAAACCCACTGATTTAGCGGCTGACGGACAGTTCAGAAAAGGAACGAAGAACCCTGAATATATTAATAATCATCTCCAAATACGATTCACCGGGGTGATGGATTCCACAACCATGGAAGTGACTGAAGGCGGAAGTATGGCCACACTGCTTTTCAGTTTTGGTGATCCGGCTAAGTTCATGCCACAGCATCCAAAGAATCCAAATCCGGGCGGACGGGATCCATTCCTGGTCCGAGTTCCTTTTGAACTCTGGGATGTAACCAGAAATGTTCAGATCAATACAGCATTCACTGATAATGCTCAAAAGATTGCTGAAATTGATTCCGGAACCTTTGTACCGACCTGGGCACCACGCGGAAATTGTGTTGTGTACGCGGTTGCGTCCGAATATGATGAACAGGTACACAATATTAGTTTTACAGGACAGGATACAATGGCAACCTGGACATTTAAGTTTAAGCCGGAAACAGTCTGGAAGACCGGTGATATTGTACAACTCACTATACCGGATCCGGATACCTTCCCGAAACCAGTTGTTGCTGGTGCAGATATCTTTGGATTTAGCATTCAAGGCGAAACCGATGGCGTGCTTTCCGATGCCAAAGAACGGTTGGATATCATCAATGTATTCCCCAACCCGTACTTAGCGCATAATATCTTGGAACAGAAACTCCATCAGGAACATGTGCGGTTTATTAATCTACCTGAAAAATGCACCATTCGAATTTTCTCGGTAGCGGGTCAGTTGATCAGAACCATTGAACATGACGACCCCACTGCTATAACTCACGACTGGGATTTGAGAAATGAAAATAACCTGCCAGTTGCCAGTGGTTATTACATTGCTCATATTGATGTCCCGGATGTTGGTGAAAAAATTCTAAAAATGGCGATCATTTTCAGGCAACAACGATTAAAAAATCTGTAAATTGCATAATTTCAATATGTTCCAAACGTTAATATAATGAAATAAAACTGGAGATGAATAAAATGAAAATAAACAAACTTCTAATTTTGATCACGGTTATCGCCTTGGCTTTTTGCAGTACTTCGCTGATGGCTGGCAATAAAGACAAGGTTGGTGGCGCCGGAGCGCAGCAGCTATTGATACCGATAGGCTCGCGTTCAATTGCAATGGGAGGCGCATATAATGCCATGGTAAGCGGAAACGAGGCGATTTTCTGGAATCCCGCCGGTTTGTCCGCTTCTGAAGCAACGGCCGAAGCTACATTTTCTAATTTACAATGGATCGCGGATACGCAGGTAAACTTTATCGCAGTTTCTTCAAAACTTGGTCGTATTGGTACATTTGGATTGAGTGCAAAAGTGCTTGACTTCGGGGAATTTGAAGAAACGACCGCATTTGAAACTGAAGGAACCGGAATCATGGTTAGCCCTAACATTATTACTGTTGGAGCGACCTTCTCACGACAAATGACTGACCGAATATTTTTCGGTGTCAATGCAAAGCTGGTTTCTGAAAGTTTCATGAGAATGTCCGCTTCAGGTTTTGCCTTTGACTTTGGTGTTCAGTATGTAAGTAGTCCTGGCATCCGGCTTGGTTTAACTCTGAATAATTTCGGCGGTATGATGAAGTACACCGGAGAAGATTTACAACGTACTGTAGATGTACCCAACACAGAACCCGGTTCTGATCCGCTGGATTTGAGGCTTGAAGCCCAGAGTTTTGAGCTGCCGAGTACCTTTGAAATCGGTCTTGCTTATGACTACCGCGTTAATGATAACAATATCGTGACGGTCGCCGGTAATTACAAAAACCAGAATTACGGTTTGGATGAAATTATGGGCGGTCTCGAATATGGCTTTAACGGTATGTTTTTCATCAGAGGCGGTTACGGATATGTGCCAGAAGGCAATGATGATGATAATATTTTTGGTTTCTCGGCAGGCGCCGGTATTAAATATAGTTTAGGCGGAAATTCCAACATATTAGTTGATTATGCCTATCGTGAAACTAAATGGTTTGAATCCAATCAGTGTATTACTGTATCAGTTCAATTTTAATGGATTCAGGCTAAATTTAAGTTGAGTTTTTGAGATCATTGAAAAGGATTGATGTTTTTTTATAAGGCATCAATCCTTTTCCTGTTTTAAATCAACGTTAAAAAAGATTTATTAAACCTGAATTATTCATAATATAGCAGCAGGATAAAAACAAATTAAATTATCCACGCAAAGCCGTAAAGAATGCAACGTATGTATATTTAATTATTATTTTTTTGCAGGCGGTGATTTTTAAATATTTTGTGTATTTGAGGCAATAGCATATTTCAAGCAAAATGGTTTTCTTTAATTAACCTGAATCGTGTCCGACCGAAAACAAAATATTTATCCTGATCCCAATCTTTTTTAAAGAGGGAGAAAAGGAGTACTCCTTCTCGTTATAGGAGAAGGGGAGAGGGGATGAGAATTTCATTTTTAAAAAACGAAAAGACGTTTTCGTTCAGACATTAAATAGTGTCTGTCCGTAAATGATGATATTTGTATTACAAGCATCTTGCTTGTAATCTGAATATTAGACTTAGCATAGATTTTTTCGCAAGCTGGAAGCTTGCGTTACAATTCCGGACAGACTCTAAATAATATATTACTTTATTTGAGTATTATCATGATAAAAAAAATATTCGTAACGATAAAAGTGTTCATCTTTCTCATGTTATTTTTCAACAGCCATACCTGGGGAAATGAGAACCTAACGGTCAATTTAGATATCTGCCAGTTCCGTTTTAATAATGATTCATCGCTGGTTGAGGTTTATTACGGATTTACTGCTCAGTCCGGTGATTCGAGCATAAGCGGTCCTTATGTTCTACAGCTTCAGATATCACAGGGAGATCAACGCATCTATGATCACTTGTGGAAAGTGAATAAACCAGAGACAGAACAGACAGGCGCTGAACAAGGGCAGAGCGTTGTCGATGTCCTGAAATATTTGTTAACGCCCGGGAAATATGATTTCAATTTAATAGTAAAAAACATGTCTAATCCCGAATTGATAGATAGCGCTCAAGTAGCGAATTACCAAATACGTACATTTGATGAAAGCAACACCCAAATTAGTGATATTGAACTGGCGCAGTTTATTGCTCCGGCTAATCAGAACCAGAATCAGGTTTTCAACAAAAATAATTTTAACGTGCTCCCCAATCCTTTTAATCTTTACGACCAAAACAACGCGAACGTCTATTATTACCTTGAGTTGTATGACCTAAACCGAGAAATTCAGACTGAATATTATTATTTAAAGAGAGTTGTTTTTGACAGTTATGGACTTCCGATTGTCGCTATTCCTGCATATAACAAAATGAAACGATTGCGCGGCAAGGACGATGTCGAAGTGGGTATGTTTGATATTTCAAAACTTCCGTCAGGTAAATACTATTTGACATTTGCTGCGCTGGATACCAACAACAATGAATTAGCGACGGCAAACACCTCATTTTTTGTACACAATCCGGAAGTGCTTAAAATCAGCCGAAACAATCTGTCAATTGAAAATCAGGCAGCGAGTAGTGAGATCGCGCTACTTTCTGATGATATGTTAAATGTAATCCTCGGAGCAACGCAATATTTTTTGGATGAGAATGAAAGGAAAGTAGTTCAAAATCTGGAAAACGATCAGGCAAAGAAAATATTTTTGTACCGCTTTTGGAAAGAAAATGATAGTAATGTGGCTACGCCGGTATTGGAATCGTACAGAATGCTTTTAAATAGAGTAAGATACGCAAACAACAATTTCAGTCAAATACGCACCGAAGGGTGGAAATCTGATCGCGGCAGAATTTTGATTTTGTATGGAGAGCCCTCTGAAATCCAGTATTATAGCAACCTGTCAGATTTGAAAGAGTTTCAAGCCTGGAGCTACGATAACATAGAAAACGGCGTTGTTTTTATTTTTGGTGTGCTGGGTAGTTTTGGTGATCTGCAACTCATTCATTCAACTAAAACGGGTGAGCTTTATAATAACCATTGGCTGGACTTGTTAAAAGTGAGTGAAGGTAGAGCTGGGTTAGATGATTTGGCGCCCGGCGTATCGGAAATGGATGCAGTTAAACGAATATTTCGAAAATATGATTTAGAATTACCGAGATATTTGAGATAACAATATCTGGATTTCGTTTCTAAAATCAAAAAGCGAAGTGATCAACGAATCTAAGTAGATCACTTCGCTTTTTATTTAAGGAGAATTATTATTTGAGAATATTAATGATCTAAAATAAAAACTTCAATGAGATTGAATTAGACAATCGCTTTTATTTCGATAGCTTTTTTCTCGAATTTGCTGCTACTTTGTAGAGAAACCAACCTAATGCAGCAAATCCAATAAAAGAAACGATTTCGCCAAGCCAGGCTGGTGAATAGATGAGTTCGAAAAATTTTGGTTCTCTGGACATAATGACAGCAAAAACTGCGATCACTACCCCTGCCAGACCTTCACCGGCGATGAAACCGGAACCGAGCAGAATCCCTTGATCTTTGCCTTTTTCATCGGACGCTAATTTATAGCGTTTATCCACAAAATGGCGAATCATCCCGCCGACAAATACCGGCGTCATGGTGTATAATGGCAGGTACATGCCAACGGCAAACGGCAGCGGTGGAATTTTGAATAAAATAACCAGACCGGCAAATGCAGCGCCTACCGCTACTAAATCCCAGCGAAGATTGCCACCGAGAACGCCATCCAGCACGGTTTTCATTAAAGTCGCTTGCGGCGCCGGCAATGCGTCAGAACCAAAACCATAAGCTTTTCCCAAATAATAAACCGCTAAAACCACAAAGAAAGCCGACCCAATAGCGCCGATAATTTCACTCAGCTGCTGCTTGCGCGGGGTGGCGCCGATCAGGTAACCGGTTTTCAAATCCTGGGAAATGTCTCCGGCAATCGATGCCGAGATGCAAACTATGGTGCCGATGGTCAGCGCTGTCACTTTACCGGTTAAATCTGTCCAGCCAATCAGCTTAAAAATCAAACCAGTGCCGAGCAAGGTGACAATTGCCATGCCGGAGGTGGGATTGGAAGAAACACCAATCAATCCAACAATTCGCGATGATACGGTCACAAAGGCAAACGCGAAAACCGCGATGGAAATTGCGCTGAGAAAGCGCATTAAAAAATGGGTGTGGTGTCCGATAATGCCCGGTATTAAAGTGATAGCTAATATGACCAATGAAATTCCCATGAGCACCCATTTCAGGCTCAAATCCTGCTCAGTGCGCAGCTTTCCCAAATTCAATTTGGCAGCGCTGGATTTGATTTCCTTTAATCCGATTCGCAACGAATCGATCATCGTTGGGATTGATTTGATTACGGTAATAATACCGGCAGCAGCCACGGCACCGGCGCCAATTATTCTGATATAAGCGTCCCAGATCTGTTTTGCAGAAAGTTGAGCAATGGTTGTCCCATCTGGTAAATTTAAGTAGCTCAGTATATCCGGCGGGACCAGCGCTTCACCGAAACGGTAAGCGATAAACGGTATAATCAAACCCCATGAAATCAAACCGCCGCCTACCATTATCGAACCGATCCTTCTGCCGAGAATATATCCCACACCGAGCAGCGCTGGTGTGGTTGACATGCCGATAACTGCTTTTTTGATATAAGGAATGTGCAGAAATACTTTGCTGGGCCAGATAAAAAACAGCGAGAGCAGTACTTTGTATAAAGCGCCGATTCCCAATCCCCGAAATACGTTTTTCGCCGAAGCTCCGACTTCGGACGCTGCAATTAAAACTTCAGCGCTGGCGGTTCCCTCGGGATAGGGAAGTGTGTAATGCTCTTTGACAATTAAAAATCCGCGCAGCGGGATCATAAATAATACACCGGTAATTCCGCCACACATCGCCAGCAAAGTCATCTGTGTGAACGTCGGATCAACATTCACGCCGGTTTCTTTTGTCCAAATAAACAGCGCAGGAATTGTAAAAATGATGCCGGATGCCAATGATGAGCTTGCCGAACCCGTTGTTTGAGAAATGTTGCACTCGAGAATCGTCGATTTCCCGAATAGCGGCGAGAGCAGGCGTAAAATTGCAACCGAGACCACGGCTAACGGGATGGCTGTACTAATCGTCAATCCCACCAGTAAACCGAGATAAGCGTTGGCGCTTCCGAAAGCAGCGCCCAGGATGACTCCCAGAATAATAGTTTTCGGGTTGAAGTCCTTAAGTTTTTTCTCAGCAGGAATAAATGGCTTGAATGCTGTCATAGGCAAATTTCCCCTTTGTTAATTTATAATTTCTTTAATTGATTTGCTCCCATTTGTGATTGAAATAATGTCATAATTTAATTTTCTTACTTTAACAATACACAAGCAGTTTGACCAATTCCCTGATCAGTTTGTAATCTGAATAAATACAGACCGTTCGCCATGTTTGTACCAAATTGATCGAGACCGTTCCAAAAGTGTGAATGTAAACCTGCCGGTAATTTTTCGCTAATGAGTGTGCTAACTTTTTGTCCCATGATATTGTAAACTTCGAGTGTTACCTGTCCGTCAACAGACGTTGTGAACTCAATTTTTGTGCTGGAATTAAACGGATTCGGATACGCTGGTTTTAGCTCGAATTTAAGATGAAGTTCATCATTTTCTGCCATAACTGATGATGGATTGGGATTTCGATTGATTTCAACTGAAAAAGGTTTAAAGTTCATGGCGGTGACGGTAATTTTGATTGTTGATAATATCGCGGTATCGTCCAAATAAAAATTTGCAATACCGGACTGGTCAGAAATAGCGGTTGCTAATATTTGCCCTTCAGAAGTTAGTGTTACACGTGAATCAGGGATTCCTGCGTCAACCTGAAAAGCGCCATTGAAATCATCCAAATTCATCGGGTGAATGACCTCAGAGAAGTCCTGCACTTGATTCGTCCAGGCTGCCATCGCTGCATCTCCTAACACGTTGCAGTCGTAAAAACACCACCGGAGTGCGCCCGGTTCCCATTGATCCGGCGCAGTAACAAAAGGTGCTGTGTTGATTTTCGATAGTGTGTGGGCAGCGCCAAGAGTGACTCTCTGCTCTCCGTATAAAGCGTGGACAAATTCCCGATTCAAATGCAAGCTCGGTCCTTCTGTCTGACCTTCGTTAAACCAGCCATAACGGGAATTGCCGATGTAAGCAGACGCAAAATTATCGATTTCAAGCATCCGCTCTGCAATGCAGTCATTGCCGGAGTTATCCGTCATGTCAATTGCCGCTGAATTACATCCATGCGAATAGATGATCGGATTCAGGTTTGTCTGACCATCGACTTTTTTAAAATTATCGTTCGTAATATCATTAGTTTGCAATCGCATATTGCTGGTTGCGCTCGAATGTCCGTTATGAAAAATAAAATTGCAGCCGCTGTTTATTTGTTGAATCAGATCAAGTTTATCCCATTTCCCCAAATCTCTGTCGTATAAATAATTAAAGTCCAGATTTTCAGGTATTCCGGCTGTTGAATAATAATTATAACCGTGATCGCCAATCAATAAATCCAGATAATCCGCCCCATAAGACAATGGATTGCTCCACAGGTGCTCGCCGACCATGAGCATCCGCGGGGTGTCATTTATCACCGGATTATTTTGGTAATTGATAATTTTATTGAGTACAGCATTGATTTCGTCAGCATTATCTGCGCAGATTCGCGCCACATAAAGTTCAGGTAGTAGGTCATCTTCTCCGGGTTCGCCCCATTTTTCATCACCATCTTCATTCCAGGTGCCGTCTAAAGCAGCGTAGTATAAATCTGATGGGATGTTGGGACTGGATACCAGATTACCACCAGTCGATACTTCACAGTAGAAATTTCGTATTGGCACCTGTATCTGTCCGTTCGGATTAGCGTCAGCATCTCCGGCTAACAGGACATAGGAAATTCCCGCCCTTCGATACTGGTTAATAATATAATTTCGTATCTTTTCGGGTTCGTCATCACCAATTGTTGTTGAATAAATTTCATCAGTTGTCACAATTTTGGTTTTAATACCGCGTTCTGTATGAAAATTATCTAATCGAGCGTAGTCATTTAAAAAATCTTCATCAGTGATAATTAAATAATCGAAAGCAGGTTCATCAATCTGGCAGGGGTATTCTGAAATGCGTTCTTCAAAGTTATCGGTCAGTGTTGCTAAATGATGTTCTATTTCTCTCGAGTAGCGGTAGTTATTCAGCGCTGTCACCGCTTTAAAATCCAACTCACTCTCAATAGAAATAAACACATCGGAATAATATGATAAATCATTGTTGGCAGGGACATAATTCACAGGGCTAAAAACGGCAAGAGCGACGGAGTGACCATAGAGGAAGTGGGTTTCCACCTCCAGTTCAGTCATTTGGTAATTAGTTGTGCTACGGTAGATTTTTTCATTGTAGTGATAGTCTCCGGTAGTATCACCAGAGCGTCTCGGAAATTGTTTGGGTGAAAGGTGCACTTTTCTGTCAACAGCTACTGATTCGCCATATTGGATTTGAATACGAGTTGCCGAATGCCCCGGCGGTAAAAGCAAGGCAACTTTTATCGCGGGAATACTGGGCTCACCAACCTTGCCAATCTGGTAGCTGTTATCAAAATGAACCAGATCAAATCCATCTGAAGTTGCTTTAATATCCGGTTGTGAAAAATGGTAGCTATGTTCTGTAACGGATGCAAAACAAATATTTGTTGTTAATAATAAAATTAAAATGAGTAAAGTGTGTCCAATCGAGATGCGAAATAAAATTTCATGCGTTTTCATGGTGTCCTGGTATCCGATCTAAATTCCAGTTGTGTTTAACTAATATTTGAGGCTTGTTTACTACCCATAAACCAAATATTATTCCCTAAAAAATCACCATTGTTAATGCTAATATAAACAGTTAGATAAAAGATTTTGATAGATTTATGTTTAAGTCAACACTCAAATCAATTGTATAAAATCTTGCATGATAACTCATTAACATTCCGATATTTATTTAACTTATCGTTTAAATGTGGATATGTAGCACTATCAATGTGCGAAAAATGACATTGGTGTTGTACAAAATCTGACACTTTTAAACAATTTTAACTTTAGCGCATTATTTTATCAGGATGTCACAAAATCTTCATAAAATAAAATGCTAAAAATCGGATTAAGTTGAAATGAAATTTTTAGTTGAAGAAGATTGAAGAAATGAGGCACAACGTTCCTGTTCAACCCTAATCAACTTGGTGCTTAAAAAATAAAATTACCCTAAATGAAAAACCCTAAATAGCTTGAAAAAAAGAATAATCTATTTAAATACAGTTACCTGATCTGATGGTGTATGCCAAATCAGGAAGATGTTTTTTTAACAGTTAAAACTGGAATTTCAGAGCGGCGAACTACTTTTTCGGCTGTGCTTCCCATTAGAAAGTGTTCGATGCCTTTTAAACCATGAGAGCCAAGGGCGACGAAATCATAATAATGCGCTTCGATTTGTTTTAAGATGGCTTGGTAGGCGATACCTTCATCAAATACGACTTTGGTTTTGACGTCCGGGTAGCCTAAATCAGCTCTGAAATCAGTTATCGCCCGTTCCGCTCGTTTTTTTAAATCTTTATCAATTTCAAAAATAGATTCTTTGCCGGCAGCGTAAAACGCCGGATGAAAATCCTGCTCAAAAGCATGAAATAGCGTAATCGTCAGATCAAAATGTTTGGCAAGCTCCAGTGCGTACTGAAGTGCTAATTTTGAATATTCTGAAAAATCGATCGGCAGCAGAATGTTTTTTGATTGAATTAATTTTTGATCGTTTTTACGGAATGTCATCACCGGATACGTCGACATTTGCACGATCCGTTCAGCTACACTACCTAAAAGCAAATGGCTCAAAGCGGTGCGTCCGTGCGTACCCATGGCGATGAAATCAATCTCATTTTCGCTGGCATAGTTCAAAATTTCTTCAACCGCGGAAAAGCCCCGGGAGCTGGCGGTTTTGATCTCCGCATTGCAGATATCGTGATCCTTTATAATCTGGTTTATTTTTTGATTGGATATTTCCTCGATCAGGTCGTAACTGACGATGTTATCCGGTAAACGGTCGTCCGGTTTGTACGAATCGTCTTCATACATAATGACCGCATGAAAAACGTGCAGTTCACAACAAAGCGCGGAAGCAAGAAAATAGGCGTTTCTTAACGCAATCTCTGAACACCTCGAGAAATCGATAGGACATAAAATGCGATTAATTTTTATCATCATTGAAATCCTGTTGTTAACGTTAGATAATTTGCAAAATTTTCTGTCTAAAATATACATGCTATTTATCTAAAAATCAAGCAATTTTCCAAAATGTTAACAATTTTTTTTATACCACAAGAGGAGCGCCACAGATTTATAAGTGAGAAATAGCGGAAGAATTTGATTTGATAAAATAACCGGCATCCTAGGGGAAGAGAACGCCGGTTTGAATCGTATGAGTCTTATTTGTTTTGTCACGATTAATGTGCAGAGGAACGACTCATACAACATCTTAAAAATTATTCTATTAAGCTGATGAGCTTCGCGTTGCTCTTTCGATTTAAGCAAAATGTATGCCGTTTAAAATCAATAATAAAAAAAGCAACTTAACTAAATAAATTATAGTTTGTTAGAAGTTAACCGGAAATAATTATCTGATGAAGGACTCTTTAATTTGCTAAAAAATGAAATTGGAATTACATTTCTGCATAAAAAAGAGGTTGATATTTTCAAAAATATTATGTAAAATAACAATAGTTTAATATAGTTGCAATTCGTGGAATATTTGATGTGATTTAAAAAATTGACAAATTATTTTCAGATCAATAAATGAGGAAGCATGATTTTAAAGAAAGGGATAAATTTGGATTCTGAAAAACAAAAATTACAAAAACAGGCATACAGCAAACTTCCCAAAGTTGATAAACTTCTCCAATTGGATTCTGTGTGCGATTTGATTTCGGCATATCCGAGGGATCTGGTGGTTTTTTATATTCGACACCATTTGGCTGAATTAAGGCGGGAAATCAGCGGTATGGGAGTTGAGCAGTTAACTAATTTTGTCGGGAAAGTGAATTCACCGGAACTTATTTATCAACGAGTAAAAAAATCACTCAAGCCAAATTTACGCCGAGTGATCAATGCAGCCGGAATCATTTTGAATACAGGATTGGGACGATGTCCGCTGAGCAAGCAGGCGCAAGCTGCATTACAAGAAGTGAGTCAGGGATTTTCCTCGGTTGAAATTGATTTGAAAAGTGGCTCAAGAGGAAACAGGCATAATCTCGTTGAGCATTTGCTGGTTGAGTTAACGGGCGCTGAAGCGGCTGCGGTTGTCAATAATAACGCAGCAGCCACACTGCTAACGCTCAATACTCTTGCTGAAGATAAAGAAGTCATTGTTAGTCGCGGGGAATTGGTTACCATTGGCGGCTCATTTCGCATTCCGGAAATTATGAGAAAAAGCAACGCCATCATGCGGGAGATCGGCACAACGAATCATACGCAACCACAGGAATATGAGCATGCCATTAATGAAGCTACCGGACTTCTGTTGAAAGTGCACACCAGCAACTACCGGATCATGGGATTTGTGTCCGAAACATCGTTGGAAGAATTGGTTGAAATCGGGAAAAAAAACCAGTTGCCGGTGATGCACGATTTAGGGAGCGGCATGCTGTTCGATTTGCAGAAATATGGCTTGCCCAAAGAACCGGTCGTCAGTGAAAGCATCCGAAAAGGAGCAGATGTGGTGACGTTTAGCGGGGATAAATTATTAGGAGGGCCTCAATCTGGGATTATCGTGGGTAAGAAAAAATATATCGATGCAATAAAAAATAATCAGTTAGCCCGTGCCTTACGTTGCGGTAAGTTGACTTTTGCCGCGCTGGAAGCGACATTGAAACTCTATTTTGATGAGGATGCGATAAAGGAAAATCATCCCGGTTTGAAAATGATGCTCAAATCGAAAAAAGAACTTTCCCGAAACGCACGAAAACTTAAAAAAGAGATCGAACAAATTTTAGGTGCGAATGATTTAATCATGATCGCCGATGATCTTTCAGAGGTCGGAGGCGGTTCACTTGCCACCGAATCTTTGCCTACTGTTGTGGTTAAAATGAAGATGAGTGCCATATCAGCCGATGATCTCGCTCGAAAATTGAGATTAAGCGATCCTCCTATTGTTACAAGAATAGCTGACAATGCGGTGATTTTTGATTTGCGAACACTTTTTGACGATGAGATACCTCTTATTATTCAAGCAATTGAGCGAATTAGCAAAAAGGATTAAACACAGATGCAAACGAACAAACGACATTATGTGATTGGAACAGCAGGACACATTGACCACGGTAAGACATCAATGGTAAAACATTTAACCGGCAAAGACACGGATTGGCTTAAAGAGGAAAAAGCGCGGGGCATGACCATTGATTTGGGATTTGCTTTTATGGGTGATGATATTACGATTATTGATGTACCCGGACATGAAAAGTTTATTCGCAACATGGTTGCCGGTGTGAGTACAATCGATCTGGTATTGTTTGTTATTGCTGCGGACGACGGTGTTATGCCTCAGAGTAAAGAGCATCTGGAAATATTGAAACTATTGCAAATTAAAAAGGGGATTATCGTTATCACAAAAATTGACCTAATGGAATCGGACTGGCTGGAGCTGGTTAAGGAGGATGTAAAGGATTTAATCACAGGTACGTTTTTAGAAAATTCACCAATCGTGAGTGTCTCCAGTGAAACCGGAGCTGGAATCGAGGAATTGAAAATGCAGATTTTGCAGGACATTTCAAAAGCGGATCAACGACAAGACCGGGGTGTATTTCGTTTACCGATTGACCGCATTTTCACAATTAAAGGCTTTGGCACCATCGCAGCCGGCACGGTCCTCTCAGGTCATCTCAAAGTGGATGATAGTGTGAGATTGCTGCCGCAGAGTAGAGATTTGAGGGTTCGTGGACTTCAAATTCACGAAACCGATGTCGAGAAAGTGAGCATCGGCGACCGTGCCGCAGTTAACTTGGCTGGAATAGAAAAGGAAATCATCCAGCGGGGCGATGTATTGGTAGAAGCCGGTTATTTTCAATCGACAAAATATTTCGATGCGAAATTGTATATTTTAGAAAGTGCAGGTAAGCCTGTCAAACATAACGACAGAATACGGATGAATATCGGTACCAACGAATTAATCGGACGGTTGAGTATTTTGCATAAACAAGAAATTAAACCCGGTGAGTCGGCTTATGTGCAATTTCGCATGGAAAAACCATTGGTGGCTGCAATGGGCGACCGATTTGTGATTCGCACTTATTCGCCGATCAGAACAGTTGGGGGCGGCGCCGTTTTAGGTGTTAATACGAAAAGACATAAACGCTTTTCAGAGGATGTCATTTCCGGACTCGAAATATTCGAAACAAATGACAATCAAAAAATTACTGAACACCTTTTGCAAGAAAACGGATACCGATTTATGACGCTGGAAAAAATAACAAAGACATTATCTGTTCATGAGATTATTGTTAATAAAATCATTGACCAATTGGAAAAACAGAAAAAGTGTTTTCGCTATGTTGAGAAGGATCAACAATTTTATCTGTATTTTGGTTATTTTGAAAAGTTAAAAAAATTAGTCGAGCAAGAGTTGGAAAAATTCCATCAAAACAATCCAACACGAAAAGGAATAAAACGGTCAGATTTAAAAGTTAATTGTCAGGTTGAAGATAATCGATTATTTAATTTTATGTTGGACACATTAGCTAACGAGCAGAAAATATTAATCAAAAATAATTTGGTTTCCTCGGCGGACCATGAAATTAGTCTGGACGCCGATGATCAAAATTTGATGAAAAAAATAGATGCAATGCTTTATGATCAGGCTTTTATGCCACTAAACCCGTCACAATTGTCGGAAGAATTGAATGTCGATTTGCCGAAAGTGAAGCAAATGATTTCGATCCTGTTGGAAATGGAGAAGCTATTAAAAGTAGAAGAAAATATTTTTATCCACAAAAAACGGATCGATGAAGCCAGCAAGCGGGTCAAAAAATATTTTGAAACACATGATTCACTGACAGTCGGTGAATTCCGGAAATTATTAAATACCAGCCGGAAGTACGCATTGCCACTATTAAACTATTTTGACACTGTTGGAATAACCATTCGGCAGGAAGATGTCAGGGTTGTGAACCCGGATTTTTAATAAATCCAATTTCATTTAAATCAATATGAGCAAAGCGACAAAGTTCAGGACGCTGAAAAACAGGCAGGAATATCCGATCCCAAATACCGGTATCAGCAGAGTACTAATCGTAAATGCGCCAACAACTGCTCCCAATAAATCCCATCCGTAAAGCGTGCCACCAGTGATTTCTATTTTTGAACTTTCCTGATACAACAACCGGTTTGCAATCGGGAATTGGTGTCCCCCGATAAATCCGATCCCAACAATTAACATCAGAAAGGCGGCTTGGAGCACCACTTCCGGAACAATGATTTTTGACATGATGATTAAAAAAAGTATCGTGAGAAGCGGATAAATAGTGGCGAACATTTGATACTTTTTGAATCGGCTTATTGGCGATTTTAATCGCGGTATAGAATGCAAGGCATAATAACTCCCCAGCGCAAGACCGATCATGTAGCCGGTCATGATGATTCCCACTTGATAGTAGGCATATCCGTAAATCGCTTGAAATCCGTTGATGATAAGCACTTCCAGAGAAATGGAGGTCGCTCCGATGATCGTAATTGCAAAATAGATCGTCAATTGTTTAAATCCGGTATGGTTTTTAAAAAGATATTTCAGGATAAATAAAAACAACAGGCTGGGCAATAAAATTAAAAACATGACTCGTTTTGAAAAATTCAAAAATTGTCCGCTTGTGCCAATCAGTTCTTTATTAAAGCTGGAAAACCATAAATAAATGTTATGAAAGTAAGCAATCGGACGAAAATCTTTATTGAGAATCGAGTGCTTTTGGGTTGTAATTTGTTGGTAAATATTATGTGTTTGATTCGGTGATAAGCGAAATCGAATATAATAATCCTGGACGAATTTTGTATTCAGGTTTCTGGTATGTATTCGGTCAATTAATATCTGATAATCAGTTGTTAATACATTTTTTGAATTACAAGCAACAAAATGCACAGAATAGCCGGGTATCAGAATGATGTCTTCGAATGCCGTGTTAAGCGTTCGATAAAGACACGATAAAAATTCTGCCTGTTCATTGCTCAGCGTCGTTTCGGCTGCCGGAATTGAGAAGCTGATGATTCCATTAGGATTTAAACGTTGTCTAACCAACTGGTAAAATTCTATCGTATAAAAACGATTGATCATCATGGTCTGCGGAGAAGGTAGATTGATGATAATGACGTCGTATTTTTCTGCTGTTTCTTTGACAAATAACCGGCCGTCCTCAAACCACACATTTACCCGTGGGTCAGCTAACATTTCATTGGTGCCTTCCAGAAACTTTTGTGAAAGTTTAATGCTGGCCGGATCCAATAAAACAAAATCGACATCATCGACGCCGGGATGTTTGAGAATTTGTTTTAAACTGCCGACAACATTTCCTCCAATCAACAGCACTTTTCCCGGAGCCGGGTGTTCCAGCATCGCAAAATGGACAGATTCCTCTGCATACATGTAATCGGGATGAGTGAACAGAAGTGTCCCGTTTTCATAAAAACTAATAGAGTCACCCATTTTTGTCACTGCTAAATTTCCGTAAATCGTTGTTTTGAGTTTGAGTAAATTCAGGCTACCCCAGGCTTTTTTGTTCACAGAATGATCAATTTTGGGAAAGATCGCAGTGAGTCCGATGATCATAGCAACGGAAATTGATCCTACTGCAAGTTTACTTTTTTCGAGATAGAAAATAAAGATGAATGCAATTGTCAGGATCATTAGACTGCAAATAATGGTCGCAATCTGAAAGTTGTTCAAAAAGCGAAACAGAATCATACTGGCGATAAACCCAGCCACACCGGAGCCGATCGCTTCGAAAAAATAAACCTGTCCGGGAATTTCACTGTGGTCTGGAGATTTCGAAGATAGCAGTTTACATCCTAATGTGTAAAGAAAACCGACGATGGTACAAATCGGTAGCAAAGCGATGAACGGGATTAGCAGGATATAAAACGGACTGATTATTTCTCCGGTCGTGATCGAGAAGAGAAGCCGGCTCATACGAATAAAAACAATAGTTAAAGGAAGCAGCAACACCATTAGTATTTGTAATGAAACGAAAGCAAATAACGGATGTGAGAGGCGTGAAGATAGTCGGCCAACAACACCGCTGCCAAAGGCCGTTCCCAAAAGCCACAAGCCAAGAATAATGCCGAGTGTCAATTCATTTCCGGTAAAAAGGATGATCAATTCACGTAGCAGGACAATTTGGCTCATCATCGCTGAAAAGCCCACTGATATGAAAACGAGGAGAAGATAAAAATATTTTTTATCGTCAATCATCTGTAAAATTGAAACAAATTTGATTGCTATCAGTTTAGAGAATTAACTTAACGATATATTACAAAAAAATCAAGCGATAAATATTTTTTTTGTTTGATTTTGTGAATATTTTTATTAAATTTACTACCCATATTTATCTTGTTTGCATAAAACATACAGGAATTGAGAATGAAAACTTTTTTTAAAAAATCTTCAAATCAGATTGTTTTTCTGATCGTCACTTTAGGAATTGTCATCGCGATCATGACAATTATGAAATCCGACAACATCGGACTGAAACCGCCGGGTGTGCCTGAGTTTGAGGAACAGGTTAAGATTATCGACAATCGCTATTATAATAAGCCGTACCATTTTGGGATTGCATTGCCTAACTATGATTGGGATATGGTGTGTGTCGAAAAAGTCGACTCTATACGAACACAAAATTTAAATCATCCCATTATCGACAATATCAATGTCATGGTGGAAATGTACCGGCGGGATGGTTTTGATACATTAGCTATTGTTCAAGTGGGCGTGATTGATCTGATCGAACCGAGAACGCCGCAAAGTTTGGCCAACCAAAGTCTGGAAGAAATACAACTCACATTTACGACGCCGGATACAGTACGTGTTGTTCGGGATGTCACAATGTCAGGAGCTGGTTCGCTACGTGGTGCTTATTATATGATTGAATTTCCGGACGCTGCCGAGTATCCCTATTCTGTATGGATTTCGATGTTTCTTGTTCACAATAAGTTGGGTTACGCCATTATCTGCCAGGTTCGGGAAGATGATTATGAGTTCTTGCGTACAGATTTTGAAGATATATTGAAAAGCTTTCGCCTTTTTAAAAGATAGAATATAATGCCATTTACGGCAACAATTACACCCTGGATAAACAGCAATGCGCATATTTTTATCGTCATGGAGCATCCGGGATCAATTAGACTCGGGTAAACTGCACTTAAAACAACTTCCGCGTCTGGCACGGCAGCACGATTTTGCTGGTGTTGAGTTGGTGGATCGACATTTCTCGAATCTATCAGAGAATTACTTTGAATCGATCATCAGTGAAATAAAGGCGAATTCTATTGGAATAACGTTGGCGTTAACAACGGATTTTTCGAGCAGAAACAGTGAATCGTTACAGCAGCAGACTGACTATGTTACTAAAATGCTGAATGTTGCCCAGCGCTTGCAATCCGGTGTTATTCGTATTTTGCTTGGCGGCTCGGAGCTGTTTGTTCAAAAATTAATCAAAAAGATTTCAGCTCCCAAAAACAACAGCCCGGCATTGGATGCAGTCAAAAAACGAAAAAAGTTTATCTCGGTCTTACAGCGAATCCGACTTTTTCCGATTCTCCATCGCTTAACCATTCAAAAACAGAAGCTAAAAAGTCAAGTTTCGGAATTCATCATGGATAATATTTTTCAAGCACTTGACGAGCTTGTGCCATTAGCTCAAAGAAGAGGAATAAGTTTAGCAATTGAAAATCATTGGGGAATTTCAACGTTACCTGAAAATATAATCCAAATTGTCCAGCATTATCATTCGGATTATTTGGGCACCTGTCCGGATTTTGGCAATTTTACCATTCATCAGAACCGGTACAAAGAAATTGAAAAATTACTGCCGTTTGCCAAAGAAGTACATGCAAAGTCGTATCAATTTGACAGAGACGGCAACGAAAAGAAGATCGATTATCAGCAATGTATCTCAATGCTGAAGAGGACGAATTTTGAAGGTCCATTGGTTGTTGAATATGAAGGTAATGGTCAGAAATTGCAGAACAGTTTAAAAACAAGGGATTTGATTTTAAGGTACATTTAACCTGAATTCCCTAAATCAACCATATTCAATAAAACCTCACTACCGGTCACTTTCTCTTTTGCCACGGATTAACACGGATTTTCACAAATATTTTATAAAAGATTGTTTAAAATCCGATTTTAGCTCTGTGTATCAGTGGCAAAGAATTTAATTTTAAAAAGTTTCCGGTAGCAAATTTTAGTATTTCAATTGAAAAAAGACTCATATGTGAAATAACAGGTCTATAATGATGCGTTGAGGGGCAAAATTAATGAAGTTGGCAATCGTCACTGATCAAATCTCAAAAAAATTTGACGAAGCCATAAAATTTGGCATGGAATGGGAAATATCAGATTATGAGGTCCGGTATCTGGAAAGCGGACGGGTGCCGTTCGTTTCAGCAGAAGAGATAAAAAAAGTACAAAAGGCAAAAGAGGAATATAACCTCGAAATCTCTGCCATCTCACCGGGATTATTTCGAATATCCCTAAAAGATGAGGTGCAGTTAAAACTTCAGATTGAAGAGCATATATATGAAAGTTTTCGAATGGCTGAACGACTTGACACCCGGAATGTGATCATCTTCGGTTTTAATCGGTACCCCAGGGAGCCACAGACCAACTATATTCAAGTGGTACATATTTTGGGGAGGATTGCCTCGCTGGCTGAAAAATACGGCTTTAATTTACTACTGGAAAATTGTTCGAAATTCTGGGCAGATACCGGGGAAAATACGACGAGCATTTTGAATGATGTTAATTCAAAAAATTTGAAAGCAAACTGGGATTTGGCAAGCGCTGCTCGTTCCGGTGAAATTCCTTATCCTTACGGATATTTGGCAATTCGGAAACATATCCACTCGATCCGAATTAAAGACATGCTTCCAAGAAAAAACGCCGAATCTAGTGTTGATGAACTTGATCAACTTCGTATTGATTGGGAGGGACAACTTCGCGCTTTGAGTCAGGGACCCAAAATTCATTATTTGACGATTGAAACACGATATCAGCCGATAGTTGAAAACATACATCGGAATTTATCATCATTAGTCAACATCTTCGAAGATGTTGAATCAGATGAAAAATATATTTTAAAATAATGGTATAATAATTTAAATTTTTGTATGAGGAGACTGTAACTATGACAAATTTAGCAATTAATGGTGGTTCACCGGTTCGAACGAAATCATTTCCGAAATGGCCTGTTTGGGATGAAAATGAAATGAAAAATTTGAAAGACGTAATTGAAAGCGGTAAATGGGGAGCACTGCATGGCAATAAAGTAAAAACTTTTGAGAAAAAATATGCAGCGTACCATCAGGCAAAATATGGAGTTTGTGTCAACAGCGGAACCACGGCATTGAAGATTGCAATCAGCGCATCGGGCATCGGCGCTGGCGATGAGGTGATTCTTCCCGCCTATACGTTCATTGCTACCGCAACGGCAATTCTGGATGCCGGAGCTGTGCCGGTTTTTGTGGATATTGATCCCGAGACGTATAATATTGATATCGATTCGATTGAGTCAGCAATCACGGATCGCACTGCCGGAATTATGCCGGTTCATTTTGGCGGGCGCCCCTGTGAGATGGATAAAATTTTGGACATTGCGAAGAAACATCAGTTAAAGGTTATTGAAGATGCGGCACAGGCGTGGGGTTCGGAATGGAAGGGCACCAAGGTCGGGGCAATCGGGGATGCCGGCTGTTTTAGTTTTCAGTCATCAAAAAATGTCACATCGGCAGAAGGTGGCATCATTCTGACAAACGATGATGAAATAGCTAAATTTAGTAAATCGTATGCCAATTGCGGACGCGTCGAAGGTGGTATCTGGTATGAGCATTATTATTTAGGCGGTAATTTTCGGTTCTCTGAATTGCAGGCTGCGGTACTGTTAGCCCAGTTTGAACGTTACCCGGAATTGCAGAAAAAGCGTGAGCAAAACGCAGCGTATTTGAACGAAAAGCTGGCGGACATTGAAGGTGTCGAAACACTGAAATACGATCCCAATATTACCAGCAATTCCTACCATCTTTATATTTGGCGTTACAAAAAAGAATTTTTCAATAATGTTCCCAAAGATAAATTTATCGATGCCATGCGAAAAGAGGGAATCATTATCAGTGGCGGCTACTCGATTCCGCTGTACACCCAGCCGGTCATGAAAAATCTGGCGTTCGGTCCCAGGGGCAAAAGGGTTGACGTGGGTGTGGATTACACAAAATATCACCTTGCTGAAGCAGAAAAAGCCTGTTATGAAGAAGCCATCTGGTTTCCGCAGTTTGTTTTATTAGGTGAGCAAAGTGACATGGATGATATTGTTGATGCTATTGTCAAAGTGAAAGAACATGCCGATGAATTAGCATAATTTGATATTTCCATAAAAATATCTTGACAAAAAAAATAATAATGCTTATATTGAAATTAGTAAAAAAAACTGGATAAAAAGATGAACAACGCATTTCCAAACACTATCAAAAAAAATCAATTAGGAAATTTTCAGTACTATTATTATTATTGGAGCCATACTGATAGTGGGAGGGATATGCAATAGAATTCCTGAATAATATTTAATTTACTGCAAATTTTAAACCCGCTATCAGAAAACGATGGCGGGTTTTTTTGTTTGGAGGGAAAGATGTCAATTGATAATTATCGAGATCAGATAGACAAACTGAATGCTGAAATTTTAGCTTTGCTGAATCAGAGAGCGAAATATGCCCAAAAAATTGGCGAAATTAAACTGAAGCAAAATCTACCTATTTATGATAAAGAACGGGAAGAAAAAATTTTCCAACATTTATTTAAATTAAACAAGGGACCATTATCAGAAGAATCGATTCGGAGAATATTCAGAACAATAATTGAAGAAAACAGGAACTTGCAAACACAACATCTATTAGATGATGAGGAGGAGGATTAGCAGATGGTTATTATCATGGAGGATCATGCATCTGATGTGCAAATAGGGGAGGTCATTCAAAAGATAGAAAATCTTGGCTTTCGGGTGCATCGATCCGATGGCGTACAGCGTACTGTGCTGGGTGCTGTCGGAGAAAAACGGGGTGTTGATCGGAGAGATTTGGAATTGTTGCCCGGTGTGCGGGAGGTCATCCCAATCACTAAATCTTATAAATTAGCAAGCCGAGAGTTTAAACCGGAAGATTCAGTGTTCAAAGTTCGTAACGTCGATATCGGTAATAATAATGTCGCCATCATGGCCGGACCCTGCGCTGTCGAGAGCCGAACCCAGATTTTGGAAATTGCAGAGATACTGAGGAAAAACGGGACGCGAATTTTGCGAGGTGGTGCCTTTAAACCGAGAACGTCGCCTTATACATTTCAGGGATTGGGAGAAGAAGCGCTGCAATATTTACGGGAAGCCGGCGATAAATTTGACATGGCGGTTGTGACAGAAATTATGGATGTCAGTCAGATCGAGATGATGAATAACTATGTCGATATTTTTCAGGTCGGCGCCAGAAATATGCAAAACTTTTGGATGTTGAAGGAGTTGGGAAAAGTAAGGAAACCGATTTTGCTGAAACGCGGTATGTCGGCAACCATTGAGGAATGGCTCATGGCTGCGGAATATGTGATGTCTGGCGGCAATTATCAGATTATCCTCTGCGAACGTGGAATCAGAACTTTTGAAAATTACACGCGTAACACATTGGATTTGTCGGCAATTCCGGTTGTTCAAAAACTGAGTCATTTGCCGGTCATTTGCGATCCGAGTCACGGTACCGGCAGAAGGGATAAAGTTGCACCGATGGCGCGAGCGGCTGTCGCTGCTGGCGCACACGGCTTATTGGTCGAAGTGCATCCGCATCCTGAAAAGGCATTATCTGATGGCGCACAATCACTTTATCCCGAGCAGTTTGAAAAGCTATTAAAAGAATTGAAAATCATCGCACGGGCAGTGCAAAAACAAATTCAATAGGCTGAACAATGGCATTTAACAAGATTTGTATCATCGGAACAGGTTTGATTGGCGGATCGTTAGCGCTGGCATTTCGCAGGAAGCACGTTGGCGAACAAATCATCGGTGTGGATTTTAAAGATGTAGCAGAAAATGCCAAATCACAAGGGATTGTTGATGACGCATTTAGTTCGGAAGATATTGAAATAGCTGTTGCTGATGCTGATCTGGTCATCTTGGCGACAAATATATATCATATTTTAAACACGCTGCCTAAAATTGCCAAATATGCAAAAACCAATACTTTGGTAACAGATGTCGGGAGCACAAAATCCCAAATTGTGGAAACTGCGAATCGAGAGTTTGGAAAGGATGCATTTTTTCTCGGCGGACATCCGATGGCGGGTTCGGAAAAACACGGGATTAGTGCGGCAGATTCCTTTTTGTTTGAAAATTGCTTTTATATTCTGACTCCTCTTGAAAATACGCCACAAGAGATGACAACGGTTTTTGCCAATTTATTAGAGCAGATCGGTGCCAAGGTGTTGATCCTCAATGCGGCGCTTCATGACCAAATCGCTGCGGCTGTGAGTCATTTGCCGCAACTGTTGGCAGTTCATTTGGTGAACTTCATTGCTCGATATAATCAGCAGGAACCAAATTATCTGAAATTAGCTGCCGGCGGTTTTCGGGACATGACGCGTATCGCGGCAAGTCCGTTTGAAATGTGGGAAGATATTTGCACAACCAACAAGGATAATATTTCGAGACTATTGGATAATTTTATCGAAACGCTTACAATTTTCCGGAATGAATTTCAAAGTGGAAATATTGAGACGTTGTTTGACAGCGCGGCAAAAACACGGCTGTCAATTCCCAAAGATACCAAAGGATTTATTCACCCGAATTTTGACGTTAGCGTGGTAGTCGAAGATAAGCCCGGCGTTATTGCTAAAATTGCCAACACCCTGGCTGCGCATCAGATTAACATTCGTGACATCGAGGTTTTAAAAGTCAGGCTATTGGAAGGCGGAACAATTCGGCTTTCGTTTGAGTCTGAAAAATCAAGAACAGAAGCGATTCAATTACTCAAAGATGCTGGATTTGATTGTCGGAAAATATAATATGAAAATAATACCGGTAAAAAAGATTGCAGGAGTTTTGCGAGTCCCCGGGGATAAATCAATTTCCCACAGAGCGTTGATGTTTTCAGCATTGGCAAAAGGAAAGACCAGGATTTTCGGTCTGTCTGATTGCCAGGATGTTCGCAGCACAACAGGTTGCTTAGGTGCTCTGGGAATCTCAATCACTGAAACAGGTAATGAAACAATCGTAGACGGAAAAGGATTATCTGGTCTTCAAAAGCCGGAATCACCGCTGGACGCCGGAAATTCTGGCACCACGATGCGACTGTTGTCCGGAATATTGGCTGGACAAAATTTCGAAACAACAATCACAGGAGACCAATCCCTGAAAAAAAGACCAATGAGACGGATAATTTTACCGCTCAGACAAATGGGCGTGCAGATAGAAGGCACAGCGACTTATGTTCCCCCATTAACAATCAAGCCATCAAAGCTAAAGCCAATTCAATATCATTTGCCCATTGCCAGTGCGCAGGTCAAATCCTGTGTGCTGTTAGCCGGATTATATGCAGACGGAGAAACAACAATCATCGAACCTTATAAATCGAGAGATCATACGGAACGGCTTTTTCGTTATCTGGGAGCTGACTTAAAAATCAAACAAAATAAAATTACCGTTTCACCGGATATGAATTTGAATGCGAAAAATCTTGTTATTCCGGGCGATATTTCTTCAGCCGCGTTTTTCATGGTTGCCGGAGCAATGGTGAAAAATTCCCAAATTACTCTCAAAAATGTTGGGATCAATCCGACCCGTACCGGCATTCTTGAAGTATTATCAAAAATGGGCGCGCGGTTTGAAATTGTAAATCAAAAATTTCAAAATAACGAACCGAGTGCTGATATCATTATTTATTCTTCGCAATTAAAAGGAATCGATATTTCCGGCAGCATCATCCCGCGAATAATCGATGAGATACCGATTATCGCGGTTGCAGCGACGCAGGCTAAAGGACAAACGGTTATCCGCGATGCTCAAGAATTGCGTTATAAAGAGACGGATAGAATCCGTGCCGTGGTGGAAAATTTGAAAAATATGGGGGTGCAGGTTAAGGAATTGCCCGATGGATTGGTCATCGAGGGCGAACAAAATTTGATTGGATCGAAAATTTCGAGTTACGACGACCACCGGATCGCAATGGCGTTTGCGATCGCGGCTCTGTCCGCGACCGGTGAAACCATGATTGATAACGCAGATTGCGTGAACATTTCTTATCCCGGATTTTTTGAACAATTGGAAAACCTCTGTTATGATTGATGCAAGAACAAAACTGTTGGGAATTATCGGACACCCAATCAGCCACAGCCTGTCACCGGCTTTGCAAAATTTCGCGCTGAAGGAATTAGGCTTGAATTACTGCTATCATGCCTTTGATGTAAAGCCCGAATATTTAGGTTCAGCAATGGAAAGCCTCAAGTTCTTGAATTTTAGAGGATTAAATGTTACCCTGCCTCATAAGCAAAAAGTAATCCGATTCCTTGATGAAATTTCGGAAGAAGTGAAAGCTTTGGGCGCGGTGAACACGATCCTTTTTCAAGAGAATAAAATTCTTGGGTTTAATACCGATATGTTGGGATTCGCGCGATCATTGTCAGCATATCGTGAACAGATTCAAGGAAAAATTGCCGTATTACTGGGTGCCGGAGGATCGGCAAAAGCTGTGGCTTATGCGTTGATAAAAATGGAAGTAAGTGAAATTGTCATTTTGAATCGGACATTACAGAACGCCGAGCAGATGGCATCACAGTTTAAAGAAAACACAACTTTTAAAAATATTTTGGCAGCCCAACTTGATAAAAGCAATGTTGAAAATTATTTAAAAAAGACGGCTATCTTAATCAACACAACACCGCTGGGAATGGATCCGGATGTGAACAGTTGTCCGTTGGGGGATAAATTAGTGCTTCCGAGTGAACTGATTGTCTATGATTTAATTTATAATCCACTGAAAACTAAATTGTTGAAAATTGCTGAAAAAAGTGGGTGTCATTCATTAAATGGCTTGGATATGCTGATTTATCAGGGTTTGGAATCACTTAAAATATGGACTGGTGAAACGCTGGACGATAAGAAAAGTATTCGAAAATTGAGGCAATTTTTGATAGAGAGGATGAAAACAAATGAGTAGAATTCGCTATTTGACAGCCGGTGAATCGCACGGGAAAGCCTTAGTCGGCATTTTGGAAGGAATGCCGGCAGGGCTGGAAATTTCAGAGGATGAAATTAATTTGCAACTGCAACGCCGACAGATGGGATTTGGTCGGGGCGGACGGATGAAAATTGAAAAAGACCGCGCTGAAATCCTCTCAGGCGTCCGTTTTGGCAAAACCTTGGGCAGTCCGATTTCATTAGTGATTAGAAACAAAGACTGGGAAAACTGGGCAGACAAAATGGATATTAAAGATCGACCGGAAGGATTTGAAAACATTACCGTTCCCAGACCCGGTCATGCCGATTTTGCCGGAAAAATTAAATACGGTCATCCGGATATTCGTAATGTGCTGGAGCGTGCCAGTGCCAGAGAAACCGCGATGCGTGTTGCGTTGGGCGCGATTACCCGAAAAATATTAGAAAAGTTTGATGTTTTCATCTTAAGCCATGTTTGTCAAATCGGACCAGCAAAAAACGATGAATCTCTCGAAAGAATGATTCATGATTTCTCTGATAAAAATGCTGAAAAAATCAACGCGCTAAATGATAGAGCCGATAAATCACCAGTTCGTACGCTTTCGGGTGAAGCAGAACAAAAAATGATTCAAGTGATTGAAACTGCCATGCGCAAGAGCGAGTCCGTCGGTGGGATATTTGAAGTCGTTGCAGTCAATCCACCGGTCGGACTGGGAAGTCATGTGCATTGGGACAGACGACTGGACGGGAAAATCGCTGCTGCCATGATGAGCATTCCCGCGATAAAGTCTGTCGAAATTGGTGCAGGAATCGGATGTGCTGAAAAGTGGGGCTCGGAAGTGCAGGATGAATTATATTTTGATGAGCAGAAAGGATATTTTCGGAAAACCAATCATGCGGGTGGATTGGAAGGCGGTATAACAAATGGAGAGCCGATCACCATCCGTTGTGCAATGAAACCCATTCCAACACTTACCAAACCGCTAAATTCAGTTGATATGAAGAGCCGGAAAAGTAGCACAGCATTTAAAGAACGTGCGGATGTATGTGCTGTTCCCTCGGCATCTGTTATCGGGGAGGCGGTTTTAAGTATGGTGTTGGCTGATGCGTTGTGTGAAAAATTCGGTGGTGATTCGGTGCAGGAAATGTATCGGAATTATCAGGAATATTTGAATCAATCAAATTAAAGGGGTGCAATTCCGAAAAGTTGGTATTTTGGGATATGAGTAAGAAAAATGTAAACTGCTGAAGCAGTTAATCAATTATTTTTTCATCTGTTATCACCCAGATAAATCTGGGTGTTCATTCACTTTTTTGTTGAACGATCACCCCGATTCATCGGGGTGGAGTTGTTAAAAAACTGGATATGAGAAACCGTTTCAACGGTTTACCAATTTTATGGAATTGCTCCCAAATTAAAGTAAATTGTGTTATCCTGAATTATTCAAAAAATATTTTATGACAGAATAATTAAACGGCAGAATGATTGATTTTTGATGAGTTAATTATTCTACCGAAAAATCATTCTGCCAATGATCTTTAAATTGAGCTTTAAAAGCAAAATGTACCTCGTATCTTATAATTGTATTTGATTCAAAGAGAAATTATAAAACTGTAT
>CAYYMH010000031.1:0-45900 GCA_964472785.1 uncultured Cytophagia bacterium | reverse complement strand
TTAAGACAATATCTGTGGTATATGAACCGCAACATTACACTCATTGATAGTGCTGAAGTCTTTATCAGAAAAGCATTATCTATTGCTCCAAATAGCGCTGAAGTACATCTAGCATTAGGAGATTTGTATCGAGAAATGGGACCAAACAAAATTGATGATGCAATTAAAGAATATGAAGAAGCCATTCGACTAAATCCCAATTTTATCGATGCCATGCGCAGCCTTTCTCGTAATTTATGGATTTGGGGACGATTTGAAGAATCCAAAAAAATTAGCAAAAAGATTCTCCTTATCCATCCAGCCCACGTTACCTCCTACATTGATTTAGGATTTACGAATTGGTTACAAGGCTTCCTTGATTTAGCTAACGACTATTTTGATACTGCCATTGAATTAGAGCCGGACCTTCCTCTGGTGTATGGTCAAAAGGGATATTTTTGTTTTTTAAATGGTAGGTTTAGTGAAGCCAAAAATGCTTATGAAAAACTTTTTCAATTGGACCCCAAAAGTTCGGTAGCCTTATCTGCTCTTGGACAAATTTACTTTTTTCAAAATGACACGAGTAAGGCTATAGAGTACTTGCTAAACGCACTTAAAATTAACGGCGGTGGCATGAATTATTTTAGATTAGGTTACATTTATGAGCTGCAGGGAGATGCTACCAAAGCAGTAACATGCTATGATACTGCACAAATAAGCGCAGAACAGTCCCTAAAGCCCAGTCCTGACGATCATCTTTTTCTTTCCGAGTTGGCTATAATATTTGCAGCAAAAAAAGATGAGTCCAGCGCTTTAAAATTCATAAGAAAAGCAAAAAGAACATTTGATTTTCAGACGAATCTACTTCGGAAAAATCGCGTATTACTCAGGCAAGCTGTTATGTACTCGCTGCTTGGCAAAAATAATTTAGCGTTGGAATCATTGGAAAAGATTATTGAATCTAAAGTTTACGCGCCTGCGTGTCTGAAATTTTACCTCGGTTTGGAAAATGTCAGAAATGATCCTCGGTTTGAAAAAATTACTAGCAAACAATAGTTGAAATAAAATCTGCAACACAGATAAATTTTAAAGGCGCTAATCAAAAATCAGAATCAACTAAAAATTAGGATAGCGCAGCGACCTATCCCAAAAATCGAAATGCACTGGTACATTAAGAAAATTCTTGCTTTTTAACGTAAAGTTATTATATTGTTAAAAATAATATCTCCTACTGATTCTCAATCGATCATCCTATTTCTCTGTGACGGACCCGAATATTAAAAAGAGAAGAAAGACGAAAATCATTAGGCGATAAGCATGATCGGACAAACCATCTCTCACTACAAAATCCTCGAAAAGCTCGGACAGGGTGGCATGGGAGAGGTCTATCTGGCTGAGGATACAAAACTCAAACGAAAAGTCGCCCTAAAATTTCTACCAGGTTATTTTAGTTCAGACAAGGAAATCATCAAACGATTTGAACGTGAAGCCCAGGCTGCTGCTGCGCTGAACCACCCCAATCTTGTCACCATCTATGAAATTGGTGAGTTTGAAGGACAAGTCTTTATTGCCATGGAATATGTGAAGGGTGGTACATTACGGGATAAAATGAAGAACACATCCCTTAATCCTCCCTCGAGTGGGGAGGCAGAGGGGTGTGATTTAGAAGAAGTTATCAACATAGCTATGCAGATTTGCCAAGGATTGAGTAAGGCCCATCAAGCAGGGATTTTCCATCGGGACATAAAGCCGGAAAACATTCTCATTGATGAAGATGGACACGTGAAGATTGTGGACTTTGGATTGGCAAAATTAAAAGGAGCCACCAAGATTACCAAAGAATCGTCCACGCCGGGTACAGTCCATTACATGTCACCTGAGCAGGTGATGGGCGAAGAAACGGATCACCGCACGGATATCTGGTCGCTGGGAGTTGTGATGTATGAAATGATTTCGGGTGAGTTACCGTTCAAAGGTGAATTTGAACAGGTGGTACTGGCAGCGATTAAAACACAAGAGCCAAAGCTACTGAAAGGCCATTGTGCTGATACACCTGATGATTTGCAACAGATTGTAAACAAAGCATTGCTAAAACAGCCGGAAAAACGGTATCAGAAAATCAATGAGATAAGCACTGATTTAGAATGTTTGACTAAGGGTAAAACTATCGGTAAAACCCGAGCTGTAAAAAAAATATCCCATAGATATTTCAAAGAAAGAAGAGACCGAGTCGCTGCGTTTGTGATTATTGCTTTTGTAATTTTAGTTTCCGGGAGCTATTCTGTTTATAAGCTGGCAAACAAAGTAATAGAGGTCGAAGACAAAACAGTCGCCATTATGTTCATTGAAAACAAGACGGGTGAAGAGATTTACACAAAACAAGCGAATAATTTAATACCACAAATTTATGATAAACTTTTTGCGAACCAGGAAAATGACCTGAAATTCCCATCTCCCTATATAAAAAATCAACTGAACTCGATGCAGGAATCGAATTCATATAATTATAAAACAGCAGAGAAAATATTAAATGACGCCCGGATAAAATATCGTGTAACTGCCGTGGTGCAAAAATCCGATGGCGATCTCAAATATGTATTCGAAACGACAAAGCCAGGTAAAAATTCCCTTGTTTGGCAGGAAACAATAACCAGGCCTGATTCTGTAACATCAGATGAATTTGCCCAAACGATTGCTGAATGGATCGAAGCCTGCATTTGGGTGGATTGGCACGAAGGGCGTATTCATGATGAATTTAATCTTCCTGATCATCTAACATCGAGAGAAGTATGGAAGAACTATCTCAGCAAGAATGTTCATGCCAGCAAAGCGCTTTATGAAGGAGATTATTTATGGGCGTCATCGCAGCGAGGAAAGGCTCTGGCATCTTGGAAAAAAGCATGGGAATTGGATCCGAACTATATCGTTGCAGCCACAAGTTATGCAATCGGATTCGATCTCATCGGTAAGCGCCAGAAGGGCCTGGATATATTGGAACAGTTGAGAAAAAGATCATCTGAGTATAGTAAATATGAACAACTATTTCTCGAAGGCTGGTATGAATTTTATATAAGAACATCTGATAGAGGAATCAGGAAATTCAGGGAATTGATGAAATTAGAAGCCTACCCGGCGCTGTGGTATTCAGCGATTGGTTATAGTTATATAACAATTGGTGACTATCAGAATGGGGCAAAAATGTATGAAGACTTATTGAAATCTGGTATGAATCCAAAGTTTGACTCTATCTATCGTCACCTGAGAATCACTTATAATTTAATGGGATTATATAAGAAAGCGGTCAAGCCTTTAAAAATCGGCTTAAAAAGAAATCCCGATAGCAGGGTGCTCATGTATTGTATAATAGAACAGTACCTTATGCTTGGCAACATCAAGGAAGCTGACAAGTGGTTTTTGGAATATGAAAAGGCTTCGCGAATTCAGGCAGAGAATACCATAGATGGGATCGGAGCTTTTTTAAGACATTTTCTAATCATGGGTGATTTTGAAAAAGTAGATGAATACCAACATAAGGCTTTGTCAGATTTAGATATTGCTGTTTACCAAAAATGTAATATTGCAAAGTCTATTTTTTACACAGGAAAATATAACGAGGCTGAAAAACTTTTATTAGATATCGTTGAAAGTTCTCCGAAACATCTCACACCATATTTGAGCCTTGCATATCTTTATCGATCAAAAAGAGACTATACAAATATGTTGAAATATGCAAAAAAAGCGCATGAACTGTATCCATACACCGGAATTACACTACAAATTTCCGGTACATTTTTTTGTTATCATATTGCACGTGCGTTGTCGTTTACTGCAAATAATGATTCAATTCAAGCCCAATCTGAATGGGATTTTCTGCTTGAAAAAAGCTTGGTATTACAGGCAAGAGATGAAAATTATTGGAGGACCGGATTAATATATTCTATGAAGGGTGATGTTGAGTCAGCGATAGAGAATTTAGAGTTTGCTTTTGAAAAAGGATATCGAGATGTTGTTAGCTATTGCTATGATCCTGACCTCGACAATGTTCGAAATGATCCGCGAACTAAAGACCGATTTGGAGAATTACTCGAAAAAGTGAAAGCCACCTATCCAGCGTTGGCGAAGAAGGAGATGAATAAAGAATTAATTACTCACAGATAAAAATGCTTAATCAAACCATCTCCCACTACAAAATCCTCTCAAAACTCGGCCAGGGCGGCATGGGAGAAATTAATCATGGTAGTTTTGAAAAGAAAACGAGAGGGTTTTGCTTAATTCCTCTAAAGATTTGATGATATTAAATATAATTGTAGGAATCATCCCATGAGTTCACCTCTTGAAAATTTAGATTTAGATGAGCCTCAACAAATTCTTGTTCTCCAAACAGTAAATCACATCGCTCATTTGCTGAACAAAATTGAAGTCGTGGAGGAAGCGATTGAATCCCTGATGAATGAATTCATGCAGCTGGTCAATGCAGACGAAGGTTCGATTCAGTTGTTGCGCCCGACATCGGAAATAACCAGGCGGACGCTCATTCGGAGCAATGATCAAGAGCAAGTCCATCTCGACAGCCGGCTCGATGATCTATTAACGGGCTGGGCAGTGATGCACAAGCAGGTGCTGAAATCCGATAATATAACGAAAACATTGGAACTCAGTAAAAAATTCAAACATTATAGCCCAATCTGTTCTGTCTTATCCATTCCATTGTTAGTGCAGGACAGAGCAATTGGAGTTGTCAATTTGGTGAGATTAAAATCCTCCGCTAAATTTTCGAATGATGATCAGTGCATGGTTGAGACATTAGCTAACGAGGTCGCGTGTTTTATTGAGCAGGCTCAATTCCGCGAACAATTATTTAATGACTATAATCGCTTACAAAAAGAGATTGCTGACCGGTTCGGTGTACAGGGAATAATCGGTAAAAGTCCGGCAATGAAAGAGGTGTTTAATTTACTGGAGCGGATTTTTCCAACGGATGGACGGATACTTATCCAGGGAGAAAGTGGTACAGGAAAAGAGCTGATCGCGAAGATTATTCATTATGCCGGCCCAAGGAAAAGTTTCCCCTTTGTTGCCATTGACTGTGGCGCGCTACCACCGAATTTATTAGAAAGTGAGTTGTTCGGGTATGTACGTGGCGCCTTTACAGGAGCCAATCGCGACAGGAAAGGTCTGTTCGAGGAAGCCCATCGCGGCACGCTGTTTCTCGACGAAATTGCAAATACAAGCATCGAACTGCAGTCCAAATTGCTCCGTGTGCTTCAGGAGGGTGAGGTGAGACCGTTAGGATCGAATAAATCACGGAAGGTGGATGTTCGCATAGTTGCCGCATCTTCCGAGCCGATCAAAAAAAAGATTGTCTGCGGTGAGTTTCGCAAGGACTTGTATTACCGGTTGAATGTTGTCCCGATCAAGATTCCCGCTTTGAGAGAGCGAACGGGTGATGTGGCAATATTGGCAAATCACTTTCTGAAAAAGTTTTCTGAAAAGCATAAAAAAAAGTTCAGCAATATTTCGCCACCGGCATTAAATATTTTAGAACAATACCACTGGCCCGGAAATGTGCGCGAACTGGAAAACGTGCTGGAACGCGCAGTTATTTTAGCTGGAAATCATGAATCCGTCATGAATCCGGAACATCTGCCATACGAAATATCATTAGCGGAAGATCATATTGATCAGATTGAAATTCCGCTGTCCGGAGATTTAACAGCAATATTATCAAATTTTGAGCGTGAAATATTGCTCAACGTGTTGCGGCATCATGATTGGAACAAGTCTGCTGCGGCCCGGGCAATGAATATTTCTGAACGGGTGATGCGTTATAAGATTCAGCAACTCAAAATTCATCAACCGCGAAAAACCAAACAAGCATAAAATTCATCTATCGACAAATATAATTTTTCTTAATCACTTCATTATCGACAATAATGTCGACAGGCAGTCGATTTTTCTTTTCCCTCATCACTCATCAAACCAAATTATTTTTAATTTTTTCCAACTTTTCTTGGTATTTATTAAGTGCAACCTGTAATTTACGCCAATTTCTAAAAATAGCAGTTTCCTAAAATAAAATCGACTCCATAACTTTTTTGACATTTCGATTATTCCCTTAAATAGATTGATTTGATTATCTTTTTGACATGATTTTGTCGAACACTGTCGACATTAATGTCGAAAAACAACTTTAAAACAGAGAAAGCGATTGAAATATATTGTTGATTAAGTGAAAATAAATTAATTAGATAGATTGACTGTAATTTCTTCCTGCTGGTGGGGAATGAGTCTTGAATTAAGCCTATACAGAAAGCCTTAATTCATCAAAACACTCATTCAATGGGAGGAAATTACGATGAAGAATTTAAAGTTTTTTCTGCGTATCTCTCTCACTGTTGTCATTACATTAACGTCAATTCAGATTTCTGCTACCTTCGCAAAACCAGACAAAGATAACCCAGTTTCTGAAACCGCAAATTTATCCTCAATTGGAACTGTCAGAGCGTTAGTAATTTTCGCTGCTTTTAAGGACCAAAAACAAGATTCGATACCAAGTTGGGCAGATGATATATTTAATCCTGATATACCAAATAGTATTAGCCATTATTACCATATTCAATCAAACGCTCAACATCAAATCACCGGAGAAGTTGTCAAAAAATGGTACTACGCCAACTATTTTTCCTTTAATAAAAATGTAAAGAAAGGTACGTTCATTCGGTCAGTTCTGGAGCAAGTTGATGAAGATATTGATTTTTCTTTATACGATAATTGGTCTGGAGATGATGCAAATGTGCCGGATGGTAAAGTTGATATGATATTCATAAACATGGCTGAAAATCCATGGCGCAGCAAAGCCAGCCTGGAGATTAATGATTATCCGTTCTATATTCAAACAAATGATTCATCAGGAAATCAACCCATTCGAATTTATTCTAAAAGCGGAACCGCTCAAAGATATCTTCCGAATTTTGAGAACCAAATAGCAATTATGGCCCATGAATATGGGCATATGTTGGGGCTCGTTGATCTTTATGATCTAAGTTATAATGACCACAATGCAAAATTAGATGATCGTTCGGCAGGAATTGGTTTATGGGGATTGATGTCAGAAGGATACGGGTATCATGGTCTTCATGCGATGTCAGAATTTTGTAAAGCTCAATTAGGGTGGTTACCTGTCGTTGAGATTACTAAAAATATTTACAATTTAGATGTAGACCCAAGGATAATTTACAAAATGAGACCTTACAATTTTGAAGAGACTGAATACTTTTTAATTTCATTCCGTAAACATGATAATATTTACGATGAGAAATTACCATCAGGACTGTTAATCTGGCATGTTGATGAAACCCAGGATGTTTCAAAAAACGAAAATGAGTTTCATAAATGGATTGACCTGGAATGTGCAGACGGATTATTTGATCACATGGGATATCCGAGCTCAACACCCAATCCGATTTCTGGCGGAGATAATTTAGATTTTTGGGCGAAGCATTACGACGATTACAATTTAGCTCATCACGGTAATACATTCGACAGCACCGATCCATTTGATGGAGTTCGCTATATTGCGTTCACTCCCTACACCAATCCCAGCAGCAATGGCTATGATGGTGATGAACAGAGCAAAGTCTCAAATTTTGCCATAACCAATATTCGACCGGGTGGATTGTGTGATATATTATTCAATTATTGGGCAGGTGAAATTAAGGAAGATGTAACATGGAGAAGAGATAGAACTCCTTATTATCTCGGCGAAAATATTTCTGTGCCAACCGGCGTCACTCTCACTATTGAAGCTGGAACAGAGGTTAATTACAATGGCTATTCGCTTATTTCCACAGGTGGGGAAATCAAGTGGACGGATTACGTGACATCCATTAATGAATCATCTACCTACCCAATGACATTCTCATTATCACAAAACTACCCCAATCCGTTTAATCCGAGTACAACCATAGCATATTCGCTTGCCAAAGACAGCCATGTGAAAATTTCAGTTTATAATACATTGGGGCAAATTGTTGCAGTACTGGCAGATGAGCATCAATCCAAAGGCCCTCATATTATACATTGGGATTCACAGAATCAACCGAGTGGTGTTTATATTTATCGGCTGGAAGCTGACGGATATGCCGAGGCGAAAAAGATGTTTTTGCAGAAATAAGTATGTAGGTGCTATTGGTTTTGTTGTGTCGACTAATTTATTAGAATAGTAAAGAAAAAATTAAAGCCCTTTCCCGAAAAGAAAGGGCTTTATTTTGATTGTATTCTGTTAATCCGAATTTTATCGGTAAAGCTGCTTTCTGTCCCATCAAAATGCTTATCACTTAATTCGCGCTAAAGAACAAAAAAGAGTTGCTTTTCATTGTATAAAATCTTATTTTATTTCACGAAAATGCTAAATATAGCATGTTGGAGAAATAAAATGAAGTTTATAGATTTAAAAACAGCACTCAAAGATTACACGTTGTTCTCTGTCCAGGAAATAAAGAAAATTGATAAATCGTTTCACCGGAGACGTTTGAGTGAATGGCAGGAAAAAGGATATATCAAGAAGATCATTCGTGGCTATTATATGTTTTCGGATGTCGAAATAAACGAGCACGTGCTTTTTGAGGTTGCAAACCGAATCCATCAGCCCTCGTACATATCTCTTGAAATGGCGTTAGCATATTATCATCTAATACCAGAGAGTGTCTATGGAATTACTTCTGTTACGACTAGAAAACCCTATAAATATGACACATTTTTAGGTGATTTTAATTATCGATACATTAAGCCGAAGCTATTTTTCGGCTATGAGCTGGTAAATTACCAACCGAATAAAATTTACAAGATTGGTTATCCGGAGAAAGTGATTGTTGATTATTTCTATCTTAATCCTCATATCAAATCAACGGACGACTTCGCAAGCTTGCGATTTAACAGCAGTCAATTTTGGGAACAAGTAAATGAGCATAGGATTTATGATTTTGTTGAGATAGTGGCGCAAAAACGTCTAAATCGCACCATGAAGACATTTATGGAGTATATGAAAAATGCTTGATATGAAACAAATTGAATCGTATTATCCGGAAACGGTTCGTTCATTTAAAAAAAATATACTGAGAGAATATCTGCAATACAAGATATTGGATACTATTTTCTCAACATCTTACTCAAATCAGTACGCTTTCATGGGCGGCACAGCAATCCGTATAATTCACGGGCAAAACCGTTTTTCTGAAGATCTTGATTTTGATAACTTTGACATATCGGCTAAAGAATTCGAGGAGCTATCTTTTATTCTTCAGAGAAGTTTAACACGTGAAGGATATGACGTAGAAATTAGGAATGTAATAAAAACTGCTTATCACTGCTATATTAGTGTTCGTCATCTTCTTCATGATCAAAAACTTACAGGACACCGTCAAGAAAAACTGGTAATCAGGATCGATACAGAACCACAACTTTTCGATTACGCTCCGGAAAAAATTATTCTCAATAAATTTGATATTTTCACCCGTATTAATGTGGTGCCAATCGACATTTTGTTAGCCCAGAAGTTGTTAGCTATTTTGAAAAGAAAAAGAGTGATGGGGCGAGATTTTTATGATGTCATTTTTTTATTTGGTAAAACAAAACCAAATTATGACTATCTGAATCAGAAAGCGGAGATTAAAACTTTAGACCAATTGAAATCTCAATTACTCGAAAAGTCTAAGAAAATTAACTTCGAAAAGCTGGAACGGGATATTGAACCATTTATTATTAATCCAAGCGATACAAAAAAAATTATGTTCTTTAAAGAATACATAGAAAATTTGTAGCTAAATATTTTATTTTCTTGATTTTTAATAGGTTATATAAAAGCGAGTCTTTTTGTTATCTAATTCTCAAAGAATGAAATAAATTTTTGTTTTCCATGATTATCAGCTTTAACCAAGTTTGCAGTAAGTTGTTAGAAAAATCAAAGCCCTTTCTTTTGAGAAAGGGCTTTAATTCTTCAACATTAGTTCAATCAACTCCGTTCCGGGCCTTCAGGCTTTGTCATTTTTTCAGGCGGATTTTCTTCCAATTTCTTCAAAATGTATTTGACCGCTTCTTCCAGCATGGGTTCTTTGCCAGTCTGAATCAAAGTGGGATCGTCGAATACCGGAATATCCGGTTCCACGCCATAATACTCCACATCCCATTCACCTTCTACATTGACATAGGCAGATGACGGAACTGCTAATCGCCCGCCATCGACAAAACTCGGACTGTAGCCATAACCGATTAATCCTCCCCAGGTGGTCTGTCCCATTAGCGGGCCTAATTTCATCGTGCGGAAATAATCCGGGAATGCATCTCCGCCAGAGGAAGACCTGCCGTTGATGAGCATAATTTTCGTTCCCTGATGAACCGGGAATGGCGTTGGAAATAACGGTAAATTACGCCGTGCCCAATACTGAAGTAAGGGACGCGCCATGTCAAAAATCATCGGACTGGGAATTGAACCGCCGCCGTTATACCGCTCGTCGATGATCAGTCCGTCTTTTGTAAATTGTTCGTACCACCCTTTATAAAATTCTCTGAAACCAGCAAAGGACGTATTCGGAACATAAATGTAACCGATTCTTCCATTGGAAAGACTATCTACAATAGCGCGGTTTCGTTCAATCCATTCGAGATGACGAAGATCAAGATCCGAGGCTTCAGGAACGACTGTAACCTTGCGTGCGCCCTTTTCGGAGGGCTTGTCATTGATTAATAACTCCACTTGTTTGCCTGCTTTATTTTCCAATAACCGGTAAGGATGTTCGTCCGTTTTCACGATTTCACCATTGATACCGATCAGATATTCTCCGGCTTTGACATCAATTCCGGGGGCTGTCAGGGGGGATCGTTTGGATTCATCCCAATTTGCACCAGAAAAGATTTTATCAATTTTATAAAAATCGCCGCTGGGCGTTAAGTTGCAGCCAAGCACACCTACCGGAATTCGCTCCACCTGTTCCATATCTCCGGAAAAGACGTAGGTATGTCCCGCATTTAATTCACCAATTAATTCGCCTAACAAATAATCCAAATCAGCACGGTGCGCAATGTGCGGCACAAGCACTTGATATTTGTCAAGCATCTGCTTCCAATCCACGCCGTGCATGCCCGGATCGTAAAACCAATCCCGCATAATACGCCAGGCGTCGGTATAGATTTGTTTCCATTCAATGGACGGAATGATTTTCATTTCCATGTTCGAAAGATCTAATTTTCCTTCTCCGGCTTTTTGATTTGGTTTCACATCAGCGATACCATAATCGTTTCCTTTTCTGTAAATAAACTTTTTCCCATCCGCTGCTAAAAAGTAAGAAGAAATGGACTCCATAATCGTTGATTCTTTCCGGTCTTTCATATCAAATTTGTACAGATTACCATCGCGCGTGTAAAGCAGTCCGCCGTCAACAGGAGTCAGGTTGCCGTAGCGACCAGTTTTCAAAGGATAGGCAACGACGCGCTGATGAAATCCCTCTACATCGATGACCAGTTTTTCTTCCTTTTTATCTTTTGATTTGTCGCTTTCCTTTTTTTCTTCCTTATTATTTTTATCCGGAACTTCATCGTCGCTGCGCGGAGCAAACGGAGATTCCATACCTTTCTGCAACGTTCCGACATATAGCTTGGCATCAAAATTCCGGTTTCGCCAGTCATAATCCCTTCTCGATACAAACGAAATCGTCTTTCCGTCGGCACTGAATACCGCCCTGAAATCGTCTGTCCGATCGGTGGTGATTTTGTATTTTTTATCCCTTTCCAAAGAATAGAGCCATAGCGCACTCAAATGATTTTCAGCGTCTTTGTTATAAACGATCCACTGATTGTCCGGCGACCAGCGATAGCCGGAAATTGAAGAATAATATCCGGAGTCAATAATTTTTGAATTCTTATCAGCGACGTTGAGCATGGCAAGCCGGTTCTTCTTGTCACTGTACAAAACCATTTTGCTGTCCGAAGACCAAATGTATCCGGTGATCCATGAATCACTGTTTTTCGTCAAATGAATGGGTGGCTTGTCCGTGTTGTATTCCTGAATGTAAAGTTCGTAATCGCCGGTTTTTTCTGAAAGGTAGGAAATGTACTTGCCGTCCGGAGACCAATCCACGGATATTTCCCGAACCGATGGGGTCTGTGTGATATTAACGATGTCACCGTGTTCTGCAGGTACGGTAAAAAGATCACCGCGAGCTGCAAAAAGCGCTCTTTTCCCGGACGGAGAAACATAAAAACTTTCCACAAATTTGGACACGTTTTTATAATAGGGGCGCGTATTTGGTTTGTCATTGTTGATGAAAATGGTCAGCTTTTGATATTGATCCGTGTCCGTATTTAGCAGATACAAGTAACCGCCATTTTCAAAAACAATTTGATTTCCACCCCGGCTGGGAAAAAGGCAATCAAATTCTTTAAAATGAGTGGTTTTAGATAACGATTTGTTATTCAGGTCATAACAAAAAATATTCAACGTTCTGGGCTCATCCGAATCAACCGAATCCCGGTCCGAAGTGAAATAAATTTTGTCATTCACCCACATGGGAAAGTTGTCTGTACCGGCATATTCAGTGATGCGTTCAATCGTGTCATTCATTAAATCGTAAATCCAAATATCCTGCGCCCGACCCGCTTTGTAGCGTTTCCAGGTACGGTACTCACGCGATTTAATACAATAGCTCAATTTTTCACCATTTGGAGACAGCGTTGCCGGACCGCCCTCTGGAATTTGCAGTGGCTGCTCCATTCCTTCATTAAACGGATCAACCAGAAAATATTTGCTCACCCGCTGACCGTAGGGGGTGCGATTAGAGCGAAACAGAATTTTTTTGCCGTCCGGCGTCCAGTCAATTGGTGTGTTATCCCAGCCACCACGTGGCGGCATATTACCGACATCCGGATAAAATGTCAGTTGTTTCGGTTTCCCGCCTTCAGATGGAATCACGTAAATCTGCCGCGTCCCGGCGTATTCACCGGAAAATGTGATCCACTTGCCGTCCGGTGAAAATTTCGGAAATAGCTCCATGCCCTCAAAAGAAGTGAGCTGACGCGCAACGCCGCCTTTTGTTGACACAGTATAAATATCGCCGGCATAAACAAAAACAACTTTGTCATTCATAACATGAGGGTGACGAAGTAAACGTGCTTCATTTGCAAACAAAGAAAATGTTGAAAGAAGAAGGGCTAAAAATAGCAAGACAAATTTGAAATTCTTCAAAGCAAACCTCCGTATTTATGAATATTTAATGATTTGATGAGAAACAAGGATAGCTAATTATTCTCTCTTGTAAAGGTAAAATAATCAGACTTTAAAATCAAGGAAAAAGTAATAAAAAAGGAAATTCAAATCTATTCGATAATTTTGTTGACAACTTAAATTATTCATGAATCGTATTGTTAGTAGGCATAACTTACCTTGAAATAATTATTTGAATTTATTTTGCTTTTAAAACTTAGTTTAAAGATCATTGGCAGAATGATTTTTAGGTAGAATAATTAACTCATTAAAAATCAATCATTTTTCCGTTTAATTATTCTGGCATAAAATATTTTTTGAATAATTCAGGATAAATATAGTTTTTCAAAAGATGAAATAAAAATCTGAAATTTATCATTAAATAATGAATCAAAACCAATATCTGTCCGTATAGAATGAGAGGAAATTTGGAAAAAGAATCAGAAGCAAAAAATGAAATTGTTGAAAATAGGACATCTCAAATTCCTTTTTGAAAATGGACGCACTTGTTTTGGCTAATCCGCTAAAGAAAAATGTCACGATGAATGGCTTATCGGAAAAGTCCGTTGCAGAAAAAGACATGACAGACCGGAAAAAATCAGATAAAAAAATTAACTTTAAAATCAGAAGTTCGACCGACCAAATTACCAAAACGGTTCAAAAATTTGATAAACTTCTTGAAAAGTTAGGTTGTTGTTCTGCGCGGGAAAAGAATGAATTGGCGACAGCGCTATCGGAGGCATTAGCTAATGCAATAATCCACGGAAATAAAGCCGATCCCAGAAAGACTGTCAATGTAGAAATAAAAATATTTGAAAACAAAATTATCATTATTGTTGAAGACAAAGGACAGGGATTTAATCCCGAAAAAATCCAAAATCCGTTAAAACCGGAAAATTTGCTCAAACCAAACGGGCGAGGTATTTATTTAATGTCGTTATTTACAGATAAACTGGATTTCAAACAAACAAAGCGCGGCATGCAGGTTGTTTTGACAAAATATTTAAAGAATAGAAGTTGATTCAAAAAATGAAATACAAGACCATTGGTTCCTCCATTTATGGGATTTTCAAATAAGGGCAAAAGGCTCAAAGAAGAGTAAGACAACTTCATTGAGCCTTTTTTATTTTTGGAATAATTAGGCCTGACTGAAAACACAATAATAGACCTCACCCCAGCCCTCTCCTGGGAGGAGAGGGAGAATAGTAATTCCCCTTCTCCTTTTAGGAGAAAGGGACAGGAAATGAGGTAAGTTTATACAAATTTGAAAATATCATTTTTAGTAACAAAAAAGAGTTTTCGTACAGACATTAATTAGAGTCTGTCCGGAATTGTAACGCAAGGTTCCAGCTTGCGAAAAAATCTATGCTAAGTCTAATATTCAGATTACAAGCAAGATGCTTGTACTACAAATATCATCATTTACGGACAGACCTTAATTAGGCCTACGATCTTTTGGCAGTGACTTTTATCGTCTTTATCTCAAAAGGCTTGAAATTGAGTTCCAATTCTTTTTCAGAAGAGATTGGTAGTGAAGAAATTGGCTCTTCCATCAAGTTAACTTCTTCTGCCTTTTTCAAACAAAAAGCAAATTTCATTTTCGTTCGTAAGCTGCTGTTGGTTGACTCGTACAAACGAAGGATCACATCATCATTGTCTTCTGCTTTTTTAACTGAACTAACAATAACCTTTTCACTGGAAAGCTTGATAAAAGAATCAACAGACTGATCCTTTTCTGAATTTTTTCTGATTTGATAAACTTGAAGCGGAACATTGAACTCATAGGCAGCCTGGATAACTTTGCCCTCGATGTGATCACCCGGATGTGGATAAAGCGCGTAGCTGAAAAAATGATCATTTTGGTCGGTATATCCGTGATGCGGCTGTTCCTCCTTTACCTCGCTATCGTCGACGAATTTTGCGCCGGGATACGGAGCACTCCTCAACAGGTTTAAATCAATTACATTATCTTTAATTTTGTAGCCATATTTTGAATCATTCAACAAAGCCACACCATAATCACGTTGAGAAATATCAGCCCACTTTTGCGCCGGGACCTCATCTTTTGCCAAATCCCAGGTTGTGTTTTGATGCGTGGGGCGTTCGATGTGTCCGAACTGAATTTCGTAATTGGCTTTTTCTGCTTGAATATTCACCGAAAAGCTTGTGCGTAACATCGTCTGCGTTTCTCGCCAGCGAAGTCGGTTATGAAATTCAATTTTGCGGCTACCCTGTGTTAGCACAATGCGTTGTACCAGACGGGAGTGATTATATTGATAGGTATGTTTGAGAATCGCTTTGGGCCTGTCGGTTTCGATTTTCGCTGAAATTAATTTCAAATATTCCGGCGAACGGCTGGCATAATCGAGCGGAATATCCCAGGCATCGCCTTCGTCATGATAAACGACCAATCTATTGGCTTTACACCCACCAGTAATGATTTCCCGATTGAATTTTTTGTCGAAGATGGATTTTATCGAGCCATCTTTATTAAATTGAATTTTGAGGATGTCATTTTCCAAACTGTTAGAGGATGCCCGCATTTCTTCATGATGATTTGAGTGTTTTAAAGAATCAATGAAAGCAAATCCCATCGGTGGTGTTAAAACCTTGCACCAGGTTTGATTTATTTTAATCCAGTCTGATCGTTGCCATGATAATGAATTGAAGGCGACAGCCGGAGATTTATTCTTACTGCCAAGCTGATTTGCAAATGTCTTATATTGATCTTTTAGTAATTTCAAAAGCCTGTTGTATATTGTCCGATAACGACTCAGAGATTCATCATAAACCCGTTTTATCGATGAGCCCGGCAAGATGTCGTGGAATTGATAAAGCAGAACTTCCTGCCAGATTTCGTTCAATTCTTTGGCAGGGTATTCCTTTTTCTTAAAAATCATGTTGAGCGTGCTAACCCATTCCAATTCCCTAAGAGCGATTTCAATTTTTCGATTATACCATTTGTTTCGGGCGTTGGTTGTGAATGTACCCTGATGTCGCTCCAAATAGAGCTCTCCGACCCATTTGGGAAATTTTTGGGCATTCTCAGACCATTGTTGAAAAAACTCAGTCGCAGTCGTCTGTTGAACAGGGCTGATACCGTCCAGATTTTTCATCCGGGTTAATCGTTCCAAATGTTCGGCGCCGGGTCCGCCACCGCCATCGCCGATGCCGTAAACCAAAAGCGCCCGGTCGGACACATCCTTTTCCTGATAATTTTTTTCAATTTTATCAATCGAGGCTGGGGTTGCAGAGCTATTATATGTCTCCTCCGGTAACATGTGGGTTAATACCGTCGATCCATCGATCCCCTGCCAATGAAAAGAATGGTGCGGAAATCGGTTTATCAAACTCCATGATAGTTTTTGGGTCATAAAGTATTTTATGCCCGATTTTTTTAAGATTTGGGGCAGAGCGGCATTGTACCCAAACACATCCGGCTGCCATAAATGGTCAATTTTGACACCAAACTCGTTTTTGAAATATTGCGTTCCGTAAAGAATTTGTCTGACAATGGACTCGCCATCAGGAATGTTGGCATCAAATTCGACCCAGCTCGCGCCTAAAATTTCGATTCGTCCTTCTTTGATTTTGGTTTTAACTTTGTCAAATAATCGGGGGTAATGATTTTTCATCCAAACGTACAATTGAGCCTGACTAGCGCCGTAAACATAATTCGGATATTTATCCAAAAGAGCAAGTGCTGTGGCAAAAGTGCGTGCGCCCTTGCGTAAACTTTCCCGAATAGGCCAGAGCCAGGCGAGGTCCAGATGGGCGTGTCCGACGGCATGAATTCGGAGTGATGGATCACCGTTTTGTTTCTTCAATTCTTTGGAAAGGATAGATCGGGCAGCTTTAACGCTGTCATTATTAAATTGGGTCAAAACTGTCGCAGCATTATTCAACGCGGTATAAATTTTTTGATAACGGGCTTTATCTTTTGGTAAAATTTTCATCAATTCCAGCAAAACTTCAAAATCATAATACAAAGCACGAACACCATCGTTGCAGATTGCAACGGCGGCCTGTTTGATGGTGCCGTTTCCTTGCAGGGTGCCAAACAGATCGTTACAACCAGCATCCGCCCACACATCAATTTTTTCTCCGCCGTCAGCTTTTTCTAAAATTTGATATACGCGTTTTCCGGTGTCACCGTATGGCATGGCAAAAACAGAATTTACAGTTGTCAGCCCGCGAACTGGCACTCCGTTGCTATCGAAAACGCACATCTCGCCGTTGACGTCAAGCAGCAACACAATTTTCTTTCCTTTGGTATTTTCCGGAACAACGCCGGTGAAATGAAACCAGGCGCAGTCGAATAGATTACCCCATTTGTCGCCGATGCTGAATATTTTCTCTTTTCCTTTGCTTCGCTCATCAAAGGGAAGCGGTTCATCCGAACACCATGCTTTAATATTGAGAGGTGCAAGTTCAGTATAAATGTGACTGTAAATTTTTTTCAGAATGAGGTCGAGTTGATGAACGTTAAATTGTGAGAATTTTGGCATAATCCATTCCTTTATTATTGTTGATAAAAAACAGGGTCATTTATGAGAGTCTAATAATAAAAAAAAATTGCATTGATTGCAACAAAAATATGCTCAATAATAATAAATGGAGGATTTCGTTTTCATTTTCAAGGGGACACTTTTTTATTGGCACTGATCAACGCGTGTTAAAAAAAAATTGGACAACGATTGAAATTAATAAAAGATTGTTAAATTGAAACCAAATCAATAAATTATGAAACATATCTCTGATTAACGAGATTAATAATTAACTGATTTTTATCAAGGAATATTGAGTGTATTTCGGTGCTTATAAATTTGTTGCTTATTTGAATGAAAAAATGTATCTTTAAGTTGAATTTTTTTCAAACGTGAAAAGCTACTTTGAAAAATCAGGTGCCACTTGGTCTGAGATTCTGCTTTGGGATCATTCATCTTTTAAAAATAGCTTTTAAATATTAGCCTCATCATTTAAGGGAAAAATAATGGCTCTTATAAGACGATGTACATTTTTATTGCTGGTCTTGTTTTCGATTGGTTTCGGCCAGACGAAAGTTGTTTATCATTCCATTTATTTATTTAAAATAATCGATGACAGTCTGGATTTGAAACTAAAACAGCCAAAAGGAATTTCCGTGGATCTGTCCGGAATGATTTACGTGGCTGATTCGGAAAACAATCGCATCCTCAAATTTGATAAAGAGGGCAAATTAATCAAAACGGTCGGTGGTTTCGGTTGGGAGAAGGAGCAATTTTATACCCCTTTCGACATTGCCGCAAGTTCCGGTTTGGATGTGTTTGTCGCGGATTATAACAATCACCGCATTCAACGTTACGATAAAGATTTGAACTATATTTCTTCACTCTATTCTGATAAAAATTGGGATGACCAATTGCAGTTCGCTTATCCCAAAAGCGTGGCGGTGTCCATTCACGGTGATTTATTTTTAATTGACAGTGAAAATATTCGCATCCTGAAATTTAATTCATTTGGCGAACCAGAGCTGAGCTTTGGTGATTACGCACAGGGAAAAGGTCGGCTAATCGATCCTGTTCAAATCGCTGTAAGTGCGGATGATAAAATTTATGTATCGGATAGAGCCGCAGACAGAATTAAGGTTTTCGATTATTTCGGAAATTATCTGACCGAGATCGGTACCGGCGTATTGGACAAACCAACCGGTGTTTTTTACAGCCGCCGTAAGTTATTATTTGTGGTGGACTCCGGTAACTCAATGATTCGATCCTTTGATCCAAAAGGACATTGTGTTTTTCAATGCTCAAAAATAAGTTCGTCGAATGAATTTAAAAATCTGGTGGATATGGTCACTTTTGAAGACAGATTATTTGTTTTAGATCAAGATCAGATTTATGTTTTTGAATTAAAATAAAACAGTACCCCATTTTTTATGAATTATTCTGAATAACAAAATAACACCCAGGTCTTTTTTCAAGTTGACTCGTTCTGTCGATTTTTGAATAATAAATCTGTTACTGTTCAGCCACCAAGTCTCGAAGACACCAAGAAGAACAAACATACATTTTACAATATTTTGCTATCTAATTAAAATGAATTTTACTGCTCGTTTCAAAAAAAATATTCAGAAACCGATATTTTTATGACGTGGTGGTTGACAGAAAACTGCATTCAATTTTATCGTCATGAATTTATTTTTAATTTATTCGACTAAACCCCATACCGGTACGGGGTGAAGTCTATTCGTGTTGTTTTCGATTGGACACCACTTAAGAGAACTAACGAAACATTCATGTTGTAAAAACGGTATCCATTAAAAAACAGATGGTGAACATGCACCCTTTCAAAGGTTCAAAACCTTTGAAAGGGTATTGCCATAAAATATTGAGTGGATACTAAAAACGCAATACTAAATTGAAAAACAATAGCAATTTTTTTCTTTGTGTAACTTCGAGTCTTGGTGCCCTTGTGGCAAAAAAAACACGCTGAATAATTACATAAATCTTTATGAAAAAACTCGCATCCATAATCATCTTTTTGTTTTTAATCCCGGCCCAAACTAAGGCTCAGTTCCAAAAGCAATATAGCCTGTTTGAGAAAAATATCGCTATCAACATCGACAGCGCGAAAACACACTACAATCTTCCGGATTCCCTTTTAGTGCGTGACTCGGACAAAGTGATGCTGGACAGTACGCAATTAATCCGTGGTGAGGAATATAAGCTCGATTATATTAATGGTAAAATTGATTTCATTCGCTTGATCGAGCCAGGTCGAAAAGTCGATATTTATTATCAGTTTTATCCGCTGAATATTAAATCCCGTTACTATCATCGGGAAGAGTTGACCTACAGTTCGAAGAGGGAAGGTCAGACCCCATTAGTCGGTTTGAGCCGTCAGCCTCAAAAATCAAGTCAGCAGGTGAGCTCAACGTTAACTCAAAACGGCAGTATTGTCAGAGGAATTTCCATCGGCACGAATCAGGGTATGAAACTGGAATCCGGCTTGAGAATGCAAATATCCGGAAAAATTGCAGACAAAGTCGAGGTGATCGCGGCGTTAACCGATCAAAATACACCGATTCAGCCCGAAGGAAACACACAGTCCCTGCAGGAGATTGATAAGGTTTTTGTCAAATTAAAAAGCGACCGGTTTCAGGCAACGTTAGGGGATTATTACTTCAGTCTGGAAGGCACCGAGTTTAGTCCGTATAACAGAAAATTGCAGGGCGTGATGGGAACCGCTGAATTTGGTTCCAGTCAATTCACGCTGTCCGGAGCAGTGTCAAAAGGAAAATTTACCACCAACAAATTTATGGGTCAGGAAGGTAATCAGGGACCGTATCAGTTGAAAGGTGACCGGGGACAGATCGATATTATCGTGTTAGCCGGAACCGAACAGGTGTGGATTGACGGCGATTTGATGACACGCGGCGAGGATAATGATTACGTCATCGAATACAGCAACGGGCAAATTACCTTCACCCGAAATCGTCTCATCACAGCGGATTCCAGAATTACAATTGATTTTCAGTATTCGGATCAGGTGTTTCAGCGCAGCCTTTACAGTGCGGATGTTCAATCGCGCGCATTCAATGATAAATTGAAGATTGGTGTCCGCATGCTTCGGGAAGCAGATAACAAAGATAGCCCGCTGGATTTCACATTGAGTGACGACAACCGGGAACGACTTGAATTGGCAGGCGATAATGCCGATTCCGCTTTTTTTTCCGGCGTGAACTACGTCGGCGCCAATAAAGGACGCTACGTTCGTGTGGATTCCGCTGGTTTTAATTTTTATCGTTATGTCGGGCAGGATTCCGGTGATTATAATATTGCGTTCACTTATCTCGGTCCGGGCAAGGGAGATTATAAATTGGTGAGTTACAGTCGTTATCAATTTGTCGGTCAAAACCAGGGTAGTTATCAGCCGATTATTTTGCTCACGCCGGCGCAGCGTCACGATTTGGTGGATGTGTCGTTTTCATACGCACCGTTCGAAGGATTTAATGTTAATACGGAATTGGCGTTGAGTCGGTTGGATCAGAATTTATATTCGACAAAAGATGATAATGATAATAATGGAATCGCGACGACCAGTTATTTTAATTTCAACAGAAAGAAGTTGTCTTTTTTGGGCAAAAAGATCGGTCAAATTAACTTAAACGGAAAATATCGCCAGGTTCAGGATCGGTTCCGGTATATTGCCCGCACCGAAGAGGTGGAAAAGAACCGAAAATGGGACATCGAGGATGTGGCGATTCAGCAGGAAGAAATTTTTGAAATTGGTGGTGATTATTCACCGGTGAACAAAATGCGTTTTTCCGGTAGCTGGGGGAAGAATGAAAAAGGTACTCAATTTAATTCCAGAAGATGGCAGGCAGGCACACAAATTGGATTCGAAAAATTGCCCCAACTCAATTACCAGATCGAATCCATCAACAGCAGAAATTTGAGCTCGCAGCGTAGCGGAGATTGGATTCGCCAAAAAGGTTTTGCAAAATACGGGATTTGGAAAATGACACCCACTTTCGATTATTTAGCTGAAGAGAAAAAAGAGAGCTTTGCCGACACGCTGGATATTGGATTTCGCTATTATCAAATTAACCCGAAATTGCAAGTTAATCCCTGGAATAAAATGTCATTTTCCGTCGGCTTGACAAAAAGGGAACAGGAAAAATATGCCAATGGCGCGTTTTTGCCTGAATCCGACGCCATTACCCAGCAAGTTACATGGTCACTCAAAGATTGGAAAGATCTCTCACTTTCGGCGAGTTACATTCATCGCAAGCGGACCTATCAGGATTCGGCTGCCGGTACCAAGCTGACGGATTTGGCTGATTTCAGAATGGATTATTCACCGCTCAAACGCGCCATTTCAACGAACTGGCATTATCAGCTTTCCAATACACAGGTGGCAAAGCAGGAAAAGATTTATATCAAAGTAGAGCGCGGACAGGGGAATTACCGGTTTGATGAAGATTTGCAGGAATATGTCCCGGATGGACTGACCGGTGATTACATTTTGCGGGTGCGTTCGACCGATGAATTTATTCCGGTTATCGAATTGCGCGCCAGTAGTACGATTCGATTTGAGCCATCGCGATTGTGGCAGGCTTCACGGAGCAGGACAAATGATTTAATCGGTTGGAAAAAATGGCTTTCATCGGTATCGACCGAAACTTTTGTCAGACTGGAAGAGAAAACCAGAGAGGACGATGTTTGGTCGATTTACCGGTTGGAACTATCGCGATTCCGCTCCGAAGAAACCACCATCTTTGGCAATCAAAATTTTCGGCAGGATATTTACTGGAACCGTAATCGGTCGAATTTTTCCGTGCGTCTGCGATACAACCGAAGCGAAAATTTGAACAATCAATATCTTGAGGGCGGGCAGAGTTTTGAATTAAGCGAACGTTCAGCGCAGGTGAGAACACGTCTTTCCAGTAAATTCAACATGCAAATTGATCTCGAAGATACGCGGGAAAAGAAAGTGTACCGAATCGCCGGAAGATCGGATAAAAATATTTTCAATCAGTCAGTTGGTTTGAATTTGTCCTATCGTCCGCAACAAAAAATAGAGATCGCACTGCAAAGTAAATGGGCGCATGCAGAAAATCGTGTGGCCAATCCGCTCGAGGTCAATTTCCTGTCCCTGTCGCCGAGAGTGAATTACTCATTTCGTGGCAAGGGTCGCTTGCGAACCGAAGTGGAATTCAACCGGGTCGATGTCAGCCCTGAAAATGCAATTGTGCCTTATGAAATGGTATCCGGCAATAAAGGGGGTAAAAATATCCGCTGGCTGGCTTCGTTCGATTATAACGTCTCCCGATATATCCGGGCGTCCGTTAGTTGGAACGGACGCTACGAAGAATATTTAGGTCGGGCAATCTACACGCTCAGAGCGGAAATGAGGGCTTATTTTTAGAATTTAGCCTCAAAGTCTCGAATCAAAGGTATTTGTTCTACTTCGGGTCTTTGAGTGTTGGAGGCAAGAAAATAAAGAAATATTAAACTGATAAAATGGTCAATACTAACAGAATCATTCTATGAAAAAGTTTTTTCTCACAATTTCATTTATCCTGATTTATTCCTTAAGCGTATCCGCTCAACAGGACTCGATAAAAATTAACGTATCGAATCTGGAAATTCGCGGCAATAACGTTTTTTCGAAACGTGAAATCAGGGACATGGTTCCGCCGGGAGAGTGTTCTGATAAACAATTCCAACAATCCATGGAAGAATTGTTAAAAAATTACCAGAAAAAAGGCTACTATTTCGCCCGGCTGAGGGTTCGCGATTCGCTTAATAAAACGATGATCGATGTCGATGAAAACGGAAAATTCATACTAAACCGTATTGAATTAGCCTGTCAGGATTCAACAATTTTACCCGCTTTATGGGAACTACTCGATGTCAGGAAAAAAGAGCAGATAAGCCACACCATTAATGCAAACGCGGAGAAGTTTCTGGTCTATTTGGAAAATCACGGTTATCCGTTTGGCAAAGTGACCATTGACAGTTTAATAAAATCAACAATGAGTGAAGCAAATATTGGATTAAATTGTTATTTAAAGGTAGATCCGGGAGCGTTTGTCACGGTGGATTCGATCCATGTGTTGGGGAATGAGATTACACAGGAACATGTCGTCATCAGGGAAACACGGTTGCAAACCGGTGCTTACTTTGATTTTCATCAGGTCGCTCAGATAAAAGACCGGTTGATGAAAACCGGTTATTTTGAAAGTGTTAAAGATCCGTACATCATGCTGGATAAGCAGGGGCATGGTCATCTTTTTATTCCGGTCAAAGAAGGGAATCCGAATCAATTCAATGCGGTGTTTGGCTACAATCCTGGCACAGCACAAAATGAAAAGGGATATATTACCGGACTGATCGATGTCGCGTTTCGGAATTTGTTAGGCACAGGGAGAATAGCGGAAGCGTTTTGGCAGAAGAAAGACCGCCGCAGTCAGGAATTGAGATTCCGCTATGTTGAGCCGTGGGTTAAGGGCTGGCCTGTGAATGTCGGTTTCGGATTCCAGCAGATGATTCAGGACACCTCTTTTGTCCGAAGAAGTTGGGGATTTGATGTTGATGTGCCGTACTCTCCCAATTTAACAATCCATTCTCGCGTGGGCAAAGAAAGCGTGCTGCCGGATTCCATCGGACAGGTACTTTATCAGTTACCCAAAAGCAGTTCGCGGTTAGCCAAAATCGGCTTCAGCTATGATACGCGAAATAATCTCCGCAATCCATCGCGGGGTGTATTTTATCGGACTTACTATGAATACGCGAACAAGAAAATTGTCTCCTTGCCAAACACTGATAATTCTATCGATTTGGAGAAGGGTACTTTCCGCAGAGATCGCTGGAGTGTGGATGCCGAAGTGTATCTGCCGACGTTCCAATGGCAAACTATTCTTTTGGGTTTGCACGGGCGGCAGGTGAAATCCAGCGAGAGAAAGATTTCCATCGCCGATCTCTATCGCCTTGGCGGGCTCAACTCTTTGCGCGGATACCGGGAAGAGGAATTTTTAGGAGAACGGCTTGCCTGGATGAACCTCGAATATCGCTATTTACTGGGAACGAATTCCCGGATATTTCTGTTCACAGATGCAGGCTATGTTTCCAGCAAAGATGAGGATCAGAAATTGGTTGAAAAATATAAGTTCAGCTACGGTTTTGGCATTCGCATCGAAACCCGCCTCGGCGTGATCGCGGTCGATTATGGATTAGCCGAGGGAAGGGGATTGACCAGCGGACTGGTGCATATTGGCTTGACGAATAAGTTTTGATTATGAGAAATCTGTGCTAAATATTTTCGGTAAAATTGGATAATTTACTTCGCAAATCTTCCATACTTTCAAATCTCGCGTCAACCGATTTTTCCACCATCTTCATCACCATTTCATTCAAATCGTGATGTAACTTCGGATTAAATTTCGTCAATGGCGGGGGCGTTTTGCTGCGGATGTTGTTCAGAACTTTTTGTTTACTCTCATCTTCAAAAGGATTGATTCCTGATAACAACTCATAAGCCAAAACACCCAACGAATAAATATCAGATTGAGTCGAAGCTTCCCCTTTTTCAATCAGTTCTGGCGCAGTGTAGGTCAGTGATTTCAGATTATCGGGTTCTTGCTGATTGAGGGGATCGTTGAAATGCGGGATGTGAAAATCAGTGAGCTTAATCTCCTGCGTTTGATTTACTTTGAAAATATTGTCCGGCTTTAATTTCCCATGAATAATGTTTTTTTGATGAGTGAACGAAAGCACATCAACAATCTGGCTCACCAATCTCAGCGTTGTTAGCCAGTCGCTCTTTTTTGCTTTTGCCTTCATCAATGGCACACCTTCCACAAATTCACGAGCGATAAAACATAAATTATTCTCAATGCCGATTTCGTAAGTTAGGGCAATTTGCGGATGAGTCAATTTGCCCAGTTCTCTGGCTTCATTGAGGAATAATTGTTCGGTTTTGGCTCCGTTCGTATTTAGGAGAAAATCTGGCTTCAAAATCTTGAGCACGACTAATCGTTCTAACAGGTTGTCAATCGCCTTGTAACTCATAAAAAACGCGGTTTCTCGTAGCGGGTTCAAAATTTTAAAACGTCCTAAATTTTGAATGTCTCCTTTTTTAATTTTAACGAAGTCATTGTTAAAACTCAGCATGTGAAACTTCACTTCGTCGTTTGAAATGGGGTGCGTTACAGTTAATGCAGGCTGGAAAAGCCAGTCTTCTTTTTCCAGATCGAGTAAATTTTTTAACGGATTGGAAATCAATACCTGATTGTTCAATTGAAAATTTGACTGATTCTTTGTCGGAAATGAATTGAGTTGGTCAGAATCAAACGGAATGGTGGCAAGTGCTGTTTCCAGGTCATCGTAGAGATACCGGTAATCATCACTTTGAATCAGGGAAATGGTGTGAATGACGATCTGATAATTTTTCAGATCAGAGAGGCCGGATTTATTCGATTTTAAGGTGTTGTGAAATGCCTCAACCATTTTCGTGAGTGCGATTGCATTTTCCCAAAATATCAAATAGAAGTCATCTTTCCGGAATCCGTGGATGAAATGCTCCTGGTAGTTCGATAGTGATTTGATCGCATCCCAAAGTGCTTTTTTCAGTTCAGTGCTGTCAGTCTGATTAAATTTTACAATGAGAAAACAGTTTGCACGGTCAAATATCTGTCGCATCGGAACCATATCCGCGGAGTTGTTGGCTTGCTGATTTGGCGTATCGTTGTTAAAGGGGTCCAGTTTTGACCAAAAGTTTTTATCCTTTATTCCCAGTTTTTGTAAAACTGATTTTTCTTTATTTAGCCCCAGGTCCAGCATATTGCCATGCGGATGATCAGACAGAAATAGTTCGTATTCTTCGATTGATGGTGATTTTTCATCCTCTAATTTTAACGGAACCTGATCAAAGATTCTGTTAAGCGCAAGACAGAGATAAATATCTATCAATCGGGAAAAAACAGATTCCCGGGAGAGAAAGTCAACATAAATCTGTAAATCCTGGTTGCCAAGAGTAAAATCTTCGGTTTGAATTTCTTGTGCCTTATCGATATTCAAAAGCATCAGTCGCTGAAAATAAATATCATCGTTCAAAGTGATCATTTTTTTCAAAAAATTAGCCGCTAAACCGAAAGCCTGTTTTTTCCAACAATGTTCAACAAATTTAGTTACAATCAAGTGCAAGCGGTTTAAGTCGTCTGAAAAAGCCGTGATTAAACCATGAGCCAATTTTTCATTATCTTTAGTCAAAGATAACTGGATCAATTTTTTGAGATGGTTTTGAAAATTATCCGGCTCTGTCCTTAATGAACGAAGATAGATTTGGATGGCATTTTCGTCGTCGCGTTCCGCATTCAAATACGCTCGAAAAAGTATTTTCGTGATCAGCGGATGTGTCGGCTCGTACTGAAGTGCCTTCTCAAAAATGGCCTGGGCTTCGGCGTGAAATTGATGACTTAGTATATAGGCTTTACTTAAATTCAAATAAGCGTCGGAATCGTCCGGTTTTAGTTCGATGCACTTTTTAAACCGATCGATTGCTTTATTATATTCTTTGTATTTCAGGTAAACAGTGCCTAACTCGTTTAAAAGCTGATGAGTGGCTGGCATGGCGGATTTTTTGTTTTGATCTTTCATGTTGTCCGTTGCTTCTACTTTCGTTTGAATAATTTATTAAACCAGGTTCGCTTTGCGGAATTGCTGGTGCTTTCATGCTTGACTATTTTGTTTATTACATCACTGATGTGCTTGTTTTCAGGCTTCAGTATTATGGATTTTTGGGCTCGTTTTTTAGCGCTGCGATTGATTTTTTCAACATGCGCAAGGATTGCGGTGATATTATCGGAACCGTCTTTGATGTTCGCATTATCCACTAAATGGCGCAGCGCGTGATCAAGATTTTTACCGTTGTAAAAAATGATATTTTTTATTTCATCATTGGTTAGCGCCTTTGAAAGGCCGTCAGTGCAAAGTAAAAATTTATCATCGCGTTCAATTGGTTCGATGTGTACATCAATTTTTATTGCGGCTTCCAAACCCATTGCCCGGGTGATGACATTCTTTTTTATAAATTTATCAGCATCCTTCGGGTCAATTTCTTTATCCTGAATCAATTCGTTGATCCATGTATGATCCACTGTGAGCATTCTCATCTCATTATTCTGAATTTTATAAACACGGCTGTCGCCGATATGGGCTATAATCGCTTTATCATCATCAAATTCAATCGCTGTCAAAGTAGTGCCCATGCCCCGATAGCGAATTTCTTGGTGTCCCAGATTGTACAATCTTCTGTTCGTCAAACGACAGGCTGAAACGATTTTTGAGACACATTTTAAAGCGTTATTTTTTAAGTCTTTTGTAACTTCCTGATGAATCTCTGGATCAAGTTCAGTATAAAATTTTTTAAATGTTTCCACCGCCAATCGACTGGCAGCGTCACCCGCTTTATGTCCGCCGATCCCGTCACAAATCACAATCAGCCCCTCTTTTTCAAAAACACCAAAATGGTCTTCGTTTCTGGGTCGGACTGTTCCTGTATCACTTAAAGCAGAGATGTTCAGTTTCATATTTTTTATTAATCGTCAATTTGTTCTCAAATTTAATTCAGGTTTATTGAAAAGTTATCTATTTGATCGCGAATAAACTTCGCCGTTTAATGTCAATTACGAGGTTAAATAATAAGATCAGGAAAACGAAAACTGCGGCAACAATTCCGACAATGACGAAATAAACCTGCCGGGGGCGCGCTAATAAATTTTGCTGATCGTTTTGTGATGAATGAAAATTATATTGACTCCAAAGGACTGAACTTTTGAAAATTTTACTCGGCGTTTCAAAAATAGAAAAAGAATCATCATTTTTTCGAATCAGAATATCAAGCAGTCCATTGTTATTAAAATCGCCAGCCAGCGGAGCTCCGATAAAAGCACTGCTATCCTGTGAAAACTGGATTTGCTCAGTGAGTATTTTGCCATTAGCGCCGTTGAAAATATCTAACCGTCCGTAAAAATCAGACACAATGACGTCATTGATTTGATCTTTATCGATATCGATCAAAACAGGCGGAGAAATATATTGTCTCTCGTTTTCGGGAATGTGTCCCCAAACAATTTTTTTGGAATTTCCACCACTGCCTTTGCCGTCGTAAACAACGATTTTGTTGTCCGGTGTGACATAAACAACATCCGGAATTTGGTCGCCAGTCAAATCCGCCAGATTGGGCGGCGCAACCGTAAAGGAATCGATCGAAGTAACAACCTGGTCGAACCAAAGCCGCTTGTTTTTTTTAATATCAAAGGCTAACAAGCAATTCTTTTCGGTGACGATTAAAAGATCATTCGATTTATCACCGTTCAAATCGCCAATAGAAATTCTTCGTTGGATTAAATGGTCTTCGAAAAAGGAACCTTTTGCTTTTTGGATTTCTTCATTGACATTGATGACATGTTGAACTTCCATCTCTTGCGGATCAAAAATAACCACCCGTCCGGTTTCGCTGGCAAAAACGAGCTCCTGAAGGTCATCGTCATCAAAATCCCCTGTTGAAAGCGGAGATTTGATAGCGGACTCATTTTCAAAGATTGTCCAATCCGGTGAAGTAAACGTGCCCCATCCGATATGAATTTGTCCGGATGTGGTCGCCATGCAGACGTCGGTAATTTGATCGCCATTAAAATCCGACACAACCGGGCTTCCTGAAAATTCACCACCCAAAATCGGACTGGTCCAGATTTCATTTCCACTCGTCCCGTCAAGTGCATATAAAACAGAATTGTTAGCCATAAAAACAATGTCTTTTCGTTGGTCGCCGTTAATATCCGCAATCGTAAAACTGGTGCCTGATTGCAGCCGAAATGAGTGATTTGAATTCCAGAGAGTGGTTTTGGATTTGCCGTTAATGACGCGAAGATAGCCAATTTTGTCCGAAAAGAGAATGTCCAAAAAGTTGTCACCGTCCAAATCCGCAGTTGCCGGTGATAACATGCTCATATTGGATTTCGCTTCATTCAGAGACAGATATATCTGATGATTATCATCGGTGGTGTAAAAGTTTTTCTCAATCAAATCTAATGAATCCGGTTGCTGTGTCAAGAGATTGTATGTTCTCAAACAATTTGAAATCAAGACAACCAGAAGTAACGATACAATAACGGAAAACGTTTTCCTCATTCGACTTGCATTTCTCATCCACCAGTAGCCGGCTTTTTTAGGTCGAGATTTGTCCCGGTCTCCCTCGGGGAGAAAACGAAAGATGGTGCTTTTTCGGTCGCTGATGATTTCGATTTCATCGGCGGGTTTTAGTTCAACTTTGTCATCTTCGGTCAACTGGTGCTGGTTTACCCGCGTCCGGGTTTTGCTGCGTTTGTCGGTTACGTAGTAGCGATCATTTTCGAAAAGAATTGTTGCATGCCGGCGGGAAATACTGGTATCAATTTCGCCGGAGGCTGTTTCGCGAATGATGATATCATTCAATGTCTGGTCGCGGCCTATTTTTGTGGTATCAAAATTGAGTTGGAATTTCTTTCCCGTTAATGGGCCGTAAATTGCTAATAAATAATGTGGTACTGGCTTTTTCTGCTTTGAAGATGGTTGCTTTTTTTTATCTGCTATTTTTTTGGGTTCACTTCTATTTGCTTCTGTAACAACAATGTTTTCTTTTTTCTCCGTCTGCTTATTCTGTTGAGATTGTTTGTCGGGATTTTTCGGAACGTGTTCAAATTTCAATGAATGATCCCCAATAACAATGTCGTCGCCATGAATGAGACGGACTTTTCCGGTTATTTTTCTCCCGTTTAGATTAGTTCCAAAAGCACTGTCCAGATCAGTGATATAAAAATGTCCCCCCTCTTGTTCAATACTGAAATGACGCAGCGATGCTTTCTGATCAGAAATGATGAGATCGTTGTCCCCATCAGAGCCCACAATAATTTTTGTTTGAGATTGTGAAATCGGGAACTCTTTATAAACTTCAGCCTTCCTTTTGACAACGATTTTGGTCATTGGTGCTCTCCGCATGTTATTGAATAATTAGTTTAAATTCTAATTGGCGTTCTTGTTTTTCGGTGTCTAAAGCAAGTTGTTTTGCATAATATCCGTCTTTGGCTACACTGAAATTATATTTACCGGGCGACACGCGGCTGCTGCATTTTCCTTCATCATTGGTTATTCCGAAGTTTACTTTTTCAGTCTCCTGATTGGCTTCGGATTCAAATAAAATTTCAGCTTGTTTAATGGGTAAATCGGTTAACGCATCACGAACGAAAATTTCGACTTCAACGCCTGCAGATTCTAAAACAGCGAGAATCTGCTCCGCATCCGGCGTCACATTGACTTGTGTCGTGTGGTAATTTTCTTTGGATAAAAATACGCTTACGTCACCGACCGGCAAAGAGATTTTGCACGGTGTGGTTTTGTTGACGGCATATGATTTTCCGTTGAGCATATAACGCACAATTCGAGAATTGAGATCAGTTGAATCCGGTGCGCCTTTGGCTTTTGAATAAAACTGAACAGGTCTGTCCATAATAATGTTGATCGTTTCCGGTGACTCTTCATTGATGTTAAGATGAACAATTTTATCATTGAGACCTTCTTTTTCAAAGCGAATTTCGTGTTTTCCCATAGACAACGGAACAGCATTGGAAATGCCGGTACGACCTGAAGGCTCAGCAGCTCCATCAATAAAATAGGTCACTTCAGCAGGAATCGTATTGAAGGTTAAAAATTTCTTAAATTTGCCTTCTACAACAAATCGTTTTACTTTCCCTTCGATTAGTTCATAATCCCACAGTCTGTGATCATCAATTGTACTTGTTTCATTTAAAAGATCAAGTTGAAATCCTGAAATTCTTTCAAAGCCTTCGTATGCCATTTCAATAGATAGTGGTTTCCCGGCTAGCCAATCAATGTTTGTCGGCGTTTTTTGGGGAAGCCGCACACCATTTAATAAGACCACACTACCGCTGGGATGGGAATTTAATTCAACAGTCGCTTTGAAATTAAAAAGATAATGCCGGGGCAACTTGGAATATTTTGCCTTTTCTATTTTGATCTCCCCTTTTGCCGGAACTCGTAACGATTTAATGAGCGGATTAAATCCGGCGTGAGTGAGTGTCAGTTGATGCACACCGGGCTCAATTTCCGGGATATTAAGCGGAGTTTTTTGGGGGAGACGTTTCCCGTCTAAGTAAGCAATAGCGCCTGATGGAACTGTATCAATTTTTATTGCCGGGGGAAAAATGCGATTATAGGCGGCGATGCCAATCGGGGAAAATTGAAAAAAGAAATCCACGGTGAAAAGACCAACGATTAACAAAAACAGACCCAACAGACTTAATTTGATTTTTTTTGAATGATTTCGAGTTGACAACCTGATCACGTCGATGACTGTTTTTAAATCATCATCCGCCAGTTCTTCTTGTGACTGAGATTTAGGTGGCTCGATCACTCGTTGCTGAGAAGTTGTGTCTTTCCGGGCATCTGGATTGCCCAATTTGACCGTTTCCCCCTTATCAGCTTTCTTCTGATCTGCACGAGAAAAATTCGACTCAATGTCGTTCAAAATTTTATCTAATTCATTCTTGAAATTTATTTTTTCAATCGTCGATGCCCTTGTCAGGTTTGCTGATGGATCATCGCTTTTGCCCGGATCCGCTTTTTTAAGTTGTTTTTCCTGAGATTTATCCTTTTCAGTTTTTATCAGTGGTTCTTCGGTAATGTCCTTTTTTTCTAAAATTTCAATAGATTCAGGATCAGATTGAGTGTCAGCCTGCTGCGGTTCCTGTGCTTTTGGCGCAGTTGAAATTGTTTTTTGAACTCCGGAATTATCATGGTTATACAATTCACGAATATACTCACCCAACTCATCTGATAACTCGACTGAATGTGTATTCTGCATCAAAAATTCCACTAAATCCAGATAAACACCGTTAGCACCAAAATAACGATCTTCCTGGTTTTTTTGCAGCATTTTCAATAATACTTTTTGAATGGTCTCAGGTACGTCGTGTTCTTCCAAAACAGATACATCAACTTTTGATTTCTTGATCTGCTGGATGACCTGTTTGGGGTCTTTGGAATCGACCAATCGAGTGTTTGTCAGCATTTCATAAAAGGTCACTCCCAGCGAAAAAATGTCGGTACGCCGGTCCACATTTCCGCCGTTTATCTGTTCCGGCGTCAAATAGGGCAATTTGCCTGAGAGAACAACCTCGTCCGATTTCGAATGACGGATGCGAAGTTTCGCCAATCCGAAATCAATCAATTTAACCTGACCCGAGAACGAGATCATCAAATTGGACGGTGAAATATCCTGATGTACCAATTTAAGCGGTTTATTGGTGATAACATTTCGTTTGTTGTGGGCATATTCCAGTGCTTTACAGACTTCCTTGACAATGTAAACACTTAAATCAATGGGGAGAATGACATTTTTTTCCTTGCATTTTCTCAATATTTTCGCCAGGTCATGGCCTTCGATGAATTCCATGATAATGAAAAATTGGCCATCATCATTTTTCACCAGATCATAAATTCGGACAATATTGTTGTGACTCAACTTGGCAGCGTTTTTGGCTTCCGCAAGAAAAAGATCAACGTATTTCGCATCCTCCAATAACGCGGGGTCAATGGCTTTGATCGCAATCGGTTTTTCAAAAACCCGATCGAAACCGTAATAAACAATGCCAAACCCGCCTTGCTTTATTTTAGATACAATTTCGTACTTTCCTTGCAAAAGCGTGTTTTCTTTATTATCCATAAAACGTCCTTCTTGTTGAATAATTAAGGTAAAATCCTAATGTATTGCCGATCAGAAAGGGAATAGGGTTAATTGACCAAAATACGTGACTGTATTATTGATAAAATTGGCAAATATTATACCATTGGTGTACTTGTTGATTTGAACTTATTAAGGTTAATGTTTATATGAATTTAATCGTCATAATTATAAATATGATAATTGATCTTTTTTGTGTTAGAATGAAGCAATGTTTCTATGTTAAACGTTTTAATTTTAGGTGTTTCAGATGGGACGGAAACCGTTTTAGAATTGCATTGTAACTTGATTAGAAATTATTATTGATTTTAAGAGTGGAGGTTGTTAAGTTGGAAAAGAGAAAGTCAGGTGAAACGTACTTTTAAAGAGCGTCCCACCTTTTATGGTGCTTAATATTCAGTGTATTTCCTCACAATCATCGTCGAGTTACTCCTGCTAAACGCGAAATTGTTGGACAGAATCGTATCGAATGCGATCTCTTTTAATTCAGTAACGATATTCCCGTATTCACAGGCTTCGTCAAGAGAATTGATATCACCCATGAATGAATATTTCCTCTTGCATCTAATGTTGAAAGTTATTAAATTAATTTATGAAAGACAAGTGAATGACCAGAAATTAAATCGTTTATAAAAGATATTGAGGAGTTTGTGATGAATCCGAATTCATTATATAAAGATGCATTGAAACTCAGACCTGCTGATAGGTTAAAATTGATTGAAATGTTGACTGAAAGTCTAAACAGACAGGATGAAAAGATAGAGCAAATTTGGGCTGAAGAGGTTGAAAAGCGATACAGTGCTTTGAAAGCAGGCAAAGTTAGAACGATCAATTTGAGTGAAATCATCGAAAGGTACAAATAGGTGGATATTGAATTTATCGAACCGGCTTCGATAGAGTTGGATGATGCTGTTGAGTATTATGATTTACATTTATCAGGACTTGGTGATCAGTTTTTTGATGAAGTATTGCATACAATTGAATTAATTTCACAATATCCTGAAATTTGGAAAATTTGTACCAAACACACGAGAAAAGCTGTGTTAAAAAGATTTCCTTACTTTCTGGTTTATACCATCTATAATGATAAAATCTATATTTTAGCTGTTGCTCACCAGCATCGTGAACCTGAATATTGGATTGACAGACTTCTAAATCTTCCTACCGAAAAATAGAATCGTTTTGTATAATGGAAAATGCTTTTTTGCTTTTAGAATATTCTGATATGAATCCTCTTTCTCAAATTATTCTCGATATTTCCTCACAATCATCGTCGAATTACTCCCGCCAAACGCAAAATTGTTAGACAGAATCGTATCGAATTCGATCTCTGTTAATTCAGTAACGATATTCCCATATTCACAGGCTTCGTCAAGATTGTCGATATTGATGGACGGCGCGATAAAATTGTGTTTCATCATCAACAGCGCTGTGATCAGTTCAATTGCGCCGGCTGCGCCAATCGTGTGACCGATTTGACTTTTGGTCGATGTGATCATCGGCGTATGACTTTGGAACACATCTTTAATCGCTGTAATTTCTGACGGATCGCCAGCAACAGTGGAAGTACCGTGTGTGTTAATATAATCGATGTCTTCGGGTTTCAGACCGGATTCGGCTAATGCCTGTTTCATGCAGCGCGCCTGTCCCTCCGGAAAAGGTGCGACCATGGAATGTCCGCCGTCACTGTTGGTGGCATAACCGACAATCTCCCCGTATATCCGGGCGCCACGTTTGAGAGCGTGCTCCAAGTCTTCGACAATGACGATTCCGCCACCTTCCGCAATGACGAATCCATCACGGTCCCTGTCAAAAGGTCTGGAGGAAGCTGCCGGATTATCGTTAAAGTGAGTAGGAAGCACTCCCATCGCATCGAAAAACGCGCTGGACGTCCAATCACACGATTCACCACCACCGGCAAAAACGACATCCTGGATGCCCCATTTAACGACCTGGTATGCGTAGCCGATATTGACCAATCCGGTAGCGCAGGCATCGGAAATTGCCAGACTCATCCCTTTGTTTTTAATCAGCAGGGTGATGTTGGCGCTGCGCGATGAGCCCATAGTTTTAGGGACGCGAATACCGATTTTTCTGGGTTTGTTAAATTCTTTCATCGCATAAGCGGCTTCATAGATGTCCATTCCGCTTCCTTCGCCGCAGCCTACGATGACGCCGCAACGGTCGCTTTGCACATCAGCATCATCCAATCGACTGTCTTCAATTGCTTTGAGCGCAGCATAGGATGAAAATTCCGATCCGCGCCCCATGGTTTTTAATTGTTTCCGGTTAAAATACTGTTTGGGATCCCAGTCTGAAAACCAACCAGCAACTAAGCTATTAAATCCGTGTTCCTCGAATTCCGGGCAATAAGTAATGCAGCTTTTGGCAGAACGCAGCGTTTTTATGATTTCTTCAATTTCGAGCCCCAACGTGGAAGCCGCGCCTAATCCGGTAATTACAACACGTCTCATAAAGATTTTCCTCCGATTAAATATGATGACGATTAAATGGGCACTATGATTTATGTTATAAATTAGAGGTTTTTTCAGAGAACGTTTTTAGAATTGAATGTTTTAGATGTTCAAAAGTCTAAAAACAAAGATAGGAATTTTTCCAAAAAAAGCAAGTAAAATTGATACGGATGTTTGAGATTTAATGACGGATGGATATCTGAGTTTCTGTCTGTTTGATTTCTAAAATATGACTTGCATTTTTGCCAATTTTTCTTTTATTATATTTGAACATTAATAAAAAGAAAAGGTGAATGCCATGACAAAAAAAATAATGCAAATCTTATTGACGCTGATAATTTTCTCAATGATTTTTGGTTGTCAAAAAAAATATTCAGGACCACCCGCAGACTTGGTGGTTAAAAATGCGAAAATTGTCACGATTGATTCGAATCAACCGAGAGCCGAGGCAGTTGCTATAAAGGGAGAATTTATCATCAGCGTTGGGTCCAACTCGTTTATCGATCAATTTATCGATGAGAAAACGACTCAAGTTATTGACGCGAAGGGCAGATTACTGATCCCTGGATTCAACGACGCGCATGTTCACTTTCGCGCGCTTGATCCGGATTACATTGATTTGCGGTACATCACTGATCCGAATATTATCACCGAAAAAGTCAAAGCAAAAGTGGCTGAAAAACAGCCCGGTGAACTGATCTATGGCGGTCGCTGGGAACATGAAATGTTTACGGGTAAAAAATGGCCTACCAAAGAACTGATCGATCCGGTGGCGCCGGACAATCCGGTGGTGTTGAGCCGGGCAGACGGGCACTCCGTGCTGGTGAATAGCTACGTGATAAGGAATTCCGGCATTACCAAAGATACGCCGGATCCGTTTGGCGGTGAGATTCAGCGTGATCCAAAAACAGGTGAACCGACTGGAATTTTTAAGGAATCAGCTAAAGGGCTCCTCAAATATGGCGAGAAAAAAGTTGCGCGTTCTGCCGAAGAAGAGGATGAACGAAAGTTGCGCGGCTGGGAAGCAGCTATCCGACAAGCGGCAAAATTAGGCGTGACAAGCATTCAATACCCGGGTGGCGGTGATCCGGAATTATTTCAGAAATTTAAAGATGATGGTAAACTTACGCTGCGGGTGGATGTGGCAGGACGGTTGACGGATAATCTGGATCGGCTTCGAAAATTTGATGAGTCGCGGAAAAAATATCCTCCTGAAAATAACTGGATTCGCTTCGGCTATCTCAAGGGATTTATGGACGGCACGCTGGGTTCAGCAACAATGATGGTGTTTGAACCGTTCGAGGATGAGCCGGACAAAACCGGATTGCCCCAGATGTCGTATGAGGAATTAAAACGCCGGGTGGTACGTTGTGATTCGATGAGATTTCAGATCGGGATTCACGCCATCGGTCCCAGAGCCAACCGCTGGATTTTGAACGCATTTGAAAAAGCGATTGAAATTAATGGTAAGCGTGACAGCCGGCACCGCAGCGAGCACGCGCAGATTTTAACGGCAGAGGATATTCCGCGTTTTGCTGAACTGGGAGTTGTCGCGTCTATGCAGCCGACTCACTGCATTACCGATAAGCGGTTTTGTGAGAAACGCATCGGCAAAAAAAGGAGTAAATACGCTTACGCCTGGCGCAGCTTGCTGGATGCGGATGCGAAAATCGCGTTTGGAACCGATTACTCAGTTGAGCCGCTCGACCCGCTGGAAGGATTGTACGCAGCGGTGACGCGTAAAGACAGAGCCGGGGAAGAGGGAGACGGCTGGTTTCCGGAACAGAAATTGTCGATGGAGGAAGCCATTAAACTTTACACCTTCGGATCAGCCTATGCGCAGTTTATGGATGACCGCAAAGGAATGATCAAAGAAGGATATTTGGCGGATATGGTGATGTTCCGTGAAGATTTATTCAATTTGCCCGAAGATCAAATTATGAAGGCAAAAGTGGATTATACTATTGTCGGTGGAAAGGTGGTTTATCAACGAGAGGAAGCGGAGTGATGATTTGTTTAAAATGCCATAGACGCGCAGAGGGCGCAGAGATTTATAAATGAGCAAACTCAATTTTATATGAGAAGCTGAAAGCTGGTTGCTGCAAGCTGTTCAAAGTTTCTGGAAAAATATATTTAGTTAAAAATTAAAGGTAAAGTCATGAAGAAATATGCAAATTTAATACTCGTTTTTTTCTTAACGTTCAATTTTTCTTCCCATGCTCAGGTACTTGACAATAATTTGCAGATAGGATTTGATTCGATTCAACCGATTGATCCTTACAATTATTGTAAAACCATGGCTGCTCAGGAGTTTGCAGGCCGCTTGACCGGGCACGAAGGCTACACTAAAGCAGCGGAATGGGCGGCTGATTATTTCGAACAATGGGGACTCAAGCCGATTGATAATAAAGATGGCTATTTGCAGCCCAATCCTTCGCCGTTCACAGTTGTGGACAGTGCTCGAATGACGTTAATCTTGCCAAAAGATGATTCGGAAAATGAGGAGATCGAGTTGGATGCAGGTGTCGATTTCCTGCCGCTGCTGTTTACTGACAGCGGCAATTCAACTGCTGATCTGGTTTTTGTCGGTTGGGGAATAAGCGCGCCGGAATTAAATTATAATGATTACGCTGGTGTTGATGTCAAAGGCAAATTTGTTCTCTGTTTCCGGGGTACACCGGATCGGTCTGATAAAAAATTTCAAAAACATGACCATCACCGACATCGCATGCAGACCGCCAAAGACAAGGGCGCGCTGGGACTTTTTTACATTTACCCCGAACCTATCGCCAATCCCAACGGAGACTGGATTGAAGATTTTACTCCGGCGATGATCAGTGAGAAAACCGCGGATAAAATTTTTGAATCCAAAAATATTACAGCGACCGATCTCAAAAGTGATTTGCAAACCTATAAAAGACCAATTTCATTTCCGCTGGATTCAAAAATTGAATACCGGGTTTTTTCCCGACATTTTCCTGATGGCACTGGCTACAATGTCGCTGGCTATGTTGAGGGAACAGACCCGGAGTTGAAAAACGAATGTGTTGTGATTGGCGGGCATTTTGATCATTGCGGTGAGCACATGGGAATGTTGTTTGCCGGAGCCAACGACAACGGCAGCGGAAGCGCTGTGGTGATGGAGGTTGCAGAAGCATTTTCGAAATTGGAGAAAAAGCCCAAAAGGGCGGTCATGTTCGTGCTCTTTGGCGGCGAGGAAAAAGGACTGGAAGGCTCCACCTATTTTGCCGATCATCTTCCCAAGCCATTTGAAAAAGTGGATGCGATGTTAAATTTTGACATGACCGGTGAGGGAGAGGGAACGAATTTCGGATACAGCTTTGACTCACTGGATTTTAGAGATGTTATTCTCGAAGCGGATCAACACGTGAACACGGTGCGCCGGAACTGGGAGATTAAGCATGTGGGCGTGCGGTCTTCGGATTATGCGCCGTTCTTTTTAAATGGTGCGACCTGCGCTGCATTTTTCTCCAACGGACCGCATCTGCATTATCACAAAACCGGCGATACGATTTATCGGATCAATCCGGATATTTTAGCTGATATTGCAAAGTTGGCGTTCTTAAGCGCGTATAATTGGGCGGACAGATAAAAAAATGAGTGCGTTTGTGGCCTGGTCAAATTTATGCCTTTTGAATTTCTTTTTTTAGATTGTTCAAAGAATGAACCTTGTTCAAAAGTTCGTTTTTAATTTCATATAGATCAGCTTTCGTTTCAAAAAAAGACCCGTCCGACCGGAAACGTTTGGCGCCTTTTTTGTAAAATTGGGCGCGATCGAACAATTGCTTTTTGGTCACCCAGCCACAGACGGTGAGGATATTGTTCCTTTTATTGAGGCTGCAGAAAATGTAAATATCGGTATTGTAATCTTTCTGCAGCCCGATGAAGTTGTTGACGTAGTAAGGGCGAACCGCGGTCGTTCGCCCCATTGTTTTGACATCAATGATTTTCCCGGCAAATACAAAGTCTTCCCCGTCATCAAATCCTTTTTCGCCGGTCATTAGGGGTAAACCTAATAATTTTTGAATGGTGCACTGCCCGATCAATCCGGTGAGCTGCTCTGAGTAATTCCCATCTGCAACTCCCCGTTTACCAAAATTGTACTTTTTGAGCAGGGATTTTGAATAAGCGATGATTTCATCAGAAACATAAATATCGAACATATTGAACGACCCGATTCTTTTTTAAACAATTTTCTCAGTTTTCTTTTTATGGCTGGTTCAAGATAAAAGTCTGCTGTTCGAACCGGATTAAATCACACCCCAGATCACATGCCAAACAATATCGGTCCAGAAATGAATACCGACGGCTGCCAGAAATCCGAATTTACGAAAGTAATAGGCAGCTAATAAAGAAATGACGCCATTCAGCAGAAAGATTTCAACTAATAATGCAGGAGGCATTGCTGCAATTGTTTTAAAACCGGTGATGATCATGACAGATGGTAAATGACCTCCGGCAAACGCTAATGCTGAAAAAATACTGACAACCCAGAATGTTTGATGCTGCCACCGATTTTTAAACAGCACCTTTGAAAATAACCAAACCCAAAAGGAGATGAAAAAAAGCCGGAAAATGATTTCTTCTCCGATGCCAGCTACCAGAGATGCGACTATCGATGTGGGAAACGGTGGATGTGGGAGAGCACCCAAATTATGAATCTGGCTGAAAATCAGATCAGCGATGATGAAAAAAACGCCGCATGCGCAGCCGATAACGAGTGGAACGATGAATCGTTGATAATTGGAAACGTGATTGTCCCAGATGTCCGGGAAATTGATTTTTTGTGACAAATGGTATCCCAAATACCCCAAGCCACCGTAAAAGATGAGCATAATGAGAGCGTTGGCAATGGCTAATACAGGTTTGGAAGCAGGAAACTGTTGCTCATTGCTTATCGCAGCGAATTCGCCCTGCGGAAGAAAAACATTGATTGCCGTAAAGATGGCTAAAATGAGCACCAGCAAGAAATAGAATTTTTGAGATAGGGTGATGTTCATTGTTTTCTCCAATCACTATTTGAAGAAATATAAATTTTCTCGAATTTGCTAACAGATAAACATGGATTTTAAATAATCCCTAAAATTCTAAAACAAACAGTAAAAGATAAGAGATAACTTATTGATAAATTTTGGAGTGCAGCAACTGCGTTGCTGCATGAAGTAACACAGTTACTTCACTCCAAAAATCAAGTAGTAAGTGACACATAGATAATCAAATAATATCCATAATAGAAATAATTAATTTAGAAATTTAGGTTATCCATTATAGAAAATTTTTTAAATCATAAAAAAAATCTGTGAAAATCTGTGTCAATCCGTGGCTAAAGTAAAAATCCTGTGCCTAAAAGAAATTTGAGAAAACCAGCAACGTAAATAAGCTGTAGATTGCTGCTTTGGGTTTAATCGCTGCACCTCCTGTTTTGTCGTGAGCAGTAATTAAAGCTGGTAGCTAGAATAAAAATGAATGAAGCATATTTGTATCAATTATTTTTGTATTGGCACTGCTTGTCGTTTTTCATCAACCGCTACATAAGTGATTTCTGCGGATGTGACCTGCACATCCTGCTTGGGATTATCAAACCGACTTGCTTTAACGATGACTTCGACAGTAATGGATGAGCGACCGATTTTTAAAGTTTTCGTGTAAAAAGAAACCTGATCGCCAACGAAAACGGGTTGATGAAATTCCACTTTATTCATTGCCACGGTTACAAAATTTAACGGTGCAGTCTTACGGGCTTCAAGTGATCCCGCGATATCGAGATAGGACAGAATCACGCCTCCGAAAACCGTACCGTGGCGGTTAGTGTCTTTAGGCATGGGCATGACACGGAGGGTTGGATCGTAGCTATTCTTCATTGAAATCTCCTCATAATTAGACCTAAAAATCGGTTGGTTAAATATTTCCAAGTAGGAACTTTTCCGCGAATTCGACTTCTGTTTTATGGCCGATGAATAAAGGTATTCGCTGATGCAGTTGTGAAGGCTGGACATTCAAGATGTCCTGCGTCCCATCGCTAGCATAACCGCCGGCGTTTTTGAAAATGTATGCCATGGGCGCAGCTTCATACAATAGCCGCAGTTTGCCGTTTGGATTTTTCGAATCACCCGGATACATAAAAATCCCGCCATATAAAAGCGTCCTGTGCAAGTCTGCAACCATAGAACCGATGTAGCGCTGCGAATATGGCTTTCCAGCACTGTTTTTATCACTTTTGAGGAGATCGATTAACGCTCGGGTTTTATTATCCCAATAATGATAATTGCCTTCGTTAACGCTGTAGATATGGCCGTTTTCCGGTATTTGAATATGCTCATGGGACAGCAGAAATTCGCCAACACTGGGATCAAGTGTAAAACCGTGGACACCATTACCGGTGGTGTAAATAAACATGGTTGACGATCCGTAAATCACGTAAGCAGCGCCGATCTGTTTATATCCCGGCTGCATACAATCGGCAATTTCCCCGCGCTTGCTTTCCGTTATTTTCCGGTGAATAGAAAAAATGGAACCAATGCTGGCATTGGCATCGATGTTTGACGAGCCATCCAACGGATCGAACAAGAGCACATATTTGCCACCCTGATAATTTTTTGGCACCAGAATGACGTCTTCAATCTCTTCGGAGGCCATCACGGAGATACGGCCGGTTCTATCCATAGTTTTCCGAATCACCTCGTTGGCGAATTCATCCAGCTTTTGGACTTCCTCGCCCTGCACGTTTTCGTAATCCGCAGTGCCTAAAATTTCCACTAATCCGGCTTTGTTAACTTCCCGGGCGATGACTTTGGCGGCAAAAGTAATATCATACAGCAGTTGAGTAAAATCACCCTTTGCTTGCGGATGGCCTTTTTGCTGTTGTTCCAAAATATGACGTTCAATGGTAACCAATTCTTTCATTTTCTGATCCTGAAATTGATACATTTTTGTGGATACTTAAAGCCAATGGGCTGCAGCCAATTATAGTAATTTTTCCGCAATCCGATGTTCCGCTTTTTTACAATACTCTTCCGAAATATCGATCCCCAGATACCGACGCTCAAATGCAGACGCCACATAAGTCGTGGTTCCCACACCATTGAACGGATCGAGGATAATATCATTTTTATAGCTAAAAAGCTGCACCACCCGTTTCACCAGTTCTTCCGGAAACATAGCAGGGTGACCGAATCTTTTCATTTTTCGCTCCGGCGAGATCGACCATTTGGCAACCACCCATTTTTTAAAATCGTCGGCGCTGATGTCAATATCTGATCTTTCTCCGGATTTTTTTAATTGACCTTTACAGAAAATTTCAATAAATTCCCAGGTATATTTCAAGTACGGATTGCTGGGACTTTTCCAACTGCCCCAGGCCGTGTATTTGCAATTGTAGTTGTTTTTTTCCCAGAGCACTTCTCCTTTCCAGATCAGCTTCCGGTCGATAAAAAAGTTGCTGATCATGTGGTGACTGGGAATGTAATCGGAAAACAGGGGTTGAATATTGACAATAATGCGCCCGCCGAATTTCAGCACGCGAATGCACTGGTCAAAAATCCGGAACAGTTTGTCGAAGTATTTTTGCCAGAAAAAATCATCGTCGGTTTTCTCGTAGTCCAGACCGAAATTGTAAGGCGGTGAAGTAAAGACCAGGTCGATGCAATTGTCGGGAAGTTTTGCAAGCACATTTTCACTATCGTCGCAGATAATTTTATTCTCGAATCGTTTAGGAAGCGGGTTGTCTTCCTCTTTAAAGTGGTCGCTGGCAGCGTAAAAAAACTGCCCACGCTTGCGTTCTTTTTGATTGCGATTTTTGACCTTTCGTTCTTTGTTGTAATCCACGTAAAGCCGGCGTTTGCCTTTGATGCCATAACTTCCAATTTTTTCAATGGCGCTGATAATTTTCGTCATCGGATTATTGTCGGGATCAAGCTGGTGTGCTGTTGATAATTTTTGGTTGAGCTGTTTCAACCGATTGAAGTTAATTTCGTTTAAAAATATCTGAATCGATTGGTGGGTGAATTTAACTTTGAAATCTGTATCTTTGAAATTTTTGTTCAGTTGATTCAACGTGGCGACTTCCCGCTCATCGAGCGGTGATTCCAGATTGAGGGTGATTTCTTTGAATTGACTCACGTGGACTCCGAAAGGATGATATGTTTTTAACGATTGGATTGTGATTTTTTTAGCCACTGATTTTCACTGATCAACACGGATAGAATAAGTGAAATTTGGTGTCAATCCATGGCTGAATTAAAGCTGCATTTAGCAAAGTAATATTATTAAATTTAATATAATTAAACCAAAAAGTCAAGGTGAATAAAAAAATGGTTTGAATCTCAGAAAATAAGATGGCGTCCGTTTATTTTCTTGAAGTGGGCTCTATCTCCAAAATTAAAGTGTTAGTGTCATTCCAAGCTTGTCCCGGAATCTCAAAGAGGTAAAATCCTGAACTTCTCTTGTCAGGAGTGACGTCATTATTTGGTCAAAACCAACGAGAAAGGAAATCGACTTGCAAAACTCCAGAGAACTGGTTCGACGTTGTCTCGACTTCGAATATCCTGAACGGATCCCCCATGATTTGTGGGTGCTTCCCTGGGCAGAAATTCATTATCCGCGTGAAATTTCCGAAATCCGCCGGTTGTATCCCAATGATTTCGTGATAACCGATTATGCGTATCCCCCGTCTCCAAAGGTCAGAGGAGACCGTCATACAAAGGGAAACTATACCGACGAATGGGGATGTGTGTTTGAAAATTGTCAGGACGGTATCATTGGCGAGGTGAAGCAGCCGATCATCGCTGATCTGGATCAATGGAGAAATGCGGTACCGCCCTACAAGCAATTACCCGAAAACCCCAAGTCAGCTTACGACCGGATCAGCCGATTTTATGAAAAGACGGATAAATTTGTGTTCGCCAACTGCTGCCCGAGACCGTGGGAACGGTACCAATTTTTACGGGGAACTGAAAACGCGCTGATCGATGTGATGGAGGGGAAAAAGGAATTTACCGATCTATTAATCCGGATCAACGATTTTTACCTGCAGGAATTTCAGTTTTGGGTGAAAGCAGAAGTGGATGGGATCATGTTCATGGATGACTGGGGCGCGCAACAGCAGTTGCTGATTCCGCCGGATTTATGGCGGGATATTTTTAAACCGATCTATCGGGAATACTGTACGATGGTGCATGCGGAAGGTAAATATATTTTTATGCACACGGACGGCTGCGTTCAGGAAATATTCGGTGACTTCATCGAAATTGGCATTGATGCGATCAACTCTCAGTTGTTTACCATGGACATGAAGGCACTGGAGGAAATCGCTAAAGGAAAAATAACATTGTGGGGTGAAATTGACCGACAGCATGTCTTAACCAGCAGCGATCCGCAGCAGGGCAGGGACGCCGTCCGAAAAGTAGCTTCACATTTTTTTGATCCGAGAGGCGGGCTCATTGCCCAATTTGAATTTGGTCTCGGCACCAATCCCGCAACTGCACTCGCCGTTTTAGATGAGTGGCATCAGATCGAGAAGGAAGGAAAATGGAATGGATGAAGCGATTATAAGCGTTAAATTGCACTTAATTTTCCTGGTGTCAGATTATTGAAATTTTAAAACCGGGATTTATTTGTTTTGTGCTCAAATATTTTCCATCTCCATTTTTTTTGTAGTCCAAACATATAGCCGACGTCAAGTTGAATTGATGATTTTGTCAAAATGATTTGGCCGTTGACTGGTTTTTTGATTGGAGTTCATCTAAAAATGAGTACCATTTTTTTTTATTCAATATCAACGTCAAGAATCGAAGTTACACATACAAATAAATTTCTAAAAAATATTCTAACAGACTTCTCTGCTTTTCTTTGTGTATTAGAGACTTCGTGGCTGAACAGTAACATTAGATT
>CAYYMH010000030.1:0-48429 GCA_964472785.1 uncultured Cytophagia bacterium | reverse complement strand
TGTCTCTATAAGGCAATTCCCAAACACGCTCTTTAATATTCCACTTACCTCCTGCATTCTTTATGAGGTTTCGCATATAAACTTCATTATACCCGACTTTTAATTTAACAATTTTATTATGTGGAATTCTCTTTTTGTTTCTTTTCCAGGGTTTATTCTCAACAATGATTTCTACCGTAATAATTTTTCTGCATGTTACCTCATCATATCTGTACCTGATTGAATATAGTCTTTCACCGTATTTTTCTTCCCATTTTTTTGAACCAGGCTGACCTGGTTTTAAAATTTTTCCAATTTTCATAATACATCTATATTTTATATATCATCAGCCGGGCTTTTTACTCCAAGCCCTCCTTTATTCAAAACATGGGTGTAAATTTGAGTCGTTTCGATGTTTTTGTGTCCCAGCAATTCCTGGATCGTCCTGATGTCCTGCCCTCTCTCAAGCAAGTGTGTAGCAAAAGAGTGGCGAAACGTGTGACAACTGGCATGTTTAGTGATCCCTGCTTTCTTGATGGCGACTTTAATTGCTTTTTGTAAGACGGTTTCATAAATGTGGTGCCGGCGTCGTATGCCCGTTTTTGGATCAGTTGAGATTTTCGTGGCAGGAAAAATAAATTTCCAACACAATTCACGTCCTGCATTTGGAAATTTCCTCTCTAATGCGTATGGAAGATAAACAGAATCATATCCGTTCTTCACGTCTTTTTCATGGAGCAGTTTGACATTTTTTAGATGCTTTTTCAGAGGTTCAATAACCTTCTCGGGCAACATGGTAACACGGTCCTTTTCGCCTTTTGCATTTCTCACTGTGACCTGTTTGTACTCAAAGTCAATATCACCAACTCTTAATTGAAGGCATTCAGTTAAACGCAATCCGGCTCCATAGAGTAAATTTGCCATAAGCCAATTCGTGCCACGAAGCTGGTCAAGAACTCGCTTTACTTCACTTCTGGTGAAGACCACTGGTAAACGTTTCGGTTTTTTAGCCCAGAGAATTTGCAAATCACCAATTTCTTGTTTTATAATATTCTTATACAAAAAAATAATTGCACACAGCGCCAAATTCTGCGTAGATGCGGATGCCTTCTCTCGAGTAGCCAGATAGTTTATAAATTGAGTGATTTCTTCTTCGCCCATCTCATTAGGGTGTCGTTTATTGTGGAATAAGATAAAACGCCGAATCCAGTGAAGATACGTCTTTTCTGTCCGGTAGCTGTAATGTTTGATACGAATAGCAGACCTTACCTGGTCTAACAATTTAGGTGGTGAAGCTGAGGGATTTTTTACAGCATGACCAGCCATGTTCCCCTCTGATCGATGGTTGTTTGAATTGTTACGAATGTATCACAATATAAAATATCATTATGATAATGTCAAGCAAAAAATACGAACTAAACATGTTTTTTGAAATATTATGATTTGTGCCGAAAGTGGCTTTGTTTTATGCTGAAGAAACTCGGACGTTTTTTCAATGATTGTAATTATTCAGCGTGTTTTCTTTGCCACCAGTGCACCAAGACTCGACGTTACACATTAGTATGTGTTTTTTTAAACATGAATGTTTCGTTAGTTCTCTTAAGTGGTGTCAAATCGAAAACAACAATAATAGGGGGCTGTATCAAAAGTCCCGATGCAAGATGTTTAGCTCAATTTGTAGTAGCGAATTTATTCGTTCCATACAATATGTAATATTTGACGAATAAATTCGTCACGACAAGTTAATCTTTGATACAGCCCCAATAAATATGTTCCCCCCTCCCTTTCCAGGAGAAGAGATTCGTGGATGGGGTCAACTAAATTAAACTTGGAATCTCGTTATTGTTTAGTTTAAAATTAGTTTTCGTTCATGCACTGGTATATAAAAGTCAAGAGAAAAATAAAAGCATTTAATTATGAATAGAGTCTCATGTTATTTGAGAAAAGGAGATCCCACCAAACACACCAAATGCACAAAAATATTTCTTTGAAAAAATAGTTTGGGTTTCTCGTTTCCCATGGGGTGTATTTTTCGATTGAAACAAATTTAACGTCTTGTTGTTTAAGCAATAACACGTTTATTATTGTAACTATTTAACACATTTTCTTTGCCACAAAGACGCCAGGGCTCAGAGTTACACAAAGAAATAAATCTCTAAAAATATTCTAATACTCTTCTCTGCTTTTCTTTGTGTCTTCGAGACTTCGTGGCTGAACAGTAACTGTTTATTTAATAAAGAGAGAAAGGTGATCCAATGAAAAGAACCATTTTATTATCATCTCTATTTACGCTTATTTTATGCACATTTCTTTTTTCAGCTCAACTGGAATTTGGACCATACCTGCAAGCGCCGACAAAAAACGGCATCACTATTCTGTGGGAAACGACAGAACCTGTCATCGGGAAGGTGACTTATGGGACTCCGCCGGATCAATTGACTTCAGTGAAGACAGAAAATTCTCCGTCAATATTACACAAAATAGTACTGACAGGCCTGGAACCAAACACCACCTATTTTTATCAATGCCTGTGGGAAAATCACCAGACAGAGGTTTTTCAATTTAAAACAGCGCCCGCCGATCAGCACACGCCTTTCCGAATTGCAGTGGTGGCAGATTCGCGGACCAATCCGGATATATTTAAAAAAATCTGTCAGCAGATTGAAAAATACGAGCCGGATATTATTTTGCATTCCGGTGATTTAGTTGCTGCCGGCAATCAAATTGACCAGTGGAAACCACAATTTTTTGATCCGGCAAAAGATCTCATTTCCAAAACGCCGGTATATCCGTCTTTGGGAAATCACGAACAAAAAGCGGGATATTACTATGAACATTTTACTGTGCATGACGGAAAGCCCTGGTGGTCTGCGGATTACGGATCAGTTCATTTAATCGGACTGAACACCAGCGAAGATGGCAGCCCGGGATCTGCCCAGTATGACTGGCTGATTGAAGATTTGCAGCAATCTCAAAACAAACCATGGCGGATCGCCCTGTTCCATTACCCGCTGTTTCATGGTAGTCCGCGACGACCAGTGTATGATATTCGCTATCATTGGACCCCATTGCTGATTGATCATCATGTTCAATTTGTTATCACAGGTCACGATCATTATTACATGCGTTCGTATCGCATTGGCAACATCAGTGAAAATCAACAGGGAATGATTCATCTCATCAGTGCCGGCGGTGGAGCGCCGTTATATGATTTCACCGAAAAAGAATTTTCCGCTTACGCCAAAAGTATTCATCATTTTGTGATCATGGATGTCACAGAAGATAAAATTGAGGGCAAGGCAATTTCCATTGACAACGAAGTGTTTGATACCTTTGCTTATGAAAAGGGAAAGCGTACTGCTCCTGAAAATTTTATTGAATTCAATATGTTTGAGCTTGAGCAACGGGTCAAGTTCACGTTGGCAAATGTTGAACCGAGCATGGTGCAAGGCGATAAGCTACAGTTTGACACCAATTTTGTGGTCAAGACGAACTTTGGCATCCCCACAAAAGGCTATTACCACTGGGATGCACCCGATAATTGGAACTTCGCTCCGCCCCGTAAACTGGCTTTTCAACTATTCCCCGGAGAGCCGTTGGTCATTCCGTTTCAGGCAGAAGTTAATGCAGATCAGATGCTACCATCACCGATCTTGAGGCTCCATCTTGAAGCAGATACGGAATCTATGAACACAGATTCCACTGCGGCAAGATTCAAAAATTCGGATATCGCAGTTCGGCTTGATGAAGCCTATTATGCGAGGGCAATTAATGTGACTTCGGCAAATATCGATCATGTGCTGTTTTTTCTGAAATATTTTTCGGCCAGCGAATTTGCTGACAAGGTCGTAAATCAGTTGGGAGTCATGATCTCGCAGGCGTCAAATGATATTGACCTGTCTGTGATTGATGGATTTTTGGAACATAATAACACCCCTGAAAATAAATACCGGTTTTATCCCTTTTATTTTATTAAACGGGATTATTCCCAGTTGAAAGAATGGGCTAAATTGGCACAAGAATTTGCACCCGATAAAATTGACCTGTCACATCAATTGATTTACCGGTTGACGCTGCGGAGAGATTTCCCGGTGCACACGATCCGAGATTGGCAGTTGCTTGGTCCGTTCGACAATACAGATCATGACGTGCTCAATAAAGACTTTGAACCGGAAACCAATTTGGACTTATCAAAGACATATTCGGTGATGAACAATTCTAACGCCAATTGGATAAAAGCTGAAACAAATCGATTTGGATTGATGAGTCTGATGGAGCAATTTGAGCCTGGCGAAGATGTCATGTGTTATGCGTACATTTCTCTGGACACGGAAAATGATGGTGAGGTACTGTTCCTGTTCGGTAGCGATGACGGCGCAGCGATTTGGGTAAATGGCCAAAAATATTTTCACAAGGATATCGGGCGTTCAGCCAGACCGTGCGATGATATTATTCCGGTAAAATTGCAAAAGGGGAAAAACGATGTTTTAATCAAGATCGCCCAAATGAGCGGCGACTGGGGATTCTATTTACAGGTTTTGGATTACGATCAGATTTTGACGACGACTGACTAAAAATGTAACAGCTTCCCGGAAGTACTTACTCCGGGAAGCTGTCCTCTATTTTGGCAATGAGTCCATTCCATATTTTTTAGCATCTGCTAAGATGATTTTTTCAAGCTCTGTGATGACTTCATTTTTTATAACGGGTTCAAATTCTTTCGCTAACATCTCTTTCACCATTTCATGAGCCCGTTCTCCAGCAGTTTTTCCGTCCGATGCTTTCCAGATTTGGTAATTATCCCGGCTGATCACATCTGACGGAAGATAGAACTCGTCTCTCACCCACCGAATTGTGTTTTCACTGGTGAGAAAATGTTCGCCGTTGTAAATATCACCGTACAAATCAGCGCTGAAATTTTCTCTTAATTCAACACCCTGTGATAAACGCAGTGCCATCCCGCAAATTTCATTATCAATGACCAGTTTTTCCAATGACTGCGTGCTCTCAAAATTGAGCATTCCGGGTCCGGAAATCATATTCACGCCGCTCATCGCTGCGATTGTTGCGCCCATTGCGCTTTCCATGCCAGCCTGAGTGTCCAGTACTTTTGAATCACTCAATCCCATGTAAGCATGAGTCGGTAGCTTGAGATATTTCCCAACTCTGGCATAAGCAGAATCAATCATCATGGTTTCAACTGCTCCCATGGGCGTGGTTCCTTTGCGCATATCGAACGCAGCCGGAGAGCCGCCCCAGATAATCGGTGATCCTGCCTTTGCTAATTGATGAATGACGACACCGCTGATACTTTCCGCGGCGTGCTGCGTTACGGCGCCGGCGATAGTTCCGGGCGAAGTCGCACCGGTTAACGGCATGGAAACCAGTTCAGCAGGGATCCCGGCTTTCGCACAATCGATCAGATTTTGACAGGTGAGATTACTCCATTTCAACGGAGGCGACGGACAGCAATCAAAAATTGCCAGCGGTTTTTCCCGCAATGCATCGGCGCTACCCCGAACAGCGATCAACATCTCTTTCATAGTATCAAACGCATCCAGCGCAAACGTACCGGTTACCACTGGTTTGGAACAATTCTGCAGCCCGATAAACAGACGATACCGATCCTGTATTTCTTTGGGCACGTCGGTCGATATTATCCCGGTGGATTGCGCGGCAAGATTTTTCAACTGATGTGTCAGCCGGCTGAAGTTGATTAAATCCGCTGTCACTGCATCCCGGTGGCGTTGCGTTTTCCAATCCAACATTGTCAGCGCGGCCGAACCCGGATCAAAATGAATGCGATTCTCTTCCATGTGCACTGCAGGTTCACCTATCTGATCAAAAAGGGTAATTGAAAACGGGGCTGTACTTAAGCAGGATTCCACCAGCGATTTCGGGAAAAAAGCCTTTTGCTTGTCGCTGTCCACTTTTGCGCCTGCGCTCTCCAATAAATTTAGTGCTTCTTCATTTTCAACGAGCACTCCGACTTCTTCAAGTATTTTGTAAGCTTCAGCCAATATTTTCTCGACTTGCTGGTCATCTATCATCGACACATAAGGTTGTCCCATAAAGCGTTCCTCCGCAAAAATGAGTGGTCTGAAATTTTTTACAAAATACAATCTTTTTTGGATTTTGTCAACAAATAAATTGGTAGAAGAATGATTTTTCTATCAAAGGATGTTTTTCTAATAGCCACATCTAAATTCCTATTTTGATTTATCTCATTCAGGCATTCGAGTAATACTATCACTTTTTTACAATGACTTTTTAAATCCGTGTCAATCAGTGGCTGCTAAAAAAATTGGCCGTTGTTATTATAATTTTGGAGGTAAAAAAACATGGCACATTTGAAAAAACTGATTTTCAGTCAACCAGCAGATCCATCAAGTCATATTTTGAAAAAGAATTATCATCGAATCGCTGGAAAACATCAGTGAAGTGTTGAATTACTTTTTGTGTGGCAAATTCTCTGTCTGCTTCTTTACCGGTGACTTCACTAACTGTTGTGAGTTGAACGTCCAAACCGCAGGGTCGGATGTAACGAGCAGGCGATTTGTCACCAGCTAAGTTTAATGCAAAACCGAAGCTGGTCACCCATCTGGACACGTAAATTCCCATGGATGCAATTTTATCCTCTCCGTGCCAGAGACCGATTTGAGCCGTCTCGTCTCTTTTTCTTTGGGCAATGACTCCCAGTTCGTTCAGTGTGCGCAGCCCGACTTCTTCCAGCCGGTACATGTATTCGGAAATGTGCTGTTCTGCTTTGCGTAACTTTAAAACCGGATAAGCAACCAATTGACCGTCCCAGTGATAGCTTAATCCGCCGCCCCGGTGGGCTTGATAAATCTGAATCCCCAGATTTTCAAAATAGCTCCATGGCTTGAGTAGGTCATTCTCATTTAATTTTCGGGCGCCGATTGATAAAACAGGGTGATGTGCCAAAATCAACAGCAGATCTGGAATGCGATCGTCTTCACGCAGGGACATTAATTTTTTCATTAGCCGATCAGTTTCGGGCAGTCCCATTTTTCCTAATCGGATTATCGAAATAGGATATGAATAACCACCGTTATTTTCCGTTGAGTTTTTCAAGCGACGACCTTCTTCAAACTTTTTAATCGATTTTATCATTTATTTCTAAAATATCAGGAGTACTCTGCCCCTTCGTTCAAACTATATTGAATTGAACAAAACATAAATCAAGGTTCTAACTTCATCTCTGAAATTTGATTTATATTCAGTGTTTTTTACCGGTCATTGTTTTTCCATTTAATATTGCAACCCATACTCGGTTTTTGATTTGAATCCACCGGTTCGTTATTTAAAACGGAATCCAATGCTGCACGTAAATCTTTGCCGCTAACCGGAATGTTGTTTCCCGGACGGGAATCATCCAGTTGCCCACGGTAAACACATTTCAGATCGCCATCAAAAACATAAAGATCGGGTGTGCAGGCAGCCTGATATGATTTTGCTACTTGCTGAGTTTCGTCATACAAATAGGGGAATGGAAAATTCATCTGTTCAGCCAGTTTCTTCATTTCTTCCGGTGAATCGTCCGGATAAGATTCAACATCATTTGAACTAATCGCGACAAATGAAACGCCTATTGGTTTATAATCATTAGCGATATTGACTAATTCCTGCCGCACATGTTTGACAAACGGACAGTGATTACAAATGAACATAATCACAGTCGCTTTATCAGCTTTCACATCATTTAAAGATTTATATTCACCGGAGACTGTATCGTATAAATTAAAATCCGGCGCTTCAGTGCCCAAAGGCATCATGTTCGATTTTGTTTCTGACATTTTTGTGCTCCTTTTGGAAATTGCATTGTTCGTTTTTTACCAATTGAAATTAAATTCGAAAATCGAAAATGAAAACTTTCTCTAATCATTAACATCAGTTGTAATTTTCAAGCTATTATTAAATGGAGTGAATGATGGAGAATAAAAATAATCTCTTTATTCTATTGGATGCGGTTTGTCTAATATTGTTTCTCAGTCAGGAAAATTTCAAACAAATCGTACAAATTTCACATCCGCAACCCGTCAATCTCAACCGAACAGAACGAACATTTACCATCTTTGATTGCATTATTTTGGATATGAAATCCGTAACGCTGGATAAGCATCTCTCCGCAATGGTAACAGAAAGTGCTTTCGTATTTATCGCCCGGGACATTTCCCGGGTAAACGTACCTCAATCCATTATCTTTGCCAATTTTATAGGCTCTTTGCAATGTGGAAACAGGGGTTGGCGGATGTGAATTGAGTTTATACTGCGGGTGAAACCGGCTGATGTGCCAAGGCGTCTCTTTTCCCAATTCATTGGCGATGAATGCGGCAATCTGGTTTAATTCGTCTTCAGAGTCATTTTCGCCGGGGATAATAAGGGTGGTGACCTCAATCCAAATATTGAGCTTTTTCATCAGCTTTAGCGTATCCAATACCGGTTGAAGTTTGGCGCCAACCAGTTTACGATAAAAATCGTCGCGAAAGCTTTTTAAATCAACATTAGCTGCATCGAGGTATTCACTGATAAATTTTAATGGCTCCGGATTGATATAGCCGTTGGTAACAAAAACATTCAAGATGCCCTGTTCATGGGCGAGTTTGGCGGTATCGCAGGCGTATTCGAAATAAATCGTCGGTTCTGTGTACGTGTAAGCAATGGAGGAACATTGTTCACTCTTAGCATAATCAACAATTCCTTTGGGTGAAATCTCTCTGCCCACCTGATTGAGATCAATGTGATCCTCGACTTGAGAGATGGCATGATTCTGACAAAATTTGCAGTGGAAATTACATCCTGCCGTTGCCATTGAGAATGACCGGGACCCCGGATCAACATGAAAAAGCGGTTTTTTTTCAATGGGATCGACATGCAGGGCGATGGATCGCCCATAAACCAAAGAATTGAGTCTCCCGTCCTGAACCTTTCTCACATGACAGATCCCGGTTTGTCCTTCTTTGAGTTTGCAAAAATGGGGACACAATTCACACAAGATTTTTTCATCATCGATTTTACGGTAAAACATCGCTTCTTTCACTTGGAATCACCTCTTTGATCTGTTGTTTTTTGACTGAAGACACAGCCGCAGTAATTTTGTCGATACATATTATGCTGCCGACTTAACATGACGCTTTGTTTGAATCCATCCTTTTTTTTGAAATTTGCCTCAAAAAATTGTACCCCGTATTTCAGTCCGAATTCTTTCCCGACCTCATTTAAAAGTGCTGCATTTTTGTGGGGACTGATGGACATCACCGTGGTGAAAAAATCAATATTATGATTTTTGGCAAATTTTGCAGTCCGATCCAAACGCATTTTAAAACATATTTCGCATCGCTTTCCGCCTTCTGGTTCGTTTTCCAATCCTCGGACCAGTTCAAACCAACGTTTGGTGTCATACTCGCCCACAATCAATTCGACATCCAATTGGTCAAGATAGCTTCTCAATTCGTCTAATCGGATTTTGTATTCATTTTCCGGATGAATATTGGGATTATAAAAAAAACCCGTGATTTCAAATTCTGTTTTTAAACGCGTTAATGGTACGGTAACACATGGGGCACAGCACATATGTAGCAGTAACTTTTTCATGGTGTCTTTGAAGAGATGTTCTATTTAATTATTAAAATTAATGCGTAAAGGCACAGCCGAAAACATTTTGAATGTGCTTTATCATCAGCGGTGTATTAGATGAATCACTACAACCTTTACCTTTTCGGCTGCGCTTTACAGCTAATCATCGAATCATTCGGATGGTTCCATTACGACGTCAATGCGTCGATTTTGTCTTCTTCCATCTTCAGTTTCATTCGTGGCAATAGGTTTGCTCTCCCCATATCCGACTGCTGAAATCTGATCACTGGTCAATCCCATATTCGCTTTGAGATAATCCCGAACTGCTTTCGCCCGTTTTGTTGACAGAGATTCATTCATCCGGTCGTCACCTCTATTGTCCGTATGTCCTTCAATGGTCAGAATATAATCGGGAAAAATTCTAATGGCGCGCTGCAGCTTTGTGAGCAAGGGAAAATACTCGGGATTAATAACAGACTTGCCGCTGGCAAAATTTAAACCGATCAAGCGAATTCGTATTTTCTCGCCTTCACGAAATATTTGTGCTTCTTCGCGGTCAAACATTGATTCGATTTTTTGAAATTTCTCTTTGCGTTTCTGCTCCATCGTCAGCCGTGTAATCAATCCCTCTTCTTTTTCTTTCAATTCACTTAGTTGAACCTCCAGTGCATTTTTTTGATTAATTAGAGATTCAACCTGTTGATCTAAAGCAGAGATTTCGTCTGATAATTCTTTATTCTGTTTTTGTAAACTTTGAATTGCTTTCAGGGCAGAAGTTGTCGGTTCAGAAAATCCCTGATCAAATCGTGGCTCAAATCCCAATTCAATGAGAACTTTTGTGAAATATTCTTCATGTTCTAATATTAACTTTTCCCAGTTCGAATCGTCTTTTTTCAACTCCTGTATTCGGTCTGCTAAATAGATAGCGTGTTTTGCCTCATATTCAGCGTTTTCTGCCTTTTGTTTGGCTTCTGTTTTTGCACGCCTGTCACTATTCAAAAGGGTTTCCGTTTCGTTCAAAAGTGTTATCGAGCGATTGTAAGAAATCGGGGCAAACTTATCGACCTTTTCTTTTTTAGCATTTTCTTGAAGCTCGCGAATGTGTCCGATAATACTTCCTTTAATGGCAATCAATTCTGCTTCCCGGTAACGCTTTTCAGCGACGATAGCCTTTTCTTTTGTTTTATTTACGTTGCCTTTCTCCAGTGTTCGTGCAGCATCAAAAAAGTCATTTTCTGCTTTTTCGAAAATGTTGCTGGCATATTCAGGCGCATTTGTGCTCAACGCATCATCACGGGATTCCAGCAAGGTGGAAAAGGTCACGTGGCCGAGTTTTGCTACTTCCAAAGCCTGATTCAAATACTTTTTAATTGCTCCTAATTTATCATTAATATTTTTGTTCTTATCAAAGTCTTTTAAAGCTTCTGCGTGTTTCTCCGATGCAATTTTAAAATACTCTGGTGATAACAAATCTGCTTGTTTTGCTTTAGCTTTTGAAAAAAGATCATCCACTTCTTCAAAAACCCGTTTTTTAACATCATCCTGTGCCAAAAGTATTTGGCTCAAAAATGACAAAATGAGAAAACTCACCAATAACGTAAAAATAATCTTTCCTTTTGATTGAAAATTGTCGTTAGTTGGATTCATGTTTACTCCTCCGCTTTTAGTAATTTATTATGTTAAATGACAAAAAACTTTGATATGATTTTAATATAATTTTCAGATACCAAAAAGTCAAGTAAAATAAAAATAATGTGAAAATTAATTGACACTTAAAATTTTAAATTTTCGAATCAAAATTTAATTCATTCTGTAAAAATAACATTAAACCAACAAGGTGAGATTTGGATGCTTGCTGGTCATTCACCCAAATGGCTCCGGATTCAACAGATAATTGGAGTAAGATTTTGTTATTTTCTTATAATTAAATATATCAGATAAACGAAATAGCCGATCAGCAGCAACAGGGCTTCCCAACGGTCCAACTTTTTTCTTTTTCCGGTGACCATACTGAACAATAAAACCAGAGTCGCTAAAGTTAAAATTCCCAAATCATAATTAAGCGTCGTATCAAAAGGAATGGGTTTGATGGATGAACTCACGCCGAGTATCAAAAGAATATTAAAAATGTTCGATCCGATGACATTGCCGACAGCGATATCCAATCGTTTTTTAAAAGCGGCCACAGCAGAGGTTGCCAGTTCCGGGAGCGACGTGCCCCCGGCAATCAACGTAAGCGCGATCAGTTTTTCACTAATGTTCAATTCGATAGCAATTTTAACCGCATTATCGACAACCAGCTTTGCTCCGACAAAAAGTCCGATCAGTCCAATCACAATTAATAGAATTGTCTTCTTCGTCGCGCATTGCTCAACCGGGGATTCGCCATTTGACTGAACGCTGCGAAGAATAAAAGAATAGAAAAAAAACGCAGCAAATAAAATCAATAGGATGCCGGCGTCCATGAAGCTTAATTGATCTTTTTCTGCACCGAACATTAACTTATCGTTAACTAAAACAAACAAAATCAATACTGCTGCCAGAGAAAAGGGGATTTCCCATCGGACAGTAGTTTTATGAATAGAAATTGGATTCATCATACCGGCGATACCCAGGATCACTAAAATATTGAAAACATTACTGCCAATGACATTTCCGAAAGCAATTTCGTTATGTCCCTGAATACTGGAGAAAACGCTTACCATCATTTCCGGCATCGACGTGCCAAAAGCAACGACAGTCAAGCCGATGACAATGTCGGACACCGAAAAACATTTTGCTAATGACGAAGCGCCATCCACAAAGAAATCGGCGCCTTTGATTAACGCAATTAATCCGATGACCAATAATACAATCACAAATATCAAACTCATAACGATGTGTCTTAATTTAGGAAATCAAAAAATGTTCATTAAGCAACGACCAATTTTTGGGGTATCGTGAATTAATATTTTAGCCACTGATTAAAACGAATAAGCAAGAAATGTGAAAATTAGAATCGATATCTCTAATTGAGTATGATCTCATTTCTGCCAAAAGCATCTATTATAACTAAAAAGAACATAAAAATTCGTATCAGCCAGTGGCTAATTATAAAATGTCTGATCGTGCTTACTCTGCTATTCTGTAGGCACAAACAGAATGAACTCGTGGTTTTGCTGCTTTTTATTTTGTTTGCTGTTTGAGTAAATCCCTGATTTCAGTCAAAAGTACTTCCTGTTTTGGCGGCTCAGCTGGTTTTGCAGGCGCTTCTTCCTTCTTTTTCATTTTATTGATTTGTCTGACAACCAGGAAAATAGCAAAAGCAATGATGATAAAATTAATGACCGTGTTAATAAAAGCGCCATAATTCAGTGTAACAGCGCCTGCGGATTTTGCTGCTTCCAGCGTTAAATATGGAGCAGCAGTTAATCCTTCTTTTAAAACGATGAAAAGATTACTGAAATCGACATTGCCAAGTAACAGTCCGATCGGCGGCATAATAATATCATCGACAAAAGATTTGATAATGGCGCCGAAAGCAATGCCGAGCACAATACCAATCGCCATATCAAAGACGTTACCACGCATTGCAAATTCTTTGAATTTTTTGAACATTCCTACCTCCTCAATCATTTTAGAATTAATGTGAATTATGGAAAATTAATTAAGGATGCAGCGCGTGATGAAAGCCTGACATACTGAATTTAAATAATTTTGATAGTATTGTTTGTTTATTAAATGGTATCGCTACAGGCACGAGATCACTCTGTAAATTACTACAGTTGTTTTGTCATCACGAATCTTTTCGTGTCGTAACCCTGGGTTTCCAGCAAACCAAAGATCTGCTTCATCGTATCATTCGGCAGAGATGGCGACCGACTCAGTATCCAGCCGTATTTACGGTTTGGCGTTCCGACAACAGCATAGCTGTAATCTTCAGCCAGTCCAATGATCCAGTATTTGCCCCAGAAAAGTTGAATTCCCAAAATACTGACAAAACTCACTTTCAGCTTGGCATTCGAATCTTTATCCACAATTTTGGCGATACCTTCTGCCTGGATTTTTCTACCGTTTTTGTCAATGCAGGTGTTCAATACATTGATCCGTCCATCCTCTCGAAGTGAGTATTCGGCGGTCGTTCTTCTCTCACATTTTTTCTGAAATCGATTGGGAATTTTTGCTATTTCATACCATAAGCCCGAGTACTTTTTAAGATCTACATTGGATACTGTACTGATTTCTTTTTGTTCTTTATCTCGGTTATCAGCGCTAATCGTGCCAGACATAGGGAATAAAGTGAGTAATAAACATGAGGAAAAAATAAAGAAATAATTCATTTTGTCTCCAAATCATTTTAATAGATGACTACTTTTTTCAAATGATGCGTAGCTCCTAAATTTTAAACAAACGGTAATTAGTGCAACTCATCTTTTAGGGGACAGAATTGGTTTCCAGTCCTCTTGACAGCGATCACATTCCCTGCGACGACAATGCAATTTATAAAGATGAATGAGTCCCTGTTGTTTCGCCGCAGTGTTGATTGATTTTTTAATTATCAGATTGTCACGATTGAATAACATACTACTCATTTTTTTAGTAACTGAATTCTCTGTTGTCTTTGGATATTGCTGGTAAATCTGCAGCATGTGAATCATCAATTGGGAATCTTCAGTCTCTTTCGCGTACGCTAATAACACCGGTAAGATGATGTTAATAACAATACTGCGTCCTCGCTCTTTACCGATCAATGTCACATTTTTACCCGGATCAGCTTCAGTCACATTTTGCTCTAATTGATAATGTGTTGCCCAATATCCTTTTGTTTTGGTGAAAAAACAGTGTTCTAATTCTTTAATAAGGAGTGGGTGATGATCAATTAATCCGTTGACAATCTTGAGAATTTTTTCCAAAAATCCATCATTTAAAAATTTCGTTAAAATCAGACTGGCGCCAGCAATTCTTCTGGTGGGAAAGTTGGATGGTCGCAATCGAAAAAACAACCACTGATCCCGTCTCATCGGTTCAATTCCAATTCGACTGGAAAAAGACCTCCACAGCGATTCAATTTTTTCAATATAATTCTGGGTGTCTTTATCCTTGACTTTTTTCCAGTCAAAAGACGGATCCTGACTGGGTAGTAATCCAGCAGCGCCAAACAATAGCGCCTGAAGATGAATTTCTCCGTGCTCAATTCCCTTTTGATTCAATTCTCTGGCTAAAGCCTCAAAAGGAAGTAGATTCGCTAATTTCCGAAAAGGCAGTTGATTTTTTGAATAGCCCAATGCTTCCATAACTCCCAAATAAATCACCTGATTCCAGGAAGCATAGTGATGCTGTTCCAAAAACCGTTCGGTTTTTGAGTGAAACCGCTCCCGAGCGAAGTGGTTGATAACAGATAATATTTGAGCTGTCTCATAAAAGCTCAGTTCACAATTGAACGTTGGCGAATATTCTGGTGGCTTCAGTTTATATTTTTTCGCCAGCAATGGAAAATCTTCATCTCTGATATGAACAAAAACCTCGGCAAACACTTGCTGGCGATTGAGCCTGACTGCAGGTTCATGCTCCGTCTTTTCACCAATAATAAGGTGCATGATGACATTGTTATAGGCAGGGTCGGCGTGATGTTTATGCTGATACCAATCTTCAGGTGAGCGATGAATCTCAAGATCACCCTGGTAAATCTGATCAGCCAATTTTATCGCAATATCTAAAAAATCAGGCCCGGCATCAAAATTTCTTTTTCCCATCGAAATAATTGTTACTGATTTTTCATCAGTTGTCTTCAGTGGAATATTGGCAAAATATTCTTTTTCCCACAACTGACAGATAAAATGTTCCGCAATAGCGCTGCGATCATCAATTTTCATGATACTATTCTTTTAATCACAGAATCCAATTTGAATTAATTAAAGCAAAGTAAATATTGAATTTTCTCTTGAAATCGAAAAAAGATTGTTATCTCTTGTTTTCAAGCAGTGATCTCATTTTTTAAAATTGGTCGCCTGATTTTACTGAGATACTTTTCGTTTTTGATATTTATACCTGTTCCGTTCAGCTATTTTTGAAAACAACCGGAAATCCGTACCCCAAATAAAACCCGATTTGTACAAAATTTGGTGGTCATTAAGTGGAATCGAAAATTTTCGCAGATGAGCGATCACCGTATCTGCATCTTCCCCGGATAAGATAGTCGGCTGAAATGCGACTTCAATATTATTTACGAAGATGGGAATAACCTTGCCATAAAGGAATCCAAAAGTTGAAAAATAGGTTTGTAAAATCACACTTTCGGTTGCATTGCTGTTGTATGATGAAAATGAAAAATTGCCCAGACTGTAGGCGATAAGCCGATTTTTGTAAATTTCCATCCCCTGAAGGACATGCGGGTGATGACCGATTACCAAATCCGCGCCGCTGTCAATAGCCAGATGAGCCCATTCTTTTTGATATTCCTTTGGATAATTGCTCAATTCTGATCCCCAGTGAAAATGGACCACCACAACATCAACCAGTGAATCTGACTTTTGAATGTCATTTTGCATCATGTTCCACTGCGGGTAACAGGTACCACCTGAAGTGTCTGTTGCCCAGAATTCGGACGGATAAGTCATCGAGTATCCGAAGACAGCGGTTTTAAAACCATTATTATCAATAATTGCAGGTTTCCGTGCTTCTGACAAATTTGATCCGGCACCACAGTATGAAATATTGATTGAATCAAGTGTCCTGATGGTATTTTCCAAACTCTCGACACCGTAATCACAAATATGGTTATTGGCCAGCGTCACAACATCGAAACCAGCTTCTTTAAGACTACCGGCATATTCGGGTGGGACCTTAAACGTGTATTTTTTCTCAAAGGGTTTGCCCGTCTTTGTAAATGGCGCTTCGAGATTTCCGATGGTAATATCAGCGCTCTCAAGTATTGAACGGGTGTTGATGAATGGATAGACTAATCCGTACCTTTTAAGATAGCTAAGTGTATGGTTCCCCAGCATGATATCGCCGACATTCACAATCGATAAAACCGGATATGGTGTGCGGATTTCTAATGGCAAGCGGAACGTATGAGTTTCAGGGTACAGGACGGCATAACTTTCTGGTTGTATTGAAGTTTCAACAACAACTCTCCGCCCGGAACAGCCGAATAGCAAAAATGTTAAAATGATAATTGAATAGCCGCGTTTGCTTTTCATGAGTATCGTATTTAAAAGCCCTGCTCAAATAGCAGGGCTTGTTTTTTCTCTTTTATCCATGAGATTTAATCAATAACCATTTGATTAGCAGATTTAAACACCGGAAACTCAACGTGCGTTATCCTTGTGGTTCCTTGTCGTCGCTGACAGTGTAGTCTGCATCCTGAATATCATCGCTGGTGGTTCCGTACTCTGTACGCACACGAGCGAGCTCTTCTTTTTTCTCATTAAGTTTTATGTTCAGTTCTTTGACCTTATCAATGATGTCTTTAACATCCTGATTTGCAGCGACCCGGGTATTATTTTCTTCAGCAATTAAATGGAATACCTTGCCACCCAGTTCAGTGAACTGTTTATCGATTTCCCTTTTAATCCCGATAATATCTACTTTGATTTTTCCGATTTTGGTATATTCATCGGTCTTTTTTGCGACGACTGAAACTCCTTTTTTGAAAACATTGGAAAAATTTTCCCAGAAACCCATAGGTATCTCCTTTTTAAGGTCATTGGTTATTTTCTTTTTGATTTAATTTAATTCAAAAAACAAAAAATGTCAAGCGAATTATTTATATTTTTACTCCATCTGTTCTCAATGGTTTCCAAAACAGATAAGTAAAGCATTTTTTTATACAAAAACAATATATTTAAAATAAAAAAACATCATCGGAGCAATAAATAACGGTGCGTCAAACCTGTCTAACATACCGCCATGTCCCGGAAGCAGATTGGATGAGTCTTTGGTCGCAGCATCGCGTTTAAACATCGATTCTACCAGATCTCCGGTTTGTGAAAACACGGCGACAATCAAGCCAACCATCAAACAATTCAACAAACTGAGTGTTTTAATGTATGTTAAATGAAAAATGTAAACCGTAATAAACGAAAAAACAACGCCGGCAACTGCACCTTCGACGGTCTTGTGCGGACTGATACGTTTAAATAACTTATGCCTTCCGATTGCCTTTCCGATAAAATAAGCGGCAGTATCGCAGATCCAAATAGTGATAATTATCAAAACTAACCATCTCCCACCAACGTTATAATTCATATCCAATTCATTAGGCAATTCACGGATACGAATTAGAAAACTGAAAAAAAACGGCGGGTACAATAAGCCGAGTGAACTGGTTGCGGTATTCAATACAGCAGATGCCTTGTTTCTAAACAATTCTACCAAAAGAAACAGATAAAGCAGGAGAAAGAAAACCATTAAAACAAGCTCAAGGCTGAGATAATAAAACGAAAACGTGATTGCTGTGGCGCCGATAGCTCCGATCCATTTTAAGGGATAAGCAGCTTTGGTTTCATGTAGTTTGTAAAATTCAAATTGGGCGACAACGTTAATAATGAGCACCAAGATCACAAACGGCAGCCGGCCCTTTAATATTAAAAAAATGATCAAAGGAGCGCCGACGGCTGCAACGAGAACGCGTCTTAACAATTTTTTGTAATCCAAAATAATTCTCCATCAGTTAAATTGTTCACTCGAAAAAATCGTCATTAGCTCTCAAAACCTTAATACTGACCACTTACCTCTACACTCACCTGAATCACTCCGTCTTCGAGCATCTCCAGTTGTTTCGCTGCCTGATAAGACAGATCAATTATTCTCGACTTAAGCGCGGGACCCCGATCATTTATGACAACGACCACTGATTTGTTATTAAATAAGTTTGTGACACGGACTTTAGTGCCAAACTTTAATGTCGGATGAGCAGCGGTTAACTTGTTTTTGTCATATATTTCACCGCTTGCCGTTTTCCTCCCGTGAAACCTGTCAGCGTAATAGGACGCTTTTCCTTCTTCATAAAAATGATTACGTTGAATCGGTTTTCCGGGTATTTCATTTGCCTGATCTTCAAAGCTTAAATACGTAATGCCGCTGCTTTTTTTGAATTTGCGGAGTTGTAAATCATCCTGTTCTGATTGATCTTTCTTGATGCCGGAACTTGCTTCTTCCTTTTTGGCTAAGCTCTTCGCTTGTTTTTCACTTAAATAAATTATTCCGTTATCATCCCGAGCTCGATGAAGACGATCAGTGTTTTTTGCGCATCCGACAATTAGAATAAAAACAACAAATATCGACATAGCTTTTGCTTTGACCATCAAATTGTCCCATGTTTTAAATTGATTGGCGAATTTTGTTTTTCGAAAATTAATAGAGCCGTTACCAAAAGTACGCATGCAATATGCAAAACTAACCAGTAGATTTATTTTGTTACGACAGCAAATCGTCCAATTTTAAATTCCCGATGATTTCACTAACGGACTGAATATTATTATTCTCGAAATACTTTTTCAATTCAATCGTAAGTCGTTCGGAAATTCGAGGATTGACGAAATTCGCTGTTCCGATCTGCACCGCAGTTGCGCCAGTGATTAAAAATTCGATGATATCTTCAACTTTCATAATACCACCGATGCCGATCACCGGGATCTTTACCGCTTTTCGGACTTCAAAAACTTTTGCAATCGCTACCGGTTTGATGGCTGGACCGGAAAGCCCTCCCATAATGGTTGCCAGTTTCGGTCTGTGTGTCTGAATATCCACAGCCATTCCCAGCAATGTGTTGATGACTGATAGGGCATCCGCTCCTTCTTCCTCTGCAGCCCGTGCTATTTCAGCGATTGAAGTGACATTGGGTGTGAGCTTAATAATTAAACATTTCTCAGTCACAGATCTAACGGAAGCGGTAATCTGAGCTGTTACTTTCGGATCAGTGCCGAACGCCATGCCGCCTTGTTTTACATTGGGACACGAAACATTTAATTCGTATCCATCGACTCCGCCCGCCTGCTCGATCGCTTCAATGACTTGGTGAAATTCATCAACCGTTTTTCCGGCGATATTGATAAAAACCGCTGTGTCTAAAGATTTCAGAAAAGGAAGTTTATCTTTGATGAACTGTTCCACGCCAACATTTGCTAAACCGATTGAATTTAACATGCCAGCGGGAGTTTCAGCGATTCGCGGCGCAGGATTCCCGGCGCGGGGAGTCAAGGTGACAGCTTTGGTAACAATTCCACCCAATCGATTCAGATCGATGAAATTAACAAATTCTTCTCCGCTTCCAAAGGTACCGGATGCTGTCAAAACGGGATTTTTTAGATGCAGATTTCCGATTTTTACTGATAAATCAACCACTGATCTTTATCTCTCTCGCATCAAATACCGGTCCGTCTGTACACACATATTTAAAATTGTGTTTAGGTGAAGTCGAATTAACATTACATCCCATACACACTCCGAATCCGCACGCCATCATATTTTCTAAAGAAATCTGGCAAGTAATATTTTTTCTTTCTGCGATCTTTTGCACCTCGCGAAGCATTGCTGCGGGACCGCAGGCATAAATACTTGAATGATTATCCGAACGATTATTTATCGTTGTTTCAAAAAGCTTGGTCACAGTACCCTTGAATCCCCATGAACCGTCATCCGTTGAAAATTGGCAATCCACATTTTCGAAATTTGCCTGACACGCCTCAAACTGGTCTCTGGAACGATTTCCCCAAAATAACTGCACCTTGTTACCCAGTTCGAGCAACTCTTGCGCTAAAAACTCAAGCGGTGCAATTCCCAGTCCTCCGGCTAATATAACACAATTGCTGCTATCTCTCGGATATGAAAAATGATTACCAAGTGGTCCCAGACAATCGATTTTATCTCCTTCTTTAAACTCCGATAATAACCGTGTACCATGTCCAATTACCTGAAATAAAATATCAAACGTGCCTGTATCTTTATTTACGCGATTGATGCTGAAAGGTCTCCTCAATAACGGCACAACATTTTTTGATACCTTGATGTTAACGAATTGACCAGGTTTGCTATTTTGTGCGGTGTTCGGCTGATAAATGCTGAGTCGAACGATCTCATTGGTAAAGTAAGTGACTTCACTAACTTCGCCCAGAAAGAGCTTTGGCTTCGCTTTGCGTTTGAGTGAACTTTTATCGCATTTCATCTTTTTACCAACGTTTGGGGGTTTCTCTTCGCGGATCATTTTTTTGCATTTCAATCCGCAACCAGCGTCGATATTCTTCTTTCGTCATTGAAGCAATGTCTAAGTGTTCGCCAGCTTTCTGCTGAAATTCTTCATCAGCTTGGCTTCTTTCTGCCAATTCTACTGACCCCGGCTTCTCTTGAGATTCCTTTTCAGTTTCGGAGCTTTTATTTTTTACTTCCTGAACTTTTTTCTGAATTTTCTGAGCATAGGTTGAGTTCGGATAATCAGCGATTATCGTTTGATATTTTTTATACGCGCTATCTAATTGGGCCAAATCATTTTCATAAATATAGCCCATTGCCATGAGTGATTTGGGCGCATAATCCGATGCTGGGTAGTCATTGTAAATTGACCAAAAAATATTTAACGCATCTTCATATTCGTGCTGATCCAAATATGCTAATTCTGCAGTCTTATAAATTTGTGCTATCTTTTCATCCGGATCCGGGATGTCAATCGATTTGACTTTTTTTCTGGCGTGATCAGCCAACGGATGGTCAGGAAACTCGGAATTAAGACGCTGAAAAATTGAATCAGCAAAAACAGTGTCTTTTTTAACGGTCTCAGCGATATAGCCGATAGAAAACAAAGTCTTGGGCACAACTGTCCTGGCAGTATCCAATTCTAAAATATCTCGATACTCATCCAGTGCAGAGTCGGGCTGATTGAAATCAAACAGATAAATTTCAGCGAGCGAGAGTTTTGCCTGAATTAATGCCTCCTGTGGTGATTCTGCCTTCTGAATATTTTGTGCATTACCGCTTGACTCACTATGCTGCTTGTAAATATCGTATATGATTTTATTTTTTTCATAAGTTGGGTAATACCGATCGTACATATTTTTCAAAGAATCCTGATAGTCTGAAAGATAATTGAGGGGCATTTTCATCGCTTCTGCAATCAAAGTGTCCAGCGGAACTGGCTTTAGATTTACCGGTTGTTGCTCTTCAAATCGATCATCCTGAATGGGCTGGGGATCGTATTCATAATCTTTGTAGCGTTGTTCATAAAGTGTCATCAGCGTGTCCTGATAAACCCATAGCGAATCGAGAGGTATAAACAGCTCTTTCGCAACCAGTGTGTCAAAAGGAGAAAATTGAAGTATTGGAATGTCGCCTTTTTCATCTTCAGGATCTAAATTCTCCATGATCGCCGCAATCGAATCTCCGGCAGCGATTTTTTTGTATTGTTGAACGATATTGTTCTTTAATTCCAATAGCTGTTTTATACTTTGACTTTTAGAACGAGCCTCAGCCGACATAGGAGCGCGAGCGTTCTCTTTGGGTGCCTTGTCAAAATATTCTTGTGCAAACAGATACTCTCCTTTCTCTTCTAAATAAATGTTGCCTAAATAATAATACGCATCTGCCGCTTCGACCGTTTTCGGATGCTGCTCGATGATGTCCTGATACCATTCGATGGCAAGATCAGTATTTCCCATTAAATAATGACAATGAGCAATTTCCAATCGACAGGCAGGCCAGTTTTCTTCATTAACGATTTTACCGAGCAAATTGGTTAATATTTTAATTGCCTCTTCATATTCTTCCATTTTTTTATAGGTCAAGGCTGCCTGAAACATCGATTCAAACTCAGAACGTACGTCTGTGCTGTATTTTCTCGCTTGTTTAAAACTTTCTGCCGCTTGTTTGTAATTTTTTAACTCAAAATATGATTCACCTAACTGATAATAGGCTTGTGACCGAATCGCCTTGTCATTTATTCTCTTTGCTGCGGTCTCAAATTCGCTCACTGCTCTGATGTAGTCCTTTTTGTGCTGAAACAAACCGCCAAGTAAAAATTGTGCTTCATCTCTGACTTTGTGTTTTGCATATTGATTTAATATATCGTGTAATGTCTTTTCGGCAACCTCATATTCTCTCATTTCCACATAAGTCTTACTCATCCATAGTTTCGCTTCAGGCACAAAATCACTGTCCGGAAAGTTATCTATTAGCTCAAGAAATTTTCGCTCTGCTTTGGGATAATCCTGCTTTCGATAAAAACATTTGCCCAGTAAGAACAGGGCATCATCAATATATTTGCTGTCAGGATAAAGCTCTAAAACTTTGGAAGCTTTTTCGATAGAAAGATTATAATTTTTAATTTCCCCGGTACTGGGTCTGCTGTAGTCTTGCCGGGTATTTTCTATCCCTTGTTGTTGTTGCTTCCTTTCGCGTTCTAACCTTTCTTCCCGCTGTTTATCAGCATCTTTAAAATATTTTTTCGCGTTGAAAAATGTATTATAATAGGCGCATTGAGACGATACTATTAAAACAGCAATAAAGGGAATTAATTTTAGAAATTTCATGTCAACGATGTCTTTAAAAATTATACACGTTATGTTAAAAAACTGATCAGTTCAGGCAGAATCTCCCCGGATTTTCCATGAATCGCCTCATCAGCATAATGAGTTATCGCAGTTGGCTCATAATTAATTTCGATCAAAAAAGCACCTGCTTGCTTTGCCTCAACAGGTATCGCAGCTGCCGGATGAACAACCGCCGATGTACCAATCGAAAAAAAGACGTCGGATTTACGAGCGGCTTCAAATGATTGCATAACTTCTTGTTCTGGCAAAGGCTCGCCAAACCAAACCACATCAGGTCGAATGAGCCCACCACAATCGCAACGGGGAACCCGATCTTTTTCAAAATTAATGTCATCAACGTATTTATTACAATCAACGCAGCGATTTCGCATTATGTTCCCATGAAGTTCGTAAATTCGCTGGCTTCCCGCTAATCGGTGCAGATTGTCAACATTTTGGGTAATGAGATGAAACTCCGGTACGTATTTTTCCATTTCCACCAAGGCGTAGTGACCCGGATTTGGTTCGACCTGTTTAATTAAATTTTTCCGGAAATCATACCATTCCCAAACCAACTGCGGATTCTGAATAAATGCATCAAAATTGGCTAACTCCTCAGGGCGAAAATTTCTCCACAATCCCTGTTCACCTCTGAAAGTCGGGACCCCGCTTTCAGCAGAAATCCCTGCTCCGGTCAGAACTCCAACAGTTGTCGAATTTTTTAATTTATCGATCAGTGTATCCGAAAACATTGAACTCCCTCATGGTTTTTGAATTTAAGGTTAATTGTTAAGATAAGATAAATTTAAAAAACAATCAAGTGATTTATTTTAAATCAACTTACAATTAAAAGCGCTAAAAAAAAAGATTGGATTAGGACTAATGCAGATGAAGATTTATAATGTCAATCTTTATCAGTTTGATTTTGTAAATGTTGAAAATTCCCTCAGAACTAACCAATATTGACGTAAATAGCAATTCGTATTATTGTTAAGGGCATAAATTTTGCAATAACTTTTAAGTCAAATCGCGACTGAATCAATAAATTTTGCATCAATTTATTCAGTTAAGTTAATATGTTATATTTAATATAATTAACCCCTAACTAAATTTTGTTAAAATAGTTAACTGAACTCGATACTCATTACATGCAAAGATAAGAGGTCTTAAATCGGACGAAAATTATCGAAAATGTACCAGTTTAGAACAATAGACAAATTTTCGCTTGCTATTTAAGATTATTTTTTCTAAAATAAGAAAAAGTTATCAATTGAAAAAAATGAAGATTTCAGACCGGTTAAATTTTGTTTATCAGGAGCTTATATGATCAAAAAAAAGTTTTGGTTTATCTTGTTGTTAATGGCTATTTTTCAAATGTCCACATTGTCCCATAATTGTTTTGGTCAGGAGGATAAGTATCCGAGAGGTGCGCAGTATTTTTTGGGTACTGACGATCAGTTGCTCATCAAAGTCAACATCTGGGGGTTTGTTGCCAAGCCAGGTCAGTATTTGGTTCCCAGTGATACAGATTTAATTTCTCTCATTTCCTTTGCCGGTGGACCTCGGGAAGGTGCTAAACTAAATACGATCAAATTAATCCGCACAATGCCCAATGAAAAAGACGAAAAAGTATTTAAAATAAACGTTGACAAGTTTACGAAGAAAGGTGATATATCAATCATACCACGCCTTAAACCCGGAGACACGATTATCATTTCGGGCTCCAAGTGGTATTATGCTTCAAAATATTTGGAGTTTGTTAGCAAATTGGCAATGCTTGTCCAAATTTATACGTGGATAAATTACTATACAACGCGTGATTAAAACTGCTTGAATTCAAATAATTTTATGCAATTAAGTTGTTGTAACAAATAAAATAATTGTTGACAATTTACAAAAAATATTTTATGTTAAAGAATACAAGATTCAAATTAGGTAAACATAGCATCACATCACATCACAAGAGCCATCAATCTTGGAGGTTTGCAACATGGATTATCGAAAAGCCATCAGCGGGGGAATGTTCATTTTTTTATTACTATTTTTAGTGGCAGGCGCCTACGCCAATGGTTTCAATGGCGGAAACGGGAACACTTATGTTAAATCAGCCTGGAATTTAAAACCCGGTTACCTGACACTGTACGGCCGTAGCCAGGTATTCGGAAAAGTTGCTGATCCGGGTGTCAACAGCTCCGCGATTAGCTATTGGAACATTCAGGGTGCTTTTAGTTTGAACTACGGGATGAGCGATCACCTCGAGTTTTACCTGTCCCCGGTCATGTATCAGGATACGCAGCGGGGCGAGAAAAAGTACATGATGCCCGGTGACCTGTTTATTGGTTTGAAATTCGGATCCTATAATATTCGCGGTAGTTCCCTGACATGGGGTGTGAGTGTCGATACCCGTTTTCCCACTGGCAAAGAACATAACATCTTCCTGGAACCATATTCAGCAGGCACTTTTACCTGGGGTTTTACTGGTATGTTTTCCTATTCGAAAGACCCGCTTTATCCGGAAGAAGACCTCAACGTCGATTTCAATCTGGGCTATATCAATCATAATGATGTTGGTGAAAAACTGAGCGACAATCCGAACGACAATATTAGTGTGTCTTCGATGACTCAGGAAATTTTATATGGGGTTGGTGTCAAAATTCCCACCAATGAGTTCGACTTTTCCGTTGAGATGTACGGAAACTCATTTATCGAAAGACCGCCCAAAGAAACTGCATACAGTTTAGAAAATTATTTCTATTTAACACCAACAATTAGTTATAAAGCCTATAAATGGCTGACACTAAATGTGGGAGCGGATTTCCGAATCAGTTCCAACACGGATAAAACAACCTATCAGTACATTGGCAAATTTCCGGAAGAACTGCCTAATTATCCGTCATGGCGTATCAATTTTGGATTGAATCTGTTATTGCTACCTGTCTCTGTTCGTCGGGTCAGCGATAAAGATATTTTAATTAAAAAGGCTGAAAATCGGCGCGAGTTATTTGAGCAAATCATCAGAGAACAAAGAGAGACCGAATCTGCAGAGGAAGAGCTCGAAAGAATCAAAAGTGAACGGAGAAAGGCTGAACGGGAGTTGGAACGTTTGAGACGAATTTTGCAGGGCGATCAAAAAAAGAAGGAATCGGAACCACCGCCTTCGAATTAATATTTTAATAGCATGAGCAGTTTAATAATGAAAGCTCCGTTTCAATGATAGCGGAGCTTTTATTTTTTCATTCAAGGCAATCTCTCCTCGATGAATTACATCTTGCATTTATCCCATATTTTCATTAAATTTATTGATTAAAATGATTATATCAAAATTTCGATATGAAATTTACTAATGCATTTTCGAACCAACCATCCTTTGGACGATAAATTTTAAACATTAATGGCTTGGTTCCTTTTACAAAACTGAAATCGCCGCTGCTCTTAACGTAATTGCAGTTACGTTTTTCTGAAAAATATTCAGCTGGGATTGTTGTTAATTATAATGAAGTTATGAGATGCCCATAGACTCGGGCATTACAGCAACATTTTAAAATTGGCGTATTTTGCAGAACTCTGAAATTTAAAAAGATTTGGATAAAAAAAACGACTTTGAAGGCGGGGAAGGTAAGAAACGGCCTTGAAAACTATCAAACAAGCTCGAAAACGATTTAAAGCTTATTGAAAACACGATTCGCGTTTTTCGAAGATGATAGACTTTTATGCTGCCGCAACTAAAAAATCTTAATCAAGGTTTTTTTGAAATATTTTCCCGCGACTCGAACAGAATCGATATCCGGAACAATAATCGTTTATCAATCGTCAGAAACATGACTCTGGTCAATAGATTCAAAAAAAATAAACGCCAGGCTTTCATTTCACGTCGATTATTATCAATTATTATTTCGTGCTATTTTTTCAAATTTAACTGATATAAATTTGATCCGGTGTGTAAAGCAATGTCAAATTATTATAAAGAGAAAACGGAAAGAGATGGAGAAAATATGATTGATAAAAAAAAATTATACCAGTTATGGAAAGCAAACCCAACGATTCACAATCTTCTCAGAGACAGCCATCATTATAAAGCAGCGCGGGGTTACTTGCACGGTTACTTAAGTGAGCTGTTAAGAAGCCTTTACCATAGTTCTGAAAAAATGTTACCCATGGAATTTTATATTCAAATGAGTTGCATTGTTACTTTGAGACGCATCATTTCAATTAGAAGCGAAAGAGTCACAAATTTCAGTATTGTAGATTTACTTTGGAAATTAGCTCATGAAAAATTTGAAGAGCTTCCTGAAAATGTGAAAGATGGATTTATAGTTCATTTAAAACAGATTTTTAGAGGAATTCAGGGCAAATCTGGTATTTACGAAGACATCCCTTTTCCCGAATTTGTAAATTTAGAAGGCAGAAAAGCAGCAATTTTGCGATCTAATCAGTTAGATAGAATGGCTGAAAAGGCACATTCATATATTCAACGATATCCTTCCGGGCTAAAAGATGAAGTCAAGGAAGTGCGTCAAAAAAACAAAGCTCGTATTCTGAAATATTTTAGCGCGACCGACAAAGATTGGGACGACTATCGCTGGCATTTAGGTCACGTTATTCGGGACGCTGAAACGCTAAAAAAGTTAGTGGATTTGACCAAGGAAGAGGTCAAAGCTATCCGGCTGGCAAATGAAACCAAAATTCCTTTCGGAATAACCCCGTATTATGTCTCATTAATGGATAAAAAATCACATCGCAATCTCGACCATGCAGTTCGCGCTCAGGTCATACCGCCGCTGGACTATGTCAATTATATGATTGAGCATCGGGGACAAATTGAATATTCTTCTGATTTTATGCTGGAACGAGATACGTCCCCGGTTGATCTGGTGACACGCCGCTATCCCAATATCGCCATTCTTAAACCCTATAACACGTGTAGTCAAATTTGCGTTTATTGCCAACGCAATTGGGAAATAGAAAATGTATTAGCACCGAAGGCAAAAGCTGATAAAAAAATCGTTGACAAGGCACTGCAATGGTTTCGTGATCATCCAATGATCAACGAAGTGCTTGTTACCGGCGGTGATCCGCTGATACTCGGAGATCGTCAGGTGAACAGAATCCTTCAAAATCTATCAGAAATTGAGCATATTGAGCGCATCCGTATTGGTTCCCGTACCCCGGTCGTTCTTCCCCAAAGAATCACCAATAATTTAGTGGATTTAATCAAACAATATCACGTACCGGGGCGTAGAGAGATTGCGTTGGTGACACATTTCGAGCATCCTTATGAAATCACCCCGGATTCGATGAATGCGGTTCAAAAGTTTAAAAAAGAAGGGATGTCAGTTTACAATCAAGCTGTATTTACCCTTGAAAACAGCCGACGCTTTGAACTTGCTGCGCTAAGAAGAGCGCTGCGGCTTATCGGAGTGGATAGTTATTATACTTTTAACACCAAAGGAAAAGAGGAAACCAAACAGTACAGAGTGCCTATTGCCCGACTGCAGCAAGAAGCCAATGAAGATTCACGTATTTCTGCCGGTTTAGTCCGAACCGACGAGCCGGTTTACAATGTTCCCCGCTTAGGAAAAAATTACATCAGGGCGGAGCAGAATCACTCGCTGCTCACTATTTTACCAGATGGCCGACCAGTGTACGAATTTCAGCCGTGGGAAAAAAAGTTGGCTATCGTGGATACATACATAGATACTGATGTATCCATTTATGATTATTTGATGGAGTTGAAAAATCGGGGAGAAGATTTGAAAGAATACAAATCGATTTGGTATTATTTCTAATTTGAAAGGAAAGATTGAAATGGACATAACAAGTATATTAAAGTCATTAGTCAAATGGCTGGAAGTATCCGGCTGGAGAATTTTGTTAATCGTGATTTTTACTTTAATTGCTTTTAAGGCTGTGCAAATCATTACATCCCGCTTTACCAATGTTTTTCGAAAACAAAAGAAATTTAATGACGAATACAAAAAACGTGCAGACACGCTGGGTTCTGTTATTCGTCACTTGCTGAATGTCATAATCGTTGGTGTGGCTGTTATGATGATTCTGGAAACGATTAAAATCGACATCGGTCCCATTTTAGCAGCCGCGGGAATTGTAGGATTGGCTGTAGGCTTTGGTGCGCAAAATTTAGTCAAGGATTTTATTAACGGATTTTTCATTTTACTTGAAGATCAAATCCGGGTCGGTGACGTCGTGAATATCGCGGGACATGCCGGTTTGGTGGAAAAAGTAAATTTAAAAATGACCATTTTGCGTGATTTTTCAGGTAATGTACACTTTGTCCCCAATGGAAATATTGACGTGGTCACAAATATGACAAAAGATTTTTCCAGATACGTATTTAATATTGGGGTCGCATACCGAGAAAATGTGGATGAAGTAATAGAGATCATAAAACTGGTTGGAGAGGAATTGCAACAGGATGAACAGTTCGGATCAGATATCATCGCTCCGATTGAAGTTTTTGGCTTGGATGAGTTCGCAGATTCAGCACTGGTTATCAAAGCGCGTATTACCACAAAACCAATCAAACAGTGGGGAATCGCCAGAGAGTTTAACCGACGGTTGAAAATAGAATTCGATAAACGCAATATTGAGATTCCATTTCCACATGTGACCGTTTATGCCGGACAGGAAAAAGACGGAACAGCCGCTCCGATCAACATTAACATGAAGCAAGAAAAATAATTTTTCTCAATAAGAATCAGACTTTATGTCCGAAAAGGATGAAAACAAAAATGTTGTCATAATTTCCTCTCAAATTTGAGGTCCAAAATCATGCGTAATAAATTGCTGAAGAGGTCATCAAAAAAAGCGGGACTTCCGCCAGGGACGCTTGTACATGTCGGTGAAAAAAAGGTGGAAAAAGTACGCATCCGAATTATCGACTATAATGAATCTGGAATCACTGAAAAGCAAGTTGATAAAATAGAAGATTGTTTTCCCTTTCGCGATGAACCAACCACCTCCTGGATCAATATTGACGGGCTTCATGAAATCGACATCATCGAAAAGATCGGCAACTATTTTGGCATTCATCCGCTTGTCCTTGAAGATATCGTCCATACGGGTCAGCGCCCAAAATTCGAGGAAGCGGATACGTATATTTACATCGTGATGAAAATGCTTCATTACGATAAAAATGATAATGACATTCGGGACGAGCAATTCAGTCTGATTCTGGGAAAAAATTTCATCATTTCATTTCAGGAAAAATATGGTGACGTTTTTGAGCCGGTGAGACAGAGGATTCGTAGCGGAAAAATCCGAGTTCGGAAACGTAAAGCTGATTATTTAGCTTATGCCTTAATCGACGCGATCGTTGATAACTACTTTGTGGCTTTAGAACAGCTCGGCGAAAAAATTGTAGAGCTGGAAGGAGAGCTATTGTCAGACCCAAAGCCTGAGACCATGCAAGCGATCCATTTTTTAAAGAGAAGACTGATTGTGCTTCGCAAGTCTGTCTGGCCTTTGCGTGAAGTGATCAATCTTTTCGAACGAAGTGAGTCGGATTTGATTGAAGACAGCACGTCGCCTTATTTGCGGGACGTTTATGACCATACCATTCAGATTATCGACACCATCGAATCTTATCGGGATATGGTGTCCGGCATGCTGGATACTTACTTGTCCAGCGTGAGTAATAAAATGAACGAAGTCATGAAAGTACTCACTATCATTGCGACAATTTTTATCCCGCTCACCTTCATTGCCGGAATTTACGGAATGAATTTTGAATTTATGCCTGAATTAAATTGGCACTGGAGCTATCCTGTCGTCTGGGTGGTGATGCTCGCAGTCGCAGGGACGATGATCTATTATTTCCGGCGAAAGAAGTGGATGTAATCTGTCTTAAATTTTTATCGGATGAATCGTTAACAATCTTAAAGACTTCAGTGAAAAATTAATGAAAAATATCCTCACAATTGTTTTTCGCGTTATCACTGTCGGATTCATCTTCATCTTATTGAGTCTGTTGATAGCGGTCGTTTTTTTTTCCATCAGCCCGGGTGAAAAAATTATCAGAGATTTTCTTTCATCGCAGCTTCAGACTGCTTTAAATCAAGATGTGGAAATTGGTCATTTTGAAACCAATCTTTTTTCAAGAATTCAATTGCGAAATGTCTCAATTTACGCGAAGGATTCAACAGAACATGTCCAATTATTAAAGCTGGATACAGCTACCGTACACTACCGCCTACTCGATCTGCTCAGAAAAAAAATATCCATCAAAGATATTTATATTCGCCATTTTTATGTGAACGTTCTGCGAGATAGTCTGGGGCGATTCAATTTTCCCGTTGCAGATACGAAAACTACTGAAAAAAAGCAAGAGAAAGCAGACTCCCAATTCCAATTTTCAGTTGACGAAGTCACCGTTGACCAATCCACTTTTCAGTTTCAGGATAAAATTGAATTAATTTCAGTCGCTTTTCGACAGGTCAACTTCGATGCGCATCGGCAAAACGAAAACGAATACCATTTTAATCTTACTTCGGACTCCTTGAAATTCTATTATCAGGATGTGCCGGTGATCGGGAATATTAAAACACTGAAAGGTTGGTTGAATCCGGACCGTTGGCAGTTGGATTCACTAATGTTGACATTTCCCGGGTTTGATCTGCAAGCCGATGCAACGCTACTTTTAAAAGATACACCACAGACGTTGGAGTGTCAAATTTTACTTATGGGCAATCCAGCGACCCTCGCAGAAAAATTCAAACAGTGGCTTCCTCAAAATCTGTATCCGATCAAAGGAAATACGGCACTTCATGTTTCAATAGATGGCGATGTTAACCAGCCACAGGTCAGAGCGCATTTTGAATCATCAGACCTTGTTCTCTCTTCCGCATCAATAAAACAGGCGTCACTTGACGTCAGTTGGCAAAAAAATAATTTCAGTTTAAATAATATCGGACTCGAGATATTCGACGGACGCATTTACGGGCAGGGACATTTTATCCCGGATACGAGCGAAAAAAGCAACATTCAATTCCGCATTAAAAACATCGACTTAAATCAATTATTAGGACAACTATATCAGGAAAGATCACCATTCAACGGCGAAGTCAATGGAATGCTGGTTGCGAAGGGAAAAGGAATGCAGCCAGAAAACTGGATGGTTGACGCAAACCTGTTACTTACCAAACTCTTTTACGATCAACAGCCTGTACCCGATATTACGAATCAACTGCTGATCCGAGGCGGAACAGCTTCTTTTCATTTCAGTCAGTCATGTTCTGAAATATTCGCCGAAGCGACATTGTCAGATTCAATACTCACCGGAATTGTGCAGGGAGAAATTTTAGACATTGAACCGTTAGCAAAATTATTTCATGTTAGTGAGCTCACCGGAAGATTGATATTTGACGGGAATCTGTCAGGTACCACCTCTTCACCCAAAATTTCAGCGAATATTTTTGGCTCAAAAATAGATTATCAACATTTTCCCATCGATAGTTTGATGGCAAGGTTAACGGTGGAAAATTATAACGTAAATTTAAATGAAGCCATTGTATTTGGAGAAAAAGAAAACATCGATTCGCTGAATGCACCATTCCATCTTCACCAACTTCACGGCGGATTTCATTATTATGGAAAAGCTGCCGGTTCTTTGGATGAATTGGACGCCGAACTAAATGTCAATTTTTTTCAGCCCGGATATGCTAATGTCAAATTTGACAGCGGTAAAATACACATCGAGAAACAAAATGATATTATTATTCCCCAGTTAACATTAGCAAAAGATTCCATCCAAACAAAGATAACCGGCTTTGTATTCATACCCTCAAAAAACGGCACTTTGAATCTGGCATTTAACAAGGTAAACGGATCGACACAAAACTTTCCAGAGGAAAAGGAAACATCCGGATTTCAGCAGCCAGCCGGCAATATATCCACTGAATTTGAATTAAAGGATTCCACCTACTATTTATTCAATGTGCACGGAGAAAAGCTCAAACTAAAATTTATCGCGCCAGTAATTGATCCAAATTTTCCTATTGGCGGCGATTTGGACTTCAAATTCAATTTCAAGGGAAATTTAAACAATCCATTAGCTTCCTTGCATTTTCAGATTTCTCAACCTTGCTACGCAGGAACAAAGATAGATTCGGTTAACGCCGACATCTATCTGACAGACAACAAATTGATTGCCCAAAGAATCAATCTGTTTTATGATGATTATCATTCCTGGCTAAAGTGGATGATTCCTTTCAAAAAACAGGAAAGCGGTACATTCTATATTCCGCGCGAGAAAGACCTGCACCTTGAGGCTCATGCACAGGATATTGATCTCAATTTATTCAATTCGTTATTATCAAGTGACGTGAAGGTTGGCGGCTACGCTTCCTATTCCATTGATTTAAGTGGATCGTTAAGTGATCCACAGCTTTCGGGTGAGCTATTGTTGAAAAAAGGTCAGGTTGAAACTGAAAATAATTTGCCGCGTTTCAGTGAATTATTTGCCCAAATCAATCTGAGCGACACAGTGCTCTCTATTGAAAAATTTAGCGGTAAATTTAACAACGAAAACTTTCAGATATCTGGGCAGTTGATGGCAAAGGAGTGGCAATCGGCTCAAATCGATATCGGATTGACTACCGGAGATTCAGGAGGGTTAAAAATTACAGGTACGGCTGACCCGGATTCTCTGAATCTGCTTATACAAACATTTGACATCGATGCCGGTTTATTTGCTTTTACAAGTGATAAAATAAAAAATCTTTCCGGTCAGCTTAATTCAAATGTTAGCATTTTCGGTGAAACGAAAAATCCGCATTTGGATGGCAATGTTTATCTGAATCAATTCAGTTTTCAAGTACCTGATTTTAATACAAATCTGAAACAGGGAATCATCAAACTCGGATTTGATAAAAATAAACTCCGAATCGATTCTGTTTACGCCAAAATCAATGATGGGTTACTGTTCGGATCAGGTGATATTCAACACACTCTGGGGAAAATTAGTGATATTGATGTGTCATTAGATGCCCGTAATATCAAAATTAAGCGACCGAAAGAGCTTGTATTGAATTTAAAAACAGCCGATCTTAATTACCAAAAACGAGAGGGATATTTTATCATCGCCGGCGATTTGGTATTGGGTGAATCAAAAATTCTTTACAATTTAAAACCGCAATCATTTTTGTCATTCGCGAATTCTGTGGAAAGACAAAAACCGGAGACACCGGAATTACTACAAAAAACGCGTCTGAATATCCGGTTACGCGAAAGCGAAAACATCTGGCTCGATAATAATTTAGCTCGAATCCGGCTGCATTCTGAACTGAGCCTCATTGGCTCTCCGGCACAACCGAATTTAGCCGGTCGGTTATCCGTTGAAGAAGGTTATGTATTGTATCTGGATCGAAAATTTAAGATTTTAAAGGCTGTGGTTGACTTTGTCGATCCGAATCAAATTAAGCCGATGGTGGAAATTGAAGCTCAATCGACTTTAAAAAGCTATCAAACAATGGTTGGAAAAGAATATATTATTACACTAAATATCGAGGGAATTCTGGATCAGGTCACGGTGAATTTGACCTCTGATCCTCCATTGGAAAAGCCTGACATTTTAGCATTGCTCACCTTTGGCACGACTCGTGAATATTCCGCCAAAACAACCGCAGAGGGAGAAGATGTAACCACGACGCAGATATTATTGGAGCGCGCGAAGGCATTATCGAGTCAACGAATTTCCGGTTATGCGGAACGAAAGTTAGGCAATATGCTGGGTTTGAAACAAATTTCAATTGAGGGAAATTTGTTTAAGTTTGACAAATCATGGGGGCCGCAGTTGTTCGCGTCAAAAAAAATATCAGATCGGGTAGAAGTGCGTTACACAACAACTGTAGGTCACATGAACGACCAGAGCATCCGGCTCGAATATCTATTAACGAATCGGTTCTCAGTTGAAGGCGAAACCGACCAGCAGGGTCAAGCCGGACTTGATTTAAAATATAAAATCAAATTTAAATGATCAGATACGTTATTAAAATTTTGGTGTTTTTTGTCATTAGCGCCCATTTTTCGCTTTTATCAGCCGCGAAAAATCAGCAGCGTTTCAAAGTTGCTTCGGTGAAATTCGAGGGGAACGAATCCTTTAAAGACAAGCAATTTCACCGGGTGATGATCACGCGACCGTCGGGATTCTTGTCACCCGTTCATTTCTATCGGGATGTTTTCGAAGAAGATTTAAAAAGCCTCAAATTGTTTTTCCAGCGAAACGGATATCTTGAAGCAGAAATTACTAATCAAACTGTATCCTTTGATTCCGCTCAATACACTGTGGATATTAAAATTACGATCAAGGAAGGGGACTTGACTCGTATTGAGGGAATCTCGTTTTTTGGCAACCATTTTTTCTCTGAAGAAGCACTTCTCAAAAAAATTAAATTAAAGCAAGGAAATCCATTCAAAGAACAGTTAGTACAGGATGCCAAATTAGCCATATTGACGCTTTATGCGGATAATGGTTTTCTGGACGCCCAAGTCGAATTAGACATACGAATCAATCAAGAAAATCACCTGGCAATTATCGACTTTCTCATCAACGAGAATACCCGTTACCGAATCGGTCAAATAGTCATTCAGGGTCTCGAAAAAACAAAACGCTACGTGATCACACGGGAATTAACTTTTGAACCTGACGAAATCGTTCAGTATAATAAACTTCTTAAAACACAGCGAGAACTTTACATGACCGGGTTGTTCCAAAGCGTTTTCATCCGACCTCAACCCTCAAGGGAAAATGACTCTCTCAAAAAGGATATTTTGGTTGAAATTAAAGAAAAAAAATCCGGCGAGTTTAACATTTCAGCCGGCTACGGTTCTGTTGACCGATTTAGAACCCGGGCAGAAGTTTACACAACAAATTTTTTGGGAACAGCGCGAAAAATAGGTCTGTCAACGAAATTCAGTTTCGTATATCGCGGTATGGAAGCATCCTACAGCACGCCATGGAGTTTTGGCATTCCCTGGCAAACGGATTTGAATATTAAATACGACTATCAGGATGAGCCCAATTATGAATTTGACCGGCTGGGAGGCAGATTTGCCTTTGGCCACACCTTTTTTTCACGATCTCAAATTTCTTTGACCTATCGCTACGATAAAGTGGATTTTCGAAGCATCAAAACGGTAGAGATCCCGGAACGACTGAAGACAAATATCCGCAGTTTGACGTTGTCATCCATTTACGATACGCGCGATAACATGTTCAACACCAGAAAAGGTTTTTATCTGGAATGGAGCAATGAAGTCGCCGGTGCATTTCTCAAGGGGACAAATTCCTTTTTGCGGTCAATCTGGAAAATAAAATATTTCAGACCGATCAATAACAACACAATTTTAGGAAGCTCACTACGAATAGGCTGGATTGAAATTATAGGAGAATCGACCGAAATTCCCTTGAATGAACGGTTTTACTCGGGCGGGCCGAATTCTATCCGTGGCTTCGAATATCGAAAGGTCGGTCCTCTGGACACTACAGGAGTCCCTGTCGGCGGAAATTTTGAAGTTGTCTTCAACGCGATTGAAATCAGAAAGGCGCTTTATAAAATGATCGGCAGCGCTGTTTTCCTGGATATCGGCAATGTCTGGAAAAATGAAAACCATCCTCGATTTAAAGATTTGAGAATTTCTCCGGGTATTGGTTTACGAGTCAACACGCCAATTGGCATCATTCGTGTTGATTACGGATTCAATATTTTCCGTGAGAAGAATGAGAAATATGGTCAATTTTATTTTAATATGGGGCAGGCATTTTGAAACGAGTATTCGTCTTTTGATGTCGGAGTTAATCCGTCAGGATTTTAAAAACGCATTTGCTTTAAGTCTGATTTAGGTATTCAATAAAATGCTAACGCATTAAATCCATTGTCGGAATTCATCCGTCAGGATTTTATAAAAAATCATAGCAAAAAAAACAATATGAAAAAACGACATCAACCATACCATATATATGAAAATAATGCTTTATATTTCGTTTCCGCGCATGTGTACAAAAATAATTATCGTTTAGCGTCCGATGAGGAGAAACAAAAACTTATTTTGAAGATACACGAGAACATCAGCAATTTTTGTTTTCAAATTTATGCGTGGGTCGTTTTGGAAGATCATTATCATCTGTTGATTAAAACTTCAAACGGCATAAATTTACCAAAATTTATCGGTAGAATTCACGCGGGATTTAGTTATGAGATAAATAAATTGCATAATAAAAGGGGAAGGAAAATCTGGCAAAATTATTGGGATCGCTGTATCCGGACAGAGTTTGATTTTTGGACTCATTTTAATTACATCCATCACAATCCTGTTAAACATAGTTTTACTGAATTTATGAAAGATTATTCATTTTCAAGCTTCAATCATTGGACCAAAAAGAAAGGTTTGGATTGGATAATGTCCGTGTTTGAGCGATATCCGGTTGTGGATTTTAGTGTGAGTGGTTTCGAGTGATGCCCAAAATCAAATTCCATTTTTGGAATTCACTCGTAAGAATATTATAAAATGCTAACGCATTAAATCCAATTTGGGAATTCATTCAGCGAGATTTTATAAAATGCTAACGCATTAAATCCGATTCTGGAATTCATCCGTCAGGATTTAAAAGCTATAACAAACAAAAATTTGGGAGCATCCAATGTACGCATTACTAATAACAATTTTTTCGATCTTCATTTACATGACACTATTCTTTCTCATCGCTCATAAAATCAAAAACAACGGCATTGCTGACATTGCCTGGGGATTGGGATTCGTGCTGGTGGCGGTGTTAAATTTATTCATCGCCGATCAGATTACCTTTCGCCAATATCTCGTTACTGCGCTGGTGACGATTTGGGGCTTGCGACTTGCTGGCCATATTTTCCTGCGCAACAAAGGAAAACCGGAAGATTTCCGCTATCGAAATATGCGTGAGCGCTGGGGCTCGAAAGCCGGCATTAAAAGTTACACTCACGTTTTTTTGCTGCAGGGATTGTTACTTCTGTTGATCGCCTATCCTATCATTATCGTCAAACAGTATGAACGAAACGTGCTAACGATATTTGATCTGCTGGGTACTGGCCTCTGGATTAGCGGATTTCTGTACGAGGTTATCGGCGATTGGCAGTTGAAGCGATTTATCAAATACGAAAAGAGCGAATCCAATCAAATTTTAAAAACCGGACTCTGGCGCTATACCCGTCACCCGAATTATTTCGGCGAATCGCTGGTCTGGTGGGGAATATTTTTTATCGTGTTATCCGTGCCAAACGGTTGGTGGGCGATTTTTAGTCCGGTATTGATTACATTTTTATTGTTAAAGGTATCGGGCGTTCCACTGTTGGAGAAAAAGTATCAGGATAATAAAGAATATCAGGCTTATGCCAAAAAGACCAATAAATTTATTCCCTGGTTTCCCAAAAATGATAAAGGAGCAAATTAAATGCGTAAATTTCCAAAACCCATCGTGTTTGCCAGTAAATGCCTCGGATTTGATCATTGCCGCTGGAACGGACTGACGATCTCTTCCGATGTGGTGGAAAAGCTGGAACCATTTGTCGAATACAAAACAGTGTGCCCGGAAGTCGAAATCGGATTAGGCGTTCCCAGAGATCCCATTCGGGTGGTTTTTAAAGATAACCAATTGAAACTACTTCAGCCAACCACTGGACGCGATGTGACCAAGTTAATGCGTGATTTCACGAAAAAGTATCTGGATTCAGTTGGCGATGTTGACGGCTGGGTTTTAAAAAATCGCTCACCTTCGTGTGGCTTTCAGGATGTGAAAATTTACCCGGGTACTCAAAACGTCAGCCCGTTGAAAAAAGACCGTGGATTTTTTGGCGGAGCAGTTTTAGACCGCTACAACAAAATCGCTGTCGAAGACGAGGGCCGCTTGAAGAACTTCAAAATCCGGGAACATTTTTTGACCAAATTATTCACCATTGCCGCTTTTCGCCACGTGAAACAGACCGGAGGCATGGGCACATTGGTCAAATTTCAGACGGAAAACAAATTGCTGTTCATGGCTTACAATCAAAAGGAACTACGCATTCTGGGAAGAATCGTTGCCAATCCGGATAAGCTGCCATTGGAAACCGTGCTGGAAAATTACGAGGTTCATTTTTATCAGGCATTAGCCAAACCGTCCCGGATTCCGTCGAATATCAATGTGTTGATGCACGGCATGGGATATTTTTCCAAACAATTATCTCACAAGGAAAAAGCGTTCTTTTTGGATGCGCTGGAGCAATACCGCAGCGGAACCGTGCCGCTGAGTGTGCCCACTAATCTAATCAAATCGTGGATCATCCGGTTCGATGAACAGTATTTGATGCAGCAATCGTTCTTTGATCCCTTTCCCGGAAAACTGGTGGAGATCACAGATTCCGGCAAAGGTCGAAATTATTAATTTTTAACATTGGAAAAAATGATGATTGAGAAAACAAGAATAAAATTATTAAAAGACGCGCCAATTTCCGAGCAGGATTTTGTCGTGTACTGGATGCAGCAATCGCAACGCGCCGAATATAACCACGCGCTTGAATATGCCATTCAGCAGGCGAATCAATTGAAAAAGCCGCTGATTGTCTTTTTCGGGCTGACCGATGATTTCCCGGAAGCGAATGAACGGCATTATTATTTTATGCTGGAAGGATTGAAAGAAACTCAAGCGGCTTTAAAAAAACGAAACATCAACATGGTCGTTCAGCACATCTCTCCGGAAAAAGGCGTGCTAAAATTAGCCAAACAGGCAGCACTGGTGGTGACCGATCGCGGCTACTTGAAAATTCAGCGCCAGTGGCATAAAACGGTGGCTGACAAAATCGACTGCAAATTTGAGCAAGTGGAAAGCGATGTGATCGTTCCGGTTGAAGAAATATCTCCCAAGGATGAATATGCGGCAAGGACTTTTCGCCCGAAAATATCGAAAAAGCTGGATCAGTATTTAGTCCCCTTATCCGAAACGGCACCGGAAAAATCATCGCTTAACATTTCTATGGATTCAGTTGACGTTAGTGATATCGACAAAGTCATTAAGTCGTTAAAGATTGATAATACCGTTTCCAGAGTCAGCGACTATCACGGCGGAACAAGTCAGGCGAAAAAGCTGCTGCAACATTTCATCGAAAACAAATTGACCGATTATCCGGCCCTGCGCAATGATCCGACCAAGGACTATCTGTCCAACATGAGTCCCTATCTTCATTTCGGGCAGATTTCTCCGTTGTACATCGCATTGAAAGTCAAGTCTGAAAATAATCCGGGAAACGAGGCATTTTTGGAGGAGCTCATCGTGCGCCGCGAGTTGAGCATGAATTACTGTTTTTACAATCAGGATTATGATCAATTCGAGTCGCTTCCCGAATGGGCATTGATCACGCTGCGGGATCATGAAATTGATGAGCGGGAATACATCTATTCCACGGAGCAATTCGAAGAGGCAGAAACCCATGATCCGTACTGGAATGCCGCGCAAAAAGAAATGGTGCTCACCGGAAAAATGCACGGCTACATGCGCATGTACTGGGGCAAAAAGATTCTCGAATGGACCCATACGCCGAAACAGGCATTCGAGATCGCGCTCTATCTGAACAATAAATACGAGCTGGACGGCAGAGACCCCAACGGATTTACCGGTGTTGCCTGGTGCTTTGGAAAACACGACCGCGGCTGGACAGAGCGCCAGATTTTCGGTAAAGTGCGTTACATGAATGCCAACGGATTGAGGCGGAAGTTTGATGCGGAGGGGTATGTGGAGAAGGTTCGAAAATTGGAACAATGATTTCATCTGAGATTAAAATAGCTCAAATAAAATGAAAAATGGAAAATCTCATGTTTTCAGCGAGGGATATGAATCAAAGGGAAAGAGAAATATATTATGAGAAATTCAAAGAAAATACCTAAATTCAAAAATGAGGAAGAAGAAAGGGCATTCTGGGCAGACCATGATTCGACTGAATACATTGACTGGAAAAAATCAGAAAAGGCGACTTTTTCAAAATTAAAACCATCAACCAAAACTATATCATTACGACTTCCGGAATTCATGTTAGACGAGATAAAGATGATCGCCAACAAAAGGGATGTTCCCTATCAATCGTTGATAAAAATATTTTTGAAAGAGCGGATTGATCAGGAATTAAAACATACAGTAAATGATGCGCCCTCGGATTCTTGATCATTAGTCTTGTTTAACAAAATCGAAACTATCGTTTATCGATTCATCATTTCTGAATATAACTTGTCATAATAGCTTGATCTACCAGTTTTCAAAATTTCCAATATGATGCGTTCCGTAGTCGGTCCGACTCCCTTTAACTTTTTCAAATCTGTCTTTAAATCGGAAAGCGGTTGCTTTAATTGGGATACCGAATACGCTGCATAGCTATACGGTGAAGTACGTCCCATCAGTTTGAGCATGTAGTCGATATGCTCTAACAAAACGATCACCAGATCATCTTCATTTAAAAGATCGTGATAAAGACGGAAAGGAATCCTCGGTGGAATTTTGTAGTGCTTGATCAGATGGTAAAATGTTTCGTGAATCGATTGGCTGTATTCTTCAGTGGGAGAACCCCACGGGCTGTCCTGATAAATGGTTTGATAATCCGTGGCTAAATGCGGATAATGTTGGTTCAGTACATCAAAAAAATAGCGTTTCTGTTTGCCATGTTTTAGCGTCATACCACCGAAAACAATGAAATCAACGCCGACCATTTTAGCGCTTTCGATGGTTTTTTTTATCATCTCTTCGGTGTCAGTAATAAAGGGAATCACGGGCAATAAATACATGCCGATCGGGAAACCGGCTGATTTCAGTTTTTTCATCAATTCAAGTCGCTGACTCGGTGGCGGAACCCCGGGTTCAAAAATAGAGCTTACTTCATCATCTGCTGATGAGAAGCTGAAACTGATGATCGCTCGCTTTTGATCGTTTATTTTTTTCAAAATGTCGATGTCCCGTTCCACTAACGTTGATTTTGTCAATACGAAAACAGGAAAACTAAACTGATAAATTAGTTCAAGTGTTTGCCGCGTAAGTTGATAACGCTCCTCAACCGGTTGATAGCTATCACCTACACCCCCGCCAATTCCGATAAATCCCCCCCTCATCGGCTTCCGCTTTCGGCTGGGATCCAGTTCCCGGCGGAGAACTTCGATGGCATTGGTTTTGACTGCCACGTTATTACCGAAGTCATCTTCGGTCTGATATTTTTCAGCGCGCCCGTCACAATACACACAATTGTGAGTGCATCCCCGGTATAAATTCATGCAATAGGGCGCAATAAACCAGGAGTCGATTTTTTTATATTTACGGAGAATCGACTTCGCTTCAATCTCTTTGATATTCATTGCGTTTGTGCACCTTCTGTTTATATTTGTATTTAATTACATTTCTATGCCGGATCAATAATTTTGTTTTTTATGTCGGCTCTAATTGGTGATTAAAGTAAATCATAATTACCTTTTCAATTTATTTTTTGAGCTAACATCGTAAAATACGCGTCGTCATCAAATATTTCAATAAGCTTTATTCCGGCACGGTTTAGAAAAAATTCCAATTCTTCACGAAAAAAGGTTCTCAATACGGTTTTATCTCTATATTTTTCCGTTTCATCCTGTCTCTCAATAATATATTCTGCATTCCAGTTAAAAGTAACACCATGTTTCAGGTGCCAGGTATTTTTTGAAATTCGCTTTATCTTTTTGTCGGTTTTATTCAATTCGTGAATGATTTCCTTGTTTTCCTGAAAACTTTTGACAAAAAATGCCGCATCGAAATTATCAAATACAAATATTCCTCCGGATTTGAGATTTCCTGCGACCGAGATCAAACACTGCTCAACATCGTCATTGGTAATCATGTGTGTAAACGTTCGACCCAGCGCAATGATACAATCAACCTGCCGATTAAGATTCAAGCTGCGCATGTCCTGTTGTTCGAATTTTATATTCGGCAATCGTTTTCGGGCAATTTTCAGCATTGTTTCGTACAAATCTACTCCGATGACATGGTATCCCATTTCTGCTAATAGTTTCGTCAAATGTCCGCTGCCACAACCAAGATCCACGAGCTCTTTGATGTTGTAACTTTTCAAAATGCCGTCCAGAAAATCAGCATCTCTTTTGTAATCAAAAAGCGATTCGTAAAGTTGATTATAGATTTCAGCCAGATCGGTGTAGAGTTTTAATCGCACCATCATTATCCCTAAACTTAAAAATCATATTATATTCAACGCTAAAAATAACAAACAAATCCATCATCTGCAAGTAATTTTTATGCTCGCCGCACTGCCTAATCCAATTGTCAACGATAGAGTATTTTTATTCCGCTAAAAAATTCTTCACTTGACATTTTAGACTGAATTAAATATATTTTCAAAAACACAAATCATCATATAAAATGAAAGCGCTCACATGAAACCCATTTATCTCGATCACAATGCGACAACGCCAATTATCGATGAAGTTACGGATTCGATGATTCCGTTCTTAAAAAATAACTTTGGTAATCCATCCAGTACACATTATTATGGAATACAGACTAAAAAAGCAATTAATGTTGCAAGACAACAGGTGGCTGAATTATTGGGTTGTCAGCCTGATGAGATTATTTTCACCAGCGGCGGCACCGAATCAAATAATTACGCGATTCGTGGTGTGGCAGAAGCAAAGAAAGAACAGGGAAATCATATTATCACCTCCCAGGTTGAACATCCCGCGGTGAGAAATGTGTGCAAATATTTGGAAAATCACGGTCACTCAGTCACTTATTTGCCAGTCGATAAATACGGCATGGTCCGAATTGTTGATCTGGAAAATGCAATCCAATCAGGAACAATCCTCATTACGATTATGCACGCCAATAATGAAGTAGGCACCATTCAACCCATCAGAGAAATTGCTGAAATTGCTAAAAAGCACCACATTTTGTTTCATACCGATGCGGCTCAATCTGTCGGAAAAATCCCGACTGATGTTCGCGAACTTGGCGTTGATCTGCTGTCAGTCGCCGGACATAAATTATATGCGCCCAAAGGGATTGGTGCGCTCTACATCCGCCGTGGTTTGAAAATCCAACCGTTCATGATCGGCGCGGATCATGAGTCCGGACGACGCGCCGGAACTGAGAATGTGCTGGAAATTGTTGGTCTGGGAAAAGCCTGCGAAATCGCGAAACGGGATTTTGATCAAAACTATCACCACATGAAAACATTGCGCGATCGTTTGTGGGACGGATTGAAAAAAGAAGTGCCGGATGTTGTTCTGAACGGGCACACGGAACAGAGACTGCCGAACACACTGAGCGTTTCACTGCCTCAAATCGACGCCAACACGCTACTGGACGAACTTTCCGATGTTGCAGCATCACCCGGCGCCGCTTGTCACACGGACGTTGCCGAACCCTCTGAAGTGCTGATCGCCATGAACGTGCCGCTGGAAAATGCGCTGGGCACGATTCGATTTTCCACGGGACGATTAAACACAGAGGAACAAATCGACCAGGCAGTTAAATCGATAACCGACGCCGTTAAGCGACTCCGTCCCACTGAAGACGAAACTATTCCGGTTTTCTTTTCTGATAAAGAAATCAAGCTCACCCATTACACGCACGGACTGGGTTGTGCCTGCAAATTGAGACCTCAAAATCTGGAGCAAATTTTATCGGAGTTTCCACTACCAACAGATCCTAATATTCTTGTCGGTACGAACACGGCGGATGACGCCGCAGTTTATAAGCTCAATGACCGGGAAGCATTGGTTCAGACAGTGGATTTTTTCACACCGATTGTGGATGAGCCATATCACTTTGGCGCTATTTCCGCTGCTAATTCGCTGAGCGACATTTACGCGATGGGTGGCAAACCGCTGTTCGCATTAAATATTGTCGGGTTCCCGGAGAAGCGGTTGCCACTGGAGGTGCTGAAACAGATTCTGAAAGGTGCGCGCGATAAAGCCGAAGAAGCTGGTATTTCAATTTTGGGCGGACACACGGTCGAGGATTCGGAACCAAAATTCGGTCTGGCAGTCACCGGCTTGGTTGATCCCAAAAAAATATTGATGAACAGTTTCGCGCAATTGGGTGATGTATTGATTCTGACAAAACCCATCGGACTGGGACTGATTACGACCGGTATCAAACGCGGGCTGGTGGATGAAGCCACAAAAGATAAAGCCATTGCATTGATGAGCCGCTTAAACCGTGAGGCAGCCGAAGAAATGCAACAGCTTGAGGTACATGCCTGCACTGACGTCACCGGATTCGGTTTGCTGGGTCATTTGAAAGAAATTACTGTGAGCAGTGGCGTGACAGCCGAAATCTATGCGGATCAGGTACCAATTTTAGACGAAGCGCGTGAATTAGCAGGCGCCGGAATCGCACCGGGCGGGACTCTGGCGAATGTTGAATATGTCAGCCCTTTTGTAGATTGGGATGAGAATATTTCCGAGATTGATAAAATTTTGCTGTGTGATGCGCAAACCTCCGGCGGATTGATCATTGTTGTTGCTGAAAATAAAAAAGATGACATGTTGCAACGATTACATCAAAGAGGCATTGTTGAAGCAGCAGAAATCGGGAGAATTGTTCAAAAAGGAAGCGGACAGATTCGGGTGATTGATCATAAATAAACTTTTATTTCTGAACCGTATCGTTCGTATCGGCTGTACCAATCGGGACAGATGATTGTCAAATTGAGATTTACAAGTTTATCAGATATTTGCTTTTGTTTTAACTTATTGTTTATTTTGCCATTAAAATTTGACTACTTTTAGGTAATTGTCGGAACACTTTTTGATTGATTATTAATCCATAACAAAATACCTTAATTGAGAGAAATCCATGAATAACAAGTTATTTACATATTCTCTGTTAACTATTTTAATTATCGTCATTTTATCAGCGCAGGGGCACACGCAAAGACGGCAGACCATGCCTCATAAATTTCGGGAAATCAGGAATCGGCTTGAATTTGCCCGTGATATTCAATCAACCGTTAAAGATAGGCAAGTAGAAGACCTGTTAACAAGTGCCGAAATCTCGCTACGGAGAGCAGGCAGGCAGATGCGGAACCGACGTCCGATCATTGCGAATCAACTTTTGAAGCGGGCAGATCAAGAAGTGAATCAGGCGTTAAAGATTCTTTTTCGGGAACCGTTTAAAAGAAGAATGAAGCAGCTTAATCAATTAATCGAGAAAGCAGACGACATTGTGCCGAAAAGCTCGAACGCAGAAGCAGCCGGGTTTTTAGAACGAGGCAAAAAAAACAAGTCACTTGCGATTGAAACCGCCCGAAATAGTGAATTAAAAAAAAGCATGTTTCACTACAATCGCGCTAATTTTCTCGTCAAAAAATCTATTGATCTGGCACGTGACAGTGATAAATCGGTGGGGCAACAGGCAACTGATGAGGCATACCGCTTTGATCAATTTTATTCAAAAAACAAAGATGTGATCGAAGAGAGCCAAAATCAGACTGTCAAAAGAATAAAAAACCGGGCGCTGGAACTGGCAAAAAAAGCAGAGGAAGCCAAACTAAACGGACAACACAGCCAGGCGATTGATTATTACCACCAATCAACCCGGCTATTATTGCGTGCTCTGAATTTAGCTCAGGGAAAAGCGGACAAAGCTGAACTGAGAGCTTTTGAAGAGATGACGCTGCTGGATGAATTAATTGACAATGCTGAGCAAAAATTTAAGTTATCTGATCCTGAAAATGAAAACAATATTTTATTCGAACGGATCAAACAATTGCAACAGAATGCCCATAAAGACCTGGATGAAAGCAAATACGAAGAGGCATTAATTAAAACGCAGTTGGCGCGTGATTTGATCGACAGAATTATTCGCAAATCAAAGAATCCGGATTTCGATGGTGACCCAGGAAGGTAATGAAAATTATAACCGAGAAAACATTTGGACACTTCATCAATAGAGACGACGACCATGGAAAATGAAATAACAACAACACAGGATAACTTGATCCGGTTTTCATCGGGCGATCACAGTCAGAAAAAGTCGCTTCAGGAAAAAATCAGGCGTTTCGAAGCAGCAATTTTTGAACTCATTATTAAACTGAATCAGCCGGTTTCTGACGAGTTTAGTTTCTATTTCACACAGACAGAAAAAATGCTGGCTTTAGCCCGGCAAAGCTGCGAACGAAATTTCTATCATGTTTCGGATGCATTTTTAAAATTAGGAAAAGATTATCTGAATCAATTTAAGATGATGGTTGATTGATCTTTTTTGTTTATTATTCATAAATACTTGCCTCCAGGGTTCCAAGATACGAAGAAAAAAGTAAGTAGTAACAAATTGGTTTTTAAAACGTTGAGCCTTCGAGGCAAAAGAATATTTCAAGTAAGGATGCGTCCAGCTTTTTTAATTCTTCTGATTAACAGATATGAATGAACAGAAGAGAATATCAGCCTCAGAAAAAATAGTAGGGGATGCACATGTGCATCCCCTACGGTCTAAATATAAAAAAACAACGATCCAACTGATTATTGATTTTACAAATTCTACATTATTCAATCTTTTTTTCAAAAATGGTATAAGTTTTCGAATCTTTCGCAGACATCATTTCTACCAACCGCGTCACCAGCACATTATCTTCCAGCACCCAGCCAATATCGCAGTATTTATATTTCTTGATGGATTGGGTAATTTGCTTTTCGCGCCACAGCATGACCGCGGGCAATCCCAGATTCCGGTATTTTTTCTTCACACCGAGGTAACCCAGCCGGAAGCCTGTGACTTTAGCTTTGGTCAGCAGCATCTTCGCAGCCCGCAAAAGCTCGCATCTTCTGCACCCTTTGATGGGTTGCATCCGCTCGGTAATGTTGGGCACACCACCAAAAAATGCTGCTGCCTTGCCATCGATGTAAAGAAACATAAACAGTCTTTTGTCCATGATCAGCGTCATGTCATCAATGATGGAATCGAATTCCTCTTTAGTGAACGGGACAAAACCGAAATTATCGTTCCAGGCGTCGTTGTAGATGTCGAACATTTCCTGCTTACGAACTTTAAGTGATCGATCGCCCCAGGTTTCGAATTTTACGCCATATCTTTTGATGACCAATTGTGATACGCGATCTAATTTCTCTTCCATCGGATTCATCACCGATACTTCCCAGGATTTCACACGTTTGATTTCTTCAAATCCGGCTCCTCGAATCAGCTTTTTATAATAAGGTTTGTTATAATGGTAATACATAACCGGTCGGGAATCAAATCCCTCGGTTAACAATCCGGGCGTGGCTTCATTGACCGGTAGATTTTGCGGTCCGCGCATTGAGTCCATTCCTTTTGACTTCAACCATTGCGCTGCTGCATTCAGCAATT